>NZ_VFAC01000023.1 GCF_007644105.1 Elioraea rosea | reverse complement strand
GCCGATCGCGCGCGGCGAGGCCCGGGTGCGGCGCGCCGACCTTCAGCGTGCGCGCCGCAGCCGCAGCGCGGGCCTGGTGGGCGCGCCACAACGCCTCTGCCATCGGGTCGCCGCCTGCGGCAGGGCGGTCGGCGAGGATGGCGAGCGGCCGGTGCGACAGGCCAGACGCCTGCTCGAGCCGCCTGTCTCCGTCGCGCTCGCCCGGTACGCGCCAGCCGCGGAAGCCGATGAACAGCGACCAGACGAAGCCAAGCCCGAAGCCGACGAGCAGCACGAGATGCAGCCAGCCTGGCAGCAGGCCGAGCAGCCCGGAGAGGGCGACGATGAGGAACACGCCCGCGACGCCGAGCGGCGGCCACAGCGCGGGCCACAGCCGCTCCCAGAACAGCGCGGCCCGGGCGAGGAAGCGCCGCCGCGCCAGCATCATCGAGAACTCGTAGGGGTTCGCGCTTGCGTCAGGCCGCCCCGTGGAGGCGGCCGGACCGCGCGAAGGGCTGGCCGGGGATTGGCCCGCGACGCCGGATGGATGCTCGTTCGAGGTACCGTCGGGTCGCGTGCTCAATCGCTGCTCCGTCGTCAGTGCCTGGGTGGTGGCAGAAGCGGGCCGAGCCAGGGCGGCAGCACGTCGCTCGCACGCATCGCCTCGAAGCTCTGCCTCTGGCGGATCACCGCATCCACCGTTCCGCTCACCATCACCTGCGCGGCCAGGGGCCGGGCGTTGTACGTGCTGCTCATCACCGCGCCATAGGCGCCGGTATCGAGCAGCGCGACCACCTCGCCGGCGGGCAGATCGGGCAGCGGGCGGGCCGTGGCGAAGGTGTCGCCTGACTCGCACACCGGGCCGACGACATCCGCCGGAGAGAGCGCGGCGCGCCAACGCGCCGGCGTGATGGGAAGGATGCCATGCCAGGCGCCGTAGAGGGAAGGACGCAGAAGGTCGTTCATCGCGGCGTCGAGGATCACGAATCTGCGCTGCTCGCCCTGCTTCTGCATCACCACGCGCGTGAGCAGGAGGCCGGCCGGCCCGACGATCCAGCGGCCCGGCTCGATCGCGAGCTTCACGTCGAGCCCGCCGAGCGTCTCCTTCAGCACCGAGGCGAAGGCCTGCGGCGTCGGCGGCTCCTCGTCCTCGTAGGAAATGCCGAGGCCCCCGCCGCAATCGAGCGCGGTGACGGTGTGCCCGGCCGCGCGGATCGCCTGCACGAGCTCGGCGAGAACGCCATAGGCGGCTCGATAGGGGGCGAGAGACGTGATCTGGCTGCCGATATGCACGGCAAGCCCGACCGGGGAGATGCCGGGCAGGGCCGCGGCGTGGCTGTACAGCGCGACGGCGTCGGCTGCGGGGATGCCGAACTTGTTCTCGGCGAGCCCCGTTGTGATCTTCTCGTGCGTGCCGGCATCGACGTCGGGGTTCACGCGGAGCGCCACGCGGGCGGTCACCCCCATGCTGCGCGCAATGCCCGAGAGCATCGCGAGCTCCTCGCCGCTCTCGACATTGATCTGGCCCGTGCCGTCTGCCAGCGCGGCGCGAAGCTCCGCCTCCGTCTTGCCGACGCCGCTGAACATGATGTCCTTCGCGGCGATGCCGGCCTGGCGCGCGATGCGGCGCTCGCCGTCGCTCACCACATCGGCCCCCGCGCCCTGGCGGGCGAGAAGCGTGACCACCGCGAGCGCATCGTTCGCCTTCAGCGCGTAGTGGATGCGGACATCGAGCCCGGTGGCGGAAAGCGCTGTCGCCATCATGCGGTAGCGATGGCTGATCGCGCCCGCCGAATACACCCAGGTGGGGGTTCCATGCCCGACGGCGATGCGGATCAGCGGCACGGCCTCGACGGCGAGGCCCACCGCTGTCAGCGTCAGATGCGGCCGTTGCGCGAGCAGCGAGCGGAAGCCGGGGCCGGAGCGGTCGCCCTGCTTCTCCCGCGCGATCGTGTCCAATGGGCTCATGGCCTTCCCCTTACCCCCCTGCTCGTCGGCGGAAACACCGATTGCGGACCATCCACGACCGGGCCCTGGCCGCCCTCCCGCGGATAGGTGCGCGGATAGGTCACGGCCTCGTCTGGCCCGGGCGGGATCGGATCGCCCCGCTTGCCGCAGGCTGCCAGGATCAGTGCCGACAGCGCAACAACCACCAGTCCCCGACGCTCTGTCACGACGCGAGCCTCTGCCGCCACGAGGCTGCCTGGGCAGCGACATTGGCCGGCGCTGTGCCGCCGTAACAGCTTCGCGAGGCAACGGAATTCTCGACCGAGAGAACCCCGAACACCTCGCGCGTGATCCTGCTCTCGACCGACTGCATCTCTGCGAGCGTCAGCCCCTCGAGGTCGGTTCCCTTGGCCTCCGCCATGGCGACAAGGCGGCCGGTGACGTGGTGCGCAGTGCGGAAGGGCAGGTTCAGGGTGCGCACGAGCCAGTCGGCCAGGTCGGTCGCGGTGGCGAAGCCCGCGCCGGCCCAGCGGCGGAGATTGGCGGGCTCGGGCACCATGTCGCGGACCATCCCCGCCGTGGCGGCGAGGCAGAGGGCAAGGCTGTCGGCCGCGTCGAATAGCGGTTCCTTGTCCTCCTGCATGTCCTTTCCATAGGTGAGCGGCAGCCCCTTCATGACCATGGTGAGCGACACGAAGGCGCCGGTGATGCGGCCCGTCTTCGCCCGCACGAGCTCTGCCGCATCGGGGTTGCGCTTCTGGGGCATGATCGAGGAGCCGGTGGTAAAGGCGTCCGTCAGGCGGATGAAGCGCCACGGCGCAGACATCCAGATCACGATCTCCTCGGCCAGCCGCGAGAGGTGGATGGCACACGTCGAGGCAGCGGAGAGGAACTCGAGCGCGTAGTCGCGGTCACTCACCGCATCGAGCGAGTTCGCCATCGGCCGCGCGAAGCCGAGCGCTTGGGCGGTCATGTGCCGGTCGATCGGGAAGGAGGTGCCGGCGAGCGCGGCCGCCCCGAGCGGGCATTCGTTCAGACGCGCGCGGCAATCTGCGAAGCGGGAGCGGTCGCGCGCCAGCATCTCGACATAGGCGAGCATGTGGTGGCCGAAGGTGACGGGCTGGCCGATCTGCAGGTGGGTGAAGCCGGGCATCGGCAGGTCGTTGTTCCGCTCGGCCTGCTCGACCAGGGTGCGCATCAGCTCCACCATCTGCGCGTCGAGCTGGTCGATCGCATCGCGCACCCAGAGGCGGACGTCGAGCGCCACCTGGTCGTTGCGGCTGCGCGCGGTGTGCAGCCGCCGCCCGGCATCGCCGACCAGCGCGATCAGCCGCGCCTCCACGGCCATGTGGATGTCTTCCTGGGCGATGTCGAACACGAAGCTGCCTGCCTCGATCTCCGCCGCGACCTGATCAAGTCCGCGCGAGATGTCGGCCAGATCGGCCTCGGAGATGATGCCCTTCGCCGCGAGCATGGCAGCGTGGGCCCTGGACCCGGCGACGTCCTGGCGCCACATCCTGCGATCGAAGCCGATGGAGGCGTTGATCTCCTGCATGATGGCGGCGGGGCCGCCGGCGAAGCGCCCGCCCCACAGCGCATTGGCTTCCGGCTTCGGAGTGTCCGGCTTCTTGGTGTCTGGCGAGGAGGTATCTGGCATGGGTGTGTCCGGGACAGCGATGTGGGCAAGGCGGCAGGCGCTGGTTGCCTCTCTGCTGACCTGTGCCATGCCCGCCCTGCCCCGGCAAGGAAAGGCCGCCCAGCCGGGCGTGCCCGAGGCCTTCGACCCGCCGCGCCCGCTTCCCGCCTTCACCTTCCACGACGAAGCGGGCACCGAGCACACGGTCGCCGATTTCCGCGGGGACGTGCTGGTGATCAACCTCTGGGCCACCTGGTGCCCGCCCTGCGTCGCCGAGATGCCGACGCTTGACCGGCTGCAGGCCATGCTCGCGCCGGAGAATGTGCGCGTGCTCGCGCTCTCGCAGGACCGTGGCGGCGCGCCCGTGGTTCGGCGCTTCTACGAGCGCACGGGGGTGAAGCATTTGCCGATCTGGCTCGACCTGCGCGGGGCGGCCGCCCGCATGCTCGGCGCCCGCGGCCTGCCGACGACGCTCGTGGTCGACCGCGAGGGGCGCGAAGCGATGCGGCTTGCCGGCGAAGCCGAGTGGGACGCGCCCGAGATGGTGAGGCTGATCCGCGCCATCGGCCGAAGCGAGCCGCCGCGCACCGCCGGCGCCACCTGACACGCCGCGCTGCATCGCGCGGTATTGATCGCGCCAACGCGCGCAACTAGCGTTCCCGCCAACCGCCGGCTGCCGGCGGAGCCGCACGAGGGGGGAATGCACATGCGGACGCGGTTCGGACGTCGCTTCTGGCTCGGCGGCATGGCCGCGCTGGCGGCAGGGGGTGCCATGCCGGCCCTTGCCCAGCAGCGCCGCAGGCTGCGCTTCGCTGCCGTCTTCTCCGACCAGGACATCCGCGCGGAGGCGATGCGCGGCTTCGCCTCCGACCTCGCGAGCCAGTTCGATGTCGAGCTGCACCTCAACGCCACGCTGTTCCGCCAGGGAACGGAGATCGTCGCGCTGCAGCGCGGCAACCTCGAGATGGCCAACATCGCCGCGCAGGACGTCTCGCGGCAGATCCCCGCCTGGTCGGTGATGACCTCGGCCTACCTCTTCCGCGACGCGGCGCACATGCGCCAGGTGTTCTCGGGCGAGGTGGGGCAGGAGTTCAACCGACTCGCGCGGGATCAGCTCAACATCCACATCCTCGGCCCGCTCTACTTCGGCACACGGCACGTGAACCTGAAGCCGCGCAAGCGCATCGCCACGCCGGCCGACATGGCGGGGATGAAGCTGCGTATGCCACCCGGAGAGGCCTGGCAGTTCCTCGGCGAGGCGCTCGGCGCGAACCCAACCCCCGTCGCCTTCGCCGAGCTCTACACGGCGCTGCAGACCGGCGCGGTGGACGGGCAGGACAACCCGCTTCCGACCAGCCGGACCATGCGCTTCCACGAGGTGACGACGCAGTTCGTGCTGACGAGCCACCTCGTCGCCTTCGACCTGCTCGCCGTGTCTGCCCGCTTCTGGGACGGGCTTTCCGATGCCCAGCGCGGCGCCGTCACGGCCGCGGCCGAGCGTGCGATCGACCTCAGCGTCCGGCGGCACGCGGAGCAGGAGCAGGAGATGATCGCCTTCTTCCGCGCGCAGGGGCTCGAGGTGTACGAGCCCGATGTCGCGGCCTTCCGCAGCGAGGCGCAGCGCCGCTACCTCGCCTCCTCGCTCGCCCAGTCCTGGCCGACGGGAATCCTCGACCGCATCAACGCCGTCCGCTGACACTCGGCGAAGGCGACGTGCCGGTGCGGCGATGAACGGCCGCGCGCTCGCCTGGGCGCGGCGGCGGGCGGAGAACGTGCTCGCCGCGCTGCTCCTGGCGATGTTCCTCGCCTTCCTCGTCCAGATCGTCATGCGCTACGTGTTCAACGCGCCCGTCGGCTGGACGACCGAGGTGTCGCTTCTGGCCTGGCTCTGGGGAATCCTCTGGGGCGCGGCGCTGGTGCTCTCCGAGGAGGAGGAGATCCGCTTCGACATCCTCCATGCCGCCGTGTCGCCCGCGCTTCGCCGTGCCTTCGATGCCGCAGCCGGCAGCGTCGTTGTCATTGTCTTCTCCGCCTCGCTTCCCGCCGTCGCCGACTACGTCGCGTTCATGCGCATCGAGCGCTCGGCCTATCTCGGCCTGCGGATGGACCTCGTGTTCTCCGTATATCTCGTCTTCGCCGTCGCCATGATCATCCGGCATGCCGCGATCGTCTGGCGCGCGCTGCGGGGCGAAGCTGCGAGGCCGGCGTGATCGAGTTCGCGAGCCCGTTCTCGATCGGCCTCGGCGCGATCATCGCCCTCTCGCTTCTCGGCCTGCCGATCGGGCTTTCGATGATCACGGGCTCGATCCTCTACCTCGCCGCGTCCGACCAGGACATGTCGATCGCTGCCGAGCAGGTGCTGAACGGGTTGAACGGAAGCTACATCCTGCTGGCCGTACCGCTGTTCATCTTCTCCGCCGGGCTGATGAATGCCGGCACGATGACCGACCGGCTGCTCGGCTTCTGCAACATGCTCGTGGGCAGGCTGCGCGGCGGGCTCGGGCACGTGAACGTCGTCCAGAGCGTGATCTTCGCCGGCATGTCGGGCTCGGCGATCGCCGATGCCGCAGGAAGCGGGCGGATCATCATCGACATGATGAAGCGGGGAAACGCGTATCCCGCGCCCTACGCAGCAGCGATCACGGCGGCGAGCGCGGTGATCGGGCCGATCATCCCGCCCTCGATCCCCATGGTTCTCTACGCGCTCGTGGCCGACACCTCGATCGGCTACCTGTTCCTCGGCGGCGTCGTGCCTGGCCTGCTGATGGCTGTGGCGCAGATGGCGATCAACGCGCTGATGGCGCGGCGGCACGGCTTCCCCGTCTCTGCCCGCGTACCGCTCCGCGCCATGCCGCGCCTGACCGCGGATGCGCTGCCGGCGCTGCTGATGCCTGTGATCCTGCTCGGCGGAATCTATGGCGGGGTGATGACGCCGACGGAGGCCGCGGCCGTGGCTGCCGCTTACGCCTTCCTCGTCTCCGCGCTGCTCTACCGGAGCCTCTCGGCGCGCGACATCTATGCCACGGTGCTTGCGGCGGGGCGCTCGACGTCAGCGATCGGCATGCTGATCGCGGGCGCGCTCGCCTTCAACTACGTCGTCGTCAGCGAGAACATTCCGCAGACGGTGCGCCTCGTGCTCGGCGGCGGCGAGATGGCGCGGTGGCAGTTCATGCTCGTCGTCAACGCGATCCTGCTCGTGCTTGGCTGCCTGCTCGAAGGCACCACCATCCTCCTGGTCGTGGTGCCGATGCTTCTGCCTACCGCCCGCGCGCTTGGCATAGACCCCGTTCATTTCGGCGTTGTCGCGGTGGTGAACATCATGATCGGGCTCGTCACGCCGCCCTATGGGCTGTTGCTGTTCATCGTCGCGAAGCTCTCGGACGCACCGCTCGGGAAGGTGACGCGCGAGCTCCTGCCCTTCATCGCGGCGATGGTGGGGGCGCTGCTGCTGATCGCCTTCATCCCCGGCCTCGTGCTCTGGCTGCCGCGGCGCTTCGGCTACACGGGCTGAGCGGCGCGGACTACTGGCAGATCGCGGGGGCGAGCAGGAAGTTGTCCCGCTCGTCCACGCTCGTGGCGAAGTCGTGAAGCGTCGCCCGCAGGCTCCTGATCTCGGAGCGGTCATAGTCATCGAACACTGGCACGTGCGACGTGACGTCGAGCGTCGGCAGCAGGTCCTTGAGCAGGCCGAGCCGGTTGGCGACGTTGACGCCGAGCAGCGAGAGCGCCTTGTCCCAGAACACCGTCACGTCGGACAGGGCGACGACCGCAAGCCGGACCGCCCTGTCCTGCTGCTCCAGGCCCGCTCGCTGCGCCCGCAATTCGGCCGTTTCGGTCCTGTGCACGGCGAGCTCGGACTGGAGCATCCGCTGCTTTTCCTCGGCCGCGTTGATCGCATTCTGCAACGCCATGTAGCGGCGACTCAGATCGTTCAGCTCATCGTTCAGCTGCCCGATGCGGGTCGACGTCCTCGATTCCCAAACCTTGACGAAGCACCGACCGAAGTTACGCGTGTCATAGTAGAAGCCGTTGTCGTTGATGCAGAGAGCCGTGAAGTGGATCTCTTCCCGTATCTCACGCGCCCTAGCCCCCAGGGGACCCTGGCCGGCAAGATAGTTCTCCACCTGCTCGCGCTGTACCCTGATCTCGGCACCTAGCTGTTCGTCCTGCCGCTCGAGCTCCTGCTGTCTCGCATGGTTCGTTTCGATCGCAGAGATCAACGCCACGCTCCGCGCCTGGCACTGCTGCTCGGCCGCGCGGGCGGTCTCGCGGTAGCGTTGGGCCGTCGCATTGAGCGCCTTCACCGAGTCCGACATGTAGGCGAGCAGGAAGGCGGCCTCCCCCGTGTCGCCGCGCTCGAGCGCGACGGTCGCCTGCTCGAGCGCGTTGAGCGCGGCGCGCGTCTGCGCCCGCTGGTCGTCGGCGCGCGCTCCGCCGGCAGCAAGGCAGGCAGCGAGCAGCAGCGCCGCCACTGTCCTGATCATTCGCATGCGTTCCTTCCTCTGGAATTGGCGCTGCCGGCGGCGAGCTCCGCCACCGCGCGCTACTGGCAGATCGTCGGCGCGAGCAGGAAGTTGCTCTGGTCGTCGACGCTCTTGGCGAAGTCGAGAAGCGTCCTGCGGAGAGACTTGATCTCGTCACGGTCGGCCCGGTCGAACACGGGGGACTTCTTCGTCCGTTCGAGCGTCGGCAGAAGGTCGTTGAGGAGGCCGAGCTGGTTCGCGACGCGCGTGCCGAGCAGCGATTGCGCGCTGGACCAGAACTGGGTCACGTCCGAGAGCGTGGTGATCGCGCGCCGCACGGCCGCATCCTGCTGTTCGAGCGCGGCGCGCCGGCTGCGCAGGACCTCGACGGCGGCATGGTCCGCCTCGATCCTGCTGACGAGGTCGCGCTGGCGCCCCTCTCCGTCGGCGATGTTGCGCAGCGTCACCATGCGCTGACGGTTGATGTCGTTGTAGGCATTGCGGATCTGCTGGTCGCGCGTGGTGAACACCGTCTCGGCCACGGCGCCGAAGCAACGGCCGAAATTGTCGAAATAGAACTTGATGTCGGCGCTGCAGCGGTTGCGGAAATTCGCCTCGGCTGCAAGTGCGTGCATCGCAATCTCGAAGGCGAGCTGCTGCTGCCTGTCGCGCTCGGCCTGCTCGCGCTGGATCCGGAGCTCGCCTGACAGCCTTGCCTCCTCGGCCTCGAGCGCCTGCTGCCTGCCGAAGCCCTGCTCGATCTCACCGATGATCGCGATGCTCCGCGCCTGCCAGCACTGTTCTGCCGAGCGCGCGGCCTCGCGGTAGCGCTCCGCCGTCGCGCTGAGCGTCGCGACGTTGCCGGTCATCTGCTCGAGCAGCGCGGCAGCGTGCCTGCTGTCGCCCCGCTGCAGCGCCTTGGCCGATTCGGCGAGGCCCTCGAGCGCGGACCGCGTCAGCTCCTGTTGCTCGGCGGCGGCTGCCGCGGCGGCGAGACCGGCGCAAAGCAGCAGGGAGACGACAAACCGTGCCAGCGCGCGCATCGTCGCCCCCCTGCCCCGCGCGGCGCCTCAGGCCCGCAGCGCCGCGTGCTCCTCCTTCGTCGTGCCGCGCTTCTTGTCCAGCTCCGCAAGATCCTTCTCGATGTCGAGCTTGAGCTGCTTCGGGAGGTCGGGGGCGAGCTTGCGCGCCTCCTCGATGGTGGGCGCCGTCCTGATCCTGCCCTGCACCTTCTCGCGGATCTTCGCGATCGTGTCCTGATACTCCTTCGAGATCACGCCGAGCGCGACCCAGCGGGCGGTGAGCAGAAGAAGCTGCGCCTTGAACTCGTCACGCGAGTATTCGGCGATGCGCGCCTTCTTCTTGTCTCCCATGTACATCTCGATTTCCTCGCGCAGCTCGCTCTTGCCGAGGGTGGCGCAGGCGCGCGCCATCATCTCCCAGAACAGCTTGGCGTTCTCGAGGATGGTCACGATTTGCTTCAGCGCTGCGACCGCCTGCTGCAACGAGGCGACGGCCGCCTTGGCCCCATCGGCGCCCTTCGCGGCGAGCGCCATGGTCTCGGCGTAGCGTGAGATCGCGACCAGCCCCTCGCGCTCCTGATCCTGCAGCTTCATCAGCCTGTCGAGCGCCTGCTTCTTGGCCTCGGCAGCGCCCTTGGCGATCTCGGAATAGGAGCCGCCTGCCGTCTTGATGCCTTCGCCTGCCTCCTGGGCAGCCTTGCCCACGCCCGCCGCGACCGCGGCGGGATTCTTGTCGTCCTTATCCTTGTCCTTTGGCTTGGCGTTGGTTACGGGGTCGTCGCCGCTGTTCGGCTTTCCATCAGCCGTGTGGGTCTTGCCATCCTTTTCCTTCGGAGAGGCATCCGCTTTCCCTGCGCCCGGGGCCTCGCCCTTCTCCTTATTCTTGCCCTTGTCCGGTGTTGGCGGAGCGGGCGGGGGGGGGGGGCGTCACCCTTGTCCTTCTCCTTCTTCTTGTCGGGCTTGGACGGAGCAGGCGGTGCCTCATCCGCCTTGCCCCTGTCCTTCTTCTTGTCCTTGCCTTCCGATCGCGTCTCTGTCGGTATCTTCGTGGCCTGGGCCCGCTTCTTCTTCGGGTTCGCGATCTCGGCGAGCGCGTTGGCGACGTTGCTCGCCGCCAGCACCGGCGCGCCCTTGACGGCGGCGAAGGCCGCCACGCCCGAGCCGATCGCCCCGGTGATGCTGCCCACGATCTCGAGCATGAGCGCGCGGTCCTCGGCCTTCGCCTGCTCCGCCTTCGCTTCCTCGTAGAGCTGCTGCGCCTTGGCGATCTGCTCCGCGAGAACCCGCTTGTTCTCCTCCTCGACCTTCTTGTCGGCCGCCGCCTTGGCCTTGCGCTCCTCCGCCTCCACCCGCTCTTTCTCCGACATGTCGCGGGTCGTCAGCGTCTGTCGTTCGTCCTCTCGAGGTCGGTCAGGATCTGCTCGAGGCTCAGGTTCTGCAGCACGTCGGCGCGCGCCTTGAGCACGAGCTCGTCGGTCGCTGACGGTCCGGCAGTGATGTCGTATGTACGGTTGTTCACGAGCAGAACGACGTTCGCCGTTTCGTCTGCCATCGGGGCTCTCCCAGGGGTGCTGGTGGCTGAGGCAAATGGCCCGGCTAGCTTCCGAAGTCGATCCGAACGATCCGCCTCCGTCGAGACGGGCGTGCACTTCCGTGCCCTTGAACTTGAAATGACCCGTACCGTCCTTCTTCTGCTTGTCCGCCCATTTCGTGATCGTCTCGCCCAGGTCCTCGATCTCGCGATCGGTCGCGCCGAATTAGGTCTTCACGTCGCGCAGGCCGGTGCTTGCGCCGCTGTCCCACTTGGCCATCTGCCCTCCCCGCAGGCATTATGTTTCTATTCAGAAACTATCTCAGTAGGCACAGGATTGCGTGTGGGCGCGATCCTGGCGTTTGGCAATTCCTGGAAGTTCCATTCAAGCCGCGAAGCCATCCGGCCGCCAACAGCTTCAGCGGGCGCAGCGTGGCTTGACGCCGATCAATTCCAGATAAGCCTAGCGAGGAGCACAGTCGCGAGAAGCCAGAGGCACACGATGATCGCCGCCCCGGCCCTGCTCGGGCGGAGCTGGCCGCCCTCCGCCACCGCCGCACGGTGCTCGGCGATCACCTCGCGCGGGATCAGCCGCAGCACGAGCCAGAGGCCGAGCGGCAGCAGGATCAGGTCATCGAGCATCCCGAGAACGGGAATCACGTCGGGGATGAGGTCGAGGGGCGAGAGCGCGTAGGCGACGATGGCAAGCGCGAGAAGCTTCGCCGGAAGCGGCGTGCGCGGGTCGCGTGCCGCGCGCGCGAGCGCAGCGACGTCCCGTTTCAGCGAGGCCGCCCAGGCGCGAAGCCGGGCGAGCATGGCTCAGGCCTGCTTGAGCTCGATCAGCCCGCGGCGGATCCGCCGCCCGCGCTCGATCTTGTCTTCGATGTAGCCGTTGTCGCCCCAGCGCACCGCGCGCGCCATCGCCGTCATGTCCTCGGTGAAGCGCTGAGTCATCTCGAGCAGCGCCTCGCGGTTGTTGAGGAACACGTCGCGCCACATCGTCGGGTCGGAGGCGGCGATGCGCGTGAAGTCGCGGAACCCCGAGGCGGCGAAGCGCAGCACCGCCTGGCGGCTCTCGTCCTCGAGGTCATCGGCCGTGCCGCAGATGGTGAAGGCGATCAGGTGCGGCAGGTGGGAGACGATGGCGAACACCTTGTCGTGGTGCGCAGGTTCCATCACCTCGACCATCGAGCCCGCGGCGCGCCACAGCGCCTCGACTTTGGCGACCGCCGCCTCGTCGGTTCCGGGAGGCGGCGTGAGGATGGCGTAGCGGCCCTCGAACAGCGTCGCGAATCCCGCCTCGGGGCCGGAATGTTCCGTGCCTGCGATCGGATGGGCGGGAACGAAATGCACCCCGTCCGGCACGTGCGGCCCCACATCGCGGAGCACGCTTCCCTTGGTGCTGCCGACATCGGTGAGAACCGCGTCGCGCGCGAGATGCGGCGCGATCGCGGCGGCGATGTCGGCATAGGCGCCGACAGGGGCACAGAGCATCACGCAATCGGCGCCCGTGACGGTAGCCTCGGGCGTGTCCTCCACCCGGTCGACGATGCCGAGGCGGCGGACCGTGTCGCGCGTCGCGGCCGAGCGCGCGGTCGCCACCACCTCGTCGGCGATGCCGCCCTTCTCCTTCGCCGCCCGCGCGATCGACGAGCCGATCAGCCCGACGCCGATGAGCGCGAGGCGCCGGAAGGGTGCCCGGGAAGGGGCCGCCTCACCCATGCGCCCGTTCCTTGACCGGCCCGGCCATGAAGGAGCCGATCGCCTCGGCAACCGCCGCCATCTCCTCCTCCGTGCCGATCGTGATGCGCAGGCATCCTGGCAGGCCGTAGCTTCCCATCGCGCGAACGATAATGCCGCGGCCGCGCAGCACGGCATCGGCCTCGCTCGCGTCCCGGCCGGCGGCGGCGAAATCGGCGAGCACGAAGTTTCCCTCCCTGCCGTGCACGGGGATGCCCAGCGTGGCCAGCGCGTTGACGAGCCAGGGACGCCAGCGCGCATTGTGGGCGCGCGAGGCCTCGACATGCGCCGTGTCGGCGAGCGCCGCGATCGCCGCGGCCTGGGCCGGGCGGGAGGCGTTGAAGGGCGAGCGCACGCGGTTCAGCACATCGGCCACCGACGCAGGCGCGTAGGCCCAGCCGAGGCGAAGCCCGCCGAGGCCGTAGATCTTCGAGAAGGTGCGCGTCATCACGACGTTCGCGCCCGGGCCATCCACGAGCGCGACGGCCTCGGAGCCGCGCGGGTCCTCGAGATACTCGGCATAGGCGAGGTCGAGGACGAGCAGAACGCTTTCGGGCAGGCCCTGACGCAGCCGTGCCACCTCCGACCACGGCAGCATCGTGCCGGTCGGGTTGTTCGGGTTGGCGAGCATCACGAGCGTGGTGCGCGGGCTGACGCAGGCGAGGATGGCGTCGACATCCGCCGTCAGGTTCCGTTCCTCGGCGACGACCACCGTCGAGCCGGCGTAGCGGGCATAGATCGGATGCATCGCGAACGCATGCTTCGTCACGATCGTCTCGGTGCCGATGCCGCCATAGGCCTGGGTGAGGAGGCAGAGCAGGTCGTCCGACCCCGCGCCGCAGACGACGCGCGACGCATCGAGCCGGAACGCCGAGGCGATCGCGGAGCGTAGCTCGCCCGCCCCGCCGTCGGGATAGCGGTGGATCTCGCCCTTCTCCGCCTCATAGGCGGCGATAGCGCGCGGCGAGGGGCCGAGCGCGCCCTCGTTCGAGGACAGCTTGATCACCCGGTTCGCGCCGGCGAGCTTGCCCTCGCCGCCGACATAGGCCGCGATCTGCATGATCCCGGGGCGTGGCTGAGGCGGCATGGCGGCTACTCCGAAGCGGAAGGATTGGCCGAGGCGAGAAGATAGGCGCTCTCGGGCGGCGGGACGGGCCAGCCGCCGATCACCGCGGGCCGCGCAACCGCCGCCCCACTCTCGAGAAGCGCGCCGAGGCGCGGGTCGTCCACGGTGATCAGGCCTTCCACCTCCGCGAGGCAGGCTGCCTCGGTCCTGTCGGGCCTGTGCAGAACCAGGTTCAGCGGCTTCAGTCCGGCAGCGACCAGCCGGTCGCCGATCCGGGCGCGGCTCACCTCGTCGGCCGAATGGAAGGCGACGAGGCTCCTGTCGTCCCCGGAAGCCTCGGGCGGCGTGGAGGCAACGACAAGGGCGGAGGCGCGGGAGGCCCCCTCCGTGCGCACGGTGACGAAGGGCAGCCTCGCGACCACCGAGATGGCCGGCCGCTCGCCCCGCATCAGGGCGATCCACCAGGGGTCGTTCGCGCCCTCGGCGTTAGGGTCGTCCTGCGGCAGGGGAAGCACCCCGGCCTGCGCCTCGCCCTCGCCCACGGCGTAAAGAACCTGGGCGGTGGTGCGCATCCAGCGGATCGGCGTGATGGAGCCGAAATGCTCCCGGGCCAGGCTCACCGTGCCCGCCCCGGCCTCGGGGTTCCACACGGCGATGTTGAAGGGGCCCTGCATGGCGATGGTCGCTGCCAGCATCTCGCGCCAGATGCCGATCACCGCCTGCTTGGGCAGCCTGCCGGTATGGCGGGCGAGCAGGCGGCGGAGGATCTGCGCCTCCCGGGCCGGGCGGTAGGGCGAGCCGCGTTTGATCCGGGAGGCGGCGAGCTGCTCCACGATCGCTGCCCGGAGCAGAAGCGTGTCGTGCAGAAGGTCGTCGAGCCGGTCGATCTCGGCGCGCAGCGCGGCGAGCCGCGACGCCGCCTGCTCGGGCGTCTCGGCGGTATTTTCGGTCGTCTCGGTGGAACCCTCTGGCGGCATGGCGCCGAAGGCATAAAGGATGCTGGGCAGGTTGCAAGTGCGGCGGCGGCCAGGCCCCGGGCTGCCCTGCCCCCCGCCTCGCGCCAGTTGCGCGGCGCGGGGCCACAACCTACTGATGGCAGCGTGACGACCATTGCGCCGACACCGCCGGGGCTGAATGCCTCCGTCATGCACCAGCATGAGACCTTCGAGGAGGGCCTCGCCCTCGATTGCGGCACCCTCCTGCGCCCGCTCGATGTCGCCTACCGCACCTACGGGCGGCTGAACGACAGCCGCTCGAACGCCATCCTTCTCTGCCACGCGCTCACGGGTGACCAGTACGTCGCCGAAACGCACCCCGTCACCGGCAAGGCCGGCTGGTGGGAGACGCTGGTCGGCCCGGGCAAGCCGATCGACACGGACCGGTTCTTCGTCATCTGCGCCAACGTGCTCGGCGGCTGCATGGGCTCGACCGGCCCTGCCTCGGAGATGACGGACGCGAACGGCGCCAAGCAGGGCCGGCCGTGGGGGACGCTGTTCCCGCCGGTCACCATCCGCGACATGGTCCGCGCCCAGGCGATGCTGGTCGAGCGGCTCGGCATCCCGAAGCTCTTCGCCGTCATCGGTGGCTCGATGGGTGGGATGCAGGTGCTCGAATGGGCCGCGCTCTACCCCACCCGTGTCTTCGCAGCGATCCCGATCGCGACGGCCGCCTGGCACAGCGCGCAGAACATCGCCTTCCACGAGATCGGCCGCCAGGCCGTCAACGCCGACCCGGACTTCCATGGCGGCGAGTACTGGCGCCACGGCACGATCCCCGCACGCGGCCTCGCGGTCGCGCGTATGACGGCGCACATCACCTACCTTTCCGAACAGGCGCTGACGCGGAAGTTCGGCCGACGCCTGCGCACCGGCCCGATGCTCACCTTCGACAAGGACCTGTTCGAGGTCGAAAGCTACCTGCAATACCAGGGCAGCACCTTCGTGCAGCGCTTCGACGCGAACGCCTATCTCACCATCACGCGCGCGATGGACTTCTTCGACCTCGCCGCAGAGTACGGGGGCTCGCATGGCGGCACGCTCGGCGAGGCGTTCCGCAACTCGCCCGTTCGGTTCTGCGTCATCTCCTTCTCGTCCGACTGGCTGTTCCCCACGGCGATGAGCCGAGAGATCGTGCGCGCGCTGAACGCAGCGGCAGCGAATGTCAGCTTCGTCGAGATCACCTCCGACAAGGGGCACGACGCCTTCCTCCTCGACGAGCCGGACCTGTTCCGTACCGTCTCCGGCTTCCTCAAGGGTGCTGCGGAGCGGTGGAGCCATGGCTGACGGGCTCGTCTCGCCGCGCATCGGCCGGCCGCTGTCGGACAGGCTCGACCTCCGCCTGATCGCCGAGATGGTCGAGCCGCGGTCGCGCGTCCTCGACATCGGCTGCGGCGACGGTGCGCTGCTCGACATCCTGGTGCACGAGCGCGCGGTGGATGGCCGCGGCATCGAGATCGACATGGGCGAGGTTGCCGCGGCCGTCGCGCAGGGCCTGCCGGTGATCCACGCCGATGCGGACACCGACCTCGCCTTCTATCCCGACGGCGCGTTCGACTACGTGATCCTCTCCCGCACGCTGCAGGCGACGGAGCGGCCGCGCGAGGTGCTGGCGCAGATGCTGCGCATCGGCAGGCGCGCCATCGTGTCGTTCCCGAATTTCGGGCATTGGCGCGTGCGGCTAGCCCTGCTCGCCACAGGGCGGATGCCACGCACCGAGGTGCTCGACCGAGCGTGGTACGACACTCCGAACATCCATTTCTGCACGCTGACCGACTTCTTCGATCTCTGCGCGCTCGATGGCTACGTGGTCGAGCAGTGGCTCGGCGTGGACGACGAGGGCAAACGCACTCCGTGGCGGCGCAACCGGCGCCTCGCCAATCTCTTCGCCGAACAGGGCCTGTTCCTGCTCAGGCGCGGCTGAAGGGATCGAGCCTCGCGCCGGCAGCGCCGTCGAGCATCACGCCTGCGACCGCATCCGTCCTCGCCTCCAGCGTCGGCCCGGCGAAGCGGGCGAACTTGGCCACCACTGCTTCGCGCGTCATCGGCAGCGCAGCATCGCCCGGCACGGCCTCGACCGCGGCGGTCTCCCGCCGTCCGTCTTTGCTGACGATCGTCAGTCTCGCGCCGCGGCCCTCGCGCCCGCCCCCCCAGTCGCGAAGCTCCACCAGCGCCTCGAGCCGCCGCAGGGCAGGGTCGGCCAAGGCGGCATCGGTGTAGGCCTC
Organism: Elioraea rosea; assembly: GCF_007644105.1. Classification (GTDB taxonomy): domain Bacteria; phylum Pseudomonadota; class Alphaproteobacteria; order Acetobacterales; family Acetobacteraceae; genus Elioraea_A; species Elioraea_A rosea. The sequence goes on along the minus strand of NZ_VFAC01000023.1, from coordinate 51,040 downwards.
GGGCGAGAGATCCCCCTGCGCCAGCGCGGCAGCGGCCGCCCAGGACAGGCTGAATTGCGCCTTGATTGCGCTCGCCGGGGCGCGGTTTCCGGCATAGGTCAGCGCCTCGCCGTAGGTCTCGAGAAGGATCGCCGACACACTATCCGCAGGGATGCGCCCGCGCAGCGCAATGGCCGCCGCGGCGGCGTAATGGGCATGGCGCACCCCGGCATAGGGTTTGATGTAGGCCTCCGCCAGCAGCCAGCGTCCTGGCTCAGCCGTCGCCGGCGCATCGTCACGGCCGAGAACCGCCTTCCGTCCGGCCGCGAACCCTTCCTTCGGCGCATCCATCCCGGCGGCGGACGCCGCGGCGGCGAGCGTGCCGAGCAGTACGGCATGGGCGGGGTAGGTGTTCCGACCGTCCATCCCGGCAGCGATCGGGGCGTAGAGGCTCGCGGGGATCTGGCAGGCGGCGAGCCGCACCGCCCGCGCAGCCGACGCGGCACCGCCCCCCGCGAGCCGCGCGGCAGCGGCGGCGGCGCCGAGCGCGTGCCACGAGCCATCCACATGCATTCCCGGCCGGATGCGCCAGGCGAGACCGGCGCGGGCCGCCACTTCGTAGCCGAGCGCATACGCAGCGCGCGCCTCGCCAAGCGTGACACCCTCGGCGAGTGCGGCGAGAACGAGCGGCGCCACGGCGAGGCCAGGACGGCCATGCGCGATGGCAAGCCCGTCATTGGCTTCATCCCAGCACATCGAGGCGGCAAGCACGCCGGCAGCGCCCGCGCGGGAGAGCGAAGCGGCGACCCCGGGCAGCGCGATGCGCCCCGGCATTGCATGCGCAAGTGCCTCGCCAAAGCCGTGCGGCCGCGCGTGGCGGAGCCCCGCGAGCGCGCAGCCGAGGCTGTCGAGCAGCAGAAGCCGCGCGGCCTTGTCCTCGCGGCCGCCCTCCGCCGGGCCGTCGAAGGCCCAGGCGACGGCACCATGCGGCATGGCTATTCCGCCGTCGCGCCGGAGGCCTTCACCGCCTCGCGCCAGGCCGGCACCTCGACGGCGAGCGCGCGGATCAGCGCCTCGCGGTTCTCCGGAACGCGCTCGGCCTGGCGCTGCTCGAGGAGCGCGGCCCAGGCGGGGCTGTCGAGAACCGCGCGCAGGTCCGCCTCGAGCCGCGCGAGCACCGGCGCGGGCGCGGCGGCCGGGCCGAACACCCCGTACCATGGGCTGGCGTCGTAGCCCGGAACGGTCTCGGCGATGGCGGGAATGTCCGGCAGCGACGGCGCGCGGGCGGCGGAGGTCACCGCCATCGCCTTCAAAGTGCCGGCCGAGACATGCGGCATCGAGGTCGCAACGGCATCCATCGCGAGCGCGATCTGCCCGCCGATCAGGTCTGCCAGCATCGGCGCGGAGCCGCGATAGGGAACGTGCACGAGCTCGATCCCCGCCTTCATGCGGAACAGCTCCATCGAGAGATGGGTGAAGCTGCCGACCCCGTTCGAGCCGTAGGCGAGCGGCTGCGGTGCCGCCTTGGCCATCGCGATCAGCCCTGCGAGGTCGGGCGCGGTGACGATTTTCGGGCTCGCGACCAGGAGGTTCGGCTGCCGTGCCATGAAAGCAAGCGGGGTGAAATCCGCATCGGGGTCGTAAGGCAGGCGCCGGAACAGAGCCTTGTTGATCGCGATGATGCCCTGGGTCGCGACGAGAAGCGTGTGCCCGTCCGGCTCGGCCCGCGCCACCGCCTCCGCTGCGAGGTTGCCGCCTGCGCCGGCGCGGTTCTCGACGACGACCGCCTGGCCGAGCCGCGGCTGGAGCTGGTCAGCCAGCGCGCGGGCGAGGATGTCGGTCAATCCTCCCGGCGCGAAGGGAACGACGAGCCGAACCGGCCGCGACGGCGCCCATTGCGCCTGCGCCCCGCCGGCACCGAGAAGCGCTGCGCCTGCGGCCAGGACTGTCCTGCGCCCGATGATGCGGTCGGTCATGCGCGTCGTCTCCCCCTCGCTGTCATGCTCGCGCGAGCTTCCAACTGCGGGACGGCAACGGCAACCCCTGGCGCTCACCCGCCTGCGTCGCGCCCCACCTCCTCCGCCCGCATGGCCTGGAAGGCGCGGAGCGCGCGGCGAAGCGTCGGGAAATGGCGATGCGCGATCATCGCCTCGCCGAGGCCTCTCGCGCGCAGCATCTGCTCGGTCTCGGTCATCCGCCCGGCGATGACGAGCTCGGCCCCCCGCGCATGCAGGAGCCGCGCGAGATCCTCGAGCATGTCGACGCTCGTGATGTCGACGCCCGTCAGCGGCAGGGCATCGACGACGAACCAGCGGAGCTCGGGCCCGGCGTCACGAATCGCGGCGAGCGCCTCCTGCTTAAAGTAGGGCGCATTGAAGAACACAAGCGGGGCGTTGAAGCGGAAGATGATCATGCCCGGCTCCGTCCGCGCAGCGCGGTGCCGAGAGATGGAATGGAACCCGGGAAGCCCCTCCACCTCGCCGAGAAGCTCGACGCGCGGGCGCGCCATCAGCCGCACGAAGTTCAGGAGCGCGAGCACTATCGCGACGAGGATCGCCTGGATCGCGCCGACCCAGATGACGCCGGCCGTGGCAAGCAGGCAGAGGGCGAACTCGAAGCGGGAAAAACGCGCAAGCCGCCGAAGCGTGTCGATGTCGAGAAGCGACAGCGAGGCCCGCACGAGCACCGCCGCCAGTGCCGCAACCGGAACGAAGCGGAGCGGCTCGGTCAGCAGCAGGAGCACGAGCGCGATCGCGGCCGCCGCCACGAGGCCGGTCATCTGCGTGCGCCCGCCCGCAGCGTCCGCGACGGCGGTGCGGGAATCGGCGCCGCTGACGGCGAAGGTCTGCGACAGCGCCGCCGCAAGGTTCGCCGCCCCGAGCGCTGCGATCTCGCGATCGACATCGATCTCGTAGCGGTTCTTCGCAGCGAAGCTGCGCGCGGTGAGCATCATGCTCGTGAAGCTGACGAGCGCGAGCCCGCCCGCTGCGCCGAGGAGGTCAGCCAGCGCGGCAAGCGGAACGGCTGGAAGACCGAGCACCGGCAGCCCCGCCGGTACGCCGCCGATCACGGCCACGCCCCGCGCATCGAGACCGGTGGCGGCGACGACGGCGCCGGCAACGACGAGCGCGATGAGCGGCGCCGGCAGCCGAGGCAGAAGCCGCGACGACAGGGCCAGCAGCGCGAAGGTTCCCACGCCGAGCGCAAGCGTCGGCGCATGCGTCTCCTCGATCCGCGCGCCGATCTCGAAGGCGGTCGCGACCATGGTGGTGGTGTCGATCCGGAAGCCGAACAGCTTCCCGAGCTGCCCGATCATGATGTGAAGCGAGATGCCGTTGAGGAATCCGACGAGGATCGGCTTGGACAGGAAATCGGCGATGCGGCCGAGGCGGAGGAAGCTCGCGCCGATGCAGAGAAGCCCCGCGATGGCGGTGAGCGCGACGGCAAGCGGCATGGCGGCAGCCGCATCGCCGGCCGAGAGAGGCGCGACGGCAGCGGCGACGAGCGCGCAGGTCGCGGCATCGGGTCCGACGATGAGCTGACGCGACGTGCCGAACAGGGCATAGGCGAGGAGCGGCAGGATGCTCGCGTAGAGACCGTACACGGGCTCGAACCCGGCCAGCTGCGCGTAGGCGACGCCGACAGGAAGTGCGACGGCGGCGACGGAGAGACCCGCGGCGAGGTCGTGCAGCAGGTCGCTCCACCGATAGCGAAGCAGCGCGGAGAGGCCCGGTGCGAACCGCGCGGGCCAGGGCTCGGGCGATGCGGATGCCATGGGCCGCCTGTTACCGCAGCGGAACCGTTTGCGCCAGCCGAGCAGCGGGATGACGATGGTTCCCTGCCGGCCGGGCGCTGCTGTAGCGTGCCCTTCTGCGCCGAACTGGCAGCAAGGGGAAACCACATGCGCAACGCCTTCCGGGCCGCCATCCTGGCACTGCCGGTTCTCTGCACGCCGGCGCTCGCCGGGCAGACCTTCGATGCCGTGAAGCAGCGCGGCGCGGTGATCTGCGGCGTCAACAGTGGCGTTGCGGGCTTCTCCGCGCCTGACAGCCAAGGGGTCTGGCGCGGCCTCGATGCCGATTATTGCCGCGCCGTCGCCGCGGCGATGTTCGGCGACGCGTCGAAGGGGCGCTTCGTCGGCACGAGCCACCAGACGCGTTTCACCGCGCTCCAGTCAGGCGAGGTCGATATCCTAGCCCGTAACGTGACGCTGACGCTGACACGCGACACCGCGCTCGGCTTCAATATGGTGGGGGTGAACTTCTACGATGGCCAGGGGTTCATGGTGCCGAAGCGGCTGAACGTCACCGCTGCGAAGCAGCTCGACGGCGCCTCGGTCTGCGTCACCGCAGGCTCGACGAGCGAACTGAACCTCGCCGATTTCGCGCGGCGCGAGGGCATTCGCATCAGCCCCGTGGTGATGGGGCGCTTCGAGGAGATGGTGCCCGCCTACAACAGCGGCCGCTGCGATGCGCTGACCACCGATGCCTCGCAGCTTGCCGCGCTGCGCGTCTCGGCGATTACCAATGGCGCCGAGCATATCATCCTGCCCGAGCGGATCTCGAAGGAGCCGCTCGGGCCCTATGTGCGGCACGGTAACGACCAGTGGCTCGACATCGCCCGCTTCGCGCTGATGGCGATGATCGAGGCGGAGGAGCTCGGCATCACGCAGGCCAACGTCGACGAGATGCTGAAGAGCCAGGACCCGACCATCCAGCGATTCCTCGGCGTCTCGCCCGGCTTCGGCAAGGCGCTCGGCGTCGAGGAGAACTGGGCCTACGCCATCGTCAAGCTGGTGGGCAACTACGGCGAGGTGTTCGAGCGCACGCTCGGCAAGGGCGGGCCGATCGGGCTGGAGCGCGGCCTCAACGACCTCTGGACGCGCGGCGGCTTGATGTATGCGATCCCGGCCCGGTGACGTGGCCAGGCCGGCAGGCCGCCGAGCCGAGCCGTTGGCGCTGCGCGACATGCCATGGCAGAGCGGAGGCGCATACCATTGCGAAATGACAGCTACAACGTGTCGCGTTTCTGCAAGACGCAACCATGGATAGCTTGAAGGTTAAGAAACTATTGAAGCACGGTGGCGGCAAGACAGGAGAACACCCATGCCGCGCATTCGTGAGTATCGACGCATCGACTTCGGAACCGACATGATCGCAGAGGCGCTGCGTACCTGCATCGCCGACATCATCCGCCTCGAGATGCCAGACGCCGAGCTCGACCATGTGCGCATGGCCGAAGCGGAGACGGGGGAGGACGAGATGGCGGAGGATGCCGTGATCGTGGCGCGCTGGCGGCGCGCCGGCGGGCTGTATCGGGACTGCGCGATGGACGCCGAGGAGGTCACCGCCGTGCTGATCGGCTGGTGCAGGCTTGCCGGCATCCCCCTGCCGAAGGGCGGGGAGAAGGCGCTCGAGCCGGCGGCCGACGGCGTGACGCTGATCATCCGCCAGCGCGGCCTCGCCCCGGCGTCCGCGCTGCACTAGAAGAGGGGCGTGGACGCGACACTGCACCCGCCGCCAAGGCCCGACCTTCGCTCCCGGCCGAGGATCTACCTCGCGGGGCCGGAAGTGTTCCTGCCCGATGCGCTCGAGGTGCTCGCGGCGAAGAAGGCGATCTGCCTTCCTCTCGGCCTCGAGCCCGTCGCGCCGCTGATCGACACGCCGCCGCCGCCGGCCGCCACGGCGCGCGCCCGCGCCTTCGCGATTGCCGCCGGCAACGAGGCGCTGATCCGGAGCTGTGTGGCCGTCATCGCCAATCTCTCGCCGTTCCGCGGCGTCTCTGCCGATGTCGGCACGGTGTACGAGGTGGGGCTGGCGCGGGGGCTCGGCCTCGCCCTCTTCGCCTACACGACCGACCCGCGCGACTATGTCGAGCGGGTGCTGAACGACCCCGACGGGCTCGACATCGAGGATTTCGGCCTCTCCGACAACCTCATGATCGAGGGCGGGATCGCGGCGGCGGGCGGCACCTTCGTTCGCGTCTCGGCGCCGGAGGCCGACCCCTGGCGCGATCTCGGCGCTTTCACCGCCTGCGCCCGCGCCGCCGCCGCCGCACTTGCCGCGCCGCGGCAGTAGGCTGCCGCCGCCAGCTCCCGGAACGATGCGGCACTGAGGCGGCGCGCCGTCAGGCGAAGACGATGTCCGTGCCGATGCCGAGGCCGGTGACACCCTTGACGATGATGCCGCCCGCGTAGCTGCCGAAGCTCACGACCGTGTCGCCGCCGATCTCCTGCACCGTGTAGCTGTCGCCGCCGAGCTGCACCAGGAGCTGGTCCCCCCCCCGCAGCGAAGTCGTGGATCGTGTCCACGCCGTCTCCGTTGGCGACGCTGTAGAGGAAGTTGTCGGCCCCCGCGCCGGCGAAGGCGCGGTCGCCGCCGAGCGCTGCGACACCGGTTCCGGCGAGCACGAGGTCGATGCCGTCCACCAGGTAGTCGGACGGATCGCCCACCGCCATGGACGCAGCGGTGTTGTGGCCGAGGAAGCGGATCTCGTCGAAGGCGATTCCCTTGGCGATGACGATGCTGCCCTCGCCTCCATTCGTCGCGCTGAACGTTCCCGTCGGCACCAGGAGCTCAATCGGGCCGTAGAGCGCGTCGTCGACGAGCGCGCCGTCGTTCCAGAGCTGGATGCGCGCGACCTCGCCGCCATTCTCGCCGCAGTAGAAGTAGTTGAGCGCGACCTTGGCCGCGATCGTCTCGGCACCGCCCCAGGACACGACAAGCACGTCGGTGAACGCGTTGCCGTCCGCCCCGCCCCAGGCATTGAGCTCGCCCATGCCGTTCGCCGCGGCGTTGTCGGGGTTGGCGAGGCTGGCGCCGCCGCCGAAGAACTCAGTCCTGGTTGGTTGGCTGATACCGATGCCGCCCGCGTCGGGGAACAGCGCCGGCGTGTTCTGCACCACACCGAGATCGGCCGGGCCGGACCACATGCCGCTCGCCTGGGCGAAGCCGGCGTTGAAGTCGGTGCCGGCGATGGCCGCGACGTCGGCCTCGCCGGCGAGGACGCTCGCTGCCGCGGCGGTGGCGATGGCGCCGCCGGCGGTCTTGAAGTAGGCGCCCAGGCTAAGGTCGATCCCGGCCGCGGCGGCATCGGCGAACCAGTCGGCGAGCTGCGCCTTGGCACCCTGCTCACCGCCCGACACGCCGAGCGTCACCGTGCCTCCGGAACCGAGGAACAGCGTTCCGAAATCGCTGGCCAGGGTGACGGCTGTCTGCGCCTCCGCGCCGTTTCCGTCGAACACGTCATCGCCGCCGCCGAGATTGGCGACGACGAGCTGGAGCTTGCCCGAGGTGTCGAACACCTGGCCGGGAAGCGTCCTCGCCGGGCCCGCCATGTCGCCCCGCGCGATGAGCAGGCTGTCGCCGAACTGCGAGCCGACGACGACGAAGCTCGCCTGCCATTCGGACACGTTCGGCGAGACCAGGTTGGTGGCGAGCGAGATGGCCGCAGCGATCCCCTTGTCGCTCGCCGAGGCGATCAACTCGCCGCGCTTGACGTTCTCGATGTCGACGACGTGACGTCCGGCATGGCCGTCGCCGTCGCAGGACGGCGCGATGGCGACGTCGCCGAGCTTGATTCGCACATCGACGACGTTGCGGATGCTGATGCCCGACAGGCCGGGAACATCCTCACTGTCGACCAGGAGCTCGACGTTCTTGATGCCGTTCCAGTCGGCGTTGGCGAGCGAGACGCCGAGCACCCCGTCGGCGAAGCCGCCAGCCACGAGAGGGTTCTGGTTTCCCGCCGCGCCGCTGAACACCCGACCGCCGGCGAGGTTGGCGGCGAGGCCGGAGCCGGCAAAGGTGCCGCCCGCGATGAAGTCGAGGCTGTGGCGGGCGGACACGCCGTTGACCTGCTCGACATTGGCGTTCGCGTCGAAATTGCTCGCCGCCACGGCGGTCGGCACGCCCTGGACGATGCCAGGCACGCTGTCGGGGGAGCTGGTCCCGTCCGCCACCCCGCCGTCCCACGTGTTGCGCTGCCCGGTTCCGCCCGAGCTCTGGCTGAAGACCGCGTAGCTCCTATTGGCCATGACCTCATTCCCCACTGCGCGCGGAACCGCCACCTGCGCCAGCTTCTGGCGCAGGCCCCCGGCAGGTACCTGACGCAACAGTAAACATCGCCCGTGTTAGAGGATAGAGCACGCGCACGCAGTACGTGTGTGTTCGGTGGGTTATCGCGTCTGGCGCGCGTACCACACAGCCTTCCGCGGGGGCGCCAACGGTGCTTCAATGCCCCAGAGACGGCATGGTGCCAACCGGGAATTCGGGCGCGACAGCGCGGCCGTCGCTTCCGGTTGCGCCATCGGCCGGCCGGCCCGGCTCCACGCCGGGCACGGCCAGGCCGCACGCCTCGGCGCCGACTTGGCATCGCCTGGGCGGAACGGGGCAGGGGCCGGACACAACAGGGGAGTAGACAGAACGATGGAAACGCCGATCCGCCCATGGCTTGCCTCGACCGCCGCAGCGGTCGTGGTCAGCCTCGGCCTCGCCGCCGGCCCCGCAGGCGCGCAGCAGCAGGCCAACACGCTCGATCTCATCAAGCAGCGCGGCAACCTCAATTGCGGCGTGAACACCGGCCTCGCCGGCTTCGCCGCACCCGACAGCCAGGGCGTGTGGCGCGGCCTCGATGTCGATCTCTGCCGCGCGGTTGCCGCCGCCCTGTTCGGCGACGCGACCAAGGTGCGCTACGTGCCGACGACGGCGCAGCAGCGCTTCACCGCCCTCCAGTCGGGCGAGGTGGACATCCTCAGCCGCAACACGACCTGGACGCTCTCGCGCGACACCTCGCTCGGCCTCGATTTCTCGGGCATCAACTTCTATGACGGCCAGGGCTTCATGGTGAAGCGTGAGCTCGGCCTCAAGAGCGCGAAGGAGCTCGACGGCGCGACGGTGTGCGTGCAGCCCGGCACGACGACCGAGCTGAACCTGACCGACTGGTTCCGTGCCAACAACATCCGTTTCACCCCGGTGGTGATCGAGCGTCTCGAGGAGGTGAACGCTGCGTTCTTCTCCGGCCGCTGCGATGCGCTGACGACCGACGTCTCCGGCCTCGCCTCGGTGCGCTCCACGCAGGGCGCGAACGCCGAGCAGTTCGTGATCCTCCCCGAGGTGATCTCGAAGGAGCCGCTCGGCCCCGCCGTCCGCCAGGGCGACCCCCGCTGGGCCGACCTCGTGCGCTGGGCCCATTTTGCCATGGTCGAGGCAGAGGAGCTCGGCCTCACCTCGGCGAACATCGACCAGCACATGCAGAGCGCCAACCCCTCGATCCAGCGCTTCGTCGGCGCAGCGGGCGAGCTGGGCCAGATGCTCACGGTCGACGCCAAGTGGGCCTACAACATCATCAAGCAGGTGGGGAACTACGGCGAGAGCTTCGCCCGGAACGTCACCCCGCTCGGCATCCAGCGCGGCCCGAACGAGCTCTGGACCAAGGGCGGGCTGATGTACGCCCCGCCGATGCGCTGAGCATCGCCTGCTGCGCGGGCGGGTTGCCGCGCGCATGAGCAGAAGGGCCGTCCTGGATGCCGGGGCGGCCCTTTTTGTTGCTGATGGCTCGCATCAATCCTGTTGAACCGCTCCGATCTCTGGCTCACATTGCCGTGGCAAGCCGCCGGAGTGCGGCCGGGAATGCGGCGCATACGGCGGCGCGGGCGCGCATCGGGGCCACTGTCAATCGGGGCATCCGCTGCGGGCTCAGGGGAGTCTGGGTTCTGGGACGGAGGTTTTCGATGAGGAATGCCATGCGCGCCGGCGTGTTCGCCGCCGCGTTCACCCTCGGCACGGCGGGCTTGGCCGTCGCGCAGCAGCAATCGACATTCGATGCGGTCAAGGCGCGCGGCACCGTCAATTGCGGCGTCTCCACCGGCGTGGCCGGGTTCTCCAACCCCGACAGCCAGGGCGTCTGGCGCGGGCTTGACGTCGATGGCTGCCGCGCGGTCGCGGCCGCGCTGTTCGGCGACGCCTCGAAGGTCCGCTTCGTCGGCACCACGACGCAGAACCGGTTCCCGGCCCTGCAGTCGGGCGAGGTCGACGTCCTGGTCCGCACCACGACATGGACGCTCGCGCGCGAGGCGAGCCTCGGCTTCCTGTTCACCGGCGTGAACTTCTATGACGGCCAGGCCTTCATGGTGAAGCGCTCGCTCGGGGTGAACAGCGCGAAGGAGCTCGACGGCGCGACCGTGTGCGTGCAGCCCGGCACGACGACCGAGTTGAACCTCTCCGACTATTTCCGCACCAACCGGATGTCCTTCCGCCCGGTGGTGATCGAGAGCGTCGAGGAGATCCGCAACGCCTTCATCAGCGGGCGCTGCGACGTCTACACCAACGACAGCTCCTCGCTCGCCTCGTTCCGCTCGACGCAGGGCGCGAACGCGGAGCAGTACGTGCTGCTGCCCGAGATCATCTCCAAGGAGCCGCTTGGCCCGGTGGTCCGCAAGGGCGATGCGAAGTGGTTCGACCTCGTCCGCTGGGTCGGCTTCGCGCAGCTCGCCGCGGAGGAGCTCGGCGTCACCTCGGCCAATGTCGATGAGATGCTGAAGAGCCAGAACCCCGAGATCCAGCGCCTTCTCGGCGTCACCGGCGGGCTTGGCGAGATGCTCGGCCTCGACAACCGCTGGGCCTACAATGTCATCAAGCAGGTCGGCAATTTCGAGGAGATGTGGGAGCGTTCCATCACCCCGATGGGCGTGCCCCGCGGCATCAACAACCTCTGGACCAAGGGCGGGCTGATGTACGCCCCGCCGGTGCGCTGAGCTGACGGCAGGCTCGCGGAGAGCGGGCCGATGAGGGGACGGGGCCGCCCACCGCGGCGGCCCCCTGCCCACCCGGCCCGCCCCCTCCGCCCCTGACGGCCGGAGCCAACCGATGCCGAACGACGCCATCGCCGCCGATCCGCGCTATGCCCGCCGCCCCCCTACGCGGGGGATGACCCTCTCCTGGCGCGACCCGACGGTGCGCAACATCGTCTGGCAGGTGCTGATCCTCGGCGCTGTCGCGTTCGTGGTGTGGTGGCTCGTCTCCAATACGATGCGCAACCTCGAGGTCCGGCGCATCGCCACCGGCTTCGGCTTCCTCGGCCGCGAGGCGGGGCTGCCGATCGGCGAGGCGATGGTCGAATACTCGCCGGCCGACACCTACGCCCGCGCGCTTCTCGTCGGCGTGCTCAACACGCTGCGCGTCGCCGTCATCGGCGCGGTGCTCGCGACCATCCTCGGCACCATCGTCGGCATCGCGCGGCTGTCGAGGAACTGGCTCGTCTCCAGGCTCGCTGCGGTCTATGTCGAGGTGCTGCGCGACCTGCCGCTGCTGCTCCAGCTTCTGTTCTGGTACGGGCTGATGCAGGCTCTGCCCGGGCCGCGCCAGTCGCTCAACCCATTCGGGAACGTGTTCCTCTCGAACCGCGGCATCAAGTTCCCCTGGATCGTGTGGGAACCTGCCCACACTGCGGCGCTGCTCGCCTTCGTCGCCGGCATCGCCGCGACCTGGGCGCTGGCGCGGCTCTTCCGCGCACGCCAGTTCGCGACCGGCCAGCGCACGCCGATATGGCCCTATGCGCTCGGGCTCATCGCGGGCCTGCCGATCGCCGTGTGGCTGCTGATGGGCGCGCCCTGGACCGTGGATGTCCCAGCGCTCCGCGGCTTCAACTTCAGCGGTGGCGGGACGGTCAGCCCCGAGTTCGCTGCACTCCTGCTCGGCCTCGTCCTCTACACCGCCGCGTTCATCGCCGAGATCGTGCGCGCAGGCATCCAGGCGATCCACAACGGCCAGTGGGAGGCGGCCGGCGCGCTCGGCCTTTCGAGGGGCGACCAGCTTCGCCTGATCATCCTGCCGCAGGCGCTGCGCGTGATCGTGCCGCCGATGACGAGCCAGTATCTCAACATCACCAAGAACAGCTCGCTCGCCGTCGCGATCGGCTACCAGGACATCGTCTCCATCGCCAACACCACGATCAACCAGACCGGCCAGGCGATCGAGGGCATCGCCATCATCATGATGGTCTACCTCACCATCAGCCTCTCCATCTCGGCCTTCATGAACTGGTACAATGCGCGCATCGCGCTGAAGGAGCGCTAGGCCATGACACCGCCTCCTGCGGAAGCGGCAACGATGGGCCAGGCGAGCGCGGCATTCGTTCCCGCCGAGGAACGCAGGCCGCCCTCCCTCTCGGTCGGCCCGATCGGCTGGATCAGGGCGAACCTGTTCAATTCCTGGGCGTCGACTGCCGTCACGCTGGTGCTCGGCTATCTCATCATCCGCTGGACGCTCGGCTTCCTCGACTGGGCCGTGTTCAACGCCGTGTGGTCGGTTCCTGGCACGGGCCAGGCCGTCAACACCACCGCCTGCCGCGAGATGAAGGGCATCGGTGCCTGCTGGGCGCTGATCGGCGAGAAGTACCGCTTCATCCTGTTCGGCCTCTATCCTTTCGACGAGCAGTGGCGGCCGGCCGTCTGCATCGCGATCTTCGTCGGCCTCTACGTCGTCTCGGCGATGCGGCGGTTCTGGCGTCGCGAGCTCCTGTTCATCTGGATCGCCGCGCTGACGGTCATCGGCATCCTCATGTGGGGCGGCGTGTTCGGCCTGCCCTATGTCGAGCAGGAGCGCTGGGGCGGGCTGATCATCACCCTCATCCTCTCGACCTTCGGCATCGCGCTCGCCTTCCCGCTCGCGATCTTCGTCGCGCTCGGCCGGCGCGCGCACAACCTGCCGGCCGTGAAGGCGCTCTGCGTCGTCTACATCGAGCTGATCCGCGGCGTGCCGCTGATCAGCCTCCTCTTCATGGCGTCGGTGATGTTCCCGCTGTTCCTCCCCGAGGGGATGAACATCGACAAGCTTCTCCGCGCGCAGATCGCGATCATCCTCTTCGCCGCCGCCTACCTCGCCGAGGTGATCCGCGGCGGGCTGCAGGCTCTGCCGCGCGGGCAGTACGAGGCGGCAGAGGCGCTCGGCCTCTCCTACTGGCAGAAGACCGGGCTGATCATCCTGCCCCAGGCGCTGCGCATGGTGATCCCGCCGCTGGTGAACACATTCATCGGAATGTTCAAGGACACCTCGCTCGTCCTGATCATCGGCATCTTCGACCTCCTGAACGCCGCCAAGACCTCGATCATCGAGCCGGCCTGGCAGGGCTTCGGCACCGAGGCCTATCTCGCGGTCGCGGCGATCTACTTCGTGTTCTGTTTCGCGATGTCGAAATACAGCGCAGGGCTCGAGACCGAGTTCAACCGCCACCGGAACCGCTGATGCGGGCGGCAGGGAAAGTGAGGACGTGATGCAGCAGGCAGCGGTGCAGCAGGCGGCGAACGATCATGCGGCGGCGCTCGAGGCCGCCCAGCCGATGATCGTGCTCGACAAGGTGAACAAGTGGTTCGGTGCGCTGCATGTCCTGCGTGACGTCACGCTCACCGTCAAGGAGCGCGAGCGCGTCGTCGTCTGCGGCCCCTCGGGCTCGGGCAAGTCGACCATGATCCGCTGCATCAACCGCCTCGAGGTGCACCAGGAAGGCCGCATCGAGGTCGACGGCATCGAGCTGACCGGCGACCTCAAGAACATCGACGCCATCCGTCGCGAGGTCGGCATGGTGTTCCAGTCCTTCAACCTGTTCCCGCACCTGACCATCCTCGAGAACCTCACGCTTGCGCCGATCTGGGTGCGCAAGATGCCGAAGAGGGAGGCCGAGGAACTCGCGATGACCTATCTCGGCCGCGTGAAGATCCCCGAGCAGGCGCACAAGTATCCCGGGCAGCTTTCTGGCGGGCAGCAGCAGCGCGTGGCGATCGCCCGCGCGCTCTGCATGCGGCCCAAGATCATGCTGTTCGACGAGCCGACCTCGGCGCTCGACCCCGAGATGATCAAGGAAGTGCTCGACGTGATGGTCGAGCTCGCCGACAGCGGCATGACCATGGTCGTCGTCACCCACGAGATGGGCTTCGCCCGCCAGGTGGCAGACCGCGTGGTGTTCATGGATCGCGGCGAGGTGGTCGAGGTGGCGCCCCCCACGGAATTCTTCGGCAACCCGCGGTCGGACCGGCTCAAGATGTTCCTGAGCCAGATCCTGCGCGGGCATTGAGGGCCGGGCCAGCGCGCCGGCCCGCGCCGGATCAGTCGTACTCGATCTCCTTGATCTGGCCCGAGCGCGCATCGATCTCGACTTCCATCTCGCGGCCGGAGGCGCTCCGGCCCTCGACTTCCCACTCGTCGTCGTCGCAATCGACCTCCTCGACACGCACGAGCCCGACAGTCTGGGCAATCGCGATCGCCTGCGCGCGCGTCACAGGCATGCCGCGGCAGTCGTCGTCTGCCCGCGCGGGCGAGGAGATGAACAGAAGCACGGCAGCGATGAGGATGGCCGAGCCGGCCAGAGCGACGGATGTGGCGAGGCGCGTGAGGCGTGGCATGGCTGGATCACTCCCGGCTTCCAATGAATTGCGCGCAACGCTGACCGCCTGCCATGGTTGCGGCATGGCCAGCGGATGGCGGCCACATGGCGGAGCAGCCCGGCCGGCGGCCCCCCGCATCACGGCTCCGTGACCACGCGACGACAGCATGGCCGAGAACACACCCGACGGACGCGACGATGCCTGGGGCCGCCTCATGGCCCAGGCCCAGGACGGCGACCGCCGCGCCTATGACCGGCTCCTGCGCGAATGCCTTCCCTTCCTGCGCGCGGTGATCCGCCGCCGCCTCCGCGGCGAGGCCGATGTCGAGGACGCGGTGCAGGACACGCTGCTGACGCTGCACCAGATCCGCGCAACCTACGACCCATCCCGGCCGATCCGCCCCTGGCTCGCCGCGATCGCCGAGCGCCGCGCGCTCGACAGGGCACGCGCCACTGGCCGACGCGGCGCGCGTGAAGTGGAGCTCGACGCCACCTTGAGCGAAACCTTGCCCGGGGCTCTGACGAATGAAGGAGAGGCGCGGCTTGCCGCGCGCGATGTCCGCGCCGCGGTGGCAGACCTGCCGGCCGGCCAGCGCCAGGCGATCGAGCTCCTGAAGCTGAAGGAGCTCTCTCTGGCAGAGGCCGCCGCCCAGACTGGCAGTTCCGTCACGGCGCTGAAGGTCGCAACCCACCGGGCGATCGGCGCGCTGCGCCGCAAGCTCGGCGGCGAATGAGGAGCAGGGAGCAGGTGAGGACCGAGGATCTGGTCACGGCGATGGTGCGGGAGATGGGGCCGGTGCGCCGGCTTCGCCCGCCGCTCGTCCGCGCCGCGCTCTGGCTCGGATTCTCCGTCGCCGTCATCGCCGCGCTGGTGCTCTACAGCGGCCCGCGCGCCGATCTCGCCGAACGCCTGGCGCGGCCCTGGGAGGCAGCGCAGATCGCGCTTGCCGCGCTCACCGCCGTGCTCGCAGCGATCGCTGCCTTCCACCTGTCGCTGCCTGACCGGTCTGGCCGCTGGGCGCTGCTGCCCCTTCCCGGCTTCGCGCTCTGGGTCGCCTCGCTCGGCTGGGGGTGCGTGGCCGATTTCGTCCGGCTCGGGCCGGGCGGGCTCGCCCTCGGCACCTCCTGGGGCTGCCTGGGCTTCATCCTCGGCCTGTCCGTGCCGATGGGCGGCGCGATGCTGCTTGCCCTGCGCCATGCGGCGCCGATCCGCCCGGTGCCGACGATGGCCGCAGGCACCCTCTCCATCGCGATGCTCGCATCCGTCGGCCTGTCGATCACGCACCATCTCGATGCGGCGATCATGGTCCTCGTCTGGCATGCCGGAGCGGTGCTGCTCGCGGTCGCGGTCGGGGCGACCGCAGGCGGGCGGGCGCTTGCGCGGCAGAGCGCGCTGGTTCAGGCCGAGGCCTGAGGCCGCCGCGCCGCGATGGCTTTGGCAATCGCGGGCCAGAGAAGCACGGCGATGGAGGCGATCCACAGCACAGCGGCGATCGGCCTCGCGAACAGGATCGTCGGGTCGCCGTCCGACAGGGCCATCGCGCGGCGCACATTGTCCTCGAGCATCCGCCCAAGCACCATGCCGAGCAGGAGCGGGACGAGCGGCACGCCGGCCTTGCGCGCCGCCCAGCCGGCGACGCCGAGAAGCGTTGCGAGCACCAGGTCGAGCACCGAGTTGTTCACCGCCCAGACGCCCGCGAAGGCAAGCGCGATGACGAGCGGGTAGAGGACCCAGGGCGGGATCAGCAGCATCCGCACGAAGAAGCGGATGAGCGGCAGGTTCATCACCAGCAGCACGACATTGGCGAGATACATCGAGGCGATGAGGCCCCAGACAAGCGGCGCGTTGTTCTGGAACAGCAACGGCCCCGGCGTGATGTCGTAGAGCATCAGCGCGCCCATCATCACCGCCGTCGTCGCCGAGCCGGGGATGCCGAGCGCGAGCATCGGGATCATCGAGCCGGCATGTGATGCGTTGTCGGCCGTCTCCGGCGCGGCCACGCCGCGGATGTCGCCCTGTCCGAACCGCCCCGAGGCACCGGCGATGCGCCGCTCGATCGAGTAGGCGAGCGGAGTGGCGAGCGTCGCGCCCGCACCCGGAAGGATGCCGATGAAGAAGCCCGCGATGCCACTCCGCGCCATGGTCGGGAAGGTGGCGCGGATATCGGCGAGGCTGAGCCCGCCGCGCCCGACCTCTGGCACGGAGGAGAACCCCGCCTCGCGCCGCTCGAGAAGCTCGAGCACCTCTGCCACGGCGAACAGGCCGATCACCACGACGGTGAAGTCGATGCCGTCGAGGAACTCCAGCAGGCCGAAGGTGAAGCGCTCGACACCCGTGCCGCTGTCGGTTCCGATCGTCGCGATCAGGAGGCCGATGGCCCCCGCCGCCAGCGCCTTCGGCGCCGAGCCGCCGCCGATGCCGGCCGCGGCGGCGAGCGCGAGCACGACGAGGCCGACGAACTCCGCCGGCCCGAAGGCGAGGCCGGCGCGCGCGATGGTCGGCGCTGCGAGGGTAAGCATCACCACCGCACCCGTTCCGCCAACGAAACTGCCGATCGCGGTGATCGCAAGAGCCCGCGCCCCCTCGCCGCGCCGCGCCATCGGGTAGCCGTCGAGCGTCGTCATCACGCTCGAAGGGTCGCCCGGCACGTTCAGCAGGATCGCGGCGATCCGCCCGCCATAGCCGCCGCCGTAGTAGGTCGCGGCCATCAGGATCAGCGCCGAGGTCGCGGGAAGCTTCAGCGCGTAGACGAGGGGCAGCAGAAGCGCGATGGCGTTGACCGGCCCGATGCCGGGAAGCGCGCCGACCACCGTTCCGGTGAAGGCGCCCGCGACGGCGAGAAGCAGGTTCAGCGGCGACAGTGCGGTCGCGAACCCATCGAACAGCAGCCCGACGGCCTCCATCAGCGCAGCAGCGGTGCGAGCAGGCCGAGCGGCAGGGGGATCTCGAGCACCCTGTCGAACAGCCAGAACAGCGCGAAACCGGTGCCGAGGCCGAGCATCACCGCATGGACGATGCGGGCACCGAACACCGCGGCCGCAACCGCGACGGTAACGGCTGTGGCAAGGACGAAGCCGAGCGGCCGCATGCCGACCGCGAACAGGACGAGCGCAGCCGTCGCCGCAGCGATCGCGCCCAGCCGCGCAGCAGACGGCCATTCGACCGGCTCGCCTGGGCGGGCGGCGATGAGCAGGCCGCAGGCGACGAGCACCGCACCGGCGGCGATGGGGAAGGGCTTCGGCCCGACCGGGTCGCCGAGGAAGGGCACCTCGATCGCCGCGGCGCCAAGGATCGCGGCGAGGCCGAGCGCGGCGAGCGCCACGCCCAGCACCCGATCGGTCATGCCCTTCCGCGGCATCGCCGCGTCTCCCGGGCCGAGGCTACTGGATCAGCCCCATCTCCTTCGAGAGATCGCGCATCACCTGCACCCGCGACTTCACGAGCGTGGAGAACTCCTCGCCGAAGCTGTCGAAGGGAAACAGTCCCTGACCGTCGCGCGCCGCCGGCCAGGCGGGGTTGGAAGTGAGCTTCCTGAGCGCATCGACCCAGAAAGTGTAGGCCTCGTCCGGCGCGGCAGGGGCCATGTAGAGGCCGCGGATGATCGCCCACTCGACATCGAGCCCCTGCTCCTTCGCCGTCGGCACATCGGCGAAGGGAGCGGGCAGGCGGTTCGGCGAGAGCGTGGCGAGCACGCGGATCTCGCCCGCCTCGAGCTGCCCCTTCACCTCGGAGGCGTCGCCGGGGAAGACCTGGATGTGGCCGCCGAGCAGAGCGGCCATCGACTGACCGCCGCCCTCGTAGGGCACGTAGCGCATCGCGCGCGGGTTCACGCCGGCCGCGCGCGCGATCAGCGCCGCCTTCATCCAGTCCTGGCTTCCCACCGTGCCGCCCGCGCCCATCGGCACGGAGGCCGGATTGGCCTTTAGCGCCGCGACGAGATCGGCGAGCGAGCGCAGCGGGCTGTCCTTGCGCACGACGATCACGCCGAAATCGGCGCCGATCGCGCCGATCCAGCGCACGTCGTTCTCCGTCCAGCGGCCGAACTTGCCCGTCGCGAGGTTGAGGAAGGACCCGGTGGAGACGGCGACGACCGTGTTCGGGTCGGCCCTGCGCTGCGCCTGGATGTGGTTCATCGCCACGGCCCCGATGCCGCCAGGCATGTTGGTCGTGCGCATCGGCGCCTGCACGATGCCGAGCTCGTTCAGCATCCGCCCGGTCAGGCGGCAGGTGAGGTCGAACCCGCCACCGGGTGCCGCGCCGGCGATGCATTCGGGGTTGGAGGGCTGGAACTGCGCCGTGGCCTGGCCCGGCGCGACGGCGATCGCGAGGGCGAGCGCCGAGGCTGCGATGCGGATCATGGAGCTTCTCCCCGTTTGTCGCGGCGCGCGCGCGCCGCGGACTCGGCCGGAGCCTGCCATCGCCGCGAGGACCCCGCCAGCCCCCTGCAGCGAGGCCGGATCACGCGGCCGTTCCATTCCGGCCCCGTTTCGTGCTCAGATCGGCCGAGGAGCGTCCCGGGATCCAAGATCGATGGCATACCGTCTCTCCAGGATCGAGGGCATCGGCCCGAGATACGCCGCCCTGCTCGGCGATGCGGGGCTCGCGACGACCGAGGACCTGCTCGAAGCTGCGGCGCGGCCGAAAGGGCGCGCCTCGCTGTCGGAGAAGACCGGGATCAGCGAGACGCTGATCCTGAAATGGGCCAACCGGGCCGACCTCATGCGCATCAACGGCATCTCCGAGGAGATCGGCGACCTGCTCGAGGCAGCCGGGGTCGATACGGTTCCGGAACTCAAGCGCCGCCGCCCCGAGGCGTTGGCCGAGGCGCTGAAGGCCGCGAACGAGAAGCGGAACCTCGTCCGCCGCGTTCCCGGGCTTGCGCAATGCACCCGCTTCATCGAGGACGCCAAGGCGCTGCCGAGGGTGCTCAGCTATTGATCGTTCTCAGCTCTTCGTCGTTCTCAGGCATTGAACCCCTCGTGAGCAAGGGCCGAGCTACGGCGCGTTGACCCGTGGCCGCATGCCGGGAACCATCCGGGTTCACCGCGCCGGAGTCGCCGCATGACAGCCCCGATCACCACCACCGAAGCCTGGGCCAGGCTCGCCGCCCTCGCCGCGCGTCCCGACGCCGCCGCGATCCGCCGCCGCATCGAGGCAGACCCGAACCGCTTCGCCCGGTTCTCGCGCTCCGGCGCCGGGCTCCTGCTCGACCTCTCCCGCACCGCGATCGACGAGTCGCTGCTCTCCGCCCTGCTCGACCTCGCCGACGCCGCGCATGTCCGCGAGGCCTTCGCTGCGATGGCGCGCGGCGAGATCGCCAACCCGACCGAGCATCGCGCGGCCCTGCACATGGCGTTGCGCGCGCCAGCCGATGCGGGGTTCCGCGCCCGCACCGCCGAGGGGTGGGAGGACGCGTCGAGCCTCGTCGCGGACGAACTGTCCCGGATGGAGGCGTTCGTGCATGCCGTACACGAGGGAAGGCTTCGCGGCGCCACCGGCGCACCCTTCGCCTCCGTGGTGAACATCGGCATCGGCGGGTCCGACCTCGGCCCGGCGATGGTGACGGAGGCGCTGAGCTCGATCCAGCCGCGGCTTGCCGCACACTACGTCTCCAATGTCGACGGCCACGCGATCGCGCCGGTTCTCGCCGCGCTCGACCCCGCGCGCACGCTCATCCTCGTCGCGTCGAAGACCTTCACGACGCAGGAGACGATGGCCAACGCCGCCGTCGCGCGCGCCTGGCTCGTCTCCGCCCTCGGCGAAGGAGCGGTCGCTACGCATGTCGCGGCCCTCTCGACCAACGCCAAGGCGGTCGCGACATTCGGTGCCACACCGGAACAGACCTTCGGCTTCCGCGACTGGGTCGGCGGGCGCTTCAGCCTGTGGAGCCCGATCGGCCTCGGCATCGCGCTCGCGCGGGGCTGGAGCGCCTTCGCGCAGCTTCTCGCCGGCGCGCATGCGATGGACCGCCACGCGCTCGCCGCCCCCTCGGCCGAGAACCTGCCGCTGCTTCTCGCGCTCGTGCACACCTGGCACGCGACCTTCCAGGGGCGCGGCGCCTATGCCTGCCTGCCCTATGACCAGCGTCTCGCGCGGCTTCCCGCCTGGCTGCAGCAGCTCGAGATGGAGAGCAACGGCAAGCGCGTCGACGTCGACGGCCGCGCCGTCACCTACCCCACCGCGCCGGTGGTGTTCGGCGAGCCGGGAACGAACGCCCAGCACAGCTTCATGCAGCTCGTGCACCAGAGCCCCGCTGTGGTGCCCGCCGACATCATCATGGTCGCGCAGCCGGACCATGGTCTTGCGGCGAACCATCGCATCCTGCTTGCCCACGCGCTCGCGCAAGGGGCCGCGCTCGCGCTCGGGCGAAGCGGCGAGGAGCAGGAGAAGGCGATGCTCGCCTCCGGGATGGCAGCGGATGAGGCTGCCCGCCTCGCGCCGCACCGCCACTTTCCTGGCGACCGCCCGACCATCGGAATCGTCCTGCCGAGGCTCACAGCCCACGCGCTCGGCGCGCTGCTCGCGCTCTACGAGCACAAGGTGGCGATGCAGGCAGCGCTGTGGGGCATCAACGCCTTCGACCAGTGGGGCGTCGAGCTCGGCAAGACGCTCGCGGCCGGCACGCTTCCCGCGCTCGAGACGGGCGATGTCGGCGCGCTCGACCCCGCGACTGGCGGGCTCGCCTCCGCGCTGAGACACTTGGGCGGATGATGGACGGGCTTGCCCCGCGCGCGCCGCCGCCGCGCGTCAGGCTGCTGCCGCCTGCCGTGGCGGACAGGATCGCCGCGGGCGAGGTGGTCGAGCGTCCGGCTGCCGTAGTGAAGGAGCTCGTCGAGAACGCACTCGACGCCGGGGCGAGCCGCATCGCCGTCACGCTCGAAGGCGGCGGCGTGGACCGCATCACCGTCGAGGATGACGGCGCGGGGATGGCTGCCGACGATCTCGCGCTCGCCGTCGCCCGCCACGCCACCTCGAAGCTCGCCGACGAACGGCTGATCGAGATCGCAACGCTCGGCTTCCGCGGCGAGGCGCTTCCCTCGATCGGCGCGGTCGCGCGGCTCGAGATCGTCTCGCGGCGGCAGGGTTCGGCCGAGGGTCACGCCATCGCGGTGACGGGCGGGGCGAAGGGCGAGGTGCGCCCGGCACCGGCGAGCCCCGGAACGCGCGTGACGGTGCGCGAGCTGTTCTTCGCCGCACCGGCGCGGCTGAAGTTCCTGAAGTCGCCGCGCGCGGAGACCGAGGCCTGCCTCGCAGCGCTGCGCCGCCTCGCGCTCGCCCATCCCGCCGTCGCCTTCCACGCAACGGTGGACGGGCGGGAGGCGCTCGCTCTTCCGCCTGCCGACCGGGCGGCGCGCATCGGCAGGCTGCTCGGGCCCGAGTTCGCCTCCCATGCGATCCCGGTGGAGGCAGAGCGCGGGCCGATGCGGCTTGCAGGCCTCGCCGGGCCGCCGAGCCTGACGCGCGCGACCGTTACCGAGCAGCATGTCGTGGTGAACGGACGACCGGTGACCGACCGGCTTCTGCGCACCGCGCTGCGCGTCGCCTACGCCGAGGCGATCGAGCGTGGCCGCCACCCGGTCGCGGCGCTGTTCCTCGACCTCCCCTTCGCGCTGGTGGACGTGAACGTGCACCCGGCCAAGACGGAGGTGCGGTTCCGCGACACCGATGCCGTGCGGGGGTTCGTGATCGCCGCGCTGCGCGAGGCGATCGGCGCTGCCCGCAGCGCGCCCGTTGCCTCTGCCGCCCTGCGGTTCACCCCGCCGCCTGCGCCGAGGCTAGGGCTTGCGGAAGCAGCGATGCCTCTCCCCCTGCCCGCAGCCCCGCAGGCGCGGCCGGTGCCGACCGCGCCTGCCCCGCCGGCCGACCATCCGCTCGGTGCGGCACGGGCGCAGCTTCTCGCCACCTATATCGTCGCCGAAACCTCGGACGGCGCGGTCGTCCTGGTCGACCAGCACGCGGCGGCGGAGCGCCTCGCGCATGAGGCGCTGAGGGCTGCGCGTGCCGCCGGCCCGGTCCCCGCGCAGTCGCTTCTCGTGCCTGCCGTAGTGGAGCTCGACGTGGCGTCAGCCGAGCGCATCCTGGCGCGGCAGGACGAGCTTGCCGCCTTCGGCCTCGTCGTCGAACCGTTTGGCGAAGGGGCGGTGCTCGTGCGCACCGTGCCCGCCCCGCTCGGCGGCGGCGACCCGGCACCGCTCCTGCGCGACATCGCCGACGAGCTTGCCGAAGGCGAGGAGAGCACCGCGCTCGGGCTCAGGCTCGATGCCGTGCTCGCGCGCATGGCCTGCCACGGCTCGATCCGCGCCGGCCGGCGCCTGACGCAGGCGGAGATGGACGCGCTGCTCCGCGCGATCGAGACGACGCCGGGAAGCGGCACGTGCAGCCATGGCCGCCCGACCTGGATCAGGCTCGCGAAGGCGGATCTGGAGAAGCTGTTCGGCCGCAGGTAGCGAGGCTCAGGCGCCCGTTCCGATCAGGCCGGCAAGCCAGGGAAAGCGGGTCGCCAGCACCGTCGGCGCAACGTCGCGGTCGATTCCGGCGAGCTCGGCGCGCATCGCATCGTCGAGGTCGTCCATCTGCCCGCGCTCGATCGGCGGGACCGCGCCGCGGGCCTTCACCACGCGGTCGACCAGCGTGCCCGTCGCCGGGTCATGCTCGCGGCGGACAACGACGATCGAGACCGAGGACGAGGGAAGATCGAGGTCGAGCGCGCGGAACGAGGCTTCCGCGCCGGAGAGATCGGCATGGTTCGCGGCAAGGAACCAGCGAGCCCTCGCCCCGAAGAGAGAGGGGAGCTCGGCATGGACCAGAACCTGGAAGAGCCCGCTGACCATGTGTCGAGCATCGCGTGGTTCAATTTCAGTTCGATTAACCGGCCGACACAAAGAGCACCTGCGCCGCCCCCCAGCGCCGAATATCGTGCAACATGAAGCCGGGCAGGTCGGGGGAGGCCTCGTCGGCCCCGATCTCGGCGACGACGCGCGCCTCGGGAGCGATCCAGCCCGCAGCAACGAGAGCGGCCAGCGCCGGGGCGACGAGCCCCTTGCCGTAGGGCGGATCGAGGAAAACGAGGCCGGCGGCCGCGCGGGCGGGAGGCGGGCGGAGGGCGTCGCCCGGGATGAGATGGGCCCGCCCCCCTGCCCGGCAGGCAGCGATGTTGGCAGCGATCGTCCGGCGCACCTCCGGGGCGTTCTCGAGGAACCAGGCCTCTGCCGCGCCACGCGAGAGAGCCTCGAGGCCGAGCGCGCCTGTGCCGGCGAAGGCATCGAGCACCACGGCATCCTGGATCGCACCACGGCCCGCGAAGGGCGCATGGGTCAGGACGTCGAACAGGGCCTGGCGGGCGCGGTCCGAGGTGGGGCGTGTGGCGTTTCCGGCGGGCGCGGTGAGGCGCCTTCCGCGCCATGCACCGGCGACGATGCGCATCACGCCTTGGGTTTCCGCACCGCGTCCTGGCCGAGCTGCTCGCGCAGCACCTTGGCGGGCACCTCCTCCACCCCGCCCCGCGGGAGAAGTCCGAGCTGGAACGGCCCGTAGGCGACGCGGATCAGCCTCAGGACCGGAAGGCCGAGATGCTCGAACACGCGGCGGATCTCGCGGTTCTTGCCCTCACGCAGCGACACGGTGAGCCAGGAGGCCTCGCCCTTGACGGCATCGAGCCCCGCCTCGATGGGCCCGTAGCGTATGCCTTCGACGGTGATGCCCTTGGCCAGGGAGGCAACCGCGGCGGGGTCGGGCCGGCCATGGATGCGCACGCGGTAGCGCCGCACCCAGCCATTCTCGGGGTGCTCGAGCCGTCGCGCGAGCCCGCCATCGGTCGTCAGCAGCAGGAGCCCCTCCGAGCCCATGTCGAGCCGGCCGACGGAGACGACGCGGGGCATGGTGTCGGGCAGCTTCTCGAAGATGGTCGGGCGGCCCTCGGGGTCGCGCGCGGTCACGAGAAGCCCCTTCGGCTTGTGGTAGCGCCAGAGGCGCGCCCGGCCGGGCGGGTCGATCGGCACGCGATCGACCGTCACGGTATCGCCGGGCTCGACGAGCACCGCCGGGTCGGCAAGGCGCCTCCCGTTCACCGCGACGCGGCCCTCTGCGATCATGCGCTCGGCGTCGCGGCGGCTCGCGACGCCGGCGCGGGCGAGCCATTTCGCCACGCGGTCCCCCGCCGCGCCTTCTGCGGTGCCTGCCCGCCTCATCGGTTGCCTGTTCCCGTCATGGGTGTGATGTAGCGCGGATGGAGAGGCCCCGCGAGATCAGCCCGATGCGCCGCGCGCTCGCCGAGGCGCGGGCGGCCGCGGTGCGGGGCGAGGTGCCTGTCGGTGCCGTGGTGCTCGGGCCGGACGGCTCGGTCCTGGCATCGGCCGGAAACCGCGTCGAGGAACTGGCCGACCCCACGGCCCACGCCGAGCTCCTCGCCCTGCGGGACGCTGCGGCGAAGCGGGGCGAACCGCGGCTTCCCGATTGCGACCTGGTGGTCACGCTCGAGCCCTGCCCGATGTGCGCCGCGGCGATCAGCCTGTTCCGGGTCCGCCGCCTGGTGTTCGGCGCCTATGACCCGAAGGGTGGCGGGGTGGAGCATGGGGCACGGATCTTCTCGCATCCCACCTGCCACCACCGGCCGGAAGTGGTGGGCGGCGTCGAGGAAGCCGAGGCGGCTGCGTTGTTGAGGACGTTCTTCGCCGACCGGCGCTGAGCCGTCACGCCATGGCGGCGCGGAGCCTGCCAGGTGTCGTGCCGAGCACGGCGCGGAACGCGCGCGTCATGTGCGTCTGGTCGGCGAAGCCCGAGGCAAGCGCGATCTCGGCGAGAGGGGCGCAACGCTCGCGGAGCAGCGCCGC
This sequence comes from Elioraea rosea, assembly GCF_007644105.1. Lineage (GTDB taxonomy): Bacteria > Pseudomonadota > Alphaproteobacteria > Acetobacterales > Acetobacteraceae > Elioraea_A > Elioraea_A rosea. The sequence goes on along the minus strand of NZ_VFAC01000023.1, from coordinate 25,855 downwards.
GGCGTGCTCGACCCGGATGCGGCGGAAGCGGGCAAATGGCGTCTCCCCGGTCGCTGACCGAAAGGCGCGCGCGAAGTGGCATGGGCTCAGCCCGACCGCCGCGGCGAGCGTGGCAAGGTCGAGATCATCCTCGATCCGCTCGCGCATCAGTGCCAGGACCTTCGCGAGCCGCGCGGGGCCGAGCGCGGGGCCGGACCGCCCGCGTCGCGCGTCTGCGCCGGCGCGGCGGATCAGAGCCAGGGCGAGCGCGATCGCTGCCGCATCCCCGAACAGCGCGCTATGCCCGTCGGGCGCCTCGGCCTCAGACCAGAGCCGCTCCAGTGCCGCGGCGACGAAGGGGTCGCGGAACCGCGCCGCCGCCAGCGGCGTCAGGTCGGGCACGTCCTCGCCGAGCAGGCGGCGCAGCGGTGCCGTGGGAAAGGCGATGCCGATCGCCTCGCACGCGTCGAACACCTCCGTGTCGGCGACCGCGCCCGCCGGGGCGAGCAGCATGTCGCCGGGCGAGAACCAGCCGCGCACGCGGCCTGCGCCGAACTCGGCCGAGGCGCGGAAGCTGCGGCCGCGCGCCATGAAGAGGACATGCGCTTCGGTCGCCGGATCGGGGTAGTGGCCGGGGGGCTGTGACACGGCGACGATCGTGACCTCCGAGGCGCCACCGAGCCTGCGCTCCGCGACCAGGTCGGGATAGGGCGTTGCATAGGCGTAGGGTGATGCCGCATCGGGATCGTTCTGCATTGCCATTGTTTCCAGCCGGACCCAGCGTCTTCCACCAGTCTGCACGGCGATGTTTCACGCTGATGTCCCCCTCCGTGCCGAGTGGCGCGCCAGACATGCGCGGCGAGCGCGTTTCCATTCCTTCCGGACAGCAGGATCGGCCGACGCGCCGCAGCCCTGGCCGAGATGCCACAGCCTCCCCGCTGGCAGAACGCCGCCACTGCGGCTTCCATGGTGGCAGCCGCGACGAACCAGGAGAGAAACCATGCGCGGCGCAATCCGCCTTCAGGACTTCCACTTCCTCGGCAACGCCCTGTTGCCGGCTGTGCAGCAAGGCACGACGACGAGCTTCCAGTGGACAGGCCCGATCGTTGCGAATCCCAACCCCATCGACCTCGGCGACTTCTATGGTGGCGAGGGTCATGACGTGTTCGTCGGTACCGACAAGTCCGAAACGATCTACGGCAATGGCGGCAACGACACGCTGCGTGGCGGCGGCGGCGACGATACGATCCATGGCGGCGCGGACAACGACACGCTCCATGGTGACGCCGGCCGCGACACGCTGCATGGCGGCAGCGGCGACGACGTGCTCTATGGCGGCGCGGACAACGATACGCTGTACGGCGATGCCGGCAACGACCGCCTCTATGGCGGAACCGGCCATGACAAGCTCTACGGCGGCGACGCCAATGACAGCCTGTCCGGCGAGGATGGCGACGACCAGATGCTTGGCGGCAACGGCAACGACATCCTCTATGGCGGCGCCGGGACCGACCTGATGTACGGCGATGGCGGCGACGACGTCATGTACGGCGATTCGGGCCATGACATCATGCTCGGCGGTGCCGGCAACGACACGATGCATGGCGGCCTCGGCAACGACTACATGTACGGCGAGGACGGCAACGACCCGATGCATGGTGGTGCCGGCAACGACACGATCGTGGGGGGTGCCGGCAACGACATCATCCACGGTGGCGACGGCGATGACGTGATCACTGGCGGTCTCGGCCAGGATGTGATGACCGGCGGCGCGGGCGCGGATCGCTTCGTGTTCGCGAGCGCGGCCGAGAGCAGCGGCTTCTACGACAGGATCACCGACTTCGAGCGGGGCAAGGACAAGATCGATCTGAGTGCGATCGATGCGGACCCGTTCAACTGGCCAATCGAGGACGCTTTCACATTCATCGGCTACACGCCGTTCAACGGCGAGTACGACGACACGTTCGAATGGAAGGAGGGCGAGCTGCGCGCCGAGATCGTCAACAACAGCTTCACCCTGGTGCAGGGCGACGTCAACGGCGACAGCATCGCCGACTTCACCATGCGCGTCGACGGCACCGGACCGCTGACGGCGAACGACTTCATTCTCTGATCGTCGGCAGAGGCCCCGGCCGCGAGCATCCTCCGATGATCACGGCCGGGGCCATCGGCGTACTCGGCGACTTCAGCTCGCGAGGCGGGCCGGGACGATGTCCTCCTGCGCGACCTCGTAGATCAGCGTCCGCCCGGGGCCGTGCCGGTCGGGCCAGACGATCGGCGCCTGGGTCGCGAGCAGGGTGAGAACGCGGACATCGGGAACAGGGTCGGCCCTGCCCGTGGGGTCATGGATGAACATCACGATCCGGCTGGCCGATCGCATGGGGAACTCCGGGGGATGATGGTTGTCGTTGCGCGGCTGTGTAGTCGAAGCGCCCGCGGAAACAGCAGCGCGAACGTTGCGTGTCAGGCATGTTCCTGCACGCGGCCCGGGTTACTCCGCGGCAGCCGGAAGTGGCACGAGCCTTCGCGCGCGCCGGCGTGCGGCAGCGACGAGGCCGAACCACGCAACGAGTGCAACGAGCCCGGCTAGGCTCAGTGACCGCGCCGTCAGGGCGATCGGCGGCGGTGTCATCGCGATCGTCACCTCGGACCGTCCGGCGGGGAGCGACAGCGCGACAAGGCCCGCAGCGCTCGGCGCGATCTCCGCCCCCCCGCCTGCCGACACGGCCCAGCCGGGGAACCAGAACTGCGGCAGCTCGGCCGTACAGGCAGAGGCGCAGGATGCGCGGATGGAGAGGCGCGCCGCGCCGTCGCGGGTCATCTCGACAGTCCCGTCGCCGGCGACGAGGCGCGGCAGGCTCTCAAGCGGAACGATCTCCCGCCCCACCGGCACGTGCCGCCCCTCCTGTTCGACAACAACGACCCACCCGGCTTCCCGTGCGCGGCGGGGAATGTACTCGGGCGGGTCGCTGAGCAGGGTGTTGCCGGCAACCGCGCGGTCCATCGCCGCGCCCACGGCGAAGGCAGGCTTGCGATGGGGCCAGCGATCGGCGACCGCGAACATCGCGAAGCTCGCGACGAACGCCGCCAGCAACGCCCCCTGCAGGCCGAGGACGCCGACGCGGCGCCGGGTGCCCGCCAGCACAGCGGCAAGCACGGCTGCGGCCACCGAGGCACCGCCGAGGAACCGCCAGGGAAACTGCAGCAATCCGAGGACGCGCAGGTGTTCCCACAGAGGGAGGGAAAGCGGCGTGGTCAACGCGAGCGCCGCGAGGAGGGAGGCAGCGAGCCCCCTGGGGACGGGCTCCGCCGCGACCGGGCGGAGCCTGCCGGCGAGCAGCACCGCCGCCGACGCGACGAGTCCGAAGAACGTCGCATACAGGAGAGCCCAGACGTAGCTGAACTGGGTGACGGCAAGCCGCCCCCAGAAGAGCATCGTGCCGCGATAGGAATGTCCTTCGGCGAGGAACAGCCCAAGCGAGATCGCCTCCTTCAGGTGCGAGGCCGGCAGGGCATGGAAGGCGCCGAGGATCACGGCGAGCATCAGCGCGCAGGCGGCGACGGGAAGCATGCGCGCAGGCCGGGAGGCAAGCGCGAAGGCGCCGATCAGCACTGCCGTCATGATGAAGCTCGGCACATGCGTCAGGAGGATGAGCGCGATCACGACAGCGAGCCACGGCGCGGCGAAAGCAGAACCGCGCGCAGCCGCGACGGCGAGGGCGAGGGCGAGGAACATCAGCCCCGAGGCAGCGGATTCGGCGGCGGCATACCGCAGGGTGACGTTGATGAAGACGATGTACGGCGAGAGCGCGAAGACGAGGAACCCTGCAACTGCCGCGCGCCGCCCGAACTGGCGCCTGAGCACGAGCACCGCGCCGGCAACGCCGGCGAGCAGGATGGTGATCCGGGCCAAGGCGAGCGACGTGGCATGCGCCTCGACCAGACCGCTGGCATGGAACGCGTTTGCCAGTGCGAAAAGAAGCGGCGGGTAGAAGCTGAACACCGGGCTGCCGAGCCCTGCCTGCGCCTCCGTCAGCCAGGGAGAGGGCCAAAGCGTTCCTTCCGCCGCAACCTGGGCCACGAAGCGGACAAGGACCTCGCTGTCGTGCCCCCATTGATTGCGGAAGGCGAACACGTGCAGGGGTTGGATCAACAGAAGCACCCCGAGCACGAGGCAGACTGGCACGATCTCGCGCCTGTATTCGACGATGCGCCAGGATGCGAACCACCCCATCGCCCGAACCCTCCTTGAATGCACGCCAAGTCATCAAATTCACCGACCGGCAAATATCACGGACACGCAAGAATCCGAACGATCGTCTTGTTCCTTTCTTGACCTAGGACAGAAAATGCCGGATCTATTTACCTGGAATACATCTTAGCCAGAAGTCATTCTATCATTGATTGATTCTGGGAGAGCTCGATTACCTGCGGTGGCATTGCTATTCGGATATGCAATTGGGCATCCGCGCCGGGCGAGCGCGGAGCTCCCGTCGCCCTCCCGAAGCGAAGCGGCAGTGGAACGACCGGCCGGGCCGCAGCCCGCGCCTCATGCCGATGATTGTCCTGCGCCGAAGGCGGCGCGCCGGTCAGCCGGCGCTGCCCTGGCTGATCGGGCTCGGCGCTACAGCTTCAGCCCAAGCCGCTGCACCATCGCCTTCTCCTCCTCCGTCTGCCTGGCGGCGAAGGCGGCGTAGTCGGCGCTTTTGAGGTACCAGGGCGCCATGTCGAACCGGTCCAGGATCGCCATGTGGGCCGGGTCGTCGATCGCGCGGCGGAAGGCGTCGTCGAGCTTCTGCACCACCGCGGGCTCCATCCCCTTCGGCCCGGCGAAGCCGTAGGGCGAGGAGGAGACGATCTCGTAGCCGAGCTCCTTCAGCGTCGGCGCGTCGGGAAAGTTCTTCGCCCTGTTCGCTCCCCAGGTGACGAGCAAACGCAGCCTGCCGTCGCGCACGAGCTGCGCCCAGCCTGAGCTGTCTGCCGTCGCCATCACGGTGCCGGCAAGGAGCGCAGTCTGGTTCTCGGCGACGCCGCGGAAGGGAACGTGCAGGAACTCCACCCCCGCCTTCAGCGCGAGCTGCTCCATCGTGATGTGCAGCGAGGTGCCGACCCCGGGCGTGCCGTAGGTCAGCTTGCCCGGGTTAGCCTTGGCCCAGGTCATCAGCTCATTGAAGGTCTGGAACGGGCTGTCCGCGCGTACGACCACGCCGAACAGGTAGCCGGTGATGTGGCTGACATAGGTGAAATCGGTCAGCGGGTTCCAGCCGGGCGTGGCCTGCATGAAGGGGAAGCGGAAGATGCTGATCGGCAGCTGCGCGAGGGTGTAGCCGTCCGGCCGGCTCTGCAGGAGCTGTGTCGCCCCTAGCGTTCCGCCGGCGCCGGGACGATTCTCCACCACCATCGGCTGGCCGAGGAGCTTGCCCGCTGCCTCGGCGATCGCGCGCATCTGCAGGTCGGTCGACCCGCCGGCCGTCCAGGGGCAGATGAGCCGGATGGGCCTGTCGGGAAAGCCCTGCGCCCGCGCGATGGCGGGCGCGGCGAGCGCCGCGGTGGCACCAAGCAGCACGGCGCGGCGGCCGGTGGCTACGCGCGCGGGTTGAACCGGCTCTGGGGTCATCGGATCGTTCCTCCCGTCGCGGCACCTCGTTCTCCGGTGCCCCCGTATCGGGGGAGTGTGCGGCGTCGGGCCGCCGCCCGGCAAGCCTCAGCGGATGGCGCGCTGGCCCGGGCCGGGCGGGGATGCGTTCGGCGTGACGCCGCCGACATGCGGCCCGGCCGAGGCCATCGCGCCCGACTTCTCCGCATCGCCGAGCGAGCGGAAGAAGCTGTAGCTGATGGTGATGACACGGAGGTCGCGCGTCGCGGGGTCGTCGAACAGCTTCGGGTCGACCCAGAAGGCGAGAGGCATCTCCACCTGCTGGCCTGGCGCGAGCGCCTGCTCGGTGAAGCAGAAGCAGGCGATCTTGTTGAAGTAGGGCGCCGCCTTCTCGGGGGTGACGTTGTAGGTGCTGATGCCGGTCACAGGCTGTGCGGCGTCGTTCCGCGCGGTGTAGAAGGCGATCCCCTCCTCCGCGCCGTGCAGCGTCACCGAGCGCTGGGCGGGCCGGAACGTCCACGGCATGCCGGCCTGGACGTTGGCGACGAACTCGACGCGGATCGTGCGCGCATCCTGCTCGGCCGGGATGTTGGCATTGATCATCGGCGTGCCGCCGAAGCCGGTGACACGGCAGAACAGGTCGTAGAGCGGCACGGCGGCGAAGGAGAGCCCCACCATGCCGGCCACCACGCCGGCGCAGGTCAGCGCGACGGTGCGGTTTGAGCGGGTGCGTTGGGGGCGATGCCCCCCGGGCGTGACCACGTTTGCGGGTTCTCCACCTGTGACATGCGGCTGATCGTCAGAGCGAAGAAGAGCACGACGAGCCCGAGCAGGACGACGAGCATGGCGCGGTTGCGCGTGCGCTGCCGGGCGCGCAGCGCGGCGGTCTGCTCGACGGTCAGGTCGGGGAGGCGATGCACGGCCTGCGGGTCAACCCCGTGCGGCGCCGGCTTCGGGCCATGGGCCGCCTGCGGCTGGGCCGGTTGTTGTGCTGCCATGGACATCAGATGGGAAGCAGCCCGGCGGATGCCAGCGCACGGTCGACCGCAAGGGCGCCGAACAGGGCGAACAGGTAGGTGATCGAGAAGCGGAAGCCGGCCTTGGCCGCGGAATCGCGCACTAGGCTGACGCCTGCCTCGTCCTGCGCCTCTGCCAGGATCGCGCGGGCGTGGCGGAGGAAGTTGAGGCCGAGCAGCACGGCCGTCGCGCCATAGAGCCAGCCCGCGAAGCCCATCGCCACCGGCGCGAGGCTCAGCGGCACGAGGATGGCCGTGTAGAGCATGATCTGCCGCCGCGTCTCGCGCGCGCCCGCGACCACGGGGAGCATCGGCACACCCGCCCGCGCATAGTCGGCATGTGCGAAAAGCGACAGCGCCCAGAAATGCGGCGGCGTCCAGAAGAAGATGATGGCGAACATCACCAGCGGCGCGGCATCGATCGTTCCGGTCGCCGCGGCCCAGCCGATCACGGGCGGGAAAGCCCCCGCCGCACCGCCGATGACGATGTTCTGCGGCGTGCGCCGCTTCAGCCACATCGTGTAGACGAACACGTAGAAGGCGATGGAGAGGGCGAGCACGAGTGCCGCCACCCAGTTCGCCGCAAGCCCCATCAGGACGACGGAGAACACCGCGAGCGTCGCGCCGTAGCCCAGCGCCGCCTCCGGCAGGACGCGGCCGGCGGGGATGGGACGCGAGGCGGTGCGCCGCATCAGCGCGTCGATGTCGCGGTCGTACCACATGTTGATGGCACCCGAGGCGCCCGCCCCGACGGTGATGGCGAGGATGGCCGCGAAGCCCAGAACGGGGTGGATCGGCGCTGGCGCGACGATGAGGCCGACGAGGGCGGTGAACACCACCAGCGTCATCACCCGCGGCTTGAGAAGCGCGATCCAGTCCGACGGCAGGGAGCCGAACAGCGCCTCCGGCCGTTCGCCTCCCGCCGGGTATGCGTCCCGCTCCCGCTCGAAGCCTGCGCGGTCGAGATCGGCCCCTGTCAGGCCAAGCTTTGCACCCTTTGCCATGTCACGCGGCGTCCTCCCGCCTCAGCGGATACGCGGCAGCTCCTCGAAGGCGTGGAAGGGCGGCGGGCTCGACAGCGTCCACTCGAGCGTGGTCGCCCCCTCGCCCCAGTAGTTGGGAGCGAGCTCCTCCTTCGAGGCAAAGGTCTTCCATACAACATAGAGGAACACGAAGGCCGAGGCGAAGCTGATGTAGCTGCCCCAGGAAGCCAGCATGTTCCAGCCCCAGAACGCGTCCGGATAGTCGGGGTAGCGGCGCGGCATGCCCTGAAGCCCGAGGAAGTGCATCGGGAAGAAGGTCAGGTTCACGCCAACGAACGTCGTCCAGAAATGCACCTTGCCCCAGAACTCGGGGTACTGGCGGCCCGACATCTTGCCGATCCAGTAGTAGAAGCCGGCAAAGATGCCGAACAGCGCGCCGAGGGACAGGACGTAGTGGAAGTGCGCCACCACGTAGTAGGTGTTGTGCAGCACCGTGTCGAGGCCGGCATTGGCGAGCACCACGCCCGTCACGCCGCCGACGGTGAACAGGAAGATGAAGCCGACGGCCCACATCATCGGCAGCTTCATCTCGATCGAGCCGCCCCACATCGTGGCGATCCAGGAGAAGATCTTCACGCCCGTCGGCACGGCGATCACCATCGTCGCGGCCATGAAGTAGGCGCGCGTGTCGACGCTCATGCCCGACGTGTACATGTGGTGCGCCCACACCACGAAGCCGACGACGCCGATCGCCACCATCGCGTAGGCCATGCCGAGATAGCCGAACACGGGCTTGCGGCTGAAGGTCGAGACGATGTGGGAGATGATGCCGAAGGCCGGCAGGATCATGATGTAGACTTCGGGGTGGCCGAAGAACCAGAAGAGGTGCTGGAACAGCACCGGGTCGCCGCCACCGGCCGCGTCGAAGAAGGCGGTGCCGAAGTTGCGGTCGGTCAGAAGCATGGTGATCGCGCCGCCCAGGACCGGTACGGCGAGCAGGAGCAGGAACGCCGTCACCAGCATCGACCACACGAACAGTGGCATCCGGTGAAGCGTCATGCCCGGCGCGCGCATGTTCAGGATGGTGGTGATGAAGTTGATCGCACCGAGGATCGACGACGCGCCAGCGAGGTGCAGGGCGAAGATGCCCATGTCCACCGACGGGCCCGACTGAAAGGTCGAGTTCGACAGAGGCGGATAGACCGTCCAGCCAACCCCCGCGCCCTGGCCTACGAAGGCAGAGCCGATCAGCAGCAGGAAGGCGGGAACAAGAAGCCAGAACGAGATGTTGTTCAGGCGCGGGAAGGCCATGTCGGGCGCGCCGATCATGATCGGCACGAACCAGTTGCCGAACCCGCCAATCAGCGCCGGCATCACCACGAAGAACACCATGATCAGGCCGTGCGCCGTGACGATGACGTTCCAGCCCTGCCCGTCGGCGAAGTACTGCATGCCGGGGTCCTGCAGCTCGAGCCGCATCAGCACCGACATGCCGGCGCCGATGAACGCCGCGATCACCGAGAACAGCAGGTAGAGCGTACCGATGTCCTTGTGGTTCGTGCTGAACAGCCAACGCGCCACGAAGCCAGGCTTGTGGTCGTGATGGTCATGCGCATGCGCGTCAGCGTGGGCCATGTCCGCTCCGTTCAACCCGCATCGGGCGCCGCGGCGCCCTCCTCGTCAAGAAATCCCCCGGCGGGCCCGTGCCCGCCGGCGATGTACACTACTGCGAGATGCCGCCGATCCGCTCGGCCGCAAGACGCATGACACCCTCGCCCTCTGCCGACGCCACCGGCGCGACGGGGCGGGCATTGTCGTTGGCGAAGCGCTGCCGCGCCTCCGCCACCCAAGCCGTGAACTCCGCCTCGGGCACGGCACGGATCACGATCGGCATGAAGGCGTGGTTCACGCCGCAGATCTGGTTGCACTGGCCATAGTAGACGCCAGGCCGGTCGATCCGGAACCAGGCCTCAAGCGTCCGGCCGGGGATGCCGTATTTCTGCAGGCCGAGCGAGGGGACGAACAGCGAGTGGATCACGTCCCGCGACGTCACCAGGACCCGGATGTCCTTCCCTGCCGGCACGACGAGCTGGTTGTCGACCTCGAGCAGGCGGCGCTGGCCGGGCTGCAGCTGGTCGGACGGCACCATGTAGCTCTCGAACTTCAGGCCCTCCTGGTCCGGATACTCGTATTCCCAGGCCCACTGGAACGCGGTGACCTTCACGGTCATGTCCGGCTCGCGCGCGCGGTCCATGTAGTAGAGCAGCCGGAAGGACGGCACGGCGATCACGACGAGGATGAGCACCGGAACCACCGTCCACGCCACCTCGAGAAGCGTGTTGTGGCTCGTGCGCGAGGGGTTCGGGTTCCGCGCGGCGCTGAAGCGGGTGATCGCGTAGGCGAGCAGTGCCAGGACGAAGATCGTGATCAGGGTGATGATGATGAGGACCATGTCGTGCAAGCTGCCGACACGCTCCTTGATCGGCCCGGCTGCCGGCTGCATGCCCATGCCCCAGGGCACAGGCTCGCCGACCTGGCCCTGCGCAAGCGCGGGCAGCGCCACGAGCCCGATCCCGATCCCCGCGGCGACCGCCGCGGCCAGCGACCAACGACTGCGTGACCAAAGACTGAAGGACGCCACGCCGCGGCAGAGGCTCGCAACCCGCATGATCAAACCTGTCCCGACCCGTTCCAGACAGCGCCCCGGCGCATGCTGCGGCGCGAAGCGGCGGGCCGATGTGTCGCGCGGACGGGCGCCAGGGTCAAGCATGCGATCCACCGCAGAAACGGTCCGGCCCCCGGGCTGGCGCGCGGGGGCCGGAAACGGTGCTCAGTCAGCGCCCTCCTTGGGCTTCTTCCGGCCGGTGAGCGGCACCCAGCCACGCCAGGCCTCGCGCCCACCCTCTGCAGGCTCGCGGGTCCTGATCAGGCTGAGCACGATCGATCCGCCGATCAGCGCCGCCGTGATGCCGAGCGCCGCCTCGACAGGCAGGAACTTCTCGCCCCACTCGTTCGCCTTCCAGACGTAGTTGCCGATCATCTTCGCGCCCACGACCATGAGAACGATCGCAAGCCCGTATTTCAGATAGTGGAAGCGGTGGATGATGCCGGCGAGCGCGAAGTACATCGCGCGCAGGCCGAGGATGGCGAACACGTTCGCGGTGTAGACGATGAACGGGTCGGACGTGATGGCGAAGATCGCCGGGATGCTGTCGAGCGCGAAGACGAGGTCGGTCGTCTCGATCAGGATCAGTACGAGTGCGAGCGGCGTGAAGTAGAACAGCCCGTCGCGACGGACGTAGAAATAGTCCTTCTCGTAGGTTTCCGTCACGCGATATCGCGACTTCATGAACTTCAGGATCTTGTTGTTGTCGAGGTCAGGCTCCTCATCGACCGCCTTCAGCATCTTCCAGCCGCTGAAGATCAGGAACGCGCCGAAGAGCAGCAGAACCCACTCGAAATTCGCGATCAGCTGCGCGCCCACGAGGATGAGCGCCCCGCGCATCACCAGCGCGCCGATGATGCCCCAGAACAGCACCCTGTGCTGCACGGCGGCCGGAACCTGGAAATGGCTGAAGATGAGGACGAAGACGAAGATGTTGTCGACCGAGAGCGACCACTCGATCAGATAGCCGGTGAGGAACTCGAAGCCCCTCGTCGTGCGTTCCGCCGGCGTCTCGCCATAGTAGAGGAACACGCCGGCGCAGAAGATCATCGCGAGAACGAAGAAGAAGGCGGAGCGGAGCAGCGCCTCCTTCACCGGGATGGGCCGGTCCCTCCGCGTGAAGACACCGAGGTCGAGCAGCAGCAGAAGCAGGATGAAGCCGTTGAACGCGACCCAGAACCACCAGGGTGCCGACATATCGGTCTATTCCTTCACGGCGCCGCGACGGCATGAACCCACGGCGGGACGCAGTTCTCCCGCCAGAGGGTCCGACATCGCGGTTGCCGGGCATGGCCTGGGCGCTGCGGCCATGCCGGTCCCTCCCGCCAGAGGGGCCCGGACCCGAGCGCGGCAGGTAGTGAGCGGCGGAACGCGATGCAAGCCCCGCGGCAGAATGCGTGCGGGGGCATGCGCGGCGGGGCGGGCTTTGCCGAGGGGGTTCCTTTCCGCTAGTGTCCCCCCCACATCACGGTCTGGGGCAGGCGGGGGCTTAGGCAAGCCTGCCGCTCCAGCACCATAAACGGAACGAGACAACGGCGCGGGACGGACGCACGCACGATGGGGACTTTCAGCATCTGGCACTGGCTTGTCGTGCTTCTGGTCATCCTGCTGCTGTTCGGCAGCGGCAAGATCAGCGGCCTGATGGGTGACCTCGCGAAGGGCATCAAGTCCTTCAAGCAGAACATCAAGGAAGACGAGAAGCCCGAGACGGCGACGGCCGAGCAGAAGCCTGCCGGCAGCCTCGCCGGACCGGAGGCGCAGGCCACCGCCCGCACGGGCGAGACCACGTCCGCCCCCCGGGGCTGACGGCCTCGATCGGGGGAAGGCGCTGCGGCGGCCTGGCGCGTTTCGCTCCGGGCCGCATCCGGCTGGCCTGACCCTGCAGTGAGTTGACGCGACGCGCGCCGCGCTGGGGCGGTGCGTGGCCGGATGCGGCGCAAGAACGCAGCCCGGCGACCGGATAGGGGGGCCGATGAGGAGCGAAACGTCCGGAGGCGGTGGCACGGCACGCGCGACCACGGGCCTCGCCCAGGAGACGATCAGCGCCGCCGACGCCGCGCGCATCGAGGACATGGAATTCGCCTCGAGCCGCCGTACCCTGACCGGCCCGATCGCGATCGGGCTGCGCTGGTTCGGCATCCTCTTCGTCGCCTTCCATCTCTGGACGCTTCTCGTCGCGCCGATCGACCCCCTGGTTGCGCGCGCGATCCATGTCTTCGCCGGCGCCGCCATCGGCCTCGGCGCCTTCGCCGCGACCACCAGCTCGCGGCTCGATCGCATCGCCTGGTACGACTGGCTGCTGATGGCCGCCTCGATCGCGGTCATCTTCCACTTCGCCCTCGACGCGGACGGCATCGAGATGCGGTCCTTCATGGGGCCGAGCACCCGCGACACGGTGGTGGGGCTTGCAGCGCTCGCGCTGCTAATCGAGTTCACGCGCCGCACCGCCGGCCTCGCGATGCCGATCATCGCGTTCGTCTTCATCGCCTACATCTTCGTCGGCCCCTGGCTTCCCGGCGCGCTCTATCACCGTGGCGTGCCCTGGCGCGAGGCCGTGAACTTCCTCGCCGGAACCGAGGGCATCTTTGGCATCACCACCTCCGTGTCGGCCACGTTCATCATCATGTTCGTGACCTTCGCGGCCTTCCTGCAGACCTCGAAGGCGGGTGACTACTTCAACGACCTTGCGATGTCGCTCGTCGGCTGGGCGCGGGGCGGGCCGGCGAAGGTCGCGGTCATATCGTCGTTCATGTTCGGCACCGTCTCGGGCTCGTCCGTCGCGAATGTCGTCGCCTCCGGAACCTTCACCATCCCCATGATGAAGCGCGCGGGCTACGACCCCGACACCGCCGGCGCGGTCGAGGCGACCGCCTCGACGGGCGGGCAGATCGCTCCGCCCGTGATGGGCGCGGGTGCGTTCATCATGGCCGAGGTGCTCGGCCGCCCGTACCAGGAGATCCTGATCGCCGGGATCATTCCCGCGATCCTCTACTACGTCGCCTGCTACACGCACGCCGACCTGCACGCGCTGAAGGCGAAGCTGCGCGGCCTGCCGCGCGACGAGCTGCCGCCACTGCTGCCGCTGCTGAAGCGGCTCTACCTGTTCTCGCCCCTCGTGATCCTGATCTACGTGCTTCTCTCTGGCTATTCGCCGTTCCGCGCGGCCGGGCTCGGCATCGCGGCGACGCTGGTGATCATGATCGTCACCTTCCTGCTGCACAGGCTCATGGTACAGCGGCAGAACCCGATCGCCGCCCTGGGCGGCGCCCTGGCGCAGCTTGCGCAGGCGATCGCCGACGCACTCGCCATCGGCGCGCGCGAGGCTCTGCAGCTCATCGCCGTCTGCGCCACGGCAGGCATCGTCGCCGGCGTGATCGGGCTGACCGGCATCGGCGGCCGCTTCGCCTCGATCCTGCTCGACCTTGGCGGCAACGTGCCCATCCTCGCGATGACCTTCGCCGCCATCGTCGCGCTGATCCTCGGCATGGGCGTGCCAACGACCGCGGCCTACGCGATCGCCGCCGCCGTCGTGGCGCCGGGGCTGATCCGCATGGGCGTGGAGCCGCTCGTGGCGCACATGTTCATCTTCTACTATGCGGTACTCTCGGCGATCACGCCGCCCGTCGCGCTTGCCTCCTTCGCTGCCGCGGGGCTCGCGCGCGGAAGCCTGTGGGGCACGAGCCTGAAGGCGCTGAAGTTCGGCATGGCGACCTTCCTGGTGCCATACATGTTCTTCATGAACCCGGTCCTGCTCGCGCAGGGCGAGCTCTTTGCCGTTCTTCAGGCGCTCGTGACGGCCGTGATCGGCGTGATCATGCTCGCCTTCGCGACGGAGGGGTATCTCGCCGGGCGGCTGCCGATCCCGCTCCGCCTCGTCGCCGCGGTCGGGGCGATCCTGTGCATCATCCCCGAAGGCATCACCGACCTTGTCGGCGTCGGAACCGGCGTCGCGCTCTATCTGTGGCAGAGGCAGGTCGCGAGGCGAAGCGGCGCCACCGCCTGAGCGTGGCCTCGGGCTTGCGCCGCGCGAGCGTGACGATGCGGCGACACGCCGGCCTTGACGCTTGACCCGCCCCGCCGCGCGCGGCCAGAACGACCGGGCGGCAGGCTCGGGCGCGTGAGGGAACCGGCGCGATGATCACGACCTACAAGGTCGAGGCGGGGCAGATGCGGGTGGGCGACGCGATCGTGTCGCTGCCGCCCCCCGGCGCCGCGCCCACCTCCACCCCTCCCGCCGCGCCGATCTGGATCGACCTGCTGCAGCCCTCGCTGCAGGAGGAGCGGCTCGTCGAACAGCTCATCGGCGTCGAGGTGCCTACGCGCGAGGAGATGCAGGAGATCGAGGCCTCCTCGCGCCTCTACCGCGAGGGCGAGGTGCTGTTCATGACGGCCCCCTTCCTGTTCGGCATCGACACCGGCGAGGTCGGCTCGACGCCGATCACCTTCGTTCTCACTACCTCCTCGCTGGTGACGATCCGCTACGCAACGCCGAAGGCCTTCGGTGTGTTCGCAGCCCGCGCGGCGAAGAACCCCTCGCTCGCGGCCACGCCGGACGGCGTCATGCTCGGCCTGTTCGAGCAGGTGGTCGACCGGCTCGCCGACATCCTCGAGCGCGTCGGCGCCGACATGGACCGCACGAGCCAGGCAGCCTTCAAGGCGGCGAAGAGCCACGACCGTGCCACGCGCAAGGACGAGACGCTGAAGGATGCGCTGATCGCGCTCGGCCAGGTCGGCGAGATCACCTCGCGGACCTCGGATACGCTTCTCGGCCTTTCGCGCATCCTCGCCTTCATCGCCGCGGAGAAGGACACCTGCATCCGGAAGGAGAACAAGAACCGGGTGAAGACCCTCGCGCGCGACGTGCGCAGCCTGATGGAGCACGGCAAGTTCCTGAACGAGAAGGCGACGTTCCTGCTCGACGCCGTGCTCGGCATCATCAACATCGAGCAGAACGCGATCATCAAGACCTTCTCGGTCGTCGCCGTGATCTTCATGCCGCCGACGCTGGTGGCCAGCATCTACGGCATGAACTTCCAGTTCATGCCCGAGCTGGGCTGGACGCTCGGCTACCCAGTCGCGATCGCGCTGATGATCGCCTCCGCCGTCGCCCCGCTCTGGTACTTCAAGCGCAAGGGCTGGCTTTGAGTCCAGGCCGGTCCGGCAGCATCAGCTCACTCGGAACGTCACAGTAAGCGAGGCTTCGGCGCCGACACCGGCGACGATCACGCCGGAATCGACGGTGATCGCGCAGCCGATCGATACGGTATCGAGCTCGAGCCCGGGCAGCGATATCAGCTTGGCCCGCAGCGTCGGACCGACGGCCTGCGCGACGGCGGCGACGCCATCGGCGATCCTCTCGGCGCTTATGCGCACGACCTTCGTGACCGCCTTGCCGGCATCCAGCGCCTGCTGTTCGCCTCCGCCAGCGCCCTTCCGCACCAGCCCACCGCCGCCAACCGCCGTCTCGACGATCAGAACCTCGATGTCAGGCATCACAACCTCCTAGAGATGGAGCTCGATCGCGAGCTCCGCCGTCACCTGCTCCATCGCCTGGCAAACGCCCTGCGCCAATCCCCCGGAGACTGGTCTGACCGTTCCGACGTAGAGCCCCACAGCGTCCCTCGTCCCGGCCCTCGTCGCGAGCGCGCCGCTGTCGCCACTCGCGTATGCCTGGTCGATTACCAGCCGATGCGGGACGGTGAACCCAACATGCGTGGAGGGCTGGAACGCGAGCAGCACCGTCGCGCGCGCTCTTGCCCCCTTTAGATGAACGTCGACGTCTACGCCGACGGCGGCGGGCAACACGTTGAGCAGCGAGGCGTGAGGCGGGATGGCCTCGGGGCAGAGTACGGCGGCATCGAGTGCATAGCCGACGACCGCATGCGGCGAGGGAGGCGTCATTGGCGTCACCGGCGTCGCCTCGATCGCGACATGCGCGGCGGTCAGCACCCCGCTACCCTGCATGCCGGTCGGGTTTGGCCCGCCGGAGACGGCCTGCGCCCAGCAGGCAGCCGTGCCGATCCGCGCCCCGGACGGATGCGTCGGCCCGGCGCGCTGGTGACGCTCGACCCGCGCCGGCAGCCGCAGCACCGGCAGCACGGCACCGTCGACTGTTAGCGGCTCTAGCAGCCCCGGGCTCTCCCCCGGTTGCCCGTCCGGAAACAGACAGAGCCCAAACACGAACCCTTCCGAGGCGCCGATCCAGATCGGCGTCACCATACCCTTCGGCAGCCGAGCGAAACCCGCCGCCATGAAGGGATAGTCGGGCAGCGGCCGTGCGGCGGCGCGCCACAGATCGGGCCGCGCGATAGCCGCGTCGGACGCAGCGGTGGTCCAGAGGAACGCCCGCGCAAGCCGCTCGTCGCCCATCGCCGCGGCTCGCCGCATCACCTGTTCGGAGACCGCAGGCACCCGGTCGGGCACGAGGCTCCAAGGGATCTCGGTCGGCATCGGCGCCTCCTTGGCTGATCCGTACAAAATCGTAACGGATTAGCCCCTCGCGGCGCAAGCCGCCGGGCGCGTTGATCAGAGCGCGGCGACCTTCTCGGCGAGCGCGAGCAGGTTCGCAGGCGCCGCCTCGAGCTCGGCCACCGGGATGCTCTCGGCCGGCTTGTGCGCCTCCGACACGTCCCCAGGGCCGAGCACGATGCAGGGCGCGATCGCCTGGAGCTCGGAGGCATCGGTGCCGTAGGGGGCCGTGATCGGCGCGACGCCGGTCAGCGCGACGGCGGCGGCGACGAGCGGATGATCGACGGCCAGTTCCGGCGGGGCACTCTCCCACGCCTCCTCGAGCGCGACCCCGAACTCCCGCGCCGCGTCGCGCACTGCCGTCACGATCGGCATCGGGTCGACCTTGCGGGAGTAGCGGAACTTGATGCGCGCCGTCGCCTTCGCGACCGTCACGTTCGCGGCCGTGCCATGGTTGTCGACGGTGATGTTGAAGTCGCTGAACGGCGGGTCGTAGGCCGTATCCTGCCAGGATGGGTCGTTCCGCAGCCGCTCGTGCACCGGCAGGATCGCGTGCAGGAAGCGGATCAGCGCGAGGTTGGCGTTCAGCCCCTTGCCTGTTGAGGAATGAGCCTGGACGCCGCTCGCCGTTGCCGTGAACTGCACATGCACGCGGTGCCCGCGCACGCAGCGCATGGAGGACGGCTCGACCACCACGATGCCCTTCGGCGCCGCGCGGCGGGCAAGTGCGCTCTGCTCGGCGATGAGGTGCGCGCCGGCCTTCGTGGTCTCCTCGTCGAAGGTGTAGAGCAGCGTGATGGGAAGCCCTGCGGGGGCGGCCTTCGCAGCGACGATGCTCGCCGCGAGCGGCCCCTTCATGTCGCAGGCACCGAGGCCGGTGAGCCTGCCATCGGCCACGACGGGGCTCCACGGGTCGGTCGTCCAGCCCGTTGCGGGAACGGTGTCCATGTGCGCGCTGAACGCCGCACCCGGCATCATCGGGCCGCGATGCGCCACGAGAGCGCGCTTGGCGACGCCCGCGGGGTCGATGAAGTCGAGTCGCTCGATCTCGAACCCGACCAGTTCCGCCTCGATACGGTCGGCCACCGCAAGGTTCGAGAGGGAGGAGCGGCTGTCGAGCGCGACGAGCTCGCGCGCCAGCCTGATCACGTCATTCATCGTCGGGTCCCCGTGCTTGCGGCGCGCAGCCTTGCAAGCCGGCGCGGCTTGGGCAAGCCTCTGCGGCGCATGGCACAATCTCCTTCCTATCTCGACCCAAGGTCGGGCCGCACCTGGCCGCTCGACCACCCGCGCTGGCGCTCGGACGATGGTGCGCCGTTGATGCTTACCGAGCTGCCCGGGCTTCGCCGCGATGCGATTGCGGCGGGCACGCGAAGCCTCTGGCGCTATCGCAGCGCGTTTCCCTTCGGGCCGGAGGTGGCCCCGATCACCATGGGCGAAGGCTGCACGCCGCTCGTGCCACGCCGCATCGGCGGGGCGGAGGTGCATCTCAAGCTCGAATGGTTCGCCCCTACCGGCAGCTTCAAGGATCGTGGCGCCTCGGTGATGCTCTCTGGCCTGCGCGCGCAGGGCGTCGAGGCGGTGCTTGAGGACAGTTCCGGCAATGGCGGGGCGGCGATCGCCGCCTATGCGGCGGCCGGCGGCATGGCGGCGACGATCATGGTTCCCGCCTCGACGTCACCGGCGAAGATCGTGCAGATGAAGGCCGCGGGCGCTGCGATCGAGCTCGTTCCCGGAACGCGGCAGGACTGCGCCGACGCGGCGCTCGCGAAGGCCGAGGCGATCTTCTACGCGAGCCACAACTGGCACCCGTTCTTCCTGCACGGAACGAAGACTCTCGCCTACGAGCTCTGGGAGGACCTCGGCTTCCGCGCGCCCGACAACGTCATCATCCCCTGCGGCGCGGGCTCGAACGTTCTCGGCTGCGACATCGGCTTCGGCGAGCTGCTCCGCGCGGGCGAGATCGCGCGCCTGCCGAGGCTGTTCGCGATTCAGCCGGCGAATGTTGGCCCGATCGCCGCCGCCTTCGCCGCCGGCTCCGACACGGTCGTTCCCTGCACCGTGGCGCCGACCATCGCCGAAGGCACAGCCATCGCCAAGCCGATCCGGCTCGCCGAGGTTCTCGGCGCCATCCGCCGCTCGGGCGGTGCGGCGGTGACGGTGACGGAGGCGGAGATCGAGACAGCGCTGTTCTCGCTCGCCCGCACCGGCATCTATGTCGAGCCGACCTGCGCGACGGCCGCCGCCGCGCTCGCCAACCTGCTCGCCGACGGAACGATCCGCCCGGGCGAGACCACCGTTCTCGTGCTCACCGGCACGGGGCTCAAGGCGACGGCGCGCATCGGCGCGCTGATGGGAATGGAGATCTGATCCGATGGCCAAGGGCCCGCCGCCACGCATCGCCGTGCTCGGCTTCTCGATCGAGTGCAACGCCTTCGCCCCGCCCGCCACGCGCACCGATTTCGAGGGATGCGTCTGGCTCGAGCGCGACGCGATCACGGCCGACGCACGGGCCCGCGCGCCCATCGCGCTTCCCGAGACGCCCGGCTTCTATGCAGCCATGGACGCGACCGGCCCATGGCAGCCCGTGCCGATCCTGCTCGCGATGGCCGAGCCGAACGGCCCCGTGGAAGAGGCGCTCTTCGCGGAGATGATGACGATCTGGCGCAAGGGCCTCGAGGCCGCCAAGCCGCTCGACGGTGTCTATCTCTGCCTGCACGGCGCCGGGCTGACCACCGCGCGGCAGGACCCAGACGGTGATCTCTGCGCGATGGTGCGCGAGGTGGTGGGCCCCGACGTGCCGATCGTCGCCACGCTCGACCTGCACGCCAACGTCTCGCAGGCGATGGTGGACAACCCCGATGTCTTCGTCGGCTATCGCACCAACCCGCACATGGACATGCGCGAACGCGGCGAGGAGGCGGCCGTGCACATGCGCGCCCTGCTGCGCGGAACCCGCACGGTGAAGGGCTTCGTCCGCCTTCCCATCGTTCCGCCGACCGTGACGATGCTCACCGGCCAGGACGCGACGGACCGACCCTATGGCGAGATGATCGATTTCGGCCAGCGGCGCGCGGCGGATGCCGACTGCGCAGGCCGGATCATGAACGTCTCGGTGATGGGTGGCTTCGCCTACGGCGATACGGCGAAGAACGGCCTCGCCGTCGTCGTCACCGCGCGCGAGGAGGATGCGGACGAGGCCCGCTCCGTCGCCATCGAGGTGGCGGAGGTCGGGTGGATGAACCGCGAGCGGTTCCGCGCCAGGCTGACAAGCCTCGAGGATGCGACCGCGCTTGCGCTTGCCACGGGGGCGGACCCGAACAAGCCCGCGCAGTGCTTCGCCGACGTTGCCGACAATCCCGGAGGCGGCGGGCGCGGCAACACGATGTGGATCATCGAGGCCTTCCACAAGGCGGGCGTGCAGGGCTGCTATGTGGGCATCATCAACGATCCGCCGCTCGCTGCCGCCGCGCATGCCGCAGGCAAGGGTGCGACGATCACCGCCCGGTTCAACACCGCAGAGACGAACGAGTTCTCCAAGCCCTTCGAGGCCGAGGCCAAGGTGATCGAGCTCGGCGACGGGCACGTCACGGGGCGGCGCGGCATCTTCGCCGGCCGCGACATGCGGCTCGGGCCAACCGCCGCGCTCGCCATCGGTGGGCTCACGGTCGTCGTCGTGTCGTACCGCACGCAATGTGCCGACCCTGCCTTCTTCGAGATGCTCGGGCTCGACATCCGCGCCGCACGGTCGGTCGTCGTGAAGTCGCGCGGGCATTTCCGCGGCGGGTTCGACGAGTTCTTCGGCAATGACCGCATCACCGAGGTCGACGCGCCGGGCCTCTGCTCGCCCATGCTCAAGCGCTTTGCGTGGAAGAACCTGCCGCGGCCCGTTATCCCGCTCGACAATGATGTGACCTGGCAGCCGCCCTCCTTGCGCCGCTGAGCGCTCGCGCGGCACACTGCCGTAACGTCCGGGAGACGCAACAGGAGGGAGGTTCACGCGATGCGCATCCGCTCATGGCTTGCCGCGACACTTCTCGCATCCGCACTCGCCGCACCGGCGTCGGCCGAGACGCTGACGATGGGCATCAAGCTCGGCCCCTCGTCCATGGACCCGCATTTCCGCTACGCGGGAGAGACGGACAACACGCTCGAACACCTCTACTGGCGCCTGATCCGCGAGAGCCCGACGAAGGGCATGGAGCCGGGGCTTGCCGCCTCCTGGCGTCTCGTCGATCCGCTGACGTGGGAGTTTTCGCTCAGGCCCGAGGCGAAGTTCAGCGACGGCAGCCCCGTCACGGCCGATGACGTCGCCTTCAGCCTCGCCCGCGTGCCGCGCATCGAGGGCTCGCCGGGAAGCTACGTGATCTTCACCCGCGCCATCGCCGGCGTCGACGTGGTCGACCCCCGCACGGTGCGAATCAGGACGCGCGAGCCCTATCCCTTCGTGCCGGTCGACATGGCGCGCATCTTCATCGTGCCGAAATCGCTCGGCGAAGGCATCCGCACGGCCGATTTCAACGCCGCCCGCGCGCCGGTGTTCTCCGGCCCCTGGATGCTCGAGAGCTGGCGGCCTGGCGAGGTGATGGAACTCGTTCCGAACCCGCATTGGTGGGGCGAGAGGAGCCCCTGGACGCGCGTGTCGATCCGCACGATCTCGAACGACACGGCGCGCACGGCCGCACTTCTCTCCGGCGCGGTGCAGGCGATCGACGAGGTGAGCCTGACCGATCTCGGTCGCCTCCGCACGGACACGCGCGTCTCCGTCACGCAGATCGCCGGAAGCCGCGTGATGTATGTCGCGATGGACATGGACCGTGACGTCTCGCCGCATCTGCGCGACCGGGCCGGCGCGCCGATGACGACGAACCCGCTGAAGGATGTGCGCGTCCGCCGCGCGCTCAGCCATGCGATCAATCGGGAGCTTCTGGTCGAGCGCGTGCTCGAGGGCGCGGCCACGCCGGCGGCGAACCTCCTGCCGGACGGCGCGCCGGGGCTCTCGCCCAACCTGCGCCCCGTCGCGTTCGACCCCGACCGCGCCCGCACGCTGCTCGCCGAAGCGGGCTATCGCGACGGGTTCCGCCTCACCCTGCACGCAACGAACGACCGCTACCCGAATGACGACAAGGTGGCCCAGGCGATCGCTCAGATGTGGGCGCGCATCGGCATCCAGACCGAGGTGGCGCTGCTGCCCAACGCCGCCTTCTTCCCCGCCGCGAGCCGGCAGGAATTCAGCGTGATGGCGGCGCAATACGGAACGTCGGACATCTCCACGATGTACCGCGCCCTGGTGCATACCTATGACCGCGCGGCGGGCCTCGGCTCGGCCAACCGCACGCGGCATTCGAGCCCGGATGCCGACGCGCTCGTGCGCCAGGCGCTCACCGAGATGGACGAGGAGAAGCGCAACGCCCTGTTCGCCCGAGCCTCCGAGATCGCGCTCGACCGCGACATGGCGATCATCCTCGGCTACTACCCCTCCTACATCTTCGCCGCGACCGGTGGGCTCAGCGTGACGCCCTACAACGACGGCCGCTTCCTCGCGCACGCCATCCGGAAGAAATGATGCGCCTCGCAGACCTCACCACGCCGTCGCTCCTGCTCGAGCTGCCGGCGCTCAAACGCAACCTCGCCGCCATGCACCATGCGGTGGCGCGGCACGGCGTCGCGCTCAGGCCGCACATGAAGACGGCGAAGTCGGTCGAGGTCGCGCGGCTCGCGACGAAGGGCGAGGCGGGCGGCATCACCGTCAGCACGCTCGCCGAGGCACGCTACTTCGCCGCCGCAGGCTTCCGCGACCAGATCTACGCCGTGGGCATCACGCCGCAGAAGCTCGATGCGGTGGCGGAGATGAACGCGCGCGGGGCCGAGGTGAAGGTCATCACGGACGACGCCGATGCGGCTGCGGCGATCGCCGCGCATCCGGGCCCGCTCACCGCCCTCGTCGAGGTCGATGTCGGCGAGGGCCGCGGCGGCCTCGGGCCGGATGACGAGGCGCTCGCCGCCATCGCCGCGCGCCTCGGCCAACGCTTCGCCGGCGTGCTCACCCATGCGGGGCACTCCTATGCCGGGCGAAGCATCGAGGACATGCGGCGCATGGCGGAGACGGAACGCGCAGGCATCGTGCGCGCGGCCGAGCGCATCCGCGCAGCGGGGCAGACCGTGCGCATCGTCTCGATGGGCTCGTCGCCGACTGCGCTGCACGCGGGGCACCTCGAGGGCGTCACGGAGGTGCGCGCCGGTGTCTACATGTTCGGCGACCTTCTGCAGTGCCAGATCGGCACCGAGGCGCGGGACGACATCGCCGTCTCCGTGCTCGCCTCCGTCATCGGCCGGCGGCCTGAGAAGAACCAGATCCTGCTCGATGCCGGTGCGCTCGCTCTCTCGAAGGACCGCAGCACCGAGGCGGCGCCGAAGGATTACGGCTTCGGCCTCGTCGTCGGGCTCGACGGACGCCCGAGCCTCGGCGACGCCATCGTCCGCCGCGCCTACCAGGAGCACGGCGTGGTGGAGAGCGACCGCCCCCTGCCCTTCGACGCGCTGCCCATCGGCGCGAAGCTGCGCGTGCTGCCGAACCATTCCTGCCTGACGGCGGCCGCCTACCCCGCCTATCACGTGCTCGACGGGTCGGACGAAATCGTCGCCGTGTGGGATCGCGTGAACTACTGGTAGAATTTATTCGGCGGGTTGCGCCGCGACGCGCGCGGCCTGCGCCGTCCCTGCGGTGAACACCGCCGCAGCGAGGCAGAGCGCGGAGACGACGAGGGTCAGCCCCGGCCTGCCCATGTCGACCAGAGCGCCGAGCGGGGCCGGAACGATCGCCTGGCCGAGCGGCAGGCCAGCAGAGACGAAGCCGAACACCTGGCCGGTCGTTCCGGGCGGCGCGGCCTTCCGCACAAGCATGTCGCGCGCGGGCATCAGCACGCCGAGCATCACGCCTGCTACGGCCGCCGTCACGATCAGCCCAACCGCCCCCATCGGCACCACGCCGAGCGCGGCGACGAGCGTCGCGCAGCCGAGCAGCATGATCGCGACCGTCGTCGCGTGCCGTGCCGTGCGATCGGCGAGCCAGCCGCCGAGAAGCGTTCCGCCGGTGCTGCCGAGAAGCCAGGCCGTCAGTGCGGCCGCGGCGGCGGCGAGCGTCACGCCATGGATCTCGGGCAGCACCGTGACGAGGAAGGTCTGCACCCCCGAGCCGCCCATGGCGAGAAGCGTCATGAAGGCGAAGAGAAGCAGGATCGGCCGTGCCGTCAGCACCCGCACGGGGCTTCCAGTATTGGCGTGGCGCGCGATGTCGCTCCGGAACACGCGTCGGAACAGAACGAGCGCGAGCACCACGGGCGCAGACATCAGCCCGACGGCGATCAGCGCGCCGCGCCAGCCGAACAGCGCCTCGAACCCGATCGACACCGCGGGGGCGGCGGCGAAGCCCGCATACCCGGCCGCCGTGTGCAGGCTGAAGGCGCGGCCCATCCTTTCCTGGCTCACCGAGCCAGCGAGGATCGCGTAGTCCGCCGGGTGGATGGTGGCGTTGCCCAGGCCTGAGACGAGCGCCGCGGCCAGGAACCACCACCAGCCTGGCGCCAGCCCCATGCCGATGCTTGCCGCGGCCATCAGCAGCGTGCCACCGATCAGCCAGGGTGCCGCACCGGTGCGGTCCACCCACACGCCGATGGGCGTCTGCCCGAGCGCAGTGACGGCAGAGAGAATGGCGACGGCGCCCCCGAGTGCGGCATACGAGACGCCAAGCTCCTCCCGCATCATCGGGAAAAGGGGAGGGATGGCGAGGATGGTGAAGTGGCTGATGAAGTGCGCAGCACCAATCAGCGCTATGACCAGCGCGTCACGCGCCGCGGGCCGCTCGATCGTCGTTTCTGCACCCATCCCGGGCACGGTAGCCGATGCGGCGCCGGGAGCCTATTCCCCGGCGCCGACCCGCACGGCGTCCAGCCGTCAGAGCAGGTCGTCGCTGTCGAACACGTCGCTGTCGAAGCCGTCATCCGCCGGCGGCTCCTCGATCATCGCCGGCGGTGGCTCCGCCGCCTCCGTCGTGCCGCCAAGGCCCATCATCGAGCCGAGCATGCTGCCGAGCATCATGCCGCCCATGACGCCGACCGCGGTGCTCGCGGCCGTGCCGAGGAAGCCGGATCTGCGCTGGTCGAACAGCCCGGGGCGATGACCAGGTGCCTGAACGTTGGCCGGAGGCGGGGCGGCGGAACCGCCTCCGAACAGGCCGCCGAACATGCCCTTCGGCTGCTGGGCCTGCCACTCGGCCTGCTTCACCCGGTTCGTGGCCTCGGCGAGCGCATGCTCCTGGAAGAAGGCGAGCTGCGTGATCCGATAGCGCGCTTCCGGGTACTTCTCGAACAGCTCCCGCAGCAGCGCATCGGCCTCGGGGTCGATGGGCTCGCCGCCGGCCTTGGCCGTACGGGCGACAAAGGCGGTGATCAGGCCGCGTTCCTCGTCGGTCATGGCATCCTCCTCTGCACCGGCGCGCACGTGGCCCGCGCCGGCCTCGCCTTCAAGAACCCACACAGGCTTGTCACGCTGCGCCGGGCCTAAAGCCCAAGACGTGGCGCCTCGATGGCCGGGCAGCGGTCCATCACCACCTTCAGGCCTGCCGTACGGGCACGGGCGGCGGCGGCCTCGTCGACGACGCCGAGCTGCATCCACACGACCTTCGCGCCGCACGCGATCGCCTCGTCGACCACCGCGCCGGCTTCCTCGCTTCGGCGGAAGATGTCGACCATGTCGATGCCGCCCGGAACGTCGGCGAGGCGTGCAACGACCGTCCGCCCATGGATCGCCTGGCCAGCGAGGCCCGGGTTGACGGGGGTGACGTCGTAGCCGCGGGCGAGCAGCCAGCGAAGCACGCCGTTGCTCGGCCTCTCCGCCTTCGCAGAGGCGCCGACCAGAGCGATGCGCCTGACGCTGGTGAGGATGTCGCGGATCGCCGCGTCGTCGTTGCCGTCATGCATCGCACATCCTTGCGCGGAGCGGCGCATGAGGGAAGGGATGGGGCATGCGCGTTCCCGCACCCCTCGCCTGGCTCGCCCTCGCCGCCGCCCTCGGCGCCGCCGTTGCCGCCGCTGCGCCCCCTGTCGCGCTCGCCGCGCAGGCGGCGCTTGCCCTCCTCGCGGCCCGCCGC
>NZ_VFAC01000022.1 GCF_007644105.1 Elioraea rosea | reverse complement strand
GGCGGAACGGGCCGCGCTCCTGCACAGGGCCGAGCAGGACGCCGCCGCTGCGCGCGAGGAAGCGACGCGCCGCCTTGTCGAGACGCTGCAGGCCCGGGTGCAGGGCGCGCTTCGCGGCATCGAGGCGCAGGCCTCCGCGCTGCGCGAGGCGGCCGCGGCGCTCGGCGTTCAGTCGCACGGCGCACGCGAGGCGGCCGGCGAGGTCAATGACGCCTGCGACACGGCGCAAGCCGGTGCAGACCGCGTCGTGGCGGACTGCACCGCGGTCGCGGCGGCGGTGGAGGCGATGACGCAGCGCTGCAGGCACGCCGCAGAGCGGGCGAACGAGGCCGTCCACTCCGCCGATGCGGTCGCAGAAACGACCGAGAGGCTGACGGCCGCGTCGGGCGAGATCGGGCGCGTGCTCGATCTCATCGGCGAGATCGCCGGGCGCACGACGCTTCTTGCGCTGAATGCGACGATCGAGGCCGCCCGCGCCGGAGAGGCCGGGAAGGGCTTCGCCGTCGTCGCGGCGGAGGTGAAGACGCTCGCGACGCAGACGGCGCGCGCGACCACCGAGATCGCCGCCCGCGTCGACGCCATCCGCGAGGGAACGGCGGGGACGGCCGCGGCGCTCGGCACGATCGGTGCGGACGTCAAGCGCATCGACGGCGAGCTCGCCGCACTTGTTGCCGCCTCGGCCGAGCAGGCGGCGGCCGTGCGCGCGATGGCCGAAGCCGCTTCAGGTGCGGCCTCGGGCTCCGCCGCGGCGCGCGAGGTGATGGTTCGCCTCGATGGCAGCATCGCCTCGGCCGACCGTTCCGTCGCGGAGGTGGCGGACGCCATCGCCGCGCTCGGCTCCGAGCTCGCGACGCTCGATCGCGACGTCGCCAACGTGATCGCGGACCTCAGGGCCGCGTGAGATGGGACAGAACGTCTTCCCCGAAGCCTGCAGAAGGAATGACCCGATGAACCGCAGGATCTTCGCCGCGGGCGTGCTCGCCCTCGGCCTCGCCGCTGCCGCGCCCGCCCGGGCCGATGCGCCGACCTCCATCCAGGGTGCAACGACGGTCGACGCGAAGGCGATCGTGTCGCTGATCGAGCGCACGCCGGAGCTCGTCATCCTCGACAACCGTCGTGCCGAGGATTTCGCCAACGGCTACATCGAGGGCGCGGTGCGCGTGCTCGACACCGATCTGACCGAGGCGGTGCTCGCAGGCCACGCGAAGACCAAGGCCACGCCCGTGCTGTTCTACTGCAACGGCCTCAAGTGCGGCCGCGCCGCCAAGGCGGCGACCGCCGCGGTCGGCTGGGGCTATACGCAGGTCTACTACTACGCGCTCGGCATGGAGGAGTGGCGCGCCCTCGGCCTGCCGATGGCCGGTCCGTGATCCGTACCGAATGATCGACAAGCCGCGCGGCGCGAAACCATGCCGCGCGGCCTGCTCGTTCAGCCCTTGAAGCCTCGCAGGACGGCGAGCCCCGCCTCGATGTCTGCGATCAGGTCGGCCGTGTCCTCGAGGCCGATATGCAGCCGCACCGTCGGCCCGCCGAGATCGCCGTTCGTCGCACTTCGCGTGATGAACCCGGTCGTCGGCAGGGCGAGGCTCTCGTAGCCGCCCCACGAGGCGCCGATGCCGAACAGGGTGAGGCTGTCGACGAAGGCGTGGCTCGCCTCGACGCTGAACTCGGGGCGGAACACCACGCCGAACAGTGAACACGCGCCGGTGAAGTCGCGCTTCCAGATCTCGTGGCCAGGCGCGCCGGGCAGCGCGGGGTGGAGCACCTTCAGCACCTCCGGCCGCTTCGCGAGCCAGGCCGCGACCTCGAGCGCGCTCGCCGCCTGCTTCTCGAGGCGCACGGGCATCGTCCGCACGCCGCGCAGCGCGAGCCAGCAATCGTCCGGCGAAGCGTACTGGCCAAGTTGAAGCGCTGCCCAGCGCAGCGCCTTCCAGTGCTCGTCGGAATTGACGGTGATCGAGCCGAGCAGCACGTCGGAATGGCCGACGACGTACTTCGTCAGCGCCTGGATCGAGACGTCGACGCCGTGGCGGAAGGGCTGGAAGTGGCGGATGCCCCAGGTGTTGTCCATCAGCACTTTCGCGCCCTTTGCGTGCGCTGCGCGCGCGATGGCGGGAATGTCCTGCATCTCGAAACTGTGGCTGCCAGGGCTTTCGGTGTAGACGACCGTCGTGTTGGGCCGCATCAGAGCGGCGATCCCGGCTTCGTCGATGCAGGGGTCGTAGAAGGTCGTCTCGATGCCGAGCCGGGCGAGCATGCCGTCGGCGAAAGCGCGCGCGGGGCCATAGACGCTGTCTGGCATTAGCATGTGCTCGCCCGCCTTGAGGAAGGCGAGAAGCGGCACCGTCACGGCGGCGAGCCCTGTCGAGACGATTTGGCAGCGCGTGCCGCCCTCGATCTCGCAGATGACGTCCTCGAGCGCGTGGTGGTTGGGGCCCCCCTGCGTGCCGTAGGTCAGTGCCTGGTCGAACCGTTTGGAAGCCGAGGCGACACGGTCGGCGCAGTTGGCATAGAGCACGGTCGAGCCGCGCACCACGGGCGGGTTGACGAAGCCGTGCACGCGCGTCCCGGCGCGGCCCGCATGGCTCATGCGGGTGCCGAAGCCGTGCATCCTCGTTCCCTTCGGCGCGCTGTCGTCAGGCATTGCTCGTGGTCTCCACAGGGGTATCGGGGCGGCCGCCCCATTCGGTCCAGGACCCGTCATAGACGGCGATGTCGGGAAGGCCAACGAGATGGCCCGCAAACGCGATGGCGCAGGCCGTCACGCCCGATCCGCAGGAGGCGATGACGGGGCGCGAGCCGTCGACGCCTGCCTTGGCGAGGATCGCGCGCAGTTCCTCCACCGGCTTGAAGGTCGCATCCGCGTTCAGAAGCATCAGGTGCGGGACGTTGCTCGAGCCGGGCACGCGGCCCCCGCGGAGCCCCGCGCGCGGCTCCGGCGCGGTTCCCTCGAACCGCCCCGCGGGGCGGGCATCGACGAGTTGCGCCTCGCGCGAGGCGACGTTGCCAAGCACCGCGCGCCAGTCCTTCACGAGCCAGGGCCGGAAGGCAGGGGCGAACACGCTGCGCGGCGGGGCGGCCGGCTCGCCGCTCTCGGTCGCGCGACCTTCGGCGACCCATTTCGGCAGGCCGCCATCGAGCACCGAGGCGGCGTCATGCCCGAAGGCGCGCATCATCCACCAGCCGCGCGCGGCTGAGGCCATGCCCTTCTGGTCGTAGAACACCACGCGGTGCGCATTGGCGATGCCGAGCGCCTCCATCGCAGCGGCGAACTCGGCCGGTCCCGGCAGCATGTGCGGCAGCTCGGTCCCCTTGTCTGCGACCGCGTCGATGTCGAGATAGCGCGCGCCGGGGATGTGGGCCTTGAGGTATTCCGCGTGGCCGTCCTTCGGCTCGTTCGGCAGGTATTTCGTGATGTCGATCACGACGACGCCAGGGTCGCCCAGCCGTGTGGCGAGCCACTCGGTGCTGACCAGCGCGTCGGGGTTGGCGTAGCCCTCTGTCATTGCCTCAGCCCTCCAATACGAG
Source organism: Elioraea rosea (assembly GCF_007644105.1). Lineage (GTDB taxonomy): Bacteria > Pseudomonadota > Alphaproteobacteria > Acetobacterales > Acetobacteraceae > Elioraea_A > Elioraea_A rosea. The sequence continues at coordinate 65,341 of NZ_VFAC01000022.1, read as the reverse complement.
CGCGATGCGGCGGTTCTGCCGCCCCTTGTTCTCGACCTTGGCGACCGTCACACGCCCAACCTCTGCCGTCGAGGACACGTGCGTGCCGCCGCAGGGCTGAAGGTCGATGGGCGCGGCCTCCGGCCCGATGCGCACGAGCCTGACACGCCCCGCGCCGCGTGGCGGCTTCACCGAGAGCGTGCGCACGAGGCCGGGATTGGCGTCGAGCTCCTCCTCGGTGATCCAGGTCGTCGAGATGGGGTGATCCTCTGCGACCAGCGCGGCGAGGGCAGCGTTCAGCCGCTCCTTGTCGGGGGTCTCGGGCAAGTCGAAATCGAGGCGGCCCTTGCCGTCGCCGATCGCGCCGCCCGTCACCGCCGCACCAGGGATCAGGCTGCACAGGAGGTGCATCGCCGTGTGCGCGCGCATCAGCCGGAAGCGGCGGTCCCAGTCGAGCTCTGCGCGCACTTTCGTGCCGGGGGTGGGCAGGGCTGCGTCCGCCGCGACGCGGTGGAGGATCGCGCCCGCCTCGCCCTTCACCGTGTCGGTGACGGCGAGCGCTGTGCCGTCTGGCAGCACCAGCCGTCCCGTGTCGCCAGGCTGGCCGCCGCCCTGGGGGTAGAACACCGTGCGGTCGAGCACGATGCCGTCGGGCCCTGCGGAGACGACGGTGGCCTCGCAGGCGCGCAGGGAGGGCTCGTCGCGGAACAGCGGCTCTGTCGTCATGTCAGGTCCAGTCGCGGCGGAGGCGGTCGCGGTTTGCCTGGAGCCAGAGCAGAGCGAGCGCGGTGGTGATGTTGAGGATGCGGCCGTCGGCGACCATGGCGAAGGCCTCCGTCGCGGGCAGGGTGAAGACGCGGATGTCCTCGTGCTCCTCTGCGAGCCCGCCATGGCGGTCATCGCCTGACGCTGCATCGACGCGGCCGGCAAACACGGCGATCGTCTCGTCGGAGATGCCGGGACTCAGGATGAACCGCCCTGCGGGGGCGAGCGCGGTGAGCTCGAGCCCCGTCTCCTCGCGCGTCTCGCGGATGGCGACCTCCTCGTCGGTCTCGGCCCCGTCGGCGAGGCCGGCGGCGACCTCGACCAGCCAGGGCGCGAGGCCGGCGGCCAGCGCGGGAAGGCGGAACTGCTCGATCAGCACCACCGTGTCGCGCACTGGATCGTAGGGAATGACGGCGACGGCACGGCCGCGGCGGAGAAGCTCCCAGTTGGCGGGGCCGCGCGTCTCGCCCCGGTGGCCCAGGAAGCTGAACGACACGCGCTGCAGCGCGTTGTGGCCGCGCCAGATCGTCTCGATGGCATGGACCGTCACGCGCGGGTGAGCAGGGAGGGCTTCTTCGACCATGGCGGGCAGACCCTACAGGCTCGCCCCTGGCCGGGCCAGGGGGAGCGGGCCTAGGATCGGCCGAGGAGAGCGCCCGCCGCCGTGACCGATTCCCAAGGACTGGCAGAACGGCCGACAGAGACGCCGGCCGCGATGGCGCGGCGGCGCGCGCGCGCCATCGTTGCCATCATCGCCGCCGCCGCCGCCTTCGCCGTCGCCGCCACGCTGGTGAAGCTGATCGCCCCAGCCATCCCGACGGCGCAGATCGTGCTGTTCCGCAGCGTCGTCGCGCTGTTCGCGCTCGCGCCCATCATCCAGCGCGAGGGCGGCATTCGCGTGCTGCGCACTCGCCAGCCGCTCCTGCATGCAATGCGCACATTTGCGGGCTTCGGCGGGATGATGACGGCGTTCTACGGCTACGCGACCCTGCCGCTTGCGGAGGTGACGGCGCTGGGCTTCACCATGCCGCTGTTCCTGACCATCCTCTCCATTCCGCTTCTCGGCGAGAAGGTCGGCATACGCCGGGCGAGCGCGGTGGTCGTCGGCTTCCTCGGCGTTCTGCTGATCCTCCGCCCAGGCGCCTCGGACGTGCCGCTCGGGCCGGCGCTCGTCGTCGTGTTCGGTGCGGTGTGCTGGGCGCTGGCGATGATCGCGATCCGCCGCATGGGCGAGCAGGGCGAGAGCAATGTCGCGATCGTCGCGTGGTTCTCGATCGGCGGAACGGTGCTGGCCGGCGCGCTCGCCATCCCCGTCTGGGTGACGCCGAGCTGGACCGAGTTCGCCGCGCTCGTCGGCGTGGGACTTTCGAGCACGGTCGCGCAGCTTCTGATGACGGATGCCTACCGTCGCGGCGAGCCGACCATCGTCGCCCCCTTTGAATACAGCGGGATACTCTGGACCGCCTTGATCGGGATCATGCTGTTCGACGAGACCCCGTCTCCGACCATGGCGGCGGGCGTCGCCGTCCTCGTCGCGTCGGGGCTCTACATCCTCCACCGTGAGGTGATCCGGCGCAGGCAGGGCGGGGGGCGCTGAGCCTCCCTGCCGCTGGTCCCTGCGATCCGGCCCTTCCCGCTTGTCGGCCTGTCGGGGCGTTCCCGGAATAATGGACTTCCGGGCGCGCGCTGTGCTCGTATCCCTGCCGCATCGGTGCGGCCCGCCCAGCCCTCCACCGGCGCGCCAGGGGAGGGACCAGGTGAAGGACGTGCTTGGCGAGGACGAAGACCTCGCCGTACCCGGCCGCGTCTCGACAGGCTCGCTGCCAGCGGAGGACGAGGTCCGCCGCATCGTCGAAGAGGCGCATGCCCGCTACCGCGGCATCGATGAGGGCGTGGTGGCGGACTACATCCCCGCGCTCGGACGAGCCAGGCGCGACCTGTTCGGCATCTGCACCGTCGGCGTCAGCGGCAGGGTGGTCGCGGTCGGCGACGCTGAGCATGCCTTCTCGATCCAGAGCGTCTCCAAGCCCTTCGTGTTCGCGCTGGTGTGCGAGGTCCTCGGCGCGGAGGTCGTGCGCGCGAAGGTGGGCGTGAACGCGACGGGGCTTCCCTTCAACTCGGTCATGGCGGTCGAGCTGAACGCGGACCGCACGATGAACCCGATGGTCAACGCCGGCGCGATCGCGACGACAAGCCTCTGCCCGGGCGGAACGGCGGAGGAGAAATGGCAGTTCGTCCTCTCCGGCCTCTCGCGCTTCGCCGGCCGCCCTCTCGCGATCGACGAGGAGGTGTACCGATCCGAGGCCGAGACGAACCTGCGCAATCGTGGCATCGCCAAGCTGCTCGAAGGCTACGGGCGGATGTACTGCGACGCGCTCGAGGCGACGGACGTGTACACGAGGCAGTGCTCGGTCTCCGTCACGGCGCGTGACCTCGCGGTGATGGGTGCGACCCTTGCCGATGGCGGGGTGAACCCGGTCACGAAGGAACGGGTGGTCGATGCCGCGATCTGCAAGCGCACACTGGCCGCGCTCGCCACGGCGGGGCTGTACGAACGCTCGGGCGACTGGCTCTACGAGATCGGCCTTCCAGGCAAGAGCGGGGTGAGCGGCGGCATCGTCACGATCTCTCCCGGCAAGGGCGCCTTGGGCACCTTCGCGCCGCCGCTCGACGGAGCGGGCAACAGCGTGAAGGGCCAGCGCATGACGAAGTACCTCTCCGAGGCGCTCGGCCTCAACCTCTTCGCATCCAAGCCCTTCGCCTGAGTTCAGGAGACGGTCATGACGACGACGACGCCCAGCGCGCCCATGTCCGTCGGCGAGGAGCCTCGCCAGTCCTGGGTGCCGATGATCGCGATCGCGCTCGGCCAGGCGATCATGTCCTACAACGTCGCCTCGCTTCCCGTCTCGATGGGCGGGATGGTGCAGAGCTTCGGCGTGCCGCCGACGACCGTCGCGACCGGCATCGTGATGTACTCGCTCGCCGTCGCCGGCTTCGTGATGCTGGGTGCGAAGCTCGTGCAGCGCTTCGGCTCCACGAAGGTGTTCCGCTATGTCGTCGCGCTGTTCGGCGCGGCGCAGGTGCTGATGGTGATCAGCCCGACAGCGACGGTGATGCTCGCCGCGCAGCTCTGCGCGGGCCTCGCCGCATCGGTGATCGTCCCCGCGCTCGTCGCGCTCATCGCAAACCAGTACAGCGGCGCGCAGCAGGCCACCGCCGTCGGCGCGCTCGGCTCTGCCCGCGCGGCCGCCGGTGTCACCGCCTTCCTCGTCGGCGGCATGCTCGGCACCTTCATCGGCTGGCGGCCCGTCTTCGCGATCCTGATCGGCGTCTCGGCGCTGGTGTTCTGGCTCTCCTTCAAGCTGAAGGAGGAGGAGGGCCGGCCGGAGGTTGGCATCGACATCGTCGGCGTGGTTCTCGCCGCATCCTCGATCATGATGATCAGCTTCGGCTTCAACAACCTCAACCGCTGGGGCCTCGGCGCGGCGCGACCTGCCGCGCCCTTCGACATCGCCGGGCTTTCGCCCGCGCCGGTGATGATCGTTCTCGGCATCTTCCTGCTCCAGTGCTTCGTGGTGTGGACGCGCCGCACCCAGGCGGCGGGGCGCACGCCGCTGCTCGACCTCCGCGTCATCACCTCGAAGCAGGAGCGTGCGGCCGTGTACTGCATGTTCGCCGTGGTCGCGCTCGAGGCGATGCTGAACTTCTCCGTGCCGCTCTACATCCAGATCGTGCAGGGCCGCACGCCGATCGAGACGGCGATCGCGATGATGCCGTTCAACCTCACCGTGTTCTTCACCGCGATGCTGGTGGTGAAGCTCTACGACAAGATGACGCCGCGACAGATCGGGCGCATCGGCTTCGTCATCTGCACGCTCGCGCTGTTCTATCTCTCCTGGGTTGTGCGCAATGACTGGACGGCGGTCGCGGTGATGTTCGGGCTGATCGCCTTCGGCATCGGCCAGGGCGCGCTCGTCACGCTGGTGTTCAACGTGCTCGTCACGGCCGCGCCGAAGCAGCTTGCGGGAGATGTCGGCTCGCTGCGCGGCACGACGCAGAACCTCGCCGCCGGCGTCGGCACCGCGGTCGCCGGCGCGTTGATGGTGACGCTGCTCACCTCGATGGTGATGCTGCGGCTCGCCGACAACCCGGTGCTGACGCCGGCCGTGCTCGCGCAGATCGACCTCGACCGGATCAACTTCGTCACCGACGCAAGGCTCGGCGAGCTCATGGCAGCGACCACCGCCTCGGCCGAGCAGGTGGTCGAGGCCGTGCGGGTGAACCAGGAGAGCCGGATCCAGGCGATCAAGATCGGGCTCCTGATCATGGCGGGCGTAGCACTTCTCGCGATCTTCCCCGCCGGAGGCCTGCCCGCCTACAAGCCAGGTGAGATTCCCGCCCATCCGGAGCCGGCGTCACCGGAGGAGCTGAGGGCGGCCGCGGCGGAGGTGGAGGCGGCGGAGGCCGCGCGGTGACGAAGCCGCGTCTCCTCGTCCTCTCCCTCGGCGGCACCATCACGATGGTGCCGACGGCGGAGGGCGGCATCGCGCCAAAGCTCGGCGCGGCCGAGCTGGTCGCGTCCGTTCCCGCGCTCGGCGAGATCGCGCAGATCGAGGCGCGCTCTCCCTTCCGGCTGCCGAGCCCCTCGCTCGAGCCCGGCCAGCTCGTCGCCGTCGCGCGCGAGATCAACCGTGGCTTCGCCGAGGGCTTCGACGGCGCCGTAGTGATCCAGGGCACCGACACGATCGAGGAGAGCGCCTTCCTTCTCGACCTTCTCGTGCCGGGCGACAGGCCGGTTGTGATCACCGGCGCGATGCGCGGCGCCGATGCACCAGGGGCTGACGGGCCGGCCAACCTCCTCTCGGCGGCGATCGTCGCAGCCTCGCCTGAGGCGCGGGGCCTGGGCACGCTCGCTGTGCTGAACTACGACATCCACGCCGCGCGCTTCGTGCAGAAATCCCACACCGCGCTTCCCTCCGCATTCCTCTCCCCCCTCGTCGGCCCGCTCGGTGCTGTGGTCGAGCGGCGGGCGCAGATCCATGTCCGTCCCGCGCGGTCTCCGGCGCATGACGCCGAGGCCGGTGAGCCGGCACCCGTTGCGCTCCTCAAATGGGGCATGGGCGAGGATGGGCGGATGCTGCGCTCCGTCGCCGGCCTCGGCTATGCGGGGCTCGTGATCGAGGGCATGGGGGCGGGGCATGTGCCTGCCGCTGTTGCGCCGATCCTCGGAGAGGTGGCGCGCGCCATCCCAGTCATCCTCGCCTCGCGCGCGATGACCGGGCCGGTGTTCACGAGCACCTATGGCTATCCCGGCGGGGAGATCGACCTGATCGGCCGCGGGCTCGTTCCGGCGGGGCATCTTTCCGGGCTGAAGGCGCGCATCCTGCTGGGGCTCGCGCTGCGTGGCGGAGGCGGGCGGGAGGCGGCCCTGAGCGCCTTCGCCCCCTACCAGTAGAGGACACCAGGCATGGCATCTGATCTCGACAGGGTTCTCGACCGCATCGACGGCGACATCGACGCCGCGCTCGAACGCCTCTTCTCGGTGCTTCGCATCAAGTCCGTCTCCACCGACCCCGCCTTCGCCAAGGAGTGCGCGGCCTGCGCGGCATGGCATGTCGAGGACCTGAAGTCGATCGGCTTCGAGGCGATGGCGCACGCAACGCCCGGCCACCCGATCGTTGTCGGGCATGACCGCTCGACCTCGGGCAAGTCGGTGCTGTTCTACGGGCATTACGACGTCCAGCCCACAGATCCGCTGAACCTCTGGGACCACGACCCGTTCGAGCCTTTCATCGAGACGCGCAAGGACGGCACGAAGGCGATCCGCGGCCGCGGATCGTCGGACGACAAGGGCCAGGTCATGACCTTCGTCGAGGCCTGCCGCGCCTGGAAGGCGGTAACGGGCAGGCTTCCCGTCGGCATCACCGTTCTGCTCGAGGGCGAGGAGGAGACGGGCGGGGTGAACCTGCCGCCCTTCCTCGCGAGCCATGCCGACGAGCTGCGCGCCGATGTCGGCCTGATCTGCGACACGAACATGTGGGATGCGAGGACGCCCGCGATCCAGACCATGCTGCGCGGCCTCTGCAACGACGAGGTGACGATCCGCGCCGCGGACCGAGACCTCCATTCCGGCTTCTACGGCAACGCCGCGGCGAACCCGAACGCCGTTCTCGTGCGTATCCTCGCGAGCCTGCGCGACGAGACCGGGCGGGTGACGCTGCCTGGCTTCTATGAAGGCGTGCCGGAACTGCCCGAGGCGCTGAAGGCGGACTGGCAGAAGCTGCCCTTCGACGAGAAGGCCTTCCTGGGCGCGGTGGGGCTGTCGGAGCCGGCTGGCGAGAAGGGGCGTTCGGTTCTCGAGATGGTCTGGTCGCGGCCCACCTGCGAGATCACCGGCATCGGCGGCGGCTACCAGGGCGAGGGGTTCAAGACCGTCATCCCCTCGGTCGCCTCGGCAAAGGTGTCGTTCCGCCTGGTGTTCGACCAGGACCCCGAGACGGTGCGCGCCGCGTTCCGCGCGCATGTGCAGAAGCTGCTGCCGCCCGATTGCGAGGCGAGCTTCATCAAGCATGGCGGCAGCCGCGCCGTGCGCTTCCCCGTCGATGCGCCCTCCTTCGCCAAGGCACGGGCCGCGCTCGCGGAGGAGTGGGGGAGGGAGGCATTCTTCATCGGCGGGGGCGGCTCGATCCCCGTCACGGGGCTGATCAAGGAGAAGCTCGGGATGGACGTGGTGCTTGCCGGCTTCGCGCTCGAGGATGACCGCATCCACAGCCCGAACGAGAAGTACGAGCTCGAGAGTTTCCGCCGGGGAATCCGCTCCTGGGCGCGGATCCTCGACGCGTTCTCGCGTTGAGGAGCACGGCGATGGCAGCGGAGGCGGCGAAGCCTTCGGCGATGCAGCGGCTGCTCGACACCGTCGAGCGCGTCGGCAATGCGGTACCGCACCCCGTCGTCATCTTCGTGATCCTGATCGTCGCCGTGATCCTGCTCTCGGCCCTGCTCGCGCTTCTCGGCGCGCGCGTCTCTTACGACGTCTACGATGTCGAAACGGGCCAGATCGTCCGCGCGGCGACGGAAGCGCGAAGCCTGCTGACGATCGACGGCATCCGCTTCATGTACACCGGCGTTGTCGGCAACTTCATGAGCTTCCAGGCCGTCGGCGTAATCATCGTCGCGATGGTCGGCGTCGGGGTCGCCGAGGAATCGGGGCTGATCAAGGCGCTCATCCGCAAGCTCGTGGCGTCCTCCCCAGCCTGGTCGCTCTCCTACATCCTTACCCTGGTCGGCATCCTTTCCTCGATCGCGGCCGACGCGGGCTACCTCGTCGTCATCCCGCTTGCCGCGGCGGCGTTCTACAGCGTCGGCCGCCACCCTCTGGCGGGGCTCGCACTCGGCTTCGCCTCGGTGGCGTCGGCCTTCATGGTGAACTTCCTCGTCGTGCCGGTCGACGGCATCCTCGTCGGCATCACCAACGACGCGATCGCGCTCGTCGACCGCAACCGCTCCGTCGGCCTGCTCTCGAACCAGTGGTACGAGATGGCCTCGGTCATCCTGCTCACCGTGCTGATCGCGCAGCTGACCGAGCGTGTCATCGAACCGCGCCTCGGCGCCTACACGGGCGACTACAGCCTGCCGGAGGACGTGGAGGACGAGGCGGAGGTGGAGGCGAGGGGCCTTCGCTGGGCGCTCTGGGGCTTCCTCGGCGCGGTCGCCTTCATCGCGCTGATCACGCTCCCGCCCGGCGCCCCGCTGCGTGACCCGGTGAGCGGAGACATCATCGGCACCACGCCCTTCATGCAGAGCCTGATCGTCTCGATCGCGCTCATCTTCGTCGCGGCCGGCGGCGCCTATGGCTACGGCGCCGGAACGCTCGCCGACAGCGCGGCGGTCGTGGGCGCGATGCAGAAGGCGCTCGGCAGCCTCTCGGGGCTGATCCTACTCCTGCTCGTGATCAGCCAGTTCCTCGCCTTCTTCAACTACTCGAACATGGCCACCCTCGCTGCCGTCTCGCTCGCCGACGTGCTGACGGAGCTCAACCTCGATGCCCTGTGGCTGCTCATCGGCTTCATCATCGTCGTGTTCATCCTCGACCTCGTGATCACCGGCGCGATCCCGAAATGGGCGATCTTCGCGCCAATCTTCGTCCCGCTCCTGATGCGCCTCGGCGTCGAGCCCGACGCGGTGCTCGCCGCCTACCGCACGGGCGACTCGCCGATGAACGCGATCACCCCGCTCAACGCCTATTTCGCGCTCATCGTCACCTTCGCGCAGCGCTACCAGAAGGAAAGCGGGGTGGGCACGGTCATCGCGCTGATGCTTCCCTACATCGCAGCCCTCTGCGTGGTATGGACCGTGTTTTTCGCACTCTGGCACGTCTTCGGGCTGCCCTGGGGGATCTGACCTCGATGACCGACCTCATGCGCGACCGGTGCCGCGGCCGATGACGCTCGACCTCGCGCTCGTCCTCGGCCTGCTTCTGTCGGTGATCGTGATGTTCGTGATGAACGTGCCGCGGATGGATGCCGCAGCGCTGATCATGATCGTCGCCCTCCCCTTCACCGGCGTGATCACGATGAACGAGGCGATCGCCGGCTTCGCCGACCCGACGATCGTGCTGATCGCCGCGCTCTTCGTCATCGGCGAGGGGCTCGTTCGCACCGGCGTCGCGCGGAGGCTGGGCGACTGGATGTACGCCCGGGCCGGGGACAGCGAGACGAAGCTTCTCGTCCTCCTGATGCTCGCCGTGGCGGGGCTCGGCTCGCTGATGAGCTCGACCGCGGTGGTCGCGATCTTCATCCCCGTCGTTCTGCGCATCTGCCAGCAATCGGGAACGCCGCCATCGCGGCTGATGATGCCGCTCTCCTTCGCCGCGCTGATCAGCGGCATGCTCACGCTCGTCGCCACCGCGCCGAACCTCGTGGTGCATGGCGAGCTGCTGCGGCAGGGCTTCACCGGCTTCGGCTTCTTCTCGATCGCGCCGTTCGGCCTGCCCGTGCTCGTGCTTGCCATCCTCTACATGCTGGTTGCGCGCCGCTTCCTCGGCCGCGGAGAGGCAGGGGACGCCAGGACCATCCGTCGTCCGACGGTGCGCGACTGGATCGAGCAGTACGGGCTCGACGCACGCGACCACCGCGTCGGCCTCGCCCCGGGCTCGCCGCTGATCGGCCAGCGCATCGAGACGCTCGGGCTGCGCGATCGGGGGGTGAAGCTGCTTGCGGTGGAGCGGCCCCGGCGCTTCGGCATCGACATGCTGCGTGCCGCGCCGGAGCGAATGCTCCAGGAGGGCGACATCCTGCTGATCGACGTCGTGGGCGAGGACGTCGACATGGATGCGGTGCGGGCCGAATTCGGTCTCGAGCAACTCCCGCTCGACCCCGGGATCGGCTTCTTCACCGACCGCGTGCACGCGATCGGCATGGTCGAGGTTGTCGTGCCGGCCGACAGCTGGCTGGTCGGCCAGACCGTCCGCCAGGCCAAGCTGCGCGACGAGACGTCGCTGGTCGCGATCGGGATGAGGCGCGGCAGGAAGGTAATCGCAGCGCCGCTCCTCGAGGAGACGATCCAGGCCGGCGACACGCTGCTGCTCGTCGGGTTCTGGGACGATCTCAGGCGCATCCAGTCGGTGCGCAACGACCTCGTCCTGCTGAACATGCCGGCCGATCTCGACGACGTCGCCCCGGCGGCCGACCGGGCCGTGCACGCGCTCGGATCGCTCGTGCTCGTCGTCGTGCTGATGGTCACGGGCGTGGTGCCGAACGTGCAGGCCGCGCTCATCGGCTGCCTTCTGATGGGGCTGTTCGGCTGCGTGGACATGACATCCGCCTACCGGGCGATCTCGTGGAAGAGCCTGGTCCTGATCGTCGGCATGCTGCCCTTCTCGCTGGCGCTGCAGCGCACGGGCGGCGTCGATCTCGCCTCCGAGGCGCTCGTCGCGCTCGTCGGCGATGCTGGGCCGAGGGTCGTGCTCGGGCTGCTCTTCGCCGTCACGGCAGCGCTCGGTCTCTTCATCTCGAACACGGCGACGGCCGTACTGATGGCACCGGTCGCGCTCGCGCTCGCCGAGGAGCTCGGCGCCTCGCCCTATCCGTTCGCGATGATCGTCGCGCTCGCGGCTTCGACGGCGTTCATGACGCCGATCTCATCGCCCGTGAACACGCTCGTGGTGGGGCCGGGCAACTACACGTTCGGGGATTTCGTGCGGATCGGCGTCCCGTTCTCGCTCGTCGTGCTCGTGGTCAGCGTGCTGCTCGTGCCGCTGATCCTGCCGCTGTAGGGGAAGGAGGGATGGGGGAGCCAGGGAGGAGGGTCATCGGAGGCCCCGGTTTTCCTTGAGTAGGCTAGGAAACCGGGGGTCCGACCCGCGGCAGTACCTTCTCGCCGCGTTTGAGGAGCATCGCATGCAGCGGTTACGCTGGCGTTAACGGCACGCGACGGTTGCGTTGCACCGAGGCAAACAGCTGCGTCGCACGCGGCCAAGCCGCCTCAGCGGCTCCTCAGACCAAGGATATAGGCAACGAGGTCATCGGTTTCATCGCGCGTGAGGCTCAGGTCTGGCATGCGGCCGTGTGGCGTCCGCAGGAACACGTTGAGCGACATCGCGGTCGTCGAAGGCATCTCGGCGATCGAGCGAAGTGTCGGTGCCCCGTCGGTCGCCGGTCCCCGTGTCGGGCCGACGGCGTGGCAGCCCGTGCACCAACGCTCGGCGATGCGCGCGCCGGAGACGGGGTCGCCCAACGGGTCCTGCGCGGCGGCAGGCAGGGCGAGGCCAAGCGTCAGAGCCAGGATCATCCATCGCATGCGGCACGCTCCCCATAACTGGGGGCAGCTTGCCCCGGCGCGGCGAGGGGTACCTTGACCGGGATCAATCCGGCTCGGCGGCATCGCGTGCCTGCCTTCTGGTGCTCACGGCCATCTGGTCGCTGCTCACGCCAGCGTAGTCTCGGACGGCCTCTCAGAGCCCCCAGCGCCCGAAGCCCGCGACGACCGAGGTGACGAGGCCGAGAACGAGGTTGGCGGTGATGAGAATGCGGACGCGGTTGGCGGCCGCCGCTGCCGCGGGGCCTTCGCCGCGTGTCATGGCGGCGCGGAACACGGCGTAGGGGCCGAACCAGATGGCGAGGAACACCACCGCCATGACCACACCGGCGAGGTTCATGATGTGCACATGCACGCCCGCATCGCGGAACCCGCCATACCAGCCGAACAGCATCGCCCAGCCGGTGATCAGCAGGATCGGCATCGCATGCCACACGATCAGGAAGAAGCGGCGGAAAACCTGCGCGTGCAGGAGCAGCCTCTGCGCCGGCTCGAGGACGGAGAGGGACGGGCGAAGCACCAGGATGGCGAAGGCCATCCCGCCAACCCAGACGATGGCGCCAAGAAGGTGCAGGACGAACAGCGTGGTGGGGATCGTCGCCGTCATCGCCGTTCCTTTCCGAGCCAGGGCGAGAGCGAGGCGGCGAGCGCGCGAACCTCTTCTGCCGCCAGCGTGCGCGGCGCGCTCTCCGTCACGCCGAGGCCGGCAGCCATCGCCATCGCGTAGGCCGAGCGGTTGCCGAGCGAGGCTTCGAGGGCAGGGAAGGTGCCCCGAGCGATCTCGGCCTGCGCGGCGTGAAGAAGCTTCCCGCGCGCCGGGGCGCGGTTCAGCACGATCCGTGCCTCGCGCTTCTCGGCCTTGGCGAGATCGAGCGTCGGGCCGGTCGCCCAGAGGTCGAGCGGGCTCGGCTGCACCGGAACGAGCACGAGATCGGCCGCGCGCACGGCAAGCCGCGCCTCCGTCTCGGCGTGCGGGGGGCTGTCGATCAGCACCACGTCATGGTCGGCCCGGAGGCGTTCGATCTCTGAGGAGAGCCGCCAGCCAGCGGTGTCGGCGAAGGTGAGCCCCGCGGCCGCCGCGCGCGCGTGCTCCTTGCGCAGTTCGTGCCAGCGCGTGAGCGATTTCTGCGGGTCGATGTCGAGCACGGCCACCCGCCTGCGCTCGGCAAGCACGGCGGCAAGCTGGGCCGCGAGCGTCGTCTTGCCCGCGCCACCCTTCTGCTGCGCAACGGTGAGCACGATCGCTGCCATGGGGAGAGGCTAGCCTGCCGACTCGCGCGGCACCAACCATCCGAAGCGGCCCGGCCGGTAGGGGGCGGGGTCGAGCTCGGCCGTGGCACCGGTCATCAGCGCGGCGAGGAGCTTGCCGCTGCCCGCGCCCATGGTCCAGCCGAGCGGGCCGTGGCCCGTGTCGAGCCAGAGGTTGCGCACGGGGGTGCGGCCGATCAGCGGCCGTCCATCGGGGCTCATGGGGCGGAGCCCGGTCCACTGCGTTGCGCGGGCGTAGTCGCCCCCCTCGGGGAAGAGGCGCTTCAGCGCAGACAGCGTCGCATCCGCGCGACGTTGGCTCGGCGTCTTGTCCCAGCCGGCGAGCTCGAGCGTTCCCGCCGCGCGCAGCCTGTCGCCGAACCGGGCGACGTAGATCTTCGCGTGCTCGTCGACGACCGCCATGCGCGGCGCGCCGTTGCGGCCCGCGATCGGCACGGTCGAGGAATAGCCCTTGCCGGGATAGACGGGGATGCGCAGCCCGGCCGTGCGCGCAAGCTGGACAGACCAGCTTCCGGCCGCGAGGACGACCGCATCGGCCGGGAGGGTCTCGCCGCCCTCGAGCACGACGCCTGTTGCCGCCCCAGCCGTGACGACGAGGCGCTCGACCCTCGCGCCATAGCGGAACCGCACGCCGCGCGCCTCGGACGCCTCCGCGAGGCCCCGGGTGAAGAGGTGCGCATCCGCGGTCTCGCCGTCCTTGGCGAAGAGGGCGCCGGCGTAGCGCGGCGCCGCCTCGGCGAGCGCAGGCTCTGCCGTGGCGATGCCCGCGGCGTCGAGAAGCGTGGCCTCGAAGCCCGCCTCGCGAAGGCGCTTCTCCTTCCCCTCGGCAGACGCCATCTCGGCCGGCGTGGTCAGGAGCGTGATCGTGCCGAGGGTGGAGTTCTGGTCCTCGATGCCGAGCGCCTCGCGAAGCGCGGCCGTCTCCGCCCCGGAATAGCGGCAGAGTCGGCCGATCACCTCGGCGTTCGCGGCGTAGTCCCGCGCGGTGCAATTGGCGAGGAAGCGCGCGCCCCAGGACCACAGGGCCGGGTCCCACCGGAAGGGGCGGAGAAGCAGCGGCGCGTCCTCGCGGCCGAGCCATTTCAGCATCTTGCCCGGAACGTCCGGCGCCGCCCACGGGCCGGAGGCGACGGAGATGTGCCCGCCATTGGCGAAGCTCGTCTCCAGCCCCGGCCCCTCGCGCGCCTCGATCACCGTCACCTCCGCGCCGGCCGCGCGCAGGTACCAGGCGGCGGAGACACCGACGATCCCCGCGCCGAGAACGATGACGTGCATCGTCAGTTGGTGGAGAAGGGGTTGCTGAAGGCAGGCGGCCGCGCCCGCCGCGGCGGGAAGACTTCGGCGAGATAGTCGACGATCAGCTTCCGCTCATCGGGTTCGAGCGGGTTCATGTTCTGCTTCTCGACCATCCAGTCCATCAGGTCGTCCCACTGCTGCCGCGTGAAGCCGGAGCGGCGGATCACCGCCGTTGAGTGGCAGGCGGTGCAGGCATAGAAGGTCTCGTCGCGGCCATGGCCTTCGGGAAGCACGGTCGGCTCCTCCGGCTCTTCTGCCAAGGCGGGCGAGGGGGCGAGTGGGGATGCGAGAAGCATCCCCCCGACCAGCGCGGCAAGCAGGCTCCGCATCCAGCCTCAGCCCACCAGGATGGCGGCGCGGCTGACGGGGTTGCCGCCATAGCCCTGGGGGTTCCAGTTCGCCGCGGCGTGCGGCTGCATCCGGCCGTCGCTGTCGGTCGCGCGGTACCAGACCTCGAAGTAGCCGTCCGACGGCAGCTCGACCGTGCCTTCCCACCGCTGCCACGCGTATTTGTTGGCAGGCGCGGTGACCGTCATGCGCTTCCACGTCGCGCCGAAATCGACCGACACGTGCACGGCGGAGATGGTCTTCTCCCCCGCCCAGGCGGCGCCGCGGACAGGAAGCTGCCGCGTTCCCGTAGGCAGGCGGGTGCCGTTGGCGACGTTGGTCAGAACCGAGCGGACGGGCATCGACGTCATGTCGACGAAATCGGTCCCGTCATTGCGCGAGCCGGGCACGATCGGCGTGACGGGCACGCGGTAGCTCGTGCCGCCCATGCCCTGGCCGGTGTGCGGCTTGTCGAGGATGACAATGCGGGTGAGCCATTTCTGGCTGAGCGAGCCTGGCCAGCCGGGAACGATCAGCCGTACGGGCGCGCCGTTGATGTGCGGGATCGGGCCGCCATTGACCTCGAAGGCGATCAGCGTGTGCTCCTCCATCGCCTTCGCGATGACCATGCCGCGGCTGATCGCGGCCCGGTCGGTCGCGCCCGAGAGGTGCGGGTCCGCGCCGTAATGGCCGGTGTGCGAGGCCGAGGGCTTGAGCCCCGCGGCGGTGAGCACGTCCTTCAGCCGCACCCCCGTCCAGGCCGCGTTGCAGATCGCGCCGTTGCCCCACTGGTTGCCGCGCGTCTCGGGCACGAAGAAGCTCCGCCCATTGCCGCCGCACTCCATCTGCAGCTGCAGCGTCACCACCGGGAAGCGGCTGCGCAGCTCGCCGACGGTGAGCTCGATGGGCGTGTTCACCTCGCCCTCGATGCGGATCTTCCAGGCATCGGGGTTCGCGGCAGGCTCGGGGATCTGGCCATTGTTGCGGATGAAGATGCGGTTGTTCGGCGTGACCGCGTCGTCGAGAAGCGTCTCGGGCGTCTCGCCGACGAGCGGGCGGTCACCCTGCAGGATCAGCGGGTCCTTGCCGGGGAATTCGAGCATGCGCGGGCCGGCCTGACCGCCTTGCGCGAGCGCCGCCGGAACGAGCCCCGCAGGCATCCTCGAGGAGAAGGGGATCGCGGCGCCGATGGCCGCCCCCATCGTCGCGAGCGAGACGCCCTTCAAGGCGCCGCGGCGGCGGAACACCAGCGCATCGGCGCGCTCGGCGTCGTCGGCGTAGAGTTCGGCGAGGCTCCGCTCGCGCGTTCCGGACCTGATCATGGCATCCTCCCGACATGGCGTTCGTGTCGGTGCAAGCGTTGCACGGGCGCGGCGGATCGGAAAGGAGGATGTCATCGCGGCTGCGAAGATAGAGCCGGGCGTGCCGCCGTCCTGCGCGGTGCTGACGCCCGAGGAGATGGGCCGGGCGGACCGTGCGGCGATCGAAGGCGGCATTCCTGGTTTCGCCCTGATGCGCAATGCCGGGCGGGCCGTCGCGCGCGCCATCCTCGCGCGGTTCCGGCCCTGCCGCGTCGCGGTGCTCTGCGGTCCTGGGAACAATGGCGGCGACGGGTTCGTCGTTGCGGCCGAGCTTGCAGCGCGCGGCTGGCCCGTCCGCCTCGCCCTGCTCGGCGAACCGGCGGCGCTTACGGGCGATGCCGCAGAGGCGGCCGCGCTGTGGGATGGCCCTGTGCTGCCCCTCTCCCCCGCCGTGCTCGAGGGCGCGGGCCTCGTCGTCGATGCGATCTTCGGCGCCGGTCTCGCGCGGCCCGTCACCGGTGCTGCGGCGGAGACGCTCTCCGCCTGGGCGGGCCTGCCCATTGTCGCGATCGACCTGCCTTCGGGCGTCTCGGGCCTCACCGGGCAGGTCCTCGGCGTCGCCCCTCGGGCGGCGCTCACCGTCACCTTCTTTCGCCTCAAGCCCGGGCACCTCCTCCTGCCGGGGCGGCTCCATTGCGGCGAGACGCTCGTCGCCGAGATCGGCATTCCCGCCTCGGTTCTGGACACCATCCGCCCCACCGCCGCCCGGAACGGCCCCGACCTCTGGCGCGACGTGCTGCCTCGTCGCCGCGAGACGGACAGCAAGTATGCCCGCGGGCACCTCACCATCATCGGCGGCACGGCGATGACCGGCGCAGCGCGGCTTGCGGCTGCCTCTGCCCGGCGCGTCGGCGCGGGGCTCGTGACCATCGCTGCGGGCGATGCCGCCTCTGCCGCGACCTACCGCGCCGCGGAGCCTGGCGTGATCGTCTCGGAGGCACCGGTGAGCTCGCTTCTCGAGGATGAGCGGCGCCGAACCTGGCTGGTCGGCCCAGGGCTCGGCCGGGGCGCGCGCACGAGCGAGGCGCTCGCCGCGCTGCTCGCTTCCGGTCGATCCGTGATCGTGGACGCGGATGGGCTCTCGGTCTGCGAAGGCCGGCCGGACGCGCTTCGGGGTGCTGCGCTGCTCACGCCCCATGCGGGCGAGTTCGCCCGGGTGTTCGGCCCCGTCGGTGACGACAAGCCCGACGCCGCACGCCGCGCCGCCGCGGCGACCGGGGCCGTGGTGCTTCTGAAGGGTGCAGACACGGTGATCGCCGCACCGGACGGGCGCGTGGCGATCGACGCTGCCGCACCGCCCGACCTCGCCACAGCAGGCACGGGAGACGTGCTCGCCGGCGCCGCCTCGGGGCTGATCGCGCAGGGGATGGAGGCTTTCCCGGCCGCCTGTGCTGCCGCCTGGGCGATGGGCGAGGCGGCGCGCCGCGTCGGGGCCGGTCTGATCGCTGAGGACCTTCCGCCCCTGCTGCCGCGGGCGCTTGCTGCGCTATAGTGCCGGTCGGCCAAAGGAGTTCGCATGGAAACCGCTGCCTCGGCAGGCTTGTTCGACCGCGCACTGAAGCGGCTGCTGGAGGCTTGGCGTGACGTCGCCGGCGGGGCGGACGACGAGGAGATCGGCGCGCAGATGCGTGCCTGCCTCGAGGCGAAGGGCGGCGAGGTATCGGCCCGGGCGCGGTCGGCGCGGCTGGCCCAGGCCTATCTCGCGGCCGATGCGGAGGGCAAGGCGGCCTTCCTGCGCACGCTCGCCGGGTTCGACAGCGACCCCGAGGAGGTCGCCCGCGCCGTCGAGGCCCTGCGCGCTGCAGGCGAGGACAAGACGGCGGCGGCGCAGGCGAGGATGCAGCTTCGCCGTGCGCTGGAGGCGCCGCGCGCGCGTCTCGTCACGCAGTTCACCTCCATCCCAGAGGGCGTAAAGTTCGTCGTCGACCTGCGTGCCGCGCTGCTGCAACTCGCCAAGAAGGACCCGGCGCTCGGCGCGCTCGAGGCCGACATGCGCGCGCTCCTCGCCGCCTGGTTCGACGTGGGCTTCCTCGAGCTGCGTCGGATCGACTGGCACAGCCCCGCCCATCTTCTCGAAAAGCTCGTGGGTTACGAGGCCGTGCATGAGATCCGCGGCTGGCGCGACCTCAAGAACCGCCTCGACAGCGACCGTCGCTGCTACGCCTTCTTCCACCCCCGCATGCCCGACGAGCCGTTGATCTTCGTCGAGATTGCGCTCGTGAAGGGGCTCGCGGGAGACGTGCGCGCGCTGCTCGACGAGAAGGCCCCGGTGGGTGACCCGCGCGCGGCGGACACCGCGATCTTCTACTCGATCTCCAACTGCCAGCAGGGCCTCGGCGGGATCAGCTTCGGCAACTTCCTGATCAAGCGGGTCGTCGATGTGCTGTCAGCGGAATTCCAGAACATCAAGACCTTCGCGACACTTTCTCCCATTCCAGGGTTCCGCCGCTGGCTCGAGGCGGCAGCCTCCGACGAGGCGCTTCTGAGCCCGGACGAGCGGGCCGGCCTTGCCGAGGCACTCGGCGGCGGCGAGTCCGAGACCCCCGCGCCACTGGCTGCGCTGCTGGCGCGCAAAGCCTGGCATCGCGATGCCGGGCTGGTCGGGGCGGTCAAGCCGGTGCTGCTCAGGCTCTGCGCCCGCTACCTTCTCGTCGAGAGCGCGGAGGGTCGCGGCGGGGCCTCGAAGCGGGCGCGTGATCCCGTGGCGCATTTCCACCTGTCGAATGGCGCACAGGCGGAACGCCTGAATTGGATGGCTGATAGGTCGGAAAAGGGGCTGCGCGAGAGCCTCGGTCTCATGGTCAATTACCTCTACGATCGGGAGTCGATCGAAGGGAACCACGAGGCCTATGTGGGCCAGGGCAAGCGCGCCGCCTCGACAGCGATGAGGCGGCTGTCGCGCGGCTGGTCCTGAGGCGGCAAGCCGGGAGAGAACACACCATGGCACCGGAGGGGATCGCAGGCCGCGCCGCGGCAGGTCCGGGCGAGGACGAGGCGCATCTGGCCATGCTGCGCCGGCTCGAGCAGAGGATCCTCTGGCTCGCCGCCTGGACCATCCACCACGCAAACCATGTCCGCCCCTCGCGCGACGGGCTGAAGGTCGGCGGCCACCAGGCCTCCTGCGCCTCCGTCGCGACGCTGATGACCGCGCTCTATCTCGACATCCTCCGCCCGGAGGACCGCGTCGCGGTGAAGCCCCATGCCGGGCCGGTGTTCCACGCGATCCAGTACCTGCTGGGGCGGACGACACGCGAGCGGCTCGAGGGGTTCCGCGAGTTCGGCGGCACCCAGCCCTATCCGAGCCGGACCAAGGATGGCGGGGACGTCGATTTCTCCACGGGCTCGGTCGGGCTCGGGGTGGCGATCACGAACTTCGCCGCGCTCGTGCAGGACTATGTGCGGCTCAAGGGCCTCACGCCCCAGGGCTCGCGGCCGGGGCGGATGGTCGCCGTCGTCGGCGATGCCGAGCTCGACGAGGGCAACATCTACGAGGCGCTTCTCGAAAGCTGGAAGCACGACATCCAGGATGTGTGGTGGTTGATCGACTACAACCGCCAGAGCCTTGATTCCATTGTCCCGGACAGGTTGTTCCATCGCATCGAGGGCCTGTTCCGCGACATGCGCTGGGATGTCGTGACCCTGAAATACGGCCGGCGCCTCGAGGCCGCCTTCGCCCAGCCAGGCGGCGAGGCACTGCGCGCCTGGATTGATGACTGCCCGAACTCCGTCTATTCCGCGCTCACCTTCCAGGGCGGCGCGGCCTGGCGCGAGGCGCTCGAGGCCGATCTCGGGCGTGACCGTCGCCTCAAGGCGCTGATCGACCCGCTTGCGGATGGCGAGCTTGCGGGGCTGATGACCAATCTCGGCGGGCACGACATGGCGACGGTCCTCTCCGCCATGCGCCAGGCCGCCGCCGCGCCGCGCCCGACCGCCTTCATCGCCTACACGATCAAGGGCATGGGCCTGCCGCTCGCGGGCCACAAGGACAACCATGCCGGGCTGATGACGGTCGAGCAGATGGAAACCTTCCGGTCCCAGCTCGGCATCGCGCCGGGCGACGAGTGGGAGGCCTTCGCAGGGCTCGACCCCGACGCGGCGGCGGAAGCCCGCGCCTTCCTGCGCTCGGTTCCCTTCGCCGCGCCGCTGTCCGGGGAGGGCGAGACGAAGGGGCGTCGCCGCGTCGCCCCGCCCGTGCCCGTGCCCGACGTCCTTCCCGAGCCCCGCCGTGCGGCAGGCCGGAAGATGTCCACCCAAGAGGCCTTTGGCCAGATCCTCTCCGAGATCGGGCGAGGCCAGGGGGAGCTCGCGCCGCTGGCTTCGCGCATCGTCACGACGAGCCCGGACGTGACGGTCTCGACAAGCCTCGGGCCCTGGGTGAACCGCCGCGGCGTGTTCAGCCGGCACCGTCGCAACGACGTGTTCCGTGACCAGAAGGTGGCCTCCGCCCAGAAATGGGTGATGACCCCGGACGGCCAGCACATGGAGCTCGGCATCGCCGAGCAGAACCTGTTCCTGCTTCTGGCCGCCGCAGGACTTTCGCACGATCTCAATGGCGTGCGGCTCATTCCTGTGGGCACGGTGTATGACACCTTCGTCCAGCGCGGCCTCGATGCGCTGTTCTACGGCTGCTACCAGGACGCGCGCTTCCTGCTCGTCTCGACGCCTTCGGGCATCACGCTCGCGCCCGAGGGCGGGCAGCACCAGTCGGTCTACACGCCCCTGATCGGCATCGGGCAGGACAGGCTCGCCTTCTACGAGCCAGCCCATGCGGACGAGCTCGGCGTGCTGATGGCGTATGCCTTCCGCCACATGCAGGCGCCGGACGGGTCATCCGTGTGGCTTCGCCTCTCGACGCGACCGCTCGTCCAGCCCGAGCGGACGCTCGGCGAGGCGGAGAAGGCGGCCATCATCGCGGGCGCCTATTGGCGCGTGCCGCCGGCTGAGGGGGCGGGCCTCGCCATCGCCTATGAGGGGCCGGTGGCGGAGGAGGCCGAGGCGGCGCATGCAGCGCTCGCCGAGGAGGTTCCGGGCCTGGGGCTTCTCGCCGTCACCTCGCCGGACCGGCTGCACGCCGAGTGGCTCTCGGCCTGCCGGGCGCGGCGCGAGGGCAGGGCGGTGCGGTCGCACATCGAGACGCTTCTCGCCCCGCTCGCCCCCGATGCCGGGCTGGTGACCGTGCTCGACGGCCATCCCGCCGCGCTCGCCTGGCTCGGCGCCGTGCGCGGGCAGCGAATCCAGGCCCTCGGCGTGGACCGGTTCGGCCAGACCGGAGACATCCCCGCGCTCTACCGCGCCTACGGGCTGGATACGGACGCGATCCTCGACGCAGCGGCCGCCGCCCTGCTCGGCTAAGCCGGCCGAGGGTGGTCATGCCGTCCGGAGCGTCCGCATCGCGTCGGCGATCGCGGCGACGTCGCGGTCGCCGTTGTAGCCGTGGAAGCTGAAGCGGACGCGCCCGCGCCCGCCCCAGGCAAGGATGCCGAAGCGATCCTCTAGCGCAGCGACGAGGGCATCGGCATCGGGCAGCGCAACGCAGACGCTCGCGCCGTGCTCCGCCGGGTTCCCCGGCGTCGTGACGGGAAGGCCGAGCCCGGCGAAGTGCGCGAGAAGCGAGGTTGTCAGCCCCTGCACATGCGCCTGGACCCGGGCCGGCTCGAAGCCCGCGAGATACTCGAGTGCGGAGACGAGGACGTAGAGCGAGGCGTGGGCGGGGTTGCCGCGCGTCATCCGCATCGCATCCGGCTTCAGCCTCGGCCGCGCCTGGTAGTCGGGCTGGCCCATGCCGTCGATCGAGAACCAGCCTCCGGTCCTCGGCTGCCAGTCCGGCTGACGGTCGCGGTTCCAGTAGGCGATGGCCGTGCCGGTCATGCCGAGAAGCCACTTGTAGGTCGCGGAGAAGGCGAAATCGGCCGGTCCCGCCTCGAGCGGCATGTAGCCGGCTGCCTGGGTGTGATCCACAACAAGCATCGCGCCCACGCCGTCCGCGACGCGCCGGAGTGCGGCGAGGTCGTAGCGCCTCCCGTGCAGGTAGGAGACATGGCTGACGGCGAGCAGCCGCGTTCCCTCATCGACCACGCGGGCAACCGCGTCCGGGTCATGCATCGGGGCAAAGCGAACCTTCACGCCCTCGGGCAGGGCAAGCCGCAGCGGCACGACGAGCGAGGGATACTCCGACGCATCGACGCAGACCGACTGGCCGGCGCGCCAGTCGAAGCTCTCGACCAGGAGCGACATTCCTTCGGCAACAGAGGAGACGAAGCCGATGCTCTCTCGCGCGACGCCGAACAGCGCGGCCGAGAGGTCGCGCGCGCGCTCGACCATCGCGTCCTGCGCGATGCGCCCGCGCGGGCCGCGGCTCTTGTCCTCGGCGTAGCGCTGGAAGGCCTGGTCGTGGCGGAGCAGGAACGCGGTTTCCCCGCCCGCGCAGACATGGGTGATGCCGTCTCTCAGGCGGAAATCGGCGGTATCGAACAGAGGGGGCGACATCGAGGAGGACCGTGCTCCGGCGTTCCGGGTGGGAGCGATCCGGCCGGAGCGTCCGCCATCTTCGCCTGCCCGACAAGCGAGCGCGCGAGGGCGGGCTTGCGGCCCGTCGTCGCCTGGGCTGCATTGCTCGGCGTGGGGTGTCGCGCGCGGTTGCGCGGAAGCGCGATCAAGGCTACATGCGCGGCCTCTCGGGCGGCTCCGCCGCGCCGGCGATGGCGCATGCGGAGCAACCCGCACCGGGCCGGGCGCGGGCGTGGCGGAACTGGCAGACGCGCCGGATTTAGGTTCCGGTGACGCAAGTCGTGGGGGTTCAAATCCCTCCGCCCGCACCAGGCCAGAACACCCCGCGCCAGCCAAGGCGCGGGCCGACGGAAAGTACACGGACGATGCAGGTCACCGAGAAATCTGCCGAGGGATTGAAGCGCGCCTACGCGGTGGTGCTGCCGGCGGCCACGCTCGCCGAGCGGCGTGACGCGCGGCTCGCCGAGATCGGGCGCGACCTCCGCCTTCCCGGCTTCCGCCCGGGCAAGGTTCCGGCTGCCATCGTCAAGCAGCGCTTCGGCGGCTCGATCATGGGCGAGGTGCTCGAGAAGAGCCTCGACGAGGCCGCCCGCACCCTGGTGACCGAGCGTGGCCTGAAGCCCGCCCTTCAGCCGAAGGTCGAGATCGTGAACTGGTCCGAGGGTGCGGATCTCGAGTTCAACCTCGACATCGAAGTGCTGCCCGAGATCGCGCTTCCCGACCTCAAGGCGATCGCCATCGAGAAGCTCGTCGCCACCCCCGCGGAGAGCGAGGTGGAGGCCAGGCTCGGCGAGATCGCCAAGCGGCACCGCAATTCCGAGCCGGTCGAGGAGGCTCGCCCCGCCGCGGCCGGCGACCTGCTGGTGGTCGATTTCGTCGGCAAGATCGACGGCAAGCCCTTCCGCGGTGGCTCGGCCAACGACATGGAGGTCGAGGTCGGCGGCCCGGGCTTCGTGCCGGGCTTCACCGAGGGGCTCGTCGGGCTTTCGGTGGGCGAGACCAAGGACATGGACGTGTCCTTCCCCGCCGACTACGTCGCGACAGACCTCGCCGGCAAGACGGCGACCTTCACGGTGACCGGCAAGGCACTCCGCCGGGCCATCCCGTCCGAGGCGAATGACGAGCTTGCCAAGAAGCACGGCTTCGAGACGCTCCAGGCCATGAAGGACGCGATCCGCGGCGCGATCCAGCGCGAGTACGACCAGATGAGCCGGATGCGCATCAAGCGCACCCTGCTCGACAGGCTCGCAGAGCTTGCGACCTTCCCCGTGCCGGACGGCATGGTCGAGGGCGAGTTCGGCGCGATCTGGCAGCGCGTCGAGCAGGACCTGAAGGAGGGCCGGCTCGACGACGCGGACAAGGGCAAGGACGAGGAGACGCTGAAGGCCGAGTACCGCGCGATCGCCGAGCGGCGCGTGCGGCTGGGGCTGCTCCTTGCCGAGTTGGGTCGGGCGAACAATCTCTCCGTCAGCGAGGACGAGCTGAAGCGGGCGGTGATCGCCGAGGCGCAGCGTTATCCCGGGCAGGAGCGGAAGGTCGTCGAGTTCTACCAGCAGAACCCGCAGGCGATCGAACGCTTCCGCGCGCCGCTCTTCGAGGAGAAGGCGATCGACTTCGTGCTCGAGCTCGCGACCGTGACCGAGAAGACCGTGACCCCTGAGGAGCTTGCCAAGGAACCCGAGGCCGCCTGAGCGGCCGCGCGGTGCCTGCTCCCGAGGGGCGGTGAGGAAGGAAGGACGACGACAGACGATGCCCGAGCGCGACCCGTTCGAGATCTACAGCAACACGCTCGTGCCGATGGTGGTCGAGCAGACCGCGCGCGGCGAGCGGGCCTTCGACATCTATTCGCGCCTCCTGAAGGAGCGGATCATCTTCCTTACCGGCCAGGTGCATGACGGCGTCTCGAGCCTGATCTGCGCCCAGCTCCTGTTCCTCGAGAGCGAGAACCCGAACAAGGACATCGCCTTCTACATCAACAGCCCCGGCGGGGTGGTAACCTCCGGCCTCGCGATCTACGACACGATGCAGTACATCCGCAGCCCCGTGAGCACGGTCTGCATCGGGCAGGCCGCGTCGATGGGGAGCCTGCTGCTCGCCTCCGGTGCTGCAGGCAAGCGCTACTGCCTGCCGAACAGCCGCGTGATGGTGCACCAGCCCTCCGGCGGCGCCCAGGGCCAGGCGACCGACATCGAGATCCAGGCGCGCGAGATCCTTGCCGTCCGGGCGCGGCTGAACCAGATCTACGTGAAGCATACCGGGCAGAGCCTCGAGAAGATCGAGCAGACGCTGGAGCGTGACCGCTTCATGTCCGCCGAGGAGGCCAAGGAGTTCGGCATCGTCGACCAGGTGGTCGAGAGCCGGCCGCTCCCGGAGTCAGAGAAGAAGTAGCACCGCCTCCCAGGCCAAGGCTGAAATACGCCCCAAGCGCAGCCAAGGTGGCGGCCCGGCGCCCGGATCCGGGCCGGGCCGGCCGTGGAGGCTCGCTTGTGCCCCCCTGGCGAGGGGCGTAAGCTACAACCCGTAGGCGCCGCACCGAGCGCGGGAGCGAGCATGAGCAAGTCTGGCGACTCGAAGAACACCTTGTACTGCTCGTTCTGCGGCAAGTCGCAGCACGAGGTCCGCAAATTGATCGCGGGCCCGACCGTGTTCATCTGCGACGAGTGCGTCGAGCTGTGCATGGACATCATTCGCGAGGAGCACAAGACGCACCTCGTGAAGACGCGTGACGGCATTCCGACGCCGCGCGAGATCTGCAAGGTCCTCGACGACTACGTCATCGGGCAGGATCACGCCAAGCGGGTGCTCTCCGTCGCGGTCCACAACCATTACAAGCGACTCTCGCACGCCCAGAAGAACAACGACGTCGAGATCGCCAAGTCGAACATCATGCTGATCGGCCCGACCGGCTCGGGCAAGACGCTGCTCGCCCAGACGCTCGCACGCATCCTCGACGTGCCGTTCACGATGGCGGATGCGACGACGCTGACCGAGGCGGGCTATGTCGGCGAGGATGTCGAGAACATCATCCTGAAGCTTCTCCAGGCGGCCGACTACAATGTCGAGCGGGCGCAGCGCGGCATCGTCTACATCGACGAGGTCGACAAGATCAGCCGCAAGTCCGACAACCCCTCGATCACCCGCGACGTGTCGGGCGAGGGCGTGCAGCAGGCCCTGCTCAAGATCATGGAAGGCACGGTGGCCTCCGTTCCGCCGCAGGGCGGCCGCAAGCACCCGCAGCAGGAGTTCCTGCAGGTCGACACGACCAACATCCTGTTCATCTGCGGCGGCGCCTTCGCCGGCCTCGAGCGGATCATCTCCTCCCGCGGCAAGGGCACCGCGATCGGCTTCGGCGCCGATGTGCGCAGCCCAGAGGACCGTCGCACCGGCCAGGTGCTTCGCGAGGTCGAGCCCGAGGACCTGCTGAAGTTCGGGCTGATCCCGGAGTTCATCGGCCGCCTCCCGGTCGTCGCGACCCTCGAGGACCTCGACGAGGGGGCGCTGATCGACATCCTCACCAAGCCGAAGAACGCTCTGGTGAAGCAGTATGCGCGGCTCTTCGAGATGGAGGGGGTGAAGCTCACCTTCACGGAGGACGCTCTGCGGACCGTGGCGCAGCGGGCGATCGCGCGCAAAACGGGTGCGCGCGGCCTCCGGTCGATCATGGAAGGCATCCTGCTCGGCACGATGTTCGACCTTCCCGGCCTCGACGGGGTGGACGAGACGGTGATCAACCGCGAGGTGGCCGAGGGGCGCTCGGCGCCGCTCTTCATCTACGGCGAGCGCCGGGGCGAGGCGACCACCAGCGCCTGAGACGCCGCGGCCGCGCCGCCCTGGCCGGGTCGGACCACCCCGGCGTCCAGGCCGGCACCGCGTGGCCGCCCCTCCCACAGGGCATCGCTGGCGAGAAGGCGGGGCTGGCGGCAGGGCAGGGCTCAAGGAAGCGGGGTTGATCGGGTGCCCCGCATCCTCATTTAACCCGTAAGGAATTGGGGCTTTCGGGCCAGGGCATGGTGCATGACCCGGGGGCTGCCTCAGAAGGAAGCCAAAGGCAATGAGCGACGAGCAAGGCAAGGCGGAAGGCAAGGCAGTGGCGCCGGTTCCCGGCGACGTTCTGCCGGTGCTGCCGCTGCGCGACATCGTGGTGTTTCCGCACATGATCGTGCCGCTCTTCGTGGGGCGCGAGAAATCTGTGCGTGCCCTCGAGGCGGTGATGAAGGAGGACAAGCAGATCCTTCTCGTCGCGCAGAAGAACGCCGCGCAGGACGACCCCGGCGTCGATGACATCTTCCATGTCGGGACGGTCTCGACGGTGCTGCAGCTCCTGAAGCTGCCGGACGGCACCGTGAAGGTGCTTGTCGAAGGCGGCAAGCGCGCCCGCATCGTCGGCTTCAAGGAGACGGAGGCGTTCTTCGAGGGCTATGTCGAGACGCTGCCCGAGGCCGCAGGCGAGGGCCGCGAGGTCGAGGCGCTCGCGCGCACCGTCGTCGGCCAGTTCGAGCAGTACATCAAGCTGAACAAGAAGATCCCGCCGGAGGTGCTCGTCTCGATCAACCAGATCGAGGATGCCTCGAAGCTCTCCGATACCGTCGCCTCACATCTCGCCCTGAAGATCCCCGAGAAGCAGGACCTCCTGGAGACGCCCTCGGTCGCCGAGCGCCTGGAGAAGGTGTTCGGGCACATGGAGAGCGAGATCGGCGTGCTGCAGGTCGAGAAGCGCATCCGCAACCGCGTGAAGCGCCAGATGGAGAAGACCCAGCGCGAGTACTATCTGAACGAGCAGCTGAAGGCGATCCAGAAGGAGCTCGGCGAGGGCGAGGACGGCAAGGACGAGGCCGCCGAGCTCGAGGACCGCATCCGCAAGACCAAGCTCTCCAAGGAGGCGCGCGAGAAGGCGCTGGCGGAGCTCAAGAAGCTCCGCACCATGTCGCCGATGAGCGCCGAGGCGACTGTGGTGCGCAACTACCTCGACTGGATGCTCTCGATCCCCTGGAAGAAGAAGACCAAGATCAAGGCCGACCTGCAGGCGGCCGAGGACATTCTTGAGGCGGATCATTACGGCCTCGAGAAGGTGAAGGAGCGCATCCTCGAGTATCTCGCCGTCCAAGTGAGGAGCCCGAAGATCCGCGGCCCGATCCTCTGCCTCGTCGGGCCGCCTGGCGTCGGCAAGACCTCGCTCGGCAAGTCGATCGCCAAGGCGACTGGCCGGAACTTCGTGCGCATGTCGCTCGGCGGCGTGCGTGACGAGGCCGAGGTGCGCGGCCACCGCCGCACCTATATCGGCTCGATGCCCGGCAAGGTGATCCAGGGCATGAAGAAGGCGAAGAGCTCGAACCCGCTCTTCCTTCTCGACGAGATCGACAAGCTCGGTGCCGACTGGCGGGGCGACCCCTCGAGCGCGCTTCTCGAGGTGCTCGACCCCGAGCAGAACTCGACCTTTGCCGACCACTACCTCGAGGTGGACTACGACCTCTCCGACGTGATGTTCGTGACCACCGCGAACTCGCTCCGGATGCCGCAGCCCCTGCTCGACCGGATGGAGATCATCCGCATCCCCGGGTACACCGAGGACGAGAAGGTCGAGATCGCCAAGCGCCACCTGCTCACGAAGGTGTCGGAGGCGAACGGGCTGAAAGAGAAGGAGTGGTCGCTCTCCGACGACGCGATGCGCGACCTCATCCGCTACTACACGCGCGAGGCGGGGGTGCGTAACCTCGAGCGCGAGATCGCAGGCCTCGCCCGCAAGGCGGTGCGCGAGATCGTGCAGAAGAAGACGGCGAAGGTCGCGATCACACGCAAGAACCTCGAGAAGTATGCGGGGGTGCGCCGCTTCCGCTTCGGCGAGGCCGAGCTCGAGGACATGGTCGGCGTCGTCACCGGCCTTGCCTGGACGGAGGTGGGCGGCGAGCTTCTCTCGATCGAGGCGGTGCTGATGCCCGGCAAGGGCAACGTGCGCCACACCGGCAAGCTCGGCGACGTGATGCAGGAGAGCGTTCAGGCGGCAATGAGCTATGTCCGCTCGCGCGCGCTCTCCTTCGGCATCAAGCCACCGCTCTTCGAGAAGCGCGACATCCACGTGCACGTGCCGGAGGGGGCGACGCCGAAGGATGGTCCCTCTGCGGGCGTCGCGATGGCGACTGCCATCGTCTCGACGCTGACCGGGATCCCCGTGCGGCGCGAGATCGCGATGACGGGCGAGATCACGCTGCGCGGCCGCGTGCTGCCGATCGGGGGTCTGAAGGAGAAGCTGCTCGCGGCGCTGCGCGGCGGGCTGACCACCGTTCTCATTCCGAAGGAGAACGAGAAGGATCTCGCCGAGATTCCCGACAACGTGAAGAAGAACCTGAAGATCATCCCCGTCGCCTCGATCGACGACGTGATGCGCGAGGCGCTCGTGCGCGTCCCCGAGGCGATTGCCTGGGAGGAGCCTGCCGAGCCTGCGACCAAGCCGGGCACCGAGCAGGGCACGGCGCGCGTCGCGCACTGACGGGCGCGACTCGGCGCAAGCGAACAGGGGCGCCTCCCGCGGGGGGCGCCCTTTTTTCGCGCCCGCGTCCCGAGTCGTGGCGCCGGTCAAGGTCCAAGCGGTGGCGTTTCGGTCGCGAAAGGCCGAAACATGGCGGATTCCCTGGGGAAAACAGGGTCGGCTGCATTGACGCGCCAAAAACGCGCTGCCTAGAGTGCACGCGTGCGTTGCGGCTTTGTGGCGGGTTTCCGCGGCGGGCGGCGCGCAACCCTTTCCGCTCCAGTCACGACAAAGAGGGCAGACCCGTGAACAAGAACGACCTGGTGGCCGCAGTCGCCGACAAGACCGACCTTCCCAAGGCCAAGACGGCCGAGGTGCTCGACGCGGTGTTCGACGCGATCACCGCCGCGCTGAAGAAGAAGGACGGCGAGGTTCGCCTCGTCGGCTTCGGAACCTTCTCGAAGTCAAAGCGCAAGGCGGGCGTGGGCCGCAACCCGCGCACCGGCGAGCAGATCAAGATCGCCTCCTCAACGTCCGTCCGCTTCAAGGCGGGCAAAGCGCTGAAGGACGCCGTGAACTGATCTCCCGATCCTGATCGGTGAGGCGAGGGGCCGGAGGCGGGAACGCGTCCGGCCCTTCCGCTTTCGGGGCCCTGTTGCGCGCGGCGCGGCGCGGCCCTAAGCACAAGGCGGGCGATTAGCTCAGCGGTAGAGCGCCTCGTTTACACCGAGGATGTCGGCGGTTCGATCCCGTCATCGCCCACCAGCCCGAAGCCCACTTCGGCAGCCAGACGGGCCAGCCACCGCGCTTGACACCGCAGGGCGCAGCACCTATCACGCGCCTCCTGTTGCGCGGGTGTAGCTCAGTTGGTTAGAGCGCCGGCCTGTCACGCCGGAGGTCGCGGGTTCGAGCCCCGTCACTCGCGCCACTTTCCCTCAATCTCCAATGTGTTCCGCCGCGTTCCGGGGCCTGGGCGCACCCTCCGTCCGCGTGGTGCTGCACTGCGGCAATCGCATGCCAACGGCCGGTGGAAACCTCTGCCGAAGCCGGATAAGGTCGCGCCGCAGCGAGACCGGGCGGGCGAGCCCGGCCGAGGGAGTGCATTGGACGATGCAGACGATGCTGGCCGCGTACTTCCCCATTCTCGTCTTCATCGGCATCGCCGCGGGCGTGGCGGTGGCGATGGTCGCGGCCTCGCTGATCCTGGCCCGCCAGGCGCCTGATCCTGTGAAGCTTTCGGCCTATGAGTGCGGCTTCGAGCCGTTCGACGATGCCCGCCGCAAGTTCGACGTGCGGTTCTACCTCGTCGCCATCCTGTTCATCATCTTCGACCTCGAGGTCGCCTTCCTGTTCCCCTGGGCCGTCAGCCTCGCCGAGATCGGCTGGCTTGGCTTCGGCTCGATGATGGGCTTCCTCGGCGTGCTGACGGTGGGCTTCATCTACGAATGGAAGAAGGGGGCGCTGGAATGGGAATGAGCGCCGCGGAGAGCCGAGCATGAGCTCCACCAACGACACCACGATCGCCTGGAACCGTGAGGCGCTGGCGCCGGGCGCGGCGCAGGATGCGCTGCTGCGCGACGTCACCGGACAGATGCAGGAGAAGGGGTTCGTCGTCGCGCAGCTCGACAAGCTCGTGAACTGGGCGCGCACGGGAAGCCTCTGGCCGATGACCTTCGGGCTCGCCTGCTGCGCCGTCGAGATGATCCACGCCTACATGAGCCGCTACGACCTGGACCGGTTCGGCATCATTCCGCGGGCGAGCCCCCGGCAGTCGGACGTGATGATCGTCGCCGGCACGCTGACCAACAAGATGGCGCCGGCGCTCCGCCGCGTCTACGACCAGATGCCCGAGCCGCGCTGGGTGATCTCGATGGGAAGCTGCGCGAATGGCGGCGGATACTACCATTATTCCTACTCGGTGGTGCGCGGCTGCGACCGCATCGTCCCGGTCGACATCTACGTGCCTGGCTGCCCGCCGACGGCCGAGGCGCTCGTCTACGGCATCATGCAGCTGCAGAAGAAGATCCGCCGCACCGGCACGGTGCTGAGGCGCTGAGGGCCAGATCGTGAGCGAGGAGACGCAGAAGTCGCTCGGCGAGCTGATCGCCGAGACGGCACCGGAGGCGGTGATCGAGCATGCGGTTCGCCTCGGCGAGCACGAGCTGGTGGCGCGCGCCGAGGCGCTCGTGCCGCTGATGGCGCGGCTGCGCGACCATCCGCGATTCGCCTTCACGCAGCTGATGGATCTCTGCGGCGTCGACTGGCCGGAGAGGGCGGAGCGGTTCGACGTCGTCTACCATCTTCTCGCGCCGGCCTCGAACGCGCGGCTTCGCGTGATCGTCCCGGTCGCCGACGGCGTGGCGGTTCCCTCGGTCGTCTCCATCTGGCCGTCTGCCGGCTGGTTCGAGCGCGAGGCGTGGGACCTCTACGGCATTCCCTTTGCCGGCAATCCCGACCTGCGGCGGCTCCTCACCGATTACGGCTTCGAGGGACATCCGCTGCGGAAGGATTTCCCGCTGACGGGCCATGTCGAGCTCCGCTACGACGAGGAGCAGAAGCGCGTGGTGTACGAGCCGGTGAAGCTCACGCAGGAGTTCCGCAACTTCGACTTCCTCTCTCCCTGGGAAGGCATGACGACGCTTCCCGGAGACGAGAAGGCAGTCAGAGACCAGGCGGGCAGGGGCTGACGCACATGGCCGAGGCAGAGACGCAAGGCACGGGCGCACCCGCCATCCGCACCCACACGATGAATTTCGGGCCGCAGCATCCGGCCGCGCACGGCGTGCTGCGCCTCGTTCTCGAGATGGACGGCGAGGTGGTCGAGCGTGCCGATCCGCATATCGGGCTTCTGCATCGCGGCACCGAGAAGCTGATCGAATACAAGACCTACATGCAGGCGGTGCCGTATTTCGACCGGCTCGATTACGTCGCGCCGATGTGCCAGGAACACGCCTTCGCGCTGGCGACCGAGAAGCTTCTCGGCATCGCCGTGCCGCCGCGCGGGCAGTATGTGCGCGTACTGTTCGCCGAGATCAGCCGCATCCTGAACCATCTCCTCAACCTCACCACCTACGCGATCGATGTCGGCGCGATCACGCCGGCGCTCTGGGGCTTCGAGGAGCGCGAGAAGCTCATGGAGTTCCATGAGGCGGTCTCTGGCGCGCGGCTGCACGCGAACTACTTCCGTCCCGGCGGCGTGGCGAAGGACATGCCGGCGGGGATCGCAGAGCGCATCGGCGAATGGGCCGAGGGCTTCCCGAAATTCATCGACGACCTCGAAACGTTGCTGACGGAGAACAGGATCTGGAAGCAGCGGACGGTCGATATCGGCGTCATGTCGCTCGAGGAGGCGCTTGCCTGGGGCTGGTCGGGTCCGTGCCTGCGCGCCTCAGGTGCTGCGTGGGACCTCAGGAAGTCGCAGCCCTATGACTGCTACGGCGAGATGGAGTTCGACATTCCCGTCGGCCGCAACGGCGACTGCTATGACCGCTACCTCGTGCGCGTCGCCGAGATGCGCGAGAGCCTGAAGATCATCCGCCAGTGCCTAGCACGGATGCCCGAGGGGCCGATCAAGACGCAGGACCACAAGATCACGCCACCGAGCCGCGGCGAGATGAAGCGCTCGATGGAAGCGCTGATCCACCACTTCAAGCTCTACACCGAGGGCTATCATGTGCCTGCCGGCAGCACCTATACCGCCGTCGAGGCGCCGAAGGGCGAGTTCGGCGTCTATCTGATCGCGGACGGAACGAACAAGCCGTATCGCTGCAAGATCCGCGCGCCGGGCTTCGCGCATCTGCAGACGATGGACCACATCGCCAAGGGCCACATGCTGGCCGACGCGGTCGCCATCATCGGCAGCCTCGACATCGTGTTCGGAGAGATCGACCGGTGACAGATCGGGCGTCCCCCGCCGCCGCCTACGAGGGCGGCCCCGACAACTTCGCCTTCAGCGAGGCAACCCGGAAGCTGGCCGAGAAGCAGATCGCGAAGTACCCGGAAGGCAAGCAGGCCTCCGCCGTGAAGGGGCTGCTCGACCTCGCGATGCGCCAGATGGAGGACGAGACCGGCTCGCGCTGGCTTCCCCGCGCGGCGATGGACCATGTCGCCGGCATCCTCGGCATGGCGCCGATCCGCGTCTACGAGGTCGCCTCCTTCTACACGATGTTCAAGACGCGCCCCGTCGGCCGTCACCATCTGCAGGTCTGCACGACGACGCCGTGCTGGCTGCGCGGGTCGGATGCGGTGCTCGCCGCCTGCCGTCGCGCCGCAGGCAACGTGCCCGACGGAACGGTGAGCGAGGATGGCGAGTTCTCCGTCGAGGAGGTCGAGTGCCTCGGCGCCTGCGTGAACGCGCCGGTTCTCTGGGTCGGCGACTATTTCTACGAGGACCTGGATGGTCAGGCCACGGAACGGATCCTCGAGGCGCTGAAGCGCGGCGAGCACCCGGCCCCCGGCTCGGCGAAGGGGCGGCAGACCTCTGCCCCCGAGGGCGGCCCGACGACGCTGAAAGAGGTTCCGCCGCACCAGCCCTACAGGCCCGACCCGCCGGCGCCGGAGCCAGCCGCGCCGCAAGCCGACGCCGGGGAGTGACGAGCGATGCTGCATGACCGGGACCGTATCTTCACCAACCTCTACGGCCAGCATGCCTGGCGGCTCGAAGGCGCCCGCGCGCGCGGTGACTGGGACGGCACGGGCGCACTGATCGCCAAGGGGCGCGACTGGATCGTCGAGGAGGTCAAGCAGTCGGGCCTGCGCGGCCGCGGCGGCGCGGGGTTCCCCACCGGGCTCAAGTGGTCGTTCATGCCCAAGGCCTCGCCCGACGGGCGGCCCTCCTACCTCGTGGTCAACGCCGACGAGAGCGAGCCCGGCACCTGCAAGGACCGCGACATTCTGCGCCACGATCCGCACAAGCTGATCGAAGGCTGCCTTCTCGCCGGCGTCGGCATGGGCGCGCATGCGGGCTACATCTACATCCGCGGCGAGTTCCACGCCGAGTACAAGAACCTCCAGGCGGCGATCGACGAGGCCTACGAGGCGGGGCTGCTCGGCAGGAACGCCTGCGGCTCGGGCTTCGATTTCGACCTCTACGTCTCGCGCGGCGCAGGCGCCTATATCTGCGGCGAGGAGACGGCGCTGATCGAGAGCCTCGAGGGCAAGAAGGGCATGCCGCGGCTGAAGCCGCCGTTCCCCGCTGCCGTCGGCCTCTATGGCTGCCCGACCACGGTGAACAATGTCGAGAGCATCGCGGTGGTGCCGACGATCCTGCGCCGCGGCCATGCCTGGTTCGCCGGCCTCGGGCGGCCGAAGAACGCGGGCACCAAGGTGTTCTGCATCTCCGGCCACGTGAACAAGCCCTGCAACGTGGAGGAGGAGCTCGGCATCCCGCTCAAGGAGCTGATTGAGCGCTACGCGGGCGGCGTGCGCGGCGGGTGGGACAATCTTCTCGCCGTCATCCCCGGCGGCTCCTCCGTGCCGCTCCTTCCGAAGTCGATCTGCGACACGGTGCTGATGGATTTCGACAGCCTCCGCGAGGTGCGCTCGGGCCTCGGCACGGCGGCGGTGATCGTGATGGACAAGTCCACCGACGTGATCGCCGCGATCGCGCGGCTGTCGCGCTTCTACAAGGTGGAGAGCTGCGGCCAGTGCACGCCCTGCCGTGAGGGCACGGGCTGGATGTGGCGGGTGATGGAGCGGATGGTGCAGGGCCGCGCCGAGCCCGAGGAGATCGATGTTCTCGAGCAGGTGACGCGCCAGGTCGAGGGACACACGATCTGCGCGCTCGGCGACGCCGCGGCCTGGCCGATCCAGGGCCTGATCCGGCATTTCCGTCCGCTGATGGAGGAGCGGATCGCCGCCTACAAGGCAGGGCGCGCGCGGCCGATGCCGCTCGCTGCGGAGTGAGACGATGCCGAAACTGACAGTCGACGGGATCGAGGTCGAGGTTCCGCCCGGGGCGACGGTGCTGCAGGCCTGCGAGATGGCAGGCAAGGAGATCCCGCGCTTCTGCTACCACGAGCGGCTCTCGATCGCCGGCAATTGCCGGATGTGCCTCGTCGAGCTCGAGAAGGCGCCGAAGCCGATCGCGTCCTGCGCCTACCCCGTCGCCGACAACATGGTGGTCCACACCGACACGCCGACGGTCCGGGCAGCCCGCCGCGGGGTGATGGAATTCCTGCTGATCAACCATCCGCTCGACTGCCCGATCTGCGACCAGGGCGGCGAGTGCGACCTGCAGGACCAGGCGATGGGCTACGGGTTCGACCATTCGCGCTACGCCGAGAACAAGCGGGCGGTGAAGGACAAGGAGCTCGGCCCGCTCATCAAGACCTCCATGAACCGCTGCATCCACTGCACGCGCTGCGTCCGGTTCGCGACCGAGGTGGCCGGCGTGCCGGAGCTCGGCGCAACGGGTCGCGGCGAGCAGATGGAGATCGGCACCTATGTCGAGCATGCGCTGACCTCCGAGCTCTCTGGCAACATGATCGACCTCTGCCCCGTCGGCGCGCTCACCTCCAAGCCGTACGCCTTCGTCGCGCGCCCGTGGGAGCTCGTGCGCACCGACGGCATCGACGCTACGGACGCGGTCGGCTCGAACATCCGCATCGACAGCCGCGGCCCGCAGGTGCTCCGCATCCTCCCCCGCCTGAACGAGGCGGTGAACGAGGAGTGGATCAGCGACAAGGCGCGCTTCAGCGTCGATGGGTTGACGCGCCGGCGCCTCGACCGCCCGTGGATGAGGGAAGGGGGCAAGCTTCGCCCAGCGAGCTGGGCCGAGGCGTTCGCGGCGATCGCGGCACGCGCCAGCGGGCTCGGCGGCGACAGGATCGCCGCGCTTGCCGGCGACATGGCCGACCTCGAGAGCATGGTCGCGCTGCGCGACCTGATGGCCGCACTCGGCTCGGGCAACATCGACTGCCGGCAGGATGGCGCGCGCATCGATGCCTCGCGGCGTGACTTCTACCTGTTCAACTCGACGATCGCAGGCATCGAGCGGGCCGACGCGGCGCTGCTCATCGGCACCAACCCGCGACGCGAGGCGGCGGTGCTGAATTCGCGGCTCCGCAAGCGCTGGCTCGCCGGCCGCTTCCCCATCGGCGTGATCGGCGAGGCGGCCGATCTCACCTACGGCTACGAGCATCTGGGCGACGGGCCTGCGGCGCTGACCGCGTTGCTTGACGGCTCGGCCGCCTTCCTCGAGACGTTGAAGGCGGCAAAGCACCCGATGGTGATCGTCGGCCAGGGCGCGCTCGCCCGGCCCGATGGCGCCGCCGTGCTCGCTGCGGCCTGGACGGTCGCGCGCGAGATCGGCGCGCTGTCGGAGGAGTGGCACGGGTTCAACATGCTGCACACGGCGGCGGCCCGCGTCGGCGCGCTCGACATCGGGTTCCTGCCGCATGGCGACGGACGGGGCCGGGACGGCATCCTCGCCGGGTGCGAGCAGGGCGACGTTGATCTCGTCTGGCTGCTCGGCGCCGACGAGATCCCGATGGAGCGGCTCGGCCGCGCCTTCGTGGTTTACCAGGGCCATCACGGCGATGCGGGGGCGAAGCGGGCGGACGTGATCCTTCCTGGCGCGGCCTATGTCGAGAAGGATGGAACCTGGCTCAACACGGAGGGGCGCCTGCAGCAGGGCTTCCGGGCCGTGTTCCCGCCAGGCGAGGCCAAGGAGGATTGGGCGATCATCCGCGCCGCCTCGGCCGTGCTCGGTGCGACGCTTTCCTACAACGACCTCGCCGGTGTGCGCGCCCGTGCGGCGGCCCTCGGCGCGGGGCGGCTGGATGCCCCCGTGGGCGGCGGCTGCGCCGATCTCGGCGGCCCCTCGGGTGACCCGCGGGCGCTCGCCACCGATGCCTTCGCCTCGCCTGTGCGCGACTTCTACCGGACGGACCCGATCGGCCGCGCCTCGCCGACCATGGCGGCCTGCGCGGCGACGGTGGCGGCACCCGAAGCCGTGGCGGCGGAGTAGCCGGTCATGCAGGAGTTCCTCGCCACGCCGTTCGGCACGCTTCTCTTCACCGTCGTCGCGGTCCTCGTGATCATGGTGCCGGTGCTGATCGGCGTCGCCTACCTCACCTACGCCGAGCGCAAGGTGCTCGCGGCGATGCAGCTCCGGAAGGGGCCGAACATCGTCGGGCCATTCGGGCTGTTCCAGCCCTTCGCCGACGCCATCAAGCTGATGATGAAGGAGACGATCGTCCCCACCGGGTCGAACCGCCTCCTGTTCCTGATGGCGCCGATGCTGACGTTCGCGCTGGCGCTGATCGCCTGGGCGGTGATCCCGTTCGGGCCGGGCCTCGTTCTCGCCGACATCAACGTCGGCGTGCTCTACCTCTTCGCAATCTCCTC
Source organism: Elioraea rosea (assembly GCF_007644105.1). Lineage (GTDB taxonomy): Bacteria > Pseudomonadota > Alphaproteobacteria > Acetobacterales > Acetobacteraceae > Elioraea_A > Elioraea_A rosea. The sequence goes on along the minus strand of NZ_VFAC01000022.1, from coordinate 28,210 downwards.
GCTCGGCGTCTACGGCATCATCATCGCCGGCTGGGCGTCGAACTCGAAATACGCCTTCCTCGGCGCGCTCCGCTCGGCCGCGCAGATGGTGAGCTACGAGGTCTCGATCGGCTTCGTCATCATCACCGTGCTGCTCTGCGTCGGCTCGCTGAACCTCACCGAGGTGGTGCTGGCGCAGCAGGGCCTGTGGTTCGCCATCCCGCTCTTCCCGATGTTCGTGGTGTTCTTCATCTCTGCGCTCGCGGAGACGAACCGGGCCCCGTTCGACCTGCCGGAGGGCGAGAGCGAGATCGTCGCGGGCTTCTTCGTCGAGTACAGCTCGATGAGCTTCGCGCTGTTCTTCCTCGGCGAGTACGCCAACATGATCCTGATGAGCGGGATGACGACCATCCTGTTCCTCGGCGGCTGGCTGCCTTTGTGGGACATCGCGCCGCTGAACTGGATCCCGGGGCCGATCTGGTTCGCGCTGAAGATCTGCCTCTGCCTCTTCGTGTTCCTCTGGGTCCGCGCGACCTTCCCCCGCTACCGCTATGACCAGCTCATGCGGCTCGGCTGGAAGGTGTTCCTTCCCTTCTCGCTTCTCTGGGTGGTGCTGACGGCCGGGGCGCTGATGGCGTTCGGCTGGCTGCCCGGCCAGACATGAGCAGGCTCATGCGGATCGGCGGTTGCGGCGCGGCACGCGCGGGGCTAGGAACCCCGGCAGTCGAGGAAGGAGCGTAGAATGGGCGTGATGGACCGCACGGTGCGCGGCCTGTTGCTGTCCGAGCTTGTCTCGGGCATGGCGCTGACGCTGCGCTACTTCTTCAAGCCCAAGGTCACGATCAACTACCCCTACGAGAAGGGCCCGATCAGCCCCCGCTTCAAGGGCGAGCATGCGCTGCGGCGCTACCCGAACGGCGAGGAGCGCTGCATCGCCTGCAAGTTGTGCGAGGCGGTCTGCCCGGCCCAGGCCATCACGATCGAGGCCGAACCGCGCGAGGATGGCTCCCGCCGCACCACGCGCTACGACATCGACATGACCAAGTGCATCTATTGCGGCCTCTGCGAGGAGGCCTGCCCGGTCGACGCGATCGTGGAAGGGCCGAACTTCGAGTTCTCGACGGAGACGCGCGAGGAGCTGATGTACAACAAGGACCGGCTGCTCGCGAACGGCGACCGCTGGGAGGCCGAGATCGCCGCGCGCCTCGCGGCAGATGGACCGTACCGGTGAAGGCGCACGCGCGGTGATCGCAACGCTCGCCTTCTACGCCTTCGCATCGGTGCTCGTCGCCTCCGCGGCGATGGTCGTGACCTCGCGGAACCCGGTGCACGCAGTGCTGTTCCTGATCCTTGCCTTCTTCAACGCGGCGGGGCTGTTCCTGCTCGCGGGCGCCGAGTTCCTCGCGATGATCCTCGTCATCGTCTACGTCGGCGCGGTGGCGGTGCTGTTCCTGTTCGTCGTCATGATGCTCGACGTGAACTTCTCCGAGATGCGCTCGGGCTTCGTGCGCTACCTGCCGATCGGCGGCGCCGTGGGCCTCGTGCTTCTTGCCGAGCTGTTGATGGTCGGCGCGGTGTGGTCGGTCTCGCCTTCGGCGCCGCGGCTCATTGCCGTACCGGTGCCGGGCGGCGTCACTAACACCGAGGCGCTCGGGCGGGTCCTCTATACCGACTACATCTACCTGTTCCAGGCGGCCGGCATCGTGCTGCTCGTCGCCATGATCGGCGCGATCGTGCTGACGCTGCGCGACAGGCCCGGCACCAAGCGGCAGGACATCGCCCGGCAGATCGACCGCTCCCGCCGCGAGACGCTCGACATGGTCAACGTCGAGGTCGGGCAGGGCATGGTCGTTCCACCCAAGCACGAGCCGGCGAAGCAGCCGGAGCACGCGAACGGCAACGGCCACCACGGGGGAGGGCACCACTGATGCTCGCCGTCGGGCTCGGCCACTACCTCGCTGTCGCGGCGATCCTGTTCTCGCTCGGCGTGTTCGGGATCTTCCTGAACCGGAAGAACGTGATCGTCATCCTGATGTCGATCGAGCTCCTGCTGCTCGCCGTCAACATCAACCTCGTCGCCTTCAGCGCCCATCTGGGCGACCTGACGGGCCAGATCTTCGTGATGTTCATCCTCACCGTTGCGGCTGCGGAGGCGGCAATCGGGCTTGCGATCGTCGTCGTCTACTTCCGCAACCGCGGCTCCATCGCGGTCGAGGACATCAGCATGATGAAGGGGTGAGCGGGCCGTGATCGAGACCGGAGCCGTCTTCTTCCCCCTGCTCGGCGCGATCATCGCCGGGTTCTTCGGCCGCTCGCTCGGCGACCGCGGGGCGCAGCTCGTCACCGTCGGCTGCATGGCGCTCGCTGCCGCCTGCGGCGTCGCGCTGTTCTTCGACGTCGCCTTCGCCGGCAACGCGCGCACGGTGGTGCTCGCGACCTGGATCGACAGCGGCAGCTTCGAGGCGAACTGGGCACTTCGCTACGACACGCTGTCTGCCGTCATGGTCGGGATGGTCACCTTCATCTCGACGCTGATCCACATCTATTCAGTCGGCTACATGAGCCATGACCGCAGCATCCCGCGCTTCATGGCGTACCTCTCGCTGTTCACCTTCGCGATGCTGATGCTGGTGACGGCGGACAACCTGATCCAGCTCTTCTTCGGCTGGGAAGGCGTCGGTCTCGCCTCCTACCTTCTGATCGGATTCTGGTTCGACCGCGAAAGCGCCAACCGCGCCGCGATGAAGGCCTTCATCGTCAACCGCGTCGGCGATGTCGGCTTCGCGCTCGGCATCTGCGGCGTGTTCGTGCTGACAGACAGCATCGCCTTCGACGCGGTGTTCGCAGCCCTCGCCGGCCATGGCTCGACGATGGTGAGTGCATTCGGCGGAGAGGTGCGCGCGGTCGAGCTCTGCGCCGTCCTGCTGTTCATCGGCGCGATGGGCAAGTCGGCCCAGCTCGGCCTGCACACCTGGCTGCCGGACGCCATGGAGGGCCCCACCCCGGTCTCGGCGCTGATCCATGCAGCGACCATGGTGACAGCAGGCGTCTTCCTCGTCGCGCGCATGTCGCCTCTGTTCGAGATGGCGCCGGTCGCGCTCGCGCTCGTCACGATCATCGGCGCCTCGACGGCGCTGTTCGCCGCCACGATCGGCTGTGTGCAGAACGACATCAAGCGCATCATCGCGTACTCGACGTGCTCGCAGCTCGGCTACATGTTCTTCGCAGCCGGCGTCTCGGCCTACCCGGCGGCGATCTTCCACCTCTTCACGCACGCCTTCTTCAAGGCGCTTCTCTTCCTCGGCGCTGGCAGCGTGATCCACGCGATGAGCGACGAGCAGGACATCCGCCGCATGGGCGGCATCTGGCGGAAAATCCCCGCCACCTATGCGCTGATGTGGATCGGCAACCTCGCTCTCGCCGGCGTGCCGTTCTTCGCCGGCTTCTACTCGAAGGACATGGTGCTCGAGGCGGCCTGGGGCGCGCACACCGCTGTCGGCCAGTACGCGTTCTGGTGCGGCATCATCGCTGCCTTCCTCACCGCCTTCTACTCCTGGCGCCTGCTCATCCTCACCTTCCATGGCGAGCCGAGGGCAGACCATCACGTGATGGAGCATGTGCACGAGAGCCCGCCCGTGATGGTGCTGCCTCTTGTCGTGCTCGCCATCGGCGCGGTGTTCGCCGGCGCGGTGTTCTACGAGCCCTTCGTCGGCCACCACTGGCAGGATTTCTGGCGCACCGCGATTGTCGTCGCGCCAGGCAACGACGCGATGGAGAACGCCCACCACGTTCCGCTCTGGGTGAAGTGGCTGCCGGTCGTCATGGGTGTCTCGGGCATCGCGCTCGCCTACGCGCTCTACATGGGCGCGCCCGGCCTGCCGGCGCGGATCGCGGCGCGCTTCCAGGGCGTGTACCAGTTCCTCCTGAACAAGTGGTACTTCGACGAGCTCTACGACGCATTGTTCGTCCGCCCCTCGATGGTCATCGGGCGCGCGCTCTGGAAGGGCGGCGACGGGGCGATCATTGACGGGTTCGGCCCGGACGGCATCGCCGCCGCGGCGAAGGCGACGGCCTCGAAGGTCGTGAAGCTGCAGACGGGCCTCGTCTACCACTACGCCTTCGCGATGATGATCGGCATCGTCGTTCTGGTGACGCTGTTCGCGACGGGGCGCTTCTGAGATGAACGACGCGGGCTTCCCGCTGCTCAGCCTCATCACCTTCCTTCCCCTGCTCGGTGCCGCGATCATCGCGACCGTCCAGGGCGACGAGCGCACCGTGGCGCAGAATGCGCGCTGGACCGCTCTGTGGACGAGCTCGATCGTCTTCGCGATCTCGCTGATCCTCTGGTTCCGCTTCGACACCGACAGCGCGGGCTTCCAGTTCGTCGAGCAGGGGCTGTGGCTCGAGGGCCTCGGCATCGGCTACCACATGGGGGTCGACGGCCTTTCCGTCCTCTTCGTCCTGCTCTCGACGCTTCTGACGCCGATCTGCATCGTCGCCTCCTGGCAATCGGTCCAGACCCGCGTTCGCGAGTACATGATGGCCTTCCTCGTCCTCGAGACGATGATGGTCGGCATGTTCTGCGCGCTGGACATGGTGATCTTCTACGTCTTCTTCGAAGGCGTGCTGATCCCGATGTTCCTGATCATCGGCGTCTGGGGCGGAGCGCGGCGGACCTACGCGGCGTTCAAGTTCTTCCTCTACACGCTGCTCGGCTCGGTGCTGATGCTTCTGGCGCTGATCTGGATCTATCTCGACGCCGGCACGACCGACATCCCAGCGCTGCTGCAGCACCGCATCGCGCCCGCAGCACAGACCTGGCTGTTCCTCGCCTTCTTCGCCTCCTTCGCGGTGAAGGTGCCGATGTGGCCGCTGCACACCTGGCTGCCCGACGCGCATGTGGAGGCGCCGACGGCGGGTTCGGTGATCCTCGCGGGCGTGCTCCTGAAGATGGGCGGCTACGGGTTCCTGCGCTTCTCGATCCCGATGATGCCGGACGCGACCGTCGAGCTCGCGCCCTTCATCTTCGCGCTGTCGGTCATCGCCGTTGTCTACACCTCGCTCGTCGCGCTCGCGCAGACTGACATCAAGAAGCTGATCGCCTATTCCTCCGTGGCGCACATGGGGCTCGTGACGCTCGGGCTGTTCACGCTGAACCAGCAGGGCATCGAGGGCGCGATCTTCCAGATGCTCTCGCACGGTGTCGTCTCGGGCGCCCTCTTCCTCTGCGTCGGCGTGATCTATGACCGGATGCACACGCGCGAGATCGCTGCCTATGGCGGACTTGCGAGCACCATGCCGCGCTACGCGCTTCTCTTCATGCTGTTCACCATGGCCTCCGTCGGCCTTCCCGGGACTTCCGGGTTCGTCGGCGAGTTCCTCGCCATCGTCGGCGCCTGGCAGGTGAGCAAGCTGCTCGCGCTTCTCGCCGCCTCAGGCATGGTGCTCGGCGCGGGCTACATGCTTTATCTCTACCGGCGCGTGATCTTCGGCGCGCTGACCAAGGAGAACCTGAAGGGGCTCGGGGACCTCTCGCCGCGCGAGATCGCGGTGTTTGCGCCCCTCGCGGTGCTGACGCTGTGGATGGGCATCTACCCCACCACCTTCACCGCCTTCTTCGACCAGTCCGTGTCCCGCCTGATCGCCCAGCACCAGGCGGCGATTGCGGCGACACGCCAGCTCGCAGGGCTCTGAGCGATGACGGCCACGATGAACTGGACGATCGCCGCGCCGGAACTGGTGCTTGCCTGCGCCGCGATGGCGATCCTGATGGTTGGCGTGTTCGCGCGACGCGATGCGTGGACGATGGTCTCGATGCTCTCCTTCGGCGCGCTTCTTGGCACGGCGGTGCTCGTCATCGCTGGCGGGCAGGGACCGGCGGTCGCCTTCTCCGGGCTGTTCGTGGTCGATGGGTTCGCGGTGTTCGCGAAGGTTCTGATCCTTCTCGCCGCCGGGCTGGGGCTCCTGCTCGCGCTCGACTGGCACCAGCGCGAGGGCATCGCGCGGTTCGAGTATCCCATCATCGTGCTGCTCGCCACGCTCGGCATGATGATGATGGTGAGCGCGAATGACCTGATGAGCCTCTATGTCGGGCTCGAGCTCTCCTCGCTCGCGCTCTACATCGCCGCCTCCTTCGCGCGCGACGACCTTCGCTCGACCGAGGCCGGGCTCAAGTACTTCATGCTCGGCGCGCTCGCCTCCGGCATGCTGCTCTACGGCGCCTCGCTCACCTACGGCTATGCGGGCACGACGCGGTTCGCCGGCATCGCCGAGGCGCTGGGCACGGCGCCGGCCTCCGCGGGCCTCGTCGTCGGCCTCTGCTTCATCGCCGCGGGCCTCGCCTTCAAGGTCTCCGCCGTGCCGTTCCACATGTGGACGCCGGACGTGTACGAGGGCGCGCCGACGCCGGTGACGGCGTTCTTCTCGATCGCGCCCAAGGTGGCGGCGATCGCGCTGTTCCTCCGCGTGATGACAGGCCCCTTCGCTCCGGTCATCGCTCAGTGGCAGCAGATCATCATCCTGATCTCGGCGGCCTCGATGCTCGTCGGCGCCTTCGCCGCGATCGGGCAGACGAACGTCAAGCGCCTGATGGCCTATTCCTCGATCGGCCATGTCGGCTACGCGCTGATCGGGCTCGCTGCCGGAGACGAGGCGGGCATCCGCGCGGTGCTCGTCTACATGGCGATCTACGTGGTCATGAACGCCGGCGCCTTCGGCTGCATCGTCGCGATGCGCAAGGGCGGCAAGGCGACGGAGCGGATCGAGGATCTCGCCGGCCTCGGCAGCACCGCGCCGATGATGGCGCTGGCGATGGCGGTGTTCATGTTCTCGATGGCGGGCATCCCGCCGCTCGCAGGCTTCTTCGGCAAGCTCTACGTGTTCGTCGCAGCGGTTCAGGCGGGGCTGTGGCCGCTCGCCATCCTCGGCGTCCTCGCCTCCGTCGTCTCGGCCTTCTACTACCTGCGGATCGTGAAGGTGATGTACTTCGATGCGGGCGATGTCGCGCTCGATGCTCGGCCTGCCTCGATCTCCTTCGTCGTCGCCGCCACCGGGGCCGCCACGGTCCTGTTCGCCGCCCTTCCTGCGCCGCTTCTCGGCGCGGCGGCGATGGCGGCACGCTCCCTCGTCGGCGGATGAGCGACACCCCGCCCGTCTCCTGGCGGATCGAGCGGCACGCGCGCCTCTCCAGCACCAATGACCGTGCCATCGAGGCCGCCGATGCGGGCGAGCCGCCTGGGCTCGTCGTTCTCGCAGGGGAACAGACGGCCGGCCGCGGCCGGTCGGGGCGGAAATGGCACTCGCCTCCCGGCAATCTCTACTGCTCTGTATTGCTGCCGCCGGGCGAGGGTCTCGTCGGCGGCGCGGCAGCGCTGCTCTCCGGGCTCGCGCTGCACGATGCGCTGAGCGTATATGCGCCTGGGCTTCGGCTCAAATGGCCGAACGACCTCCTCGCCGGAGCGGCGAAGCTCGGCGGCGTTCTCGTCGAGGGCGGAACGACCCGCCACGGCGCGCCCTGGCTCGTGGCGGGGATCGGCGCGAATCTCGCCTCCGCTCCGGAACTTGCGGACAGGCAGGCCACGTCGCTCGCTGCGCTCGGCGCTGCCCCGACACCGGAGGAGGTCGCCGACCGCCTCGTCGCGCGCCTCGCGGCGCGGCTCGAGGCGTATGGGCAGGGCGCGATGGCGGGCCTCGTCTCCGCCTGGGCAGAGCGTGCGCTGCCCGAGGGAACCGCGATGTCGGTCAAGGCCCGGTCTGGCATGCTCGCCGGGCGGTATGCGGGGCTCGACCGCGACGGCGCGCTCCTGCTCGCCACCGAACAGGGGCTTCGCCGGGTCGTCGCCGGCGAGGTCTTCGCGGAGGTCTGAGGTCCATGCTTCTCGCGATCGATGCGGGCAACACCAACATCGTCTTCGCCGTGTGGGACGGCACCGCCTGGCGCGGACGCTGGCGGCTCGCGACGCAGGCCGACCGCACGGCGGACGAGTACGCGGTGTGGCTGTCGCAGCTCATGAGCTGGGCGGGGCTCCGGCGCGAGCAGGTCACCCGTGCCGCCATCGCCTGCGTTGTGCCTGCCGCGCTCTACCACCTGCGCAACCTGTGCCGGGTGTGGTTCGGCCAGGAACCGCTGATCGCCCGTGCGGCAGGGCTCGAGTGGGGCTTCCCGGTCCTGGTCGACAACCCGAACGAGGTCGGCGCGGACAGGCTGGTCAACGCGCTTGCGGCGCATGTTCGCTACCAGGGCCCGCTCGCCGTGGTGGATTTCGGAACAGCCACCACATTTGATGTCGTGGACCGTACCGGCGCCTATCTCGGCGGCATCATCGCCCCCGGCATAAACCTCTCGCTCGAGGCCCTTCACAGGGCAGCGGCGCAGCTTCCGCGCGTCGCGATCTCGCGGCCGCAGGCGGTGATCGGCCGCTCCACCGTGCCGGCCATGCAGGCCGGCATCTACTGGGGCTATGTCGGGCTGATCGAGGGGCTCGCCAAGCGCATCGAGGCGGAGCTCGGCGAGCCGATGAAGCTGATCGCCACAGGTGGGCTCGCGCCTCTCTTCGCCGACGCCACCGCCTCGATCGGACATCTCGACCCCGACCTCACGCTCGACGGGCTCGTGCTGCTGGCCGAGCGGAACAGGCCGCCCGCCGGATGATCCATCGCCAGGAGGGTCTCGTCTTCCTGCCGCTAGGCGGCACGGGCGAGATCGGCATGAACCTGAACCTCTATGGCTGCGATGGCGCATGGCTCGCCATCGATTGCGGCCTCGGCTTCGCCGAGAGCGCGCGGCCCGATCTCGACATCATGGTGCCCGACCCGTCCTTCATCGCCGAGAGGCGGGACGCGCTCGTCGGGCTCGTCATCACCCACGCGCATGAGGACCACATCGGCGCCGTCGCCTGGCTCTGGCCGCAGCTGCAATGCCCCGTCTACGCCACGCCCTTCGCCGCCGCCGTGCTTCGCCGGAAGCTCGGCGAGCGAGGCCTCGCGGGCCAGGTGCCGCTGCACGAGTTCGCCCCAGGCGCATCGCTCGAACTCGGGCCGTTCTCGCTCCGGTTCATTTCGATGGCCCACTCGATCCCCGAGGCGCAGGCGGTCGTGATCGACACGCCGCACGGGCGCGTGCTGCACACGGGCGACTGGAAGCTCGACCCCGATCCGCTCGTCGGCCCCCGCACCGACGAGGCCGCGCTCGCCGCCGTGGGCGAGCAGGGCGTGGACGTCCTCGTCTGCGACAGCACCAACGCGATGGTGGAGGGGCATTCCGGCTCGGAGGCCGATGTGCGCCGCACCCTTGCCGCGCTCGTTCGCGGGCTCCGCGGGCGCGTCGCCTTCACCTGCTTCTCCTCCAACATCGCGCGCATCGAGAGCATCGCGCTGGCCGCGGAAGCTGCGGGGCGCAGTGTCGCGCTGGTCGGCCGGTCGCTTCGGAACATCGCCGCCGCTGCGCGCGAGACGGGCTATCTCAACACGCTTCCGGCCTTCGTCGAGGAGGAGGAGGCAGGCTACCTGCCAGACGATTCCGTCCTGTTCGTCTGCGCCGGAAGCCAGGGCGAGCCGAGGAGCGCCCTGTCGCGAATCGCCGCAGACACGCACCCGAACGTGTCGCTCGGCGAGGGCGACACGGTGATCTACTCCTCGCGTGTCATTCCGGGGAACGAACGGGCGATCCTGATGGTTCAGGATGCGCTTGCCCGCCGCGGCGTGACGGTGATGACCGAGCACGACCACATGGTGCATGTCTCCGGCCACCCTGCGCGCGACGAGCTTCGCCGCCTCTATCGTCTCGTGAAGCCGAAGCATGTCGTTCCGGTGCATGGCGAGTGGCGGCACATGAGCGAGCATGCCGCGCTCGCGCGCGAACTCGGCGCGATCCCGCACCTCATCGAGGATGGCGACATGCTCCGCCTCGCGCCAGGCGCGCCGGAGGTGGTGGAGAGCGTGCCGGCCGGGCGCCTCGCGGTGGACGGCGTAAGGCTGCTGCCGGTAGACGGTCCCGTCCTGGCCGAGCGGCGCCGGATGCTGGAGAGCGGCCTCGTTGTCGCCTCCCTCGCGGTGGATCGCGTCGGGCGGCTTGTTGGCGAGCCGGTGATCTCCGCGCCCGGGCTCTTCACCGACGACGAGGTTGGCCCGCGGCTCCTGGTGCGCGACCTCGGCAGCGCGATCGCCGGGCTTTCGCACACGGTGCTGCGCGACGACGAGGCGGTGCGCGATGCCGCCGCGGCGGCGCTGCGGAGCGCGGTGCGCCGGGCCGCGCCCGCCAAGCGACCGGTCGTTTCCGTGCACGTTCTCAGGGTCTAGACGATGACCTGGTTCACCGGCCTCGTCGTCTACATCCTCGTCTGGTGGCTGACGCTTTTCGCCGTCCTGCCGTTCTGGACGAAGCCCGTGGTCGACCCCGAGACGCCGGAGCATTTCCGAGGTGCGCCGGAGAGGCCGTTGCTCCTGCGCAAGGTGCTCGTCACCACCCTCGTCGCAGCGGTGATCTGGTTCGGCATCTGGCTCGTCATCGAGAACGACCTCGTCAGCTTCCGGGCGATGGAGGCTGGCTGACCCGTCGGGGTGGGAATGCCCTGCGCGAAGGCCGCGTGTGACCAAACTCCGGGCATTGTGCCGATGAATTGGGCAAGTCACGTCCGGACCGAGGAAATACTGCCGAATTTCCGGGCGAATCCGCTTTGATGCGGCAAGCCAGCCCGATAAGAATCAACGGCAGGAAGAGGGGTGTCCTCTTCCTGCCGTGTGACTGGCGTTTCCTCCCTAAACTTGGGCCGCGCTGCCTTTCGGGGCGCGCGGCCTTTTTCTTGTTAGCCGAATGATAAGCCTGCGTCCATAGGCTAGCGGTGACGATCGTGCGTTGCAGTGCAGCAAAGCGATAGAAAGTTGCCGAATGCTCCGGTTGGCCATATCGATCGTATCCTACGTGCAGTGCGCGCTCCTGCTCGCCGCGCCTGCCGCGGCGCAGGCGCGCCTGTCGCCGGAGGATTGTGCGCGCGTCGTCGCCCACGTGCCGGATGCCTCGGTCGCCTACCAGCCTGGCGTCGGAGCAGGCGGGCGCCGCGTTGCGCCGGCCGATCTCTCCCCTCCGCCCCAGGTGCTGCCCGAGACGCCTGTCTTCTATCTCGGCGTCGACCTGCAGCGTCGCTACGGCCTGCCGCGCTCGCTCGTGGCAGACCTGCCGATCGGTGTCGTCGCCCTCGAGGGCAACCGCCTGCTTCTCAACGGCCGCCCCCTCGCGGCGGAGGACCAGTCCTCCCTCGCGGCAGCGTGCGCCGCGGCCCGGCGGCGCTGAGCCCCGCTCCCTTCCGCCCATCCCCCTCCGCCTCTATTGTGCGCGCCCTGCCACTCCGGGGGTGATGACCGCGCATGCGCCTGTCCCGCTACTTCCTGCCGACGCTGAAGGAGAACCCGGCCGAGGCGCAGATCGTCTCGCACCGGCTGATGCTGCGCGCCGGCCTGATCCGCCAGCAGACCGCCGGCATCTACTCCTGGCTGCCGCTCGGCCACCGCGTTCTCTCCAATATCGCGCGCATCGTGCGCGAGGAGCAGGACGCCGCCGGCTGCCAAGAGCTGCTGATGCCGACCCTCCAGCCCGCCGAGCTCTGGAAGGAGAGCGGCCGCTATGACGACTACGGCAAGGAGATGCTGCGCATCATCGACCGGCACGAGCGCGAGCTGCTCTACGGGCCGACGAACGAGGAGATGGTCACCGACATCTTCCGCGCCTCTGTGCGGAGCTACCGTGACCTGCCGATGACGCTCTACCACATCCAGTGGAAGTTCCGTGACGAGGTGCGGCCGCGCTTCGGCGTGATGCGCGGGCGCGAGTTCCTGATGAAGGACGCCTACTCCTTCGATCTCGATGCAGCCGGCGCGCGGCGGAGCTACAACAGGATGTTCGTGGCCTACCTCCGCACCTTCGCGCGGCTCGGGCTGAAGGCGATCCCGATGCGCGCCGATTCCGGGCCGATCGGCGGCGATCTCTCCCACGAGTTCGTTATCCTGGCCGAGACCGGCGAGAGCCAGGTCTTCGTCCACCGCGAGCTGGTGGAGCGCGACATCCTCGGCGAGGCGCTGGATTACGAGAGCGACCTGCAGCCGATTGTCGATTCCTGGACCACGCTCTACGCCGCGACCGACGAGAAGCACGACCCGATTGCCTTCGGCGCACTCGCGGACGGTGACCGGCTGGAGGCGCGCGGTATCGAGGTGGGCCACATCTTCCACTTTGGCACCACCTACTCCAAGCCCATGGACGTCAGCGTGCAGGGGCCGGACGGAAAGCCCGTCCATCCGGAGATGGGAAGCTACGGCATCGGCGTCTCCCGCCTCGTTGGCGCGATCATCGAGGCGAGCCACGACGAGGCCGGCATCATCTGGCCGGAGAGCGTCGCCCCCTTCCGCGTCGGGCTGATCAACCTCAAGCCCGGCGATGCGGCGGCGGATGCGCTCGCGGGCGAGATCTACGCCGCGCTGCGCGAGGCCGGAACCGAGGTGTTGTACGACGACCGGGACGAGCGCGCCGGCGTGAAGTTCGCCGACATGGACCTGATCGGCCTGCCCTGGCAGGTGATCGTGGGGCCCCGCGGTGCCAAGGAAGGCCGGGCCGAGATCAAGCGCCGCCGCGGCGGGGAGCGGCACGAGCTCGACAAGGCGGCGATCCTCGAGCGGCTGCTCGCCTGAGCCGATGTTCGGGCCTTTCGAGCGGCTCGTCGCCTTCCGCTACCTGCGCGCGCGCAAGGCGGAGGGGTTCGTCTCCGTCATCGCAGGCTTCTCGCTCGCCGGCATCGGCCTCGGCGTCGCCACGCTGATCATCGTGATGAGCGTGATGAACGGGTTCCGCGCCGAGCTTCTCGGCCGCATCCTCGGGCTGAATGGGCATCTCGGCGTCTACGGCCTCGGCGAGACGCTCGCCGACTACGATGCGCTCGCCGCCCGCCTCCGCGCGGTGCCCGGCGTGCGGTCGGCGACGCCGATCGTCGAGGGCCAGGTGCTCGGCACGGGCGAGCGCGGCGGCGGGGCGGGCGTTCTCGCGCGCGGCATCGCGCCGGAGGAGCTCCGCGCGCGCTCGATCATCGCGAGCAACATCGTCGCCGGAGGCCTCGACGGGTTCGGCGGTGACGATGCGATCGTCGTCGGCTCGCGGCTGGCCAGCCGCCTCGGCATAAGGGTGGGAGACCGCCTCTCGCTCGTCTCGCCGCAGGGCCAGGTGACGGTGATGGGCACGGTGCCGCGCATCCGCGCCTATCGCGTCGTCGGCCTGTTCGAGGTCGGCATGTACGAGTACGACAATTCCTACGTGTTCATGCCGATCGGCGCCGCGCAGGCCTATTTCGCGACAGGCGACCGCGCGACGCAGATCGAGGTGTTCGTCGACGACCCCGACCGCGTGCGCGAGGTGAACCGCGCGATCCGGGCGGCGGTGACCGACCGGCAGATCCGCATCCTCGACTGGCAGCAATCAAACAGCGCGTTCTTCGCCGCCGTGCAGGTCGAGCGGAACGTGATGTTCCTGATCCTGACGCTGATCATCGTGGTCGCCGCCTTCAACATCGTCTCGTCGCTCGTGATGCTGGTGAAGGACAAGGGGCGGGACATCGCCATCCTCCGCACGATGGGGGCCACGCGCGGTGCGGTGATGCGCATCTTCCTGATGTGCGGCGCCTCGATCGGCGTGCTCGGCACGGTGTTCGGCGTCTCGCTCGGCCTCGTGATCGCCGCCAATCTCGAATCGATCCGCCAATGGCTTCAGGGGATGACCGGGCAGGAGCTGTTCCAGGCGGAGATCTACTTCCTCTCTCGGCTTCCCTCGGTCGTCGATCCGTGGGAGGTGGCGCAGGTCGCGGCGATGGGGCTCGGCCTGTCGCTCCTTGCCACGCTCTACCCGTCCTTCCGCGCCGCCCGGCTCGATCCTGTGGAAGCGCTTCGGCATGAGTGAGGCGCCGCTCTCGCTCACCGGCATCGTCCGCCGCTTCCGCACCGGCGACGGCATGCTCGAGGTGCTGCGCGGCGTCGATCTCACCCTGTCGGCCGGCGAGATCGTCGCCCTCGTCGCGCCCTCCGGTGCCGGCAAGTCGACGCTCCTGCACATTGCCGGGCTTCTCGAGAAGGCCGACGAAGGCGAGGTGCGCGTCGCGGGCCGTTCGACGAAGGACATGGGCGAGGCGGAGCGGACGGAAGCGCGCGGCCGCGCGATCGGCTTCGTCTATCAGTTCCACCACCTGCTTCCCGAGTTCTCCGCGCTCGAGAACGTGGTGATGCCGCAGATGATCCTCGGCACGGGCCGGCGCGAGGCGGAGGGGAGGGCGCGAATGCTGCTCACCCAGCTCGGGCTCGGCAAGCGCCTGTCGCACCGCCCGGCCAGGCTCTCGGGTGGCGAGCAGCAGCGCGTGGCGATCGCCCGCGCGCTCGCCAACGACCCGAAGGTGCTGCTGGCCGACGAGCCGACCGGAAATCTCGACGCGACGACCGCCGATGTCGTGTTCGGCGAGCTTCTCTCGCTCGTGCGCGACCATGGCGCGGCCGCGCTCGTCGCCACCCACAACCCCGAGCTCGCCGCGCGGATGGATCGGACGGTGACGCTGCGCGACGGGCGGATCGTTCCGGCCGCAACGACGCGCTGACAGCCGCGCCCGACTCGCGGCACACTGCGCGCATGCAGTCCTTCGTCCATCTCCGCGTCCACTCTGCCTATTCGCTCTCCGAAGGCGCGATCAAGGTGGACAAGATCCCTGTTCTCGCGCGCGACGGCGGGATGCCCGCGGTGGCGCTGACGGACACGGCGAACCTGTTCGGCGCGCTCGAGTTCTCCGATGCGTGCGCCAGGAAGGGCATCCAGCCGATCCTCGGCCTCGCCCTGCCGCTGATGCTGCCGGGCCGTGCCGTGCGCCCCGGCCTGCCGCCGCCGCGGCCGGAGCGCGTGGGCCTGCTCGCCGCGAACGAGGCGGGGCTTGCCAACCTCATGCGGCTCTCCTCGTGCGCCTTCCTCGACCCGCCCGCGGGGGCGGAGGCACAGCTTCCGGTCGAGACGCTGCTCGAGCATGCCGAGGGGGTTTTCCTTCTGACGGGCGGCGGAGAGGGGCCGTTGGGGCGGCTTCTCGAGGAAGGCCAGGTCGAGGCGGCTTCGGCTCTGATGGAACGCTTCGCCCGCGCCTTCGGCGACCGCACGCTCGTTGAGATCACCCGCCTCGGCACGCAGCGCGACGCCGCCACCGAGCCGGGCTTCCTGATACTCGCCGAGCGCTTCTCGCTTCCGATCGTCGCGACCAACCCCTGCTACTTCGCCTCCCCGCAGATGGCCGAGGCGCATGACGCGCTTCTCTGCATCGCAGAGGGGCGCGTGCTCGCCGAGGCAGACCGGCGCCGCGCGAGCCCGGAGCAGTGGTTTAAGCCCGCCGACGAGATGCGTCGCGTGTTCGCCGACCTTCCCGATGCCGCCGAGAACACGCTTCTCGTGGCGCGCCGATGCGCGGTGATGGCGCTGTCGCGCAAGCCGCTCCTGCCCGTGTCGCGCAAGGTGGGGGAGGGCAGGAACGAGGCGGAGACGGTGGCCGACATGGCGCGGGAGGGGCTCGCGCGGCGCATGGAGGCGATGGGCGCCGATGCGGCGACCCGCGCGGTCTATACCGAGCGGCTCGACTACGAGCTCGGCGTCATCGAGCGCATGGGTTTCTCCGGCTACTTCCTGATCGTGGCCGATTTCATCCAGTGGGCAAAGGCGAACCGCATCGCGGTCGGCCCTGGCCGCGGCTCGGGCGCCGGTTCGGTCGCGGCCTGGGCGCTGACCATCACCGATCTCGACCCGCTCCGCTTCGGGCTGCTTTTCGAGCGCTTCCTCAACCCCGAGCGCGTGTCGATGCCCGACTTCGACATCGATTTCTGCCAGGAGCGGCGCGACGAGGTGATCGCGTATGTCCGCCGCGAGTATGGCGAGGACCGGGTCGCGCAGATCATCACCTTCGGCAAGCTGCAGGCCCGCGCGGTGGTGCGCGATGTCGGCCGCGTGCTCGCGATGCCCTATGGGCAGGTGAACCGGATCGCGGAGCTGATCCCGAACAACCCGGCGAAGCCCGTGACGCTCGCGCAGGCGATCGAGGGCGAGCCGCTGCTTCAGCGCATGCGCGACGAGGACGAGACGATCAAGCGCCTGCTCGAGATCGCGCTCCAGCTCGAGGGCCTCTATCGCCACGCCTCGACCCATGCCGCCGGCGTGGTGATCGGCGACCGGCCTCTCGTCGAGCTCATCCCCCTCTACCGCGACCCGAAATCCGACATGCTGGTCACGCAGTACTCGATGAAGCATGTCGAGATGGCCGGCCTCGTGAAGTTCGACTTCCTCGGCCTGAAGACGTTGACGGTCCTCGAACGCGCGGTTGCCCTTCTCAAGGGCCTCGGCATCACCGTCGATCTCGCCGCCCTTCCGCTCGACGACGGCCCGACCTACGCGATGCTCGCCAAGGGCGATGCGGGGGGCGTGTTCCAGTTCGAAAGCCAGGGCATGCGCGACGTGCTCCGCGCCATGCGCCCCGACCGGTTCGAAGACCTGATCGCCGCCGTCGCGCTCTACCGGCCGGGGCCGATGGCGAACATCCCCGCCTATTGCGCGCGCAAGCACGGCGAGGCGTGGGAAGCCCCGCACCCCGCGATCCACGACATCCTCTCCGAGACCTACGGCATCATGGTCTACCAGGAGCAGGTGATGCAGATCGCGCAGGTGCTCGCCGGCTACTCGCTCGGTGCGGCCGACCTTCTTCGCCGCGCGATGGGCAAGAAGATCCGCTCGGAGATGGAGGCGCAGAGGAAGATCTTCTGCGACGGCGCCGAGGCGCAGGGCATCGAGCCCGCGAAGGCCGCCGAGATCTTCGACCTCATGGAGCGCTTCGCCGATTACGGCTTCAACAAGAGCCACGCGGCGGCCTATGCGCTCGTCTCCTACCAGACGGCCTGGCTGAAAGCGAACCACCCGGTAGCGTTCCTCGCCGCCTCGATGAGCCTCGACATCACCAACACCGACAAGCTCGCCGCGCTGAAGCAGGAGGCGGAGAGTCAGGGCATCACGCTGCTGCCGCCCGACATCAACCGCTCCGATGCCGATTTCACGATCGAGCCCCTGCCGGATGGCCGGCTTGCCATCCGCCACGCGCTTGCCGCCGTGAAGAAGGTCGGTATCGCTGCGATGCAGCAGGTAGTGGAGGAGCGGCGCCGCGCGGGGCCGTTCCGCTCGCTTGCCGACTTCGCCCGCCGCGTCGACCCGCGCGCCATCAACAAGATGCAGGTCGAGAACCTCGCCCGCGCCGGCGCCTTCGACGCGATCGAGCCGAACCGCGCCCGCCTCTTCGCCGGCGCCGAGGCGGTGATCCGCCGCGCGCAGGCGGCAGCCGAGGATCGCGGGTCGGACCAGATCGCCCTCTTCGGCGGCCTGCCGCAGGCCGAGCCGGAGCTTCGCCTTCCCGACATCCCCGACTGGCCGGTGCACGAGAAGCTCGAGCACGAGGCGGAGGCGATCGGCTTCCACATGACCGCCCACCCGCTCGATGCCTATGGGCGCGCGCTGGCGCGCCTCGGCGTCGTGCGCATCGCAGACATCGCCGCCCGCGTCGCCTCTGGCGCGGGGCGGCTGAAGCTCGCGGGGTCGGTGGTCGGCACGAAGGAGCGGGACACGAAGAGCGGCAGCCGCATGTGCTGGCTCCGCCTCTCCGACCCCTCGGCCTCGACGGAGGTGACGCTGTTCTCCGAGGTGCTTGGCCGCTCCCGCCCGCTTCTCCAGGCGGGAACGCCGCTCCTCGTGACGACCGATGCGCGGCTCGACGGCGAGACGCTGCGGCTGACGGCGGTCGAGCTCGAGCCGCTGGAGCTTGCCGCAGCGCGGTCGGGCAGCGGCATGCGCGTCCGGCTTGCCTCCGACGCGGCACTCGACCCCATCCGCGAGATGCTCGCCGCGCTCCCCCGGGGGCGGGGGCGCATCACGGTCCTCGCCCCCACGGGAGGCCGCGAGGTCGAGATCGCGCTGCCGGGGGCGCACAGCATCACCCCGCCCGTGATCCAGGCGCTCGGCGCGCTGCCGGGCGTGGCGGCGGTGGAGGAGGTCTGAACGTCGCGGGGGGCGCCGGACGGTGGCGCACCCCAGCCCGACGCCCGCCGAGGCTTGCCTTGCCCGTCAGGGTCAGGCATACCGCCGCCCGAGCCGCGCCGGGGTCCGCCCCGGCCGGACAATCCACACGCGGGGCACCTTTCCCGCCTTCTCGTAGTCGGTTCGTGACGAACAGGGTTCGGGGGGCGGGTTCCGGTCGGCTCATGCCGCAGGGCTCCGCGGAGGCATAACCGGACGATCAGGAAAGGTCAGGCCCATGGCCCTGCCAGTCTTCACTCTGCGCCAGCTTCTCGAGGCCGGCGTGCATTTCGGCCACCACACCCGCCGGTGGAACCCGAAGATGGACCCGTATCTCTTCGGGGTCCGCAACCAGGTCCACATCATCGACCTGCAGCAGACCGTGCCGATGCTCTCGCGCGCGATGCAGGCCGTCCGCGATGCCGTGGCCGGCGGCGGTCGCGTGCTGTTCGTCGGCACCAAGAAGGCGGCGGCCGAGCATGTGGCCGAGGCGGCGAAGCGCTGTGGCCAGTACTACGTGAACCACCGCTGGCTCGGCGGCATGCTGACGAACTGGAAGACCATCCAGAACAGCATCAAGCGCCTGCGCACGATCGAGGACCAGCTCTCCCAGGACGTCACCGGCCTGACCAAGAAGGAGACGCTGGTGCTGACCCGCGAGCGCGAGAAGCTCGAGCGCGCGCTGGGCGGCATCAAGGAGATGGGCGGGCTGCCCGACATCCTGTTCATCATCGACACGAACAAGGAGAAGATCGCGGTCGACGAGGCGAGGAAGCTGAACATTCCCGTCGTCGCCGTGGTCGACAGCAACTCCGACCCCGATGGCGTTACCTACCCGATCCCCGGCAACGACGACGCGATCCGCGCGATCACGCTCTACTGCGTGCTGATCTCCGGCGCCGTGCTCGACGGCATCTCCGCCGAGATGGTCGCCTCCGGCATCGATCTCGGCGCGTCGGAGGAGGCGCCCGAGGAGGCGCTGCCCGAGGGCGAGGGCGCCCCCGCAGCGGGGGCTGACGAGCAGGCCGCGCAGCCGCAGGCCTGAGTACGAGAGAGGACCGGGGAAAGAGCATGGCCGAGATCACGGCTGCGCTGGTGAAGGAGCTTCGCGAGAAGACCGGCGCCGGCATGATGGACTGCAAGCGCGCGCTCAACGAAACGGGCGGCGATCTCGAGGCGGCGATCGACTGGCTGCGCAAGAAGGGGCTCTCTGCCGCGGCGAAGAAGGCAGGGCGCGTCGCCGCCGAAGGTCTCGTCGGCGTGCATTCCGAGGGCACGAAGGGCGCGATCGTCGAGGTGAACGCCGAGACCGACTTCGTCGGCCGCAACGAGACGTTCCAGGCCTTCGTCGAGACCTGTGCCAAGCTCGCGATCGAGGCCGGCGGCGATGTCGAGAAGCTGAAGGCGATGCCCTTCCCCGGCAGCGGCCGCAGCGTAGCGGACGAGCTCACCCACCTGATCGCGACGATCGGCGAGAACATGTCGATTCGCCGCTGCACGATGCTGTCGGTCGAGAAGGGCGCGGTGGCGAGCTATGTCCACTCCGCCCTGAAGCCGGGTCTGGGGCGCATCGGCGTGCTCGTCGCGCTCTCGGGGGACGCGACCGAGGCTGTGCTCGCCCTCGGCCGCCAGGTCGGCATGCATGTCGCCGCCGCGCAGCCGCAGGCGCTCGACATCTCCTCGGTCGACCCTGGCTCACTCGCGCGCGAGAAGGATGTGCTCACCGAGCAGGCGCGACAGTCGGGCAAGCCCGACGCAATCATCGAGAAGATGGTCGAAGGCCGGGTGCGCAAGTTCTACGAGGAGGTCGTCCTCCTCGAGCAGGTCTGGGTGCATGACGGCGAGAGCCGCGTGAAGGCGGTGGTGCAGAAGGCGGGCGTGACGCTTGCCGGCTTCGTGCGCTACCAGCTCGGCGAGGGCATCGAGAAGCAGGCCTCCGACTTCGCGGCCGAGGTCGCCGCGGCGGCGCGCTGAGCATGAGCGCCGGTCCCGACACGACGGAGGCGAGCACGGCGGAGGCGGGGCGTCCCGCCTATCGCCGCGTCCTCCTCAAGGTGTCGGGTGAGGCGCTGATGGGGACGCGCGAGTACGGCATCTCGACCGAGGTCGTTGGCAAGATCGCTGCCGATATCGGCTCCGTGGTCGCGATGGGCGTCGAGGTGTGCCTCGTGATCGGCGGGGGCAACATCTTCCGCGGCGTCTCCGGCGCAGCGGCGGGGATGGAGCGTGCGTCGGCCGACTACATGGGCATGCTGGCGACCGTGATGAACGCGCTCGCGGTGCAGAACGCGCTCGAGAAGCGCGGCGTGCAGACGCGGGTCCAGTCGGCCATCCCCATGGCGTCGGTCTGCGAGCCCTATATCCGCCGCCGTGCCATCCGCCACATGGAGAAGGGGCGGGTGGTGATCTTCGCCGCCGGCACGGGCAACCCGTTCTTCACGACCGACACGGCCGCGGCGCTGCGTGCGGTCGAGATGGGGTGCGACGCGTTGCTCAAGGGCACGCAGGTCGATGGCGTCTACTCCGCCGATCCGCGCAAGGACCCGGGCGCGACGCGCTACGAGCGGCTGACCTATCTCGACGTGCTCGCCCGCGACCTCGCGGTGATGGATGCCTCCGCGATCAGCCTCGCGCGCGAGAACGGCCTGCCGATCGTCGTGTTCTCGATCCATGCCCCCGGCGCCTTCGCCGAGGTGATGGCGGGGCGCGGCCGGTTCACGGTTGTGACTGACAACTGACACCAGAAGGGCCCCGCCGTGCTTCGGGAGCGCGGTCGCGGGCGGACGAGGCAAGGAGACGCCGAGCATGGCAAAGCCCCCTCCGACACTGGACGACATCACGGGCGACCTACGCCGCCGGATGGACGGCGCGCTCGAGACGCTGAAGAAGGAGTTCGGCGGGCTTCGCACCGGCCGCGCGAGCCCGGCCCTGCTCGAGCCGGTCAAGGTCGAGCTCTACGGCACCGAGATGCCGCTCACGCAGGTCGGCACGATAGGCGTGCCAGAGCCGCGCATGCTGACGGTGCAGGTGTGGGACCGCGGCGCCGTGAGTTCCGTCGAGAAGGCGATCCGTGATGCGGGCCTCGGCCTCAATCCCTCCTCCGACGGCCAGCTCGTGCGCGTGCCGCTGCCGCCGCTGACGACGGAACGCCGCAACGAACTCGCCAAGCTCGCCGGCAAGTATGCCGAGGCCGCCCGCGTCTCGGTGCGAGGGGTGCGCCGCGACGGGATGGAGACGCTGAAGAAGCACGAGAAGGACGGAGCGATCAGCCAGGACCTGCAGCGCGACTGGTCCGAGTCCGTCCAGAAGCTGACCGACGGCTACATCAAGCGGATCGACGAAGCGCTCGCTGCGAAGGAAGCGGACATCAAGCAGCCCTGAGGCGCGAGAGAGCCGGAGCGCGCGGTGCAGAAGCCGCTCGAGACCTACCCTTCCGACGACGCGCCGCCCGTTCCGGCGACGCCGGTCCCGCAGCATGTCGCGATCATCATGGACGGCAACCGCCGCTGGGCCGCCAAGCGCGGCCGGCCGGCGCTGTTCGGCCATCGCGCCGGCGCGGAGGCCGCGCGCCGCGCCGTCGATGCCGCGATCGACCACGGCGTCCGCTGGCTCACGCTCTATGCCTTCTCCTCGGAGAACTGGCGCCGCCCCCAGGACGAGGTGGGCGGGCTGATGCGGCTCCTGCACCAGGGGCTCGAGCGGCACATGGACGAGATGATCAAGCGCGGCGTCCGGCTGCGCATGATCGGCGACCGCGCCAGGCTCGATGCGACGACGCGCGGCAAGATCGAGCAGGCGGAGGAACGCTCGCTCGGCAATGACAGGCTCGATGTGGTGATGGCGCTCTCCTATGGCGGCCGTGACGAAATCGCCACCGCCGCGCGCATCCTCGCAGAGCGCGTGCGCGCCGGCACGCTCGACCCCGCCGCGATCGACGACCGGATGTTCGCCTCCGCCCTCTCGACCGCGGGCATGCCCGATCCGGACGTGATCGTGCGCACCTCCGGCGAGCAGCGGCTCTCGAACTTCCTGCTCTGGCAGGGCGCCTATGCCGAGCTCGTGTTCCTCGACGTGCTGTGGCCCGATTTCGACAAGGCCTGGTTCGGACGCGTGCTCGAGGCCTATGCCGGGCGCGAGCGGCGCTATGGCGCACGGCTCGGCTGAACCGCCGCGGGTGAGCGACGAGCAGAAGCGCTGGCGCGACCTTCGCAAGCGCGCCATCTCCGCCGCCATCCTCGGGCCACTCGCGCTGCTCGCGATCTGGCTGGGCGCGGGCTGGTACACGCTGATGATCTCGGCCGGCACGGCGATCCTCGCCTGGGAATGGGTGCATCTCTGCGGCAAGCGGGTGCGTGCTCTGCCCGGCCTTGCCGTGCCGGTCGCGCTTCTCGCGGCAGGCTTCGCTGCGGTGGCCAACCACCACCTTCTCGCGCTCATGCTTCTGCCCCTCGGCGCGCTTGCCGCGACCTGGGCGGCCGAGCCGCCGCCGCGCCGCGTTCCGGGCGGCCCAGCGCTCTGGCTCGGCGCGGGCGTCGTCTATATCGGGCTTGCCGGAGTGGGGCTGATCTGGATGCGCGGGGAGGGCGAGGCAGGCCGGGCAGCGGTGCTCTTCATCGTCCTGATCGTCTGGGCTTCCGACATCGGCGCCTACATGGTGGGCCGAATGGTCGGCGGGCCGAAGCTCGCCCCCTCGATCAGCCCGAACAAGACCTGGTCCGGCGCGCTCGGCGGGCTTGCCGCCGCGGTCGCGGCCGGGCTTGCCGTGGCCTTCTGGTTCGACGCCCTTGCCCGACCCGTGCAGGTCGCGCTGATCGCCGCCCTGCTTGGCATCGCCGCCGCTGCCGGGGACCTTCTCGAGAGCGCGATCAAGCGGCGCTTCCATGTGAAGGACAGTTCGGGTCTCATCCCCGGGCATGGCGGGCTGCTCGACCGGGTGGACGGGTTGCTGGCCGCCGTGCCCATGGCGTGCGTGATCGCGCTCGCCCAAGGCTTCACGCGGGGAGGAGAACGATTCCTGTGGACATGATGCCCGCCGCACCCGGCGGCGCCGGCAGCGCGCAGCGCCGCGTCACCGTGCTGGGTGCCACCGGCAGCATCGGGCGGGCAACGCTCGACCTGATCGCCGCGGCGCCAGAGGGCAGCTTCGCCGTACAGGCGCTCGTCGCCAATGGCAACGCGGTCGCCCTTGCCGAGGCCGCGCGCCGGGTTCGCGCCGCCCGCGCCGTGGTGGCGGACGAGGCCGCCTATGCCGCGCTGAAGGAGGCGCTCGCGGGCTCCGGCATCGCCTGCGCGGCAGGCCAGGAGGCCGTGATCGAGGCTGCCACCCTGCCGGCGGACTGGACGATGGCCGGGATCGTCGGCGCAGCCGGGCTCGCCCCGACACTCGCTGCCGTCGCCCAGGGCGGGCTCGTGGCGGTCGCCAACAAGGAGTGCCTGGTCTGCGCCGGTGCTGCGCTGATGGCCTCGGCCCGCGAGGCAGGCACGATGCTCCTGCCGGTGGACAGCGAGCACAACGCGATCTTCCAGGCAATGGACAGCGCCGGGCCCGATGGCGTCGAGCGCATCGTGCTCACCGCCTCGGGCGGGCCGTTCTGGGGCTGGAGCCTCGCCGAGATGGGTCAGGCGAGCCCCGCCCAGGCGGTCGCCCACCCCGTGTGGCGGATGGGCGCGAAGATCTCCGTCGATTCGGCGACGATGATGAACAAGGGGCTCGAGATCATCGAGGCCGCCCACCTGTTCGACCTCGAGGAGCACCGCATCGGCGTGCTCGTGCACCGCCAGGCGCTGGTGCACGGCCTCGTCTACTATGGCGACGGGTCGGTCGTGGCGCAGATGGCCCCGCCCGACATGCACACGCCGATCGCGCATACGCTCGCCTGGCCGCGGCGCATGCGCGTGCCCGGTGCGCGACTCGACCTGGCCGCGGCCGGCCAGCTCAGCTTCGAGGTTCCGGACGAGGCGCGCTTCCCGGCACTTCGCCTTGCCCGCGCGGCACTCCGCGCCGGCGGCACCGCTCCGGCGGTGTTGAATGCCGCCAACGAGGTGGCCGTGCGCCTTTTTCTTGACGGGAAGATCGGCTTCCTGTCCATCGCTGCGATGATCGAGGCAGTGCTGGACCGCGTCGAGGCGACCGAGGCAGAGGATCTTGGCGCCGTGCTCGCGGCCGACGAGGCGGCCCGTGCCGTGGCCGAGGAGCAGGCGAAAACCTTCGCCTGAGGCGGCGCGCGCGGCGCTGGCGGGCGGTTCGGGCGAACCGGCCCCCGCCCGCGCGGAGAGGAGGAACCTGGTGGAGGCTTTGTCAGGGCTGTTCGGCGGCGTGCTCGGCACGCTCGGGCCCTTCATCCTGGTGCTCGGGGTGCTGATCTTCATCCACGAGCTCGGCCACTACCTCGCTGCGCGGTCGGTCGGCGTGCATGTCGACGTGTTCTCGATCGGCTTCGGCCGCGCGATCGCCGGCTGGACGGGGCGCGACGGCACCTACTGGAAGATCGGCTGGATCCCCTTGGGCGGCTTCGTGAAGCTTCACGGCCAGGAAAGCCCGGAGGATCGCGCCGCCGCGGAGGCCGAAGCGCGCAGCAAGGGCGAGCCCGTCCCCGTCTGGCGCGACGGGCAGACCTTCAACGAGAAGAGCGTCGGTGCCCGCGCCTGGGTGGTGGCGGCCGGGCCGCTCGCGAACTTCCTCCTCGCCGCCGTGCTTCTCGCCGCGCTCTACGCCACCGCGGGGCGGCCGAGCACCGCCGCCGTGGTCACAGGCGTGCAGGAGAACTCTGCGGCAGCTCGCGCTGGCCTCGTTCCGGGCGACAGGATCGTCGCGATCGATGGCCGCTCGATCGCCCGCTTCGAGGAGGTACAGGCGACCGTCCGGCTTCGCCCCGGGCAGACGCTTGCGCTACAGGTCGAGCGCGAGGGGGAGCGCCTGCCGCTGACCGCGACCCCCGACCGGCGCGAGCTGACCGACCGGTTCGGCAACGTGCAGGTGATCGGCCTGCTCGGCGTTTCGGGTGGCGTGCCCGAGTACGCGCGACTCGACCCGTTCACAGCGCTTCTCGCCGGCGCTGGCGAGACCGTGCGGCTCACCGAGCAGACGCTCGTGGCGCTGTGGCAGATGGTCACCGGCCGCCGTGGAACCGACGAGATCGGCGGGCCGCTTCGCATCGCACAGCTCTCCGGGCAGGTGGCAGAGGGGGGCTTTGCCCCTCTGATCGGGTTGATGGCGCTGCTCTCCATAAACCTTGCACTGATCAACCTCTTTCCGATTCCCGTTCTCGACGGTGGCCACCTCATGTTCTACGCGGCCGAGGCGATACGCGGTCGCCCGCTGCCGCCGCGCGCTCTGGAGTATGGATTCCGCGCCGGGCTGGCCCTGATCCTCGCGCTTTTCGTCCTCGCCACCTGGAACGACCTCACGCAGTTGCGCGTGATCGACTGGGTGGCAGGGCTCGTCGGGTGACACCTGAGGTGGGTGCCGGTATTGTGCGCCGCGCGGCGCGCCGTGCGGGCGGCGCCATCACGGCAACCGGGTTCCGTCAGGGTGCGATCCCAACGATGATGCGTCTGTTCCACGCGGTTGCGATGATCGCCGCGGTCCTGGTTCCCCTGTCGGCTGCGTCGCAGACGCAGCGCCAACCGGCGCGCGCCGCACAGTCGCTCGGGCCGTCCTTCGGCGTGCTGCCGGCCTCGGGCGGCATCGTGCGCGAGGTGCGCGTCGAGGGCGCGCAGCGAATCGAGCCCGGAACGGTCCTCTCGTACATGGTGATCCAGGCCGGGGACCGGTTCGAGGCCGAGAACATGGACCGGAGCATCAAGACGCTCTACGCCACCGGGCTGTTCCAGGACGTGATGCTGCGCCGCGAGGGCGACACGCTGATCGTGACCGTCCGGGAGAACCCGATCGTCAACCGTGTCGCCTTCGAGGGCAACCGCAACCTCGGCGACGACGTGCTTCGGGGCGAGGTGCAGACGCGCCCGCGCGCGGTGTTCACGCGCACCCTCGCGCTCGAGGACCGCCAGCGCCTGCTCGATGTCTATGCGAGGCGTGGACGCTACGCCGCGGCGGTCGAGCCGAAGATCATCGAGCTCGACCAGAACCGTGTGGATGTCGTGTTCGAGATCGTCGAGGGGCCGAGCACGCTGATCCGCCGCGTCGGCTTCGTCGGCAACCAGGCCTTCAGCGAGAGCGAGCTCAAGGACGTGATCGCGAGCCGCGAGAGCGCCTGGTGGCGCTTCCTCTCGACGGCCGACCAGTACGACCCCGAGCGCCTCGCCTTCGACCGCGAGCTGCTGCGTCGCTTCTATCTCCGCAACGGCTATGCCGATGCCGAGATCCGCACCGCCCTGGCCGAGCTCTCTCCGGACCGGACGAGCTTCTTCGTCACCTTCACCATCGAGGAGGGCAAGCGCTACCGCGTCGGCAAGGTCGAGATCGACAGCCGGGTGCGCAACCTCGATGCCGAATCGCTGCGCAGCGCCGTGACGCTCGAGAGCGGCGACTGGTACGCCGGGGACGAGATCGAGGTCTCGGTCAATGCGCTCGAGACGGCGGTGCAGAACGCAGGCTACGCCTTCGTCGAGATCCGCCCCCGCTTCCAGCGAAACCGCGAGGAGCTCACGGTCGACGTCACCTTCGAGGTGGTGGAGGGGCCGCGCGTCTATGTCGAGCGCATCGACATCGTCGGCAACGTGCGCACCAAGGACAAGGTGATCCGCCGCGAGGTCCGCATCGCCGAGGGCGACGCCTACAGCGCCGCCCGCATCCGCCGGTCGCGCCAGCGCATCCAGGACCTGAACTATTTCGGCAAGGTCGATGTCCAGACGGCCGAGGGAAGCGCCCCCGACCGAGCGGTCGTCACCGTCGAGGTCGAGGAGAAGCCGACCGGCGAGCTCACGATCGGCGGCGGCTACGGCACCGATGTCGGCTTCCTCGGAACGGTGGGGCTGCGGGAGCGGAACCTCGCAGGCACCGGCCTCGAGGCGCGCGGCGAGGTGACGATCGGCCAGCTGCGCAGCCAGGTCGACCTGTCGCTGACCGACCCCTACTTCCTCGACCGCAACCTCGTCGCCGGCATCGACCTCTTCTACATCACCCGCGACAACCAGGACATCTCGGGCTTCAACGAGGAGCGGGCCGGCATCGTGCTGCGCGTCGGCTACGCGATCAACGAGCACCTGAGGCAGAACTGGGCCTACTCGCTGATCCGCCGCGACATCACCAACATCGACCAGTTCGCCTCGATCTACATCAAGGACCAGGAAGGCGTCTCGACGAACTCGATGGTCTCGCAGATCCTGACCTATGATCGCCGCGACAGCCGCATCGACCCGACGGACGGGTACCAGATCCGCCTGTCGACGGACGTCTCCGGCCTCGGCGGCGACATCGGGTTCTTCCGCCCGCGGCTGGACGGCGTGTACTACCAGCCTCTCGCCTTCCTGACCGGCAGCAGGCAGTGGACGCTCAGCTTCCGCGGCAGCATCGGCTACCTGTTCCAGTACGGCGAGAAGGAACGGATCATCGACAACTACTTCCTCGGCGGCGAGAACCTGCGCGGCTTCAAGATCGGCGGCGTCGGCCCGCGTGACCTCAGCACCAACGACGCGCTCGGCGGCCGGTTCATCTGGACGCAGAGCACCGAGGTGCGCTTCCCGATGCCGTTCCTGTCCGAGGATCTCGGCGTGTTCGGCCGCGCCTTCGTCGACGTCGGCGACCTGACCGATCCGGGCTTCACAGGCCCCAACGTGGTCGACACGGGCGGGCCGCGCGTCGGCGCTGGTGTCGGCGTGACCTGGCGTTCGCCCTTCGGCGTGGTGAACGTCGATATCTCCCAGGCGGTGGTCAAGGAAGACTTCGACCAGACAGAGACAATCCGCTTCGGATTCGGAACGAGGTTCTGACCATGAAAAGCCCGCTCCTTTCCACGGCGGCCGCAGCCGCGGCCGTGTTCGCCTTTCTGCTCGCCCCGCTCGCCCCTCTGCCTGCCTTCGCGCAGCAGGGCGGCCAGCAATGGTTCGTGCCCGGCCAGCAGCAGCAGCAACAGCAGCGGCCGCCCGCGCAGCAACAGCGCCCGGCCGCGCAGCCGCAGCGCCCCGCCGCGGCCCCGCAGGGCCAGGTGGCCGGCCCGCAGGAGCCCG
>NZ_VFAC01000021.1 GCF_007644105.1 Elioraea rosea | reverse complement strand
CCGCGCCGCCCTCGCCACGGCGCTTGCCGTCGCATCGCTGCCGCTGGCGCACGCCGCCGCCGCCGCACCCGCACCGGCCGGCACGCGGGCGCCGGGGTTCCACCGCCTCCGCGTCGGCGAGGTGGAGGTGACGGCGCTCCTCGATGGGGGGATGCAGGGGACGAACGACTTCATCCCCCGCTTCTTTCCCGACAGTACGCCGGAGAGCATTGCCGCACTCCGCGAGCGATCCTGGTTCGACCCGCGCGGGCTGCACCAGCCGGTGGGCTGCTACGTGGTCAACACCGGCCGGTCCCTCTTCATGGTCGATTGCGGCGGCCACTCCTCCTTCATCCCGACGACCGGCGGCACGCTCGATGCGCTGCGTGCGTCCGGCTACCGACCTGAGCAAATCGAGGCGGTGCTGCTCACCCACATCCACCCCGAGCACGCGCTCGGCCTATCCTATGACGGCACGACGCGGAACTTCCCCAATGCCGAGATCGTCGTCTCCGACGCCGACCACCGGTTCTGGACCGACCCGGCGATGGAGAGCCGGGTGCCGCAGGGCCAGAGGTTCATCGAGGCGGCCCGGCGTGCGATCCGCCCCTATGACGGCCGCATCCGCACCTTCCCGATCGACCGCGAGGTGGAGGTGAGCCCGGGCGTCAGCGCCATCCCCGCGCCTGGCCATACGCCAGGGCATGTGAGCTTCCGCTTCTCGTCGGGCGACGAAACGATGCTGATCTGGGGCGACATCGCGCACCAGACGGTGATCCAGCTCGCCCGGCCGAGATGGAGGGTGGGCGTGGACGTGGACCAGGCGATGGGTGTGGAGAGCAGGGTGAGGACGCTCGAGATGCTCTCGCGCGAGCGCATCCTGGTGGGCGGCGTGCACGTCCCCTGGCCCGGTTTCGGCAGGGTGGTGGCCGACGGCGAGGGGTTCCTGTGGGTGCCGCGGCCCTGGCAACTGGGCTGACGGTCAGGAGCCGTTTCCGCGCATGCGGAAAGGGCTCCTCCACATGCCCTAGGTCCTCAGGAACCCGACTGCGTCCTCGACCTCGGCGATGACCGGCGCGGACAGCGCCCGCGCCCGCTCGGCGCCCGACCGCAGGATCGCCTCCACCGCGCCTTCCTCGGCAAGCAGCCGGCGCATCTCGGAGGCGATCGGCGAGAGGGAGGCGACGAGAAGGTCGGTCAGCGCAGCCTTGAAGGCACTGAACGGCTTGTTGCCGTGCTCGGTCAGCACGGCAGCCGGGTGCAGGTCGGTCAGCCCCGCGTAGATGCCGACGAGGTTGCGCGCCTCCGCCCTTCCCTCGAGCCCGGCCTCCTCGGAGGGAAGCGGCTCGGGGTCGGTCTTCGCACGGCGGACCTTCAGCGCGATCGCGTCGGCGTCGTCGGTCAGGTTGATTCGCGACTGGTCCGACGGGTCGGACTTCGACATCTTCTTCGTCCCGTCCCGCAGGCTCATCACGCGCGCCGCCGGGCCCATGATGATCGGCTCGATCATCGGGAACACGGCACGGCCGGTGTCGTGGTTGAACTTCTGCGCGATGTCGTTGGCGAGCTCGAGATGCTGCTTCTGGTCATCGCCGACCGGAACGCGCGTCGCCTTGTAGGCGAGGATGTCCGCCGCCATCAGGTTCGGATAGGCGTAGAGGCCGACGGAGGCCGCCTCGCGGTCCTTCCCTGCCTTCTCCTTGAACTGCGTCATGCGGTTCAGCCAGCCCATGCGGGCGACGCAGTTGAACACCCAGGCGAGCTGCGCGTGCGCAGGCACGGCGGACTGGTGGAAGATGATGTGCTTCTCGGCATCGATGCCGGAGGCGACCATCGCGGCCGCCACCTCGCGCGTTGCGCGGCGCAGCTCCGCGGGGTCCTGCCAGACGGTGATGGCATGGAGATCGACCACGCAGAACAGGCACTCATGGTCGTGCTGCAGCTTCACCCAGTTGCGGATGGCGCCGAGATAGTTGCCGAGATGCAGGTTCCCGGTGGGCTGGACGCCGGAGAAGATGCGGGGAAGCGTGTGGGCGGTCATCGCGCGCTGGGTCCTTTTGGAAGGGACTGGGCTGGTCGGTTGGTGTAAGCGGCGTATCCCGCGCGGCCGCGCTTCGGTCAAGCCGCCCGGCTCAGAGCGCCACGTCCTCCTCCCTCGCCCCCGCGAGCTGTCCACGCGCCCGCACCGCGAGCGCCACGCCGAAGGCAAGCACGCCGACGCGGCCGGCGTACATGAGAAGGCAGATCACCGCCTTGCCTGCATCGCTCAGCTCGCCGGTCACGCCGAGCGACAGCCCGACCGTGCCGAGCGCGGAGATCGCCTCGAACAGCAGCCTGTCGAAAGCGAGCGTCTCGGTGAGCGAGAGCGCGAGCATCGCTGCGGCAAGAAGCGTCGCTGCCATGAAGAAGGTGGCGAGCGCCTGGCGAAGCTTGCCCTCCGGCACCGCGGTTCCGAACAGCGTCACCTCGCGCCGCCCCCGCAGCACGGCGAGCATGAAGGCCCACTGCACCGCGACGGTGGTGCTCTTCAACCCGCCGCCCGTGCCCGAGGGCGAGGCGCCGATGAGCATCATGATGTAGGTGGCCGTCACCGCGAAGGCGCCGAGCGGAGCCGTGGGGATGGCGTTGAAGCCGACCGTGGTCGAGGCCGTCATCGCCTGGAAGAATGCGTTCAAAAGTCTCTGCCCGGCAGGCATGGCCGTGATCGAGGGCTCGGCGAGTGCGAGCACGGCCGTGCCGAGCACCAGCACGATCGCCGTCACGGCGAGGATCAGCCGGGTGGACAGCGACAGCCGCGTGATGCGCCCGCGCACCCTGTCCCACGCCTCGGAGGCGACCAGGAAGCCGACGGCCCCGAGGATCGACAGCACCGCGATGACGAGAAGCACGGGCGCATCGCCGGCGAAGGCCTCGAAGCTCGTTGCGAACAGCGAGAAGCCGGCGGTGCAGAACGCCGAGACGCTGTGGAACACGCCCTGCCACAGCGGGCTCTCTACGCCGCGCGCGGCGAAGAGCCAGGCTAAGGCGCCCGCGCCCGCCGCCTCGACGATCGCGGTGTAGACCACCACGCGCAGCACGAAGACCCGCGGCGCGACGGAGGCGGGCAGCGAGAACACTGCGCGCGTGACACGGCCGCGCAGCGGCGAGGGCGCATCGTTCGTCAGCACCGCGAAGGCGAAGCTGCTCGCCGTCATGAAGCCGAGCCCGCCAGCCTGGATCATGACGAGGATGACAGCCTGGCCGAAGCGGCTGTACGTGCTGCCGGGGTCGACCGGCACCAGCCCTGTGGTCGAGACGGCGGAGACGGCGATGAAGAGATCGTCGATCGCACGCGACGGTGCCGCCGCACTGATCGGCAGCGACAGCAGAAGGAAGCCGAGTGCCATGTTCGCGGCATAGCCGACCGCGACGAGCCTGGCAGGGCGCTGCCCTGCATAGGCGAAGAGCCGACCGGCCATGCGGCCGTTCGCGCGGGAGGGTTCCCGGTGCGTGGTCATGGTGGACCTGCGATGTGGGGAGGGGGTTGCCAGGGTTGCCAGCCCAGGACGGCCGGAAGCAAACGCCCGGACCGCGTTCGCGACAATTGCGGCCCTGGCATGGCAGGAATTACGGAGAAGCGCTCCGCCGGCGCCGCAGGTACCCCCTGATCTCCGCCACATCGGCCGCGCGGAACGCGAGCGCGAGGCCGGCGAACACCGCGCCGCCGAAGCCGAGGAGCGCCGCGAGCGCGCCCCAGCGGAAGCCGCGGAGAAGCAGGAGGTCGTCGGCCATCGCCTCGCGCACCGCCCAGAGTGCGAGCGCCATGAGGAGCGCGGCGAGCGCGATGCGCAGCGTGCGGGAGACGAGCCGCCCATCCTCGCGCCACCGCCCGTGCCGTCGCAGGACGAAGGCAAGCGCGCCGGCGTTGGCCCAGGCGGCAAGCGACGTCGCGAGCGCGACGCCGACATGGCCGAGCGGGCCGATCAGGGCGAGGTTGAGCGCGAGGTTCAGCGCCACGCAAGCAATGCCGATCTTCACCGGCGTGGCCGTGTCGCCGCGCGCGAAGAAGCCCGGCGCGAACACCTTCACCAGCACGAACGCCGGAAGGCCGACGCCATAGGCCGCGAGCGCAAGCGCCGTCGCGCGCGACTGCTCGGCCCCGAATGCGCCGCGCTCGAACAGCACCGACACGATCGGCAGCGCGCAGGCGATCAGCCCGGCGGCGGCAGGAAGCGTGAGCAGGAGGGCGAGCTCGACTGCGCGGTTCTGCGTATCGATCGCCTTCATTCCGTCGCCGCTGCGCACCTGGCGGGACAGGACGGGCAGCAGCGCGGTGCCGACGGCGGTCCCGATCACCCCAAGCGGAAGCTGCGCCACGCGGTCGGCGTAGTAGAGGAAGGCGATCGCGCCCTGCGGCAGGAGCGAGGCGATGATCACGTCGATCATCAGGTTGATCTGCGTCACGCCAGCGCCGATCGCGCCAGGCACCATCCTGCGCAGGAGCGCGCGCACCTCCGGCGTCAGGCGCGGACGCGGCAGGCGCAACGGCAGCCCCGCAGCGCCCACCGCAACGGCGAGAAGCACAAGCTGCGCGATGCCCGAGGCGGCCACGCCCCAGGCGAGCCCGTGCACCGCACCTATGCCGATGACGGGCGCGGCGAACAGCCCAGCGATCAGGCAGAGGTTGAACAGGACCGGCGCGCCGGCCGCGGCAGCGAACCGGTCGAGCCCGTTCAGCACGCCGGAGAGAAGCGCCACGACGCAGATCAACAGCAGGTACGGAAAGGTGATGCGCGTGAGCTCGACAGCGAGCGCGAACCGTTCCGGATCCCTCACGAAGCCGGGGGCGAGTACGGTCATCGCCTGCGGCATGAAGACGATGGCGAGAAGCGTCAGCGCCGCGAGCGCGGCGACCATCACCGCGAGCGCGCCCTCTGCGACACGGCGCGCCGCCTCGCGCCCCTCCCCCGCGAGCGAACCCGCGAACATCGGAACGAAGGCGGCGGCGAAGGCGCCCTCGCCGAACAGGCGGCGGAAGAAGTTGGGCAGCTTCAGCGCGACGAAGAACGCATCCGCCTCGGGCCCGGCGCCGAGCCGCGCGGCGATGGCGATGTCGCGCACGAAGCCGAGGATGCGGGAGGCGCCGGTCCACGCTCCGACCGTGACGACACTTCTCAGCATCGGCAGCGAAGGATCAGGCCGGCCCCGCGGCGTTGCGCCTGCGCGCCGCACCGCCTCCGGCAGGCGGCAGAGGCGCGGCGGCGACCGTGCCTGGCGGCGGCTCGAGAGCGGCGAGCAGCGCCTCCTTGAGCGAGGAGAGCTTGCGCTCGTTCTCGATCTTCAGCCCGAACACGTCCTTGACGTAGAACACGTCGACTGCCCGCACGCCGTAGGTCGTCACATGCGCGGAGGCGATCTGCACGCCGGCCTCGCTCATCGCCGCCGTCACGTCGTGCAGGAAGCCGGGACGGTCCCGCCCGTTCACCTCGACGACGGTGTGCGTGGCGGAAGCGTGATTGTCGATCACGACGCGCGGGGGAACGTGGATGGCGCGCGTGCGCGGCGAGGGCGGGCGTGACTTCCTGATCTCCTCGGCGATGCGGAGCCGCCCCGATAGCGCCTGCTCGATCAGCACCGACATGCGCGCGATGCGGTGCGGCGTGTCGAAGGAGCCGCCGGCCGCGTCCTGGATCCAGAACGTGTCGAGCGCCATGCCGTTCGTCATCGTGTGGATGCGCGCATCGACGATCGAGGCGCCGGCTACGGCGAGCGCACCGGCGACCTTAGAGAACAGGCCGGGATGATCGGCGGCGTAGACCGTCACTTCCGTCACCCCGCGGTCGGCCATGATGGTGGTGCGAACGGTCAGCGGCGCATCGGCCGCCTCGCGCACGATGCGGGCGTGCCGCGCATGCGTCGAGGGGTCGAAGCCGAGCCAGTATGCGGGATAGCCGAGCGCCATGAACTCGGCGATCTCGTCCGGGCCGAGACCATCCGCGGAGAGTGCCGCCTCTGCCGAGGCGCGGGCGCGAGCGACGCGGGCGTCGCGCTCGGGTACGTTCAGGCCGCCGGCGAGAACCTCCGCCACGCGCCAGTAGATCTCGCGCAGAAGCGTCGCCTTCCAGTTGTTCCACACCTTCGTCGACACGGCGCGCATGTCGGCGACCGTCAGCACCTCGAGCAGCCTCAACCGCTCGGGGCTTTGCACGAGCTCTGCAAGGTCGAGCACCGTCTTGGGGTCGTCGATGTCGCGCTTGAAGGCGGTCTGGCTCAGCACGAGGTGGTGCAGCACGAGCCACGAGGCCGTCTCGGTCTCCTCCGCCGTCAGGCCGAGGCGGGGGCCGAGCTCCTGGGTGATCACCGCGCCCATCTCGGAATGGTCGCCGTCGCGGCCCTTGGCGATGTCGTGCAGCATCATCGCGACGTAGAGCGCGCGGCGCGACTGCACCTGCCCGATCAGCGCCGAGGCCACGGGCGTGACATCGGCGAGGTTGCCGCGCTCGAGGTCGTTCAGCACGCGCACGGCCTCGATCGTGTGCTCGTCGACCGTGAACACGTGGTAGGTGTCGAACTGCATCTGCCCGACGATGCGGCCCCAGTCGGGGATGAAGCGGCCGAGCATGCCGGCGAGGTTCATCGTGCCGAGCCACTTCGCGCCGTCGGCCTTCGCGGGGTTGTCCTGCGGCCCGGCGAGAAGGTCGAGGAAGATCGCGTTCGCCTCCGGGTCGTTCCGGAGCTGGGTCGAGTTCCTGCCGTGGCGCACCAGCGCGCGCAGGGTGAGCGGGTGCAGGTCCTTGCCCGTGTCGCGCGATACCCTGAGCGCGCGGAACATCAGGATCGGCTCGTCGGCAAAGCTCCTGCCTTCAGCGAGCACGACCTGGCCCTCGAGCAGGGCGAAGCCGGCGGCGCTAAGGCTTGGCGTCGTCTCCGGCTGAACGGCGGGCGCGCCGAGGGCCGCGCGCTCGATCGCGGGTTCGACCGTCAGCGTCAGGCGGCGCACCTCGCGGGCGGTCAGGAAGTAGTGCTTCATGAACCGCTCGACGCCCTGGGTCGGGCCGTGCCGGGTGTAGCCCATCGCTGCGCCGATGACGGGCTGGAGGTCGAAGGTCAGCCGCTCCTCGGCCCGGCCGGTGGCGTAGTGCAGGTGGAAGCGCACGGACCAGAGGAAGGCCGCCGCGCGGCGCCAGGCCCGCGCCTCGTCTGCCCCGATCAGCCCGTCCTCGGCGAGGCTCTCCGGCCCGTCCGCGCCGGTGACGTAGCGGCCGATCCAGTAGAGCGTCTGGAGATCGCGCAGCCCGCCCTTGCCGTCCTTCACGTTGGGTTCGACGAGGAAGGCGTTGTCGCCGAACTTGCGGTGCCGCTCCTCGCGCTCGGCGCGCTTGGCGCCGATGAAGGCGGCGGCGCCGTTCTCTGCGCAGTCGGTCCTGAAGCGCTGGCGGAATTCCTGGAACAGCGCGCCGTCGCCGCCGAGGAAGCGGGCATCGACGAGGCTCGTGCGGATCGTCGCGTCGGCGCGGGCCTGGGCGATGCACTCGTCGAGGCTTCGCGTGGCGTGGCCGACCTTCAGGCCGAGGTCCCACAGGAAGTAGAGCATGAACTCCACCACCTGCTCGGTGCGCGGAGGCTCCTTCCACGGGGTGAGGAAGAGAAGGTCGATGTCCGAGAAGGGGGCGAGGACGCCACGGCCGTAGCCCCCGGTCGCTGCGAGGGCGAGCGCCTCGCCCGAGGAGGAGATGCCCGGGGGAAACACCGTCGCGGTCGTCCAGCCGAGCAGGGTGCGGACCATCCCGTCCATCTGCCCGGAGAGATGCTTGGCGGCATCGAGGCCGCCGAGCCCCTGCTCGAAACGCTGCTTGGTGTCTGCCTGGATGCGCCCGAGATGGCGCCGGAACAGGGCGAGTGCCCGGTCGCGCTTCACCCCTCCGTCGAGGCTGCCGGGATCGGAGCCCTTGGCGGAGAGGGCGGCAAGATCCTGCTGGAGCTGGCTGACAAGCGCGTCCTGCTCCGCCATTGGGGACGTGTGATCCCCTCCGGCGGCGGCGGGAAGCCCGTCCACGCGCTGATCCATACCTTCACTTTAGACACGTCCGCCGGGCGCGAAGAAGGGGGAGCGTGAAACAACCCAGGGCATTTGCGTCATGAATGCGCGAGCATGCATGGTTGTTTCGTCCGCGTGGTCTACGCCGGCATTGGGAGAAAGGCCCTCGCCCCGGCCTCAGAGCAGGGATTTCAGTCGCACGAGCAGCGCGTGTGCCTCGAGCGGGCTCATCGCGTCCGGGTTGGCCTCCACCAGGGCCGCGAATGCTGCCTCACGCGGGCCAGCCTGCGCGGCCTTCGGCGCCCCAGCGAACAGGGGCAGTTCCTCGGCAAGCGGGGTCAGCCCCCGCGCGCGCTCCTCGAGCGCGGCGAGAACGGCGGCGGCGCGGGCGGTCACCTCCCGCGGCAGCCCGGCGAGCCTGGCCACCGCGATGCCCCAGGACCGGTCGGCCGCGCCGGGCTTCAGGGCGTGCAGGAACACCACCTCGCCGCGCCATTCCCGTGCCCCGAACTGGGCGAGGCGCAGCTCGGGCAGCTTGCCGGAAAGCGCCGTGAGCTCGTGGAAATGCGTCGCGAACAGCGCCCGGCAGCGAAGCCGGTCATGCAGCGCCTCGAGAACCGACCAGGCGATGGCGAGCCCGTCCCACGTCGCCGTGCCGCGGCCGATCTCGTCGAGGATCACGAGGCTCGAGGGGCTGGCCAGGTTCAGGATCGCCGCTGTCTCGACCATCTCGACCATGAAGGTCGAGCGTCCGCGCGCGAGGTCATCGGATGCGCCGACGCGGCTGAACAGCCGGTCCACAACCCCGATCCGCGCCGCCCTTGCCGGCACGAACAGCCCCGCCTGGGCGAGGATGGCGATCAGCGCATTCTGGCGGAGATAGGTGGACTTGCCGGCCATGTTCGGGCCGGTGATCAGCCAGAGCCGGGTGCCGGGAGAGAGGTCGGCCCCGTTCGCGACGAACGCGCCGCCTTCCGCGCGCACGGCGGCCTCGACGACAGGGTGGCGCCCGTCCT
This sequence comes from Elioraea rosea, assembly GCF_007644105.1. Taxonomy (GTDB): domain Bacteria; phylum Pseudomonadota; class Alphaproteobacteria; order Acetobacterales; family Acetobacteraceae; genus Elioraea_A; species Elioraea_A rosea. The sequence continues at coordinate 70,950 of NZ_VFAC01000021.1, read as the reverse complement.
CGACCACGAAGTCGCGGCCCTCGGTGATCTCCGGGCGGGTCCAGCCCTCGGCCTCGGCAAGCACGGCCGTCGCTGCCGCGACGTCGATGGCGGCCAGCGCCTCGGCCGCGGCCGCGATGCCGCGTGCGTCTGCGCGCACCGCTGCGGCGAGCTCGGCGAGGATTCCCGCTTCGCGCGCCTCTGCCTCGGAGGCGGCGGAGACGATGCGCGCATCGAGCTCGGCAAGCTCGGTGGTGATGAAACGCATCGTGCCGGCCATGGTCTGCCGGTGCGCGAGGCCGGGGAGCGGTGGGGGGCTGGCCTCGCGCAGCGCGAGGCCTGCCGCCTCCGGAACCTCGGCGAAGTAGCCGAGCTGGGCCGTGTGGCGAAGCTTGAGGTTCGGAATGCCGGTCGCCGCGCGGTAGGCGGCCTCGAGCCCCGCGACGACGCGGCGGCTGTCGTCTCGCAAGCCGCGGGCGGCGTCGAGCGCGGCGTCGAAGCCCGAAGCGACCGCCCCGCTCTCTGAGGCCTTCACCGGTGGGGCGGGAACGAGGGCGAGGGAGAGGCGCCCGGCGAGGGCGGGCGCGGGGTCTAGCCCCGCCTCGGCATCGGCGAGCAGGGAGGGACGCGGGAGGAGGCAGGCAGCCAGCCTTGCCCCGATCGCCGCGGCGGCACCAAGCCCGTCGCGGATGGCGGCGAGGTCGCGCGCCGCGCCGCGCCCGAGCCCGAGCCGCCCGAGCGCTCGTGCCATGTCGGGCGCGCGGCGCAGCAGGACGCGGATGTCCTCCCGCGCGGCGGCATCGGCGAGGAAGAACCCTGCCGCGTCATGCCGCGCGGCGATCGCCCCGACGAGGGTGGAGGGCGAGGCGATGCGCGCTGCGAGAAGCCTGGCTCCGGCGGCCGTCACCGTCCGGTCGATCGCCCTGAGAAGACCGGTCTCGCCGGCGCCGAGCTCGAGGCTCTTCCGTGTGGCGGCGTCGATCGCCATCGTCGTGCCGCCAGCTTCGCGCGAGAGCGGCGCGAGAAGCGGCAGCTTGCCGGCCTGCGTCGTCCGTACATAGCCGAGCACTGCGCCGGCCGCGGCGAGCTCGGCCTCGGAGAAGGCACCGAACCCTTCGAGGGTGCGCACGCCATAGGCCTCCTCGAGTGCGCGGCGGGCAGGCTCGGGCCGGAAGCGTGCGCCAGGCAGCGCGACCAGGCGGTTGCGCCAGGGCGCGAGCGCAGGCTCCGATGCGGCCTCCTCGGCCACCAGAAGCTCCGCCGGCTCGAGCGCCCCGACGGCGCCGGCGAGGTCGCGCGCCGGCACGGAGCGGCAGGCGAACGCGCCGGTCGAGATGTCGAGCCAGGCGAGGCCCGCCATCCCGTCCGCCCCCAATGCGGCCGCCGCGACCCAGGAGGGCCGGTCAGGCTCGAGAAGCGCCTCCTCGGTGACCGTACCGGGCGTCACGACGCGCACCACGGCGCGCGGCAATGGCCCCCGATGGCCGCGCGCGCGGGCCTGCTCCGGGGTTTCGGTCTGCTCGACGATGGCGATGCGGAAGCCGCGCCGGATCAGCCGTGCGAGATAGGGCTCGGCGTTCGCCGCCGGCACGCCGCACATCGGGATGGGCTTGCCCGCATGCTCGCCGCGCGTGGTCAGCGCGATGTCCAGGGCGGGAGCGGCGCGCTCCGCATCCTCGAAGAACAGCTCGAAGAAATCGCCCATGCGGAAGAAAAGCAGCGCGTCCGGGTGGTTCTCCTTCGCGGCGAACCACTGCGCGAGCATGGGGCTGGGGGCATTGGCGGGGGGCATGGCCGGCGCACGTTAGCGGCCCCACGCCGCCTGTGAAGCCGCCGATCAGACGCGCAGCACCGCGACCGACTTGACGAGCGCGTGCACGGGGCTGCCGGGACCAAGCGCGAGGCGGGACACCGCATCCTGCGTCACCTGCGACAGGAGCGTCACGCCACCGACGCGGACGGCGACGAGCGCGGTGCCAGGCGCATGGCCTGGCGTGATGTGCGCCACCTCGCCTGCGAGGATGTTGTGCACGCTGAGCAGCCGCGGCGCCTCTGCCGCCAGCGAGACCTCGCGCGCGGGGATGCGAAGCCTCAGGCGCTGGCCAGGTGGGTGGGGCAGGCGCGCGGCAAGAAGCGGGATGCCCGACGCATCGAGCCGCGTCAGCCCGCGCGCGTCGAGGTGTTCGGCGACCGTCCCATCGAGCACCGCGCCGGCGTCCTCGCGCGCGGCAAGCGGCAGGGACGGGTTGGCGGCGAGGTCCGCCACCGGCCCCGCGGCGATGACGCGGCCCTGGTCGAGGAGAACAAGCGTGTCGGCAAGCCGGGCCACCTCCGCCCAGTCATGGCTCACGTAGAGAATGGGCAGGCGGATCTCGTCGCGCAGGCGTTCGAGGAAGGGCAGCACCTCCGCCTTGCGCGCGGCATCGAGGCTCGCGAGCGGCTCATCCATCAGCAGAAGCCGCGGCTGGGCGAGCAGCGCGCGGCCGACCGCGACGCGCTGCTTCTCGCCGCCCGAGAGCGTGTGCGGCCGGCGCGCGAGCAGGTGCCCGATGCCGAGCATCGCCACCACCGCGTCGAACCCGATGCGCCGCTCCCCGGCCGGCGCCCGGCGCAGCCCGTAGCGCAGGTTGGTCTCGACCGACATGTGCGGGAACAGCCGCGCATCCTGGAACACGAGGCCCACGCGCCGCTTCTCGGGTGGGAGCGCAAGCCTAGCCTCGGTGTCGAGGAACACCGTTCCGTCGACGGCGATGCGCCCGGCCTCGGGACGCGAGAGGCCGGCGATAGCGCGCACGATGCTGCTCTTTCCCGAACCCGAAGGACCGAACAGGGCGACGACGCCGGGAGACGGGGCCTCGAAGGCGACATCCAGAGCGAAGTCGCCAAGGCGTTGCGTAACCGATACGGAAACCGTCATCGCCCGAGCCAGGCGCGCATCCGCCGCGCGAGAAGCTCCGAGGCGAGCAGGCCGGCGAGCGCGAGAGAGAACGAGATCGCCGCGAGACGCGCGGCCGTCCCTTCTCCGCCAGGCGTCTGCACCGCGGTGTAGATCGCGAGCGTCAGCGTCTGCGTCTCGCCCGGGATATTGGAGACGAAGGTGATCACCGCGCCGAACTCGCCCAGGCCCGCGGCGAAGGCGATGATCGCGCCGGCGAGCAGGCCGGGGCTCATCAGCGGCAGGGTGATGGTGACGAACCGGTCGAGCGGGCCGGCGCCCAGCGTGCGTGCGGCGTCCTCGAGACCGAGATCGATCGCTTCGATGGAGAGGCGGACCGCGCGCACCATCAGCGGGAAGCCCATCACGGCCGTTGCGAGGGCCGCACCTTCCGCGGTGAAGACGAGGCGAATGCCGAACAGGTCATGCAGCAGCCGCCCTAGCGGCCCCTGCGCGCCGAACAGCACCAGCAGCAGCCAGCCGACGACGACGGGCGGCAGGACCAGCGGCAGGTGAACCAGCGCGTCGAGCAGCGCCTTGCCGGGGAAGCGGCCGCGCGCGAGCACGAGCGAGATGAGCACGGCGATCGGCAGCGAGGCGGCGACGGAGCTCGTCGCCACCTGGAGGCTGAGCCGGACGGCGCTCCACTCCTCCGCTGTCAGGAGCGCCACGCCGCGTCAGTTCCTCGGCGTGAACCCGAACCGGCGCCAGATGGCCGCCGCCTCGGGACCGGCCGCGTAGGCGAGGAAGGCGCGCGCCTCATCGGTCGCGCCCCTGCGTACCAGCGCGAACGGGTAGGTGATGGCGGCGTGGCTTTCGGACGGGAAGGTGCCGATCACCTTCACGCCCTGCGTGGCCGCGGCATCGGTTCCGTAGACGATGCCGAGCGGCGCGTCTCCCCGCTCGACGAAGAGCAGTGCCGCGCGCACGTTGTCGGCGCGCGCGAGCCTCGGCTCGGCGGCTTCCCACAGGCCGAGCGAGTCCAGCGCCTGCCGCGCATACCGGCCGACGGGAACGTGGGTCGGGTCGCCCGTCGCGATGCGGCCGTTCGGGCCTAGGAGGGCAGCGAGATCGAGGCCGCGTCCGATCGTTACGCTGCCCTGGCCGCTCGATGCGGGTGCCACCAGCACGAGTGAGTTGCCGAGGATCGAGGTGCGGCTTTCCGGGACGATCAGGTTGCGCTGCGCGAGATGGTTCATCCACGCCTCGTCTGCCGAGGCGAAGATGTTCGCCTGCGCCCCCTGCTCGATCTGCCGCGCGAGCGTGGAGGAGGCGGCGAAGGAGAAGCGCACGGCTGGGTTGCCTGCGGCCTGCCAGGACTGGGCGACGGTCTGGAAGGCGCTGGTCAGGCTCGCGGCCGCGAAGACGCGGATCTCCTGGGAAGCTGCTCCCGGCGCCGCTGCCATGAAGCCAAGCAGCGGAAGGGCGAGAAGTGACCGGCGCAGCATGCCCATGGTCCTGACCCCTTGCTTCGCGGGCGCTCATGCCGCCCCCAGAGCGACGATATGGTTCCGTGGACATATCGGCTCGGCGTAATCCCGTCAACGGTGGAGGGGGGCGCGGCAGACGGCAGTGCGCGGTCGGTGCGATACGCTAACAAACTCTCCCGAGCCCGTCTGATTGCTATGCGAGTGAAACGTTCCGGAGAAGGCCATCGTGAAGGACGGCGCGCCGTGCCAGCCTGCCTGAGCGACCTCGGCCTAGAAGCCTGCCTTCGCAGCGCTGCTTCGCGCCGAGCTCGAGGCGGCGCTTGCCGCCGTCGCAGAGCGCTGGGCCGGGCGGTTCGAGATCGTCTCTGCCTCCGTCACCCTCGCTCTTGCCTCAGCCCCCGGACGCGTTCACATCAGCGCCGAGACACGGAGGTAGGGCCCGCCCGGGCCTGGCTTCCCCCCCGCGGGCTTGCCTGCCAAGCTTGCGGCCACGCATTTTCTGGGAGGAAACACCATGGACGGCGCCACGGACGGGCGGAGCGCGCGCATCACAGCCGAGGAGGCGCTGCAGCTCCATGCCATGGGCCGCCCCGGCAAGCTCGAGATCCGCCTCACCAAGCCGCTGACGACGGCGCGCGACCTCTCGCTTGCCTATTCGCCTGGCGTTGCCGAACCCTGCAAGCACATCGCCACCAACCCCTCGCTCGCCTATGACTACACGGCGAAGGGCAATTTCGTCGCCGTCGTGTCGAACGGAACGGCGGTGCTGGGCCTCGGCAATCTCGGCGCGCTCGCCGGCAAGCCGGTGATGGAAGGCAAGGCGGTGCTGTTCAAGCGCTTCGCCGATGTCGACAGCATCGATCTCTGCATCGACACTGAGGACGTCGACGCCTTCGTCAACGCCGTGCGCTATCTCGGCCCCTCGTTCGGCGGCATCAACCTCGAGGACATCAAGGCGCCGGAGTGCTTCATCATCGAGCAGCGCCTGCGCGAGCTGATGGACATTCCGGTGTTCCATGACGATCAGCACGGCACCGCCATCGTCGCCGCCGCCGGCCTGATCAATGCCGCGCACCTGACAGGGCGCGACCTGCGCGAGATGACGCTCGTGGTCAACGGCGCGGGTTCCGCCGGCATCGCCTGCGTCGAGCTGCTCAAGGCCATGGGCATGCGGCACGACAACGTCATCCTCTGCGACACCAAGGGCGTGATCTACAAGGGCCGCTCGGAGGGGATGAACCAGTGGAAATCGGCCCACGCGGCCGAGACGCGCGCACGCACGCTCGCCGAGGCGCTCGAGGGGGCGGATGCCTTCTTCGGCCTCTCCCAGGCCGGCGCGGTGACGCAGGAGATGGTGCGCTCGATGGCGGCGAAGCCGATCATCTTCGCCATGGCCAACCCAGACCCCGAGATTACTCCAGAGGACGCGAAGGCCGCGCGCGACGACGTGATCATCGCGACGGGACGGAGCGACTATCCGAACCAGGTCAACAACGTCCTCGGCTTCCCCTACATCTTCCGCGGCGCGCTCGACGTGCGCGCCTCGACGATCAACGACACGATGAAGGTTGCGGCAGCGGAAGCGTTGGCCGCGCTCGCGCGCGAGGACGTGCCCGACGAGCTTGACGCCGCCTCCGCCGCCGGCGGCAAGCGGCTGAAATACGGTCCCGAGTACATCCTTCCCCTGCCGTTCGATCCGCGCCTGATCAGCCGGGTCTCGCCTGCGGTGGCGAAGGCGGCGATCGACAGCGGCGTGGCCCGCCGTCCGATCATGGACCTCAGGAAGTACGCCCGCGACCTCGCCGCGCGGCTCGACCCGACCTCCGCGGCGCTCGACGCGATCATGGAGGCGGTGCGCGCCAACCCGCGCCGCGTGGTGTTCGCCGAGGGCGAGGAGGAGAAGACGATCCGCTCCGCCGTCGCGTTCCGCAACGCCGGCTACGGCACGCCTGTGCTGATCGGCCGCGAGGACCGCGTGTTCGGCACGATGAAGGCGCTCGGCGTCGACGACACCGCGGGCATCGAGGTGCACAACGCACGCCTCTCGGGCGCCAATGCGCGCTACGCGGCGTTCCTCTACGAGAGGCTTCAGCGCCAGGGCGCGCTTGCCCGCGATTGCCAGCGCCTCGTGAACCAGGACCGCAATGTGTTCGCTGCCTGCATGGTCGCGCTCGGCGACGCGGACGCGATGGTCACGGGCCTCTCGCGCAGCTACAGCGTCAGCCTCGACGGCGTGATGTCGGTGATCGATCCGGAGCCGAACCATCTCGTCTTCGGCATCTCGATCCTGCTGACCGATCTCGGCACGGTGCTGGTGGCCGACACCGCGATGCATGAGCGGCCGAATGCCGCGCAGCTTGCCGACATCGCAAAGGCCACCGCTGCGGCGGCGAAGCGCATGGGCCTCGACCCGCGCGTGGCTTTCCTGTCCTTCTCCACCTTCGGCGATCCGAAAGGCTCGATCCCCGGCTCGATCCGCGATGCGGTTGCGCTGCTCGATGCCCGCAAGGTGGATTTCGAGTACGACGGCGAGATGGCCGCCGACGTCGCGCTCGACCCCACGCTGCGCGCGCTCTATCCGTTCTGCCGCCTGACGGGCCCGGCGAACGTGCTGGTGATGCCCGGCCTGCACGCAGCGCATATCCTCACCCGCGCGTTGCCGCGGCTCGGCCAGGTGACGGTGATCGGCCCGGTTCTGCAGGGCCTCTCGCGCCCCGTGCAGATCGTTCCGCTCGATGCCTCGACCAACCAGGTCGTGCTGATGGCCGCCTTCGCGGCGTACCAGAGCCTGGCGAGGTAGGTTCTCAGCTGTCGCGGCGCGCATCGAGCGCGCGCCGCAATCGCTCCAGCATTGGCAGGATCGCCGCGACCTCTTCCGCGGGCACTGCGCACGAAAGGCCGCGCAGCTCAGGCGCCAGCGTGGCGATCGCGGCGTCGCGCGCCCGCAGGCCTGTGGCGGTGATGTCGATGCGCTTTGAGCGCTTGTCCTTCGCGTCCGGTGCGATGGAGATGAACCCGGCACGTTCGAGATGGCCGAGCGTGTTGGTCATCGTGCCCTTCGTCACCTGCATGGCGCGCGCGAGATCGAGCGGGGTGCGGTTGCCGCCGAGGCGGGCCAGGTGGTTCAGCACGGCGAATTGCGGCAGCGTCATCGCGCCCGGCATCACCCGCTCGAAGGCCGTGCCGGCAAGCTGGGCGATGATCCCGATCTCGTTGAGGGCCCGGAACATGATCCCGGATGCGTCGGTGTCCGCTGTTTCCTCGCTCATGCTCTCCCGATCCGCGTCTGCCACGCCCAGCGTGGCGCCGGCGCCGGCGCGGGACCATAGCCCAGCCGGACGAGCATCTGCAGTGTCTCGTCCTCGCCGACGCCAAGTAGGCTCCGCATCGCCGCGCGATGGGCTGCCATCTCGGGGAACTCCTGCAGCGCCTGGCTGAGTGGATGCATCGCGACGCCGATCGCCGTCGCGGCCAGGTTGATGCGGACGTGATCGCGCCCTGCCTCGATCTGCGCCGCGCGCCCGTTGCCCGCCGTCACGAGCCACATGAATGCCATGGCGGTGCCGGTTGGCAGGCGAAGGTGCTCGAGTTGGTGGCGGAATGCGGCCGAGCGTGGATCGGCAAGCGCCTCGCGCGACAGGAGGCCGGCATGGGCGAGCGCCTCGATGCGTGGGCCAGCGAGGGCGATCCCATCGGGGGCTGCCTCGATCTCGGCGCGGCCGATGCGCATGAGCCCGATGCTTTCGCCGAGCGCTGCGGGCGTCGTGACCTCGCGGTGAAGCGCCGACCACGTCATGTCACGGAGCCGCTCGACCTGCCCTGTCTCGTTGGTGTGGGCCGCCCTCGACGAGCGCGCCGCGCCGGCGATGCCGGACAGCGCGTCGTCCGCGACGGGTCGGGAGGTGTCGAAAGCGCCCTTGTTTGACCGTCGCGCGAGCACATGCGGGAACAGCGGATCGCGGCGTACGGCATCGTCCCGCCGGAACCGCACGCGCGCGACGGGGCGTCCGTCGAGCCGGGGAATGGGTTCGCCCTGCGGAAACAGGTCCGGTTCCGCCACGTAGCCCGCCTCCGCCGCAGCCTGCACAAGGAGTTCGAGGAAGCATCCGAGCCCGATCGTGATCTGCCGGTCGAACGGGTCGGTCGCGGGGAGCCGCCTGTCCAGGTCGCAATACAGCGTGAGCTCGCCGGGCACCGACAGGTCGGCCAGCCAGGGCTGCCGATTGTGCGGATTGGGCGCGAGCACGGCATAGGAGAGAGCGATGCGCCGCACGTCCGCCGAAGGGCCGCCCGCGGCAAGCCAGGGCAGGCGCGCCCGCGACGGGTCGCGCGTTCCCGCCCACAAGGCCCCGCCCGCCGCAGCGGCCACGGCGCCGCCGCCGATGAGTGCGATGAACATCCGTCGTCCAGCCATGGCCAACCTCCATGACGTTTGATATCGAACTATATAGTTCGACATCAAACCACAGGTCAAGCGGCGTCTTGTGCTCGGCCCGGCAAGGAGGCATCTCACCCCCATGTCGCAGACGCTTCTCGATCGCCTCTGGACGCTCCACCGCATCGCTCCCGCCGGCGGGGGGCAGGACCTGATCCATATCGACCGCATCCTGCTGCACGACCTCTCCGGCGCGCGGGCGCTGACGGAGGTGGCGGAGAAGGGATACGCCATCCCGAACCCGAACCTCGCCTTCGCAACCCCCGACCACGCGGTGTCCTCCGCCCCCGGCCGCACGGCCGAGACCTTTCCCAAGGGCGCAGGCGGGGTGCACGCGCTGCGCGCGGGCTCTGCCGCGCACGGCATCCGGCTGTTCGATCTCGGGCAGGACGGGCAGGGCATCGTCCACGTCATGGGGCCCGAGCTCGGCATCGTGCTCCCTGGTCTCAGCGTCATCTGCGGCGACAGCCACACCTGCACCAATGGCGGGCTCGGCGCGCTCGCCTTCGGGGTCGGCTCATCGGAGCTCGCACATGCGCTCGCGACGCAGACGCTGCGAATCGCCAAGCCGCGCGCCATGCGTGTGCGTTTCGAGGGGCGCTTCCCGGAGGGCACCACGGCGAAGGATGCGGTGCTCGCAGCCATCGGCCGGCTCGGCACAGGCGCAGGCGCGGGCTTCGCGGTGGAGTGGGGCGGCGAGGCCGTGCGCGCGCTGCCCGTCGAGGCACGGCTGACGCTGTGCAACCTCACCATCGAGATGGGCGCGCGCATGGGCTTCATCGCGCCAGACGACACGACGTTCGACTGGGTCGCGGGGCGTGACCATGCGCCGCGCGGCGCAGCGTGGGACGAGGCGGTCGCGCATTGGCGCACGCTGCGCTCGGACGAGGATGCCGTGTTCGATGCCGATCATGTGATCGATGCCGCAACGATCGCGCCGCAGGTGAGCTGGGGCACGAGCCCCGAGCATGTCATCGCCGTCGACGCCCCGATCCCCGACCCGGACGCGGCGCCGGATGCGCAGCGCCGCAAGGCCTGGCAGGATGCGCTCGCCTACCAGGGGCTCGAGCCGGGGCGGCCGCTCGCCGGCACGGCGGTGGACTGGGTGTTCATCGGCTCCTGCACCAACTCGCGGCTTTCGGACCTGCGCGAGGCGGCCAGGGTCGTGCGCGGCCGCCGGGTGGCGGACGGCGTCACCGCCTGGGTCGTTCCGGGATCGGTTCGGGTGAAGCGGGCGGCGGAAGCGGAAGGGCTTGACCGCGTATTCACCGACGCAGGCTTCGCCTGGCGCGAGCCCGGCTGCTCGCTCTGCGTCGCGGCGAACGGCGAGGCGGTGCCGCCTGGCGCGCGCTGCGTCTCCACCTCGAACCGCAACTTCGTCGGACGCCAGGGCAAGGGCGCGCGCACCCATCTCGCCTCGCCCGCGATGGCGGCGGCGGCAGCGGTGGCGGGCCGCATCGTCGACATCCGCAAGGGGCTCTGACATGCAGCCCTTCACGACCGTCACCGGCCCCGCCGCGCCGCTGCTTCGCCCCAACATCGACACAGACGTGATCATCCGCGTCGAACGCCTCGTCGGCACCGCGAAGGCGGAGATGGGGGCGCATGCCTTCGAGATCTGGCGCCGGCGGCCCGACGGGTCGGAGGACCCCGATTTCGTTTTGAACCGCGCGCCCTATCGCGATGCGCCGATCCTGCTCGCGGGATCGAATTTCGGCTGCGGGTCGAGCCGCGAGGGTGCGGTGTGGGCGCTCGCCGGTGCCGGCGTCCGCGCGGTGATCGCGCCGTCCTTCTCCGACATCTTCGCCAACAACGCGCTGCAGAACGGGCTGCTTCCCGTGGTGCTGCCCGAGGCGTCGGTCTCGGCGATTGCCGCAGAGGTGGAACGTTCTCCCGGCAATGCGCGCGTGACGGTCGATCTCGAGCGTTGCGTCGTCGTGTCGCCCTCGGGTGACGAGCATCCGTTCGCGGTCGACGCCGCGCGCCGCGAGGCGCTTCTCGCCGGGCTCGACGACATCGGCCTCACCCTGCGTCAGGCAGACGCGATCGCCGCGTGGCAGACGGAAGACAGGTCGCGCCGCCCCTGGGCCTGGCCCACATGACCAACTCGTAATGCCGCGGCGCATGTCGCCGTAACCTGGATGCGCTCACTCTTCGGATGTTTCGGGTGAGCGCCTTTCCCGGCAGGCACTCATCCACATGGGCGGGCCGGCGGCACGACTACCTCCCAGCCGCCGGCCCGTCTTCTTTTTGGCGGCCTTCTATGTCCGCCGCCGGCATCCAGCCCTCGCGACCATTGCGTTTCGGGTTCTCCCTTGCCACCCTTCGGGGAGGTCAGAGGAGCATCGGCCCGCACCGCGTGACGACCATCGCCCCCCTTCCCCGCCCGCCCCTTCCCCGAGGGGATGACACGCTCTGGGCCGTGATCGCCACCGTCGGCAAGACCGAGAGGATCGCCGAGGTCTATCGCTCGCGCGACGATGCGCTGAACGACCGCGCCTGGCGGGCAGCGCAGGTGCGCGCCTACGAACACCTCATCGCCAAGACGCGCCAGCCCGTGCCGCGCTATTCCGTCGCGCCGATCCGCAGGGCCGACCTGCCGCGCGCCTGGTCTCCCCTGCCGGCGCTCGGCTTCCTCCGCGGCGCCTTCGTCTGAGCACGATCCGGCTCGCGCGCCCGTCGCGCACGCTTCTCGCGGGCTATGTCGCGGCGCTGGGCTCCGGCTGGGCGCCATCCAACATCGCGGGCGAGCGCATCCGGCTCGCACATCTCGCAGCGATCGCGGAGGACGCCGATGCCTTTCTCGCAAGCCTGCACGACCCCGAGGCGAATGGCCCGCCGATCGAGCTCGCCGACGGGTCTCGCGTCGCGCGCCTTCCCGGCTACACGCGCTGGGTCAGCGATGGCGGGTTCTGCGGTTTCGTGAACATCCGCTGGCAGAAGGGCACTGAGGCGCTGCCGGCGCATGTCTCTGGACATATCGGCTACGGTGTCGTGCCGGAAAAGCGTGGGCGAGGGATCGCGACGCGCGCGCTCGCGCTGATGCTTGACGAGGCGCGTGGCTTGGGACTCGCGCATGTGGAGCTGACGGCGGAAGCCGACAACGTCGCCTCGCACCGCGTCATCGAACGCAATGGCGGCATCGCGCTCGGGCGCGAGACGGAGCCTGCCGCGCATGGCGGGCGGCAGATCATCCGCTGGCGGATCGTTCTCCTAGCGGTCCGATAGCGCGGGCGATCGTTCCAGATGTCGCTGACGTGAGGCGCACGGCGCAGGTTCCGGGAAACTGGCGGGCAATGGCACCGAAGGCGGTGAGCGCACGAAGTGCAGGGAGCGAAGCGAGGCGGCCGCGGCAGCAGGGCTTGCGGACGGTCTCTCAGCTCTTGCCTTCGAAGAACTCACGCATCTTCGCGAAGAACCCCGCACTTTCCGGGCTCGACTTGTCGCCGGCCTTCTCCGCCTCCTCCTCGAAGGCGCGCAGAAGCTCCTGCTGCTTCTTCGTCAGGTTCATCGGCGTCTCTACCGCCACCTGGATGTAGAGATCGCCGCGCGCTGCCGAGTTGAGCTGGGTCATGCCCTTGCCGCGCAGGCGGAACTGGTCGCCGGTCTGCGTTCCGGCGTTGATCGTCACCTTGGCGCGGCCGCCCTCGATGGTCGGTACCTCGATCGCGCCGCCGAGCGCGGCGGAGGTCATCCGAAGCGGCACGCGACAATAGAGGTTCGCGCCCTCGCGCTGGAACAGCTTGTGCGGACGAACCATGACGTTGACATAGAGGTCGCCCGGCGGGGCGCCGCGCAGACCCGCCTCGCCGGCTCCCGACACGCGCATCCGCGTGCCGTCCTCCACGCCCGCGGGAATGTCGACGTTCAGGGTGCGCTCGCGCTGCACCCGGCCCGCGCCGGCGCACACCTTGCAGGGGTCTTTCACCACCTTGCCGGTGCCGCCGCAGGTCGGGCAGGTGCGCTCGATCAGGAAGAAGCCCTGCTGGGCGCGGATCTTGCCCGCGCCGTTGCAGCTGCCGCAGGTCTGCGGCGCCGCACCGCCCTCGGAGCCCGAACCCTTGCACGCCTCGCAGGCGATCGCCGTCGGCACGCGCAGCGTCGCCTTCTTGCCCGCGAACGCCTCCTCGAGCGAGAGCTCGACGCGCGTCTGCAGGTCGGCGCCGCGGCCTGCGCCGCCCGGGCCACCTCGGCCGCGCCCGCCGCCCATCAGGTCGCCGAAGATGTCGTCGAACATGTCGGCGAAGGAACCAGCGCCCTGGAACCCGCCGAAGCCGCCCGGGCCTCCCGGGCGAGGGCCGGCCCCGCCCGAGCCGTCGAACGCGGCGTGGCCGAACCGGTCATAGGCCGCGCGCTTCTCCGGGTCCTTCAGCACGTCGTAGGCCTCGTTCAGCTCCTTGAACTTGGCCTCCGCCTTCTTGTCACCCGGGTTTCGGTCCGGGTGGTACTGCATCGCGAGCTTGCGGTATGCCTTCTTCAGGTCGTCGGCCGAGGCGTCGCGCGCCGCGCCCAGGACCGCGTAGAAATCCTGCTTCGCCATGGATGGACGCCTATCGCGTCAAGGAGACGGGATGGCGCCACCCGTCCGCGCTGGGCGGGTCCGGGTGGCGCGCATCGCCTCTGTCCGCTGTGCCGTGAGGCTCACGCCCCTTGGCTCAGGCGGACTTCTTCTTGTTCTTGTCGTCAACATCCTCGAAGTCGGCGTCGACCACCTTGTCGTCCTTCGGCGCCTCGCCGGCCTCGGGCTGCCCCTCCGGCGCGGCGCCGGCCTCGGGGTTCGCCTGCGCCTGGCGATACAGCACCTCGCCGAGCTTCATCGAGGCCTGGGAGAGCGCGTCGGTCGCGGAGCGGATGGCGTCCGCATCCTCGCCGCCGAGCACGGCGCGGAGATCGGCGAGCGCCTTCTCGGCGGCCTCCTTCTCCGGCGCGTTGCCGAGCTTCTCGGCATTTTCCTTCAGCGTCTTGTCGGTCTGGTGTGCGAGCGCCTCGGCATGGTTGCGCGCCTCGATCGTCTCGCGGCGCTTGCGGTCGGCATCGGCGTTCGCCTCCGCCTCCTTCACCATGCGCTGGATCTCCGCCTCCGAGAGGCCGCCGGAGGCCTGGATCCGGATCTGCTGCTCCTTGCTCGTCGCCTTGTCCTTGGCCGAGACAGAGACGATGCCGTTCGCGTCGATGTCGAACGTCACCTCGATCTGCGGCACGCCGCGCGGCGCGGGCGGGATGCCGACGAGGTCGAACTGCCCGAGCAGCTTGTTGTTCACCGCGATCTCGCGCTCGCCCTGGAACACCTTGATGGTCACGGCGTTCTGGTTGTCCTCTGCGGTCGAGAAGATCTGGCTCTTCCGCGTCGGGATCGTGGTGTTGCGGTCGATCAGGCGGGTGAACACGCCGCCGAGCGTCTCGATGCCGAGCGAGAGCGGCGTGACGTCGAGCAGGACGACGTCCTTCACTTCGCCCTTCAGCACAGCGCCCTGCACCGCCGCGCCGATCGCCACCACCTCGTCGGGGTTGACGTTGCGGGCCGGCTCGCGGCCGAAGAAGCTCTTCACCGTCTCGATGATCTTCGGCATGCGCGTCATGCCGCCGACGAGGATGACCTCATCGACCTCCGCGGCGGAGATGCCGGCATCCTTCAGCGCGGAACGGCAGGGCTCGAGCGTCTTCTCGACGAGATCGTCGACCAGCGCCTCGAGCTTGGCGCGGCTGAGCTTGACCACGAGGTGCTTCGGGCCGGAGGCGTCGGCCGTGATGAAGGGCAGGTTGATCTCGGTCTCCTTGGCGGAGGAGAGCTCGATCTTCGCCTTCTCTGCGGCTTCCTTCAGGCGCTGCAGGGCAAGCTTGTCGCTGCGCAGGTCGATGCCCTGGTCGCGCTTGAACTCGTCTGCCAGGTAGTCGATCACGCGCTTGTCGAAGTCCTCGCCGCCGAGGAACGTGTCGCCGTTCGTCGACTTCACCTCGAACACTCCGTCCTCGATCTCGAGGATGGAGATGTCGAACGTGCCGCCGCCGAGGTCGTACACCGCGACGGTGCCGGCCTTCTTCTTCTCGAGCCCGTAGGCGAGCGCGGCGGCCGTCGGCTCGTTGATGATGCGCAGCACCTCGAGGCCGGCGATGCGGCCCGCGTCCTTCGTCGCCTGGCGCTGGCTGTCGTTGAAGTAGGCGGGGACGGTGATGACGGCCTGCGTCACCTTCTCGCCGAGATAGGCCTCGGCCGTCTCCTTCATCTTGCCGAGGATGAAGGCGCTGATCTGCGAGGGGGAATACTTCTCGCCGCGCGCCTCGACCCAGGCATCGCCGCCATCGGCCTTGATGATCTTGTAGGGGACCATGCCGATGTCCTTGGCGACCATCGGGTCCTCGAAGCGGCGCCCGATGAGGCGCTTCACGGCATAGAGCGTGTTCAGCGGGTTCGTCACCGCCTGGCGCTTGGCGGCCTGGCCGACGAGGCGCTCGCCGCTGTCGGCGAAGGCGACCATCGACGGCGTCGTGCGCGCGCCCTCGGCGTTCTCGATGACGCGGACATCCTTGCCCTCGAGGATCGCCACGCAGCTGTTCGTGGTTCCGAGGTCGATGCCGATGACTTTGCTCATGGTCTTCTCCTGTTCCGGCGAGACGCAACGGCCCTGATCAGGCGCCCTTGCATCCCCCAACTCCGTTGCTTGATCGCGGCCGTCGCCGCGTCGGACCAGTGGGATGTATTCAGCACCCCCACCCCCGACAAGGGGCGGGCGTTACAAGGCAGGCTCCTGCCGCGGCAGCGGAAGCGGCCCAGCGCGCTTCACCCGCCGCAGCGAGACGTTCGAGCGTATGTCGGCCACCATCGGCAACCGGAGCAGATGGTCGCTCAGGAACCGCTCATAGGCGGCGAGGTCCGAAACCACAACCTCGGCGAGGAAGTCGGCCGTGCCGGAGACCATGTGGCACGAGACGACCTCGGGCAGGCCGGCGAGCGCCTGGTCCAGCGCATCGGCGTTCTCGCGGGTATGGCGGTCGACCTTCACTTCCACGAACACCGTCAGGCCGAGGCCGACCGCTTCGGGACGCAGGATGGCGCGATAGCCCTCGATCACTCCTTCTGCCTCGAGGTGCTTCACCCGCCTGAGACAGGGCGAGGGCGAGAGGCCGATGCGGTCGGCGAGTGCGACGTTGGCGAGCCGCCCATCCTCCTGGAGTGCCGCGAGGATGCGAAGATCCGTGCTGTCGAGCGGTGGCATGATATGCCTCGAAACGATGCAGACGAGGCACAGTCTGCCAATATGTCCCCGCTTTTGCATCATCTTCGCAAGGACATGCCCCGGCTATCTCGGCAATCATCCCGTCCGTTGCAAGGCATCGGAAGGAGAACCGCGATGATCAGCCGCATCTGGTACGGCTGGACGCAGCCCGACATGGCCGACCGTTACGAGACCCTGATCCGCGACACGATCTTCCCCGCCATCCTCGCCCGGAGGGTCGCGGGTCTGGACCGGCTCGAGCTGCTCCGCCGCGACGCGGGCGGGGAGGTCGAGTTCGTCACGGTGATGGCGTTCCGGTCGATGGACGCGGTGCGGGCCTTCGCCGGCGAGGACTGGGAGACGGCCGTGGTTCCGCCCGAGGCACGGGCTGTGCTAGCGCGGTTCGACCCGCGCTCGGCGCATTACGAGGTGCGGGTGGCGGCGGCAGCGGAGACGGCGGCCGCCTCAATGGGATAGAGCAGCTTGGACCGACCCGGTGGAACCGGCGTCGGTTCCATCGGGTCGGGCGCTGCTCTAAGCCTTCGTATCGAGCGTCGCGCCCGGCTCGGCCGCTGGGGCCTGCTCGGGGCTCGCCTGCGGCGGCGCGCCCTTCGACACCACGACCATCGCCGGCTTGATCAGCCGCCCGTTCAGCGTCCAGGCGGGCGTCCAGGCCTGGATCACGTGCCCGACCGGAACCTCCGGGCTTGGCGCCTCGGCCATGGCCTGGTGGAGCTCAGGGTCGAACTTCGCCCCCGCGGCGTCTTGGCGGGCAACGCCGTTGCGCTCGAGCGCGCCCTGGAAGGAGCGGCCGATCGCGGCCACGCCCTCGCGCAGCTTCCCGACGATCTCGGGCTCGCCCTCCGCCTCGGGCGGCAGCGAGGCGAGCGCCCGCTCGAGGTTCTCGGCCGCCTCGACAACGTCGAGAGCGAATTTCTGCGCGGCGTAGTTTCGCGCATCCTCCACCTCGCGGCGGGCGCGGTTGCGCACGTTCTGCGTCTCCGCCTCGGCGCGGAGCCACTTGTCCTTGAACTCCGCCGCCTCCTGCTCGAGCGCCTTGATGCGCTCGGCAGCCTCGGCCATCAGCGCCTCGGAGGAGGAGGGGGAAAGCCCCTCGCGGAGCATCTCGCCCTCCGGACCGAGGGGGGAGGAGCCGGGCTTGTCTGGTGTGTCTGGCTTGTCCTGCATGGCCGGGCACACTTAGGCGCACGGCCCCGTGAAGGGAAGGGTGGAAGCCTCAGCCCTGCACGAAGCGCAGACCGTACCGCTCCGCCGGAGCGAGCAGCCGCGCGACGGCCGCCTCGTCGAGCGCAGGCGCCGGCCTGCCATCTCCCGCCGGGGTGCCGACCTCGCGGAAATAGCCGCAGAATCCGCCAGGCGTGACGGCGACGAGCATCCGCGCTGGCCGGTTCGAGCGGTTCTCGAACCGGTGCGGGATGCCGCGCGGGCCGAACACCGCCTCGCCCGCCGCGACCACGCGGCTCTCGCCACCGACCCAGAAGGTCACCTCTCCCTCGAGAACGCGGAAGGTCTCGTCCTCGCGGTCATGCACGTGCATCGGCGGCCCGCCCCCGGGCTCGACGGAGATGTCGAACAGCGAGAGCGTGCCGCCCGACTGCTCTGCCCCGATCAGGATCTCCACCCTGTCGGCGGCGACGAAAAGCGCGCTCATGCCGCCCTCGCGAACCGTACCGGCGCCTGATCTGCCACATCTGCGGCCTCGGCGCAGGGGAAGGGCGACGGCATGGGCGGAACGAGGCGCGCGCCCGTCCGCATTGCCGGCGCGGGCGGGATCATCCCCGCAAGCCGCGCGCCCCAGCGCCAGGGGCGCATCACCTCGGCCCGCACCGTCGCCATCGCTTCGGGAAGCACCTCGATCGCGAGAGAGGGCTCGACCGCGACGGAGACGACCGCGTGGCCGCAGCCCACCCCGGCCTCACCGAAGCGCATCGCATGGCGGCTGAGCCAGCCCTCGGTCGCGGCAAGCGCGTGTACTGCGGTTTCCGACAGGCGCGTGGCGATGGCGAGCTGCATCGCCGGGCGGGGCAGGGAAGCGGGCTCGACGACGACGCTCGCGATGCCCTCGCCGCTCGCGAAGGCGATCCAGGCGCCTTCGATCTCCGGCACGGGCATCGCCTCGGTGCCCCAGAGAAGAGCGAGGAAGCGGGCGACCCTCTCGGGCTCGGCGGCATGGAGCGTTGCGTGGATCAGCATGGCGTGCCCTCTCTTTTTCGTTCGTGTGCGAACAATGTCGCGCGGGCAGCGCTATGAACCCGGAATGTTTCAGGTACGTGTCCGTCGACGCAGGATGGGGTGCTGATGCGTGACTTCCGTCACACCGCCGCGCTGGCGGCCCCTATCGGCCGAGCGCGTCGCCGATGCGCCCGAGCACATGGCCGGGGCTCGCCTCCATCACGGAGGCGGGAAGCCCGAGCGTGGCAGCGGCGGCGGAGGAGCGGATCGCCGCGAGCCCATGCAGGCACGACCAGATGAACAGCGCGTCGAGTCGGATGGCGTCCTCGCCCGGGCTTGTGCCGCGCGCCACCGCCCGCCGCCGGAGGCCTTCGCAGAGCAGGGCGAAGGCATGCCGCGCCTGGCGCATCATCTCGGGATGGTCCTCGCCCGGAGGCAGCGGCGTGCCGAACATCAGCCGGTATTCGAGAGGATGGGAGATCGCATAACCGAGATAGGCGACACCCATCCGGCCGAGATCGGCATCGGCGTCGGCCGATTGCGGGTGGGCGTCGAGATGGCGCGCGAAGTCGCCGAAGGCGCGCGCGACGATCTCTGCGAGGATGTGGTCGCGGCTCGGGAAATGCTTGTAGGGCGCCTGATGCGACACGCCGAGGCGTCGCGCCACCTCGCGCAGGCTGAGCTTCTCGACGCCCTCTGCCGCGATGATGGCCATGGCTTCAGCCACGCAGGCCTCGCGAAGGTCTCGCTGGGACTTGGGCACGACGGACCACCACATAGGCTCGGGCGAGCCTCGTGCGGGGATCGCGCCAGGCTCAGCGACAGGGTCTCAGCGATAGCCCTCCCGCGTGCGGCCAAGCACGTCAAGCGCCTCGGCCCAGCTCGGTGGCCCGTCCCCGCGGCGCCGTTCGAGCCGCGCGAAGCGCGTGCCGGTCAGCGCCGCCCTGCCGGATGCCATAGCGGCGCGATGCGCAGGAGACAGGACGAACCGGTCGAGATCGGCCTCGGTTTCCCACATCGTCATGGTCCATGTCCGGTTGCCGAGGAGCTCGCGTCGCACCGAGTAGCCGATGAGGCCCGGCTGGTCCTTGAGCGTCCGCTCGACTGCCCACACGCCCTCCCAGAACGCCGACCGGGCCGCGCTGTCCGGGCCGAGCGTCGCCTCCGTGAGCGCGACGACGGCCGGCGCTCCGCCGTCGCCGCCGCCGGCGGTGGAGCGGAACGGGGTCGCGATGGCGCAGCCGCCGACCAGTGCCGCAAGAAGGGTCGCCGCGAGGCCTCGCTTGGTCGCCATGGCACGGGGTCTCCGACACGCGTTGGTTGACAGTGTCACCAACCGTAGCGATCGAAGTTGACGGCGTCAACCACACAGGCACACGGTAGGCGGCAACCCTGCCTCGGCGCTGCCGGGCCGTCAGCCCAGCAGCCGGCCGATCACCTTGGCTGTGTAGTCAACGGCCGGGATGATCCGGCCGTAATTGATCCGCGTCGGGCCGATTACCCCGATCGCGCCCACGATGCGGTCGCGCGCATTGCGGTAGGGGGCGACGATCATCGTCACCCCCGCTGCCTCGAACAGGCGGTTCTCGCTGCCGATGAAGATCTGCACGCCCTCCGAGGCCTGGGCGAGCTCGAGAAGGCGAAGCAGGGTTTCCTTCGCCTCGAGCCGTTCGAACAGGCCGCGGATCGTCTCGAGCCGCTCCAGCGCCGTGACATCGGCCAGAAGCTGCGCCTGGCCGCGGACAATCAGCGCGCGGCCCGCCGCCGCGCCGGCCTTGGTGGCGAGCCCGGCTTCGACCACCTTGCCCGTCAGGTCGTCGAGCTCCGTCCGGTGGGCGGAGATCTCCTCCTCGAGTGCGTTCCGGGCTTCCTCGAGCGTCCGCCCCGTCAGCCGGGCGTTGACGTAGTTGCTGGCCTGGGCGAGTGCGGAGGGGGGAAGCCCCTGCGGCGCCTCGATCACCCGGTTCTCGACCTGGCCGTCCTCCGTCACCAGGACGACGAGGACGCGGCCGGGGCCGAGCGAGACGAACTCGACATGCTTCAGCGCCGCTTCCGATTTCGGCGCGAGAACGAGGCCGGCGGCGTGCGAGAGGCCCGCGAGCAGCCCCGATGCCTCGGCCAGGACCTCCTCGATCGAACGTCCCTCGGCGCGGCAGCGGGCAAGGATCGCCTCCTCCTCCTCCGGCGTCAGCGCGCCGCGCTCGAGCAGGCCGTCGACGAACATGCGAAGGCCCCGGTCTGTCGGCAGGCGGCCGGCGGAGGTGTGGGGGGCGAAGATCAGGCCGCTTTCCTCGAGATCGGCCATGACGTTGCGGATGGTCGCGGGCGACAGCGCCATCGGCAGGCGGCGCGAGAGGGTGCGGGAACCCACCGGCTCACCAGTCGCGACATAGGCCTCGACGATCTCGCGCAGGATCATCGCCGACCGGCCGGGCAGGCCCTGCCCGCCAGGGTCGTCACGCCGGGTGCTGTCGCTTGCCATATCGCAGAAGGTATGGACGCCCCCCGTGGGGGTCAACGCAAGCGCAGAAAGGGTGATGGGGTGACGACGATTGCCGCCTACGCGGCCGTGGCGGTCGCCGAGATCGCTGGCTGCTTCGCCTTCTGGGCCTGGGCGCGCCTCGGCCGTTCGGGCTGGTGGCTCGTTCCTGGGATGATGGCGCTCGCGGCCTTCGCCTGGGCGCTGACGCGCGTGGAGGTCGAGGCGGCCGGGCGTGCCTACGCGGCCTATGGCGGGGTGTACATCGCCGCCTCGCTGCTGTGGCTCTGGGCCGTGGAAGGGCTGCGGCCGGACAGGTGGGACATCGTCGGCGCCGCCGTCTGCCTTGCCGGCGCGGCCATCATCCTGCTCGGGCCCCGCGCAGGCTGAAGGCGCCGCGCAAGGGGGGTCGCGCCGCGCCCGCGGCGTGGCTAATGTCCGCCGCCTCGCAGACACGCACACTCGATCCGAAGGGAAGGCCGCTCCCATGCGCCCCTCAGGCCGCGCCGCCGATGAACTCCGCCCCGTCAGCCTCGATACCGGCGTGTCGCGCCACGCCGAGGGCTCCTGCTTCGCCAAGTTCGGCAACACCCATGTTCTCTGCACCGCCTCTGTCGAGGGCAAGGTGCCGCCCTTCCTGCGCAACCAGGGCCAGGGATGGATCACCGCCGAGTACGGCATGCTGCCGCGCTCCACCCACACGCGGTCGGACCGCGAGGCGGCGCGCGGCAAGCAGTCGGGGCGGACGCAGGAGATCCAGCGCCTGATCGGCCGCTCGCTTCGCACGGTTGTCGATCTCAAGGCGATGGGAGAGATGACCGTCACCCTCGACTGCGACGTGATCCAGGCCGATGGCGGCACCCGCACGGCTGCGATCACCGGCGCCTGGGTCGCGCTCTCCTGCGCCTTCAACAAGCTCGTGCGCGCCCGCGTTCTGAACGCCTCGCCGATCCGCGGCCAGGTGGCAGCCATCTCGTGCGGCATCCATCGCGGGATGACCGTGCTCGACCTCGACTATGCCGAGGACAGCGAGGCCGAGGCGGACGGCAACTTCGTGCTGACCCGCGACGGCGGCATCGTAGAGGTGCAGGCGACCGCCGAGCGCCGGCCGATGACCCAGCGCGAGATCGACGAGCTGATGGCGCTCGCGCGCGGCGGCTGCTCGACGCTGTTCGACCTGCAGAAGGAAGCGGTGAATGGGTGACGCGCGCCGCCTCGCGCGCGGCGACAGGCTCGTCGTCGCCACCCACAATGCCGGCAAGCTGCGCGAGATCGGCGAGCTTCTCGCCCCATTCGGCATCGAGGCGGTGAGCGCCGGTGCGCTCGGCCTGCCCGAGCCGGAGGAGACGGGCGAGACCTTCGCGGAGAACGCGACGATCAAGGCCCGGGCCGCGGCGACGGCCGCGAACCTCCCAGCGCTCGCCGACGACAGCGGCTTCTGCATCGCCGCGCTGAGGGGCGGGCCCGGCGTGCGCACCGCCGATGCCGCGATGCTGCCCGACGGCTCGCGCGACTACGGCGTCGGCATGGCGCGGGTGCGGGCGAATCTGGGCGAGCCGGAGAACACGGCCGCCTGGTTCGTGTGCGCGCTCGCGCTCGCCTGGCCTGACGGCCGTGTCGATGTGTTCGAGGGACGGGTGGACGGCACCTGGGTGTGGCCGCCGCGGGGCGAGCGCGGCTTCGGCTTCGACCCGATGTTCCTACCCGAGGGCGGCAGCGAGACCTTCGGCGAGATGGACCCGGAGGCGAAGCATGCGATCAGCCACCGCGCCCGCGCCTTCGCGCTTTTCAAGGCGAAGGCGCTGTAGGCCGGCCGAAAGGGTGCCGCGACCGGCTGCCTCCATTCATACCGTGACGCGGGTTCCGTCGAAGCGGGTGAAGCTGAACCCGTCGAAGCTTTCCCGCAGCGTCATGCGCACCTCCCTGAGCATGCCGATGGCCACCTCCTCGCCAATGGGCATCGACGCGGCGGCGTCGGACCGCCAGTGGATGCCGCCCCAGTTGCGCGCGTAACCGTAATTGGTCGCGAGCTTGTTCAGCTCGCCGCCGAGCGTCAGCGGTGGCCCCTGGTAGGGGACAAGCCGCGTCGGATCGCGCGGATCGGGCTCGACCGGGTTCTCGATCACGCGTGTCTCGTCGAAGAACGCCTTGAGCATCGTCGCGACCGCAGAGGCCACGGAGGACGCGCCCCCGGGATAGGCGGAGAAGTTCGGTGAGCCGTCCGGATAGATCTGCGACAGGAGCAGCGTGCCGTGTTTCGCCCTTGTGCGATCCAGCGCCTCGGAGCGCAGGACGGCATCGGGAACAGGGTAGTCGGTGACGCCATTGACCAGCCGGTGATGCGCGAGCCCGCCATAGGCTTCCGGCCGCAATGTCCGGTGCACGAAGAATTTCTGCCAGTAGGCCGCGCGAATCGTGTTGTTCACCGCATCGACAACCAGCGCCGCTACATGCGGCGGGCCGAAGCTCGCGGCGGGATTCTGCTTCCGCAGGCCGCGATACGGGTTTGCGGGATGGGTCGGCGGCTGCGCGGCGGGGTACATCCCGCCGTAGCGCGGGTCGGGCCCGAACGCCCCGGTCGTGATCAGCTGCATCGCGAACGCCTGGAAGGGTGGGATGTGCCGGACCCATTCGCCGAGGTCGCGGCCCGTCGCGATGTAGCGCGGCGTCTCCTCGTAGGTCACGCCGCGGCGCGGCGGTTCGCCATTCTGGGCCCGGAGCCAGTCCTCCTCGTTGGTGAGGAACTCGCTTGAGGGCGTCGCCGGGCGGATGCGCGCGCTCATCCACTGCGCGCCGAAGGGGACGTCGCGCAACAGGAACTGCGAGATCATCGGGCCGTCCAGCACGCCAGGCGGCGTCACCACGCGCCCGCGCGGATCGGGGCCGTCGGCGTAGAGTGCCGTGCCGCGGAACAGTGTCGCCGGCGTCACGCGCCCAGCCGCCTTCGGGCCGCGGAAATCGCCGAGGGCGTTCAGCTCGGCGCAGGCGGCGACGACATCGCGATGGTCGGAGCCGTCGCGGAACGCGGCAAGTGGCACGTCGCGCAGCAGCGCCTGCCAGTACACCTCGACGGCCTCGCCGGCGCGTTCTTCCCCCGCAAGCGTGGGCGCAGGGGGGATGGTGATCTGGGTCGGGTCAAGGCCGCAGAAGCTGACCGCGAGGGTGCCCATCGGGTTGCCAAGGCGTCGGCTCCCGCCGAGCGGCACATTCTCGAAGTCCGCCGTCTCGCCGGACCGGCACGCCGTCAGGTAGGCCTGCCAGGCAGCGGGGTCGACCTCGCCGCGCGCGTTGTGCGGCAGGCTGCGCGTGTCGCTGCCGATGGCGTTCGGATAGCGCGCCTCGTCGCCGTTAACCGGGTGCGGGGCGACCGGGATGGCGCCGGTCTCGCGCGCGCAGGCCTCGCGGACCTCGCGCGCGCGGCGGTGGGTCATCTCATCGATCGGTCTTGCGCCGGCCGCCGCTTGCTGCGACGGGGCGGCCGGTTGGGCGGCCGCCGGCGCGATGGCGGCGGTGTTGGACGCGATCAGTCCTGCGCCCAGGCCGAACCCCGCGCCGCCGATCACGTCGCGGCGCCTGAGCGTTGAGCGGGGCGCATGTGGCCCGTTCCGGGCAGGTCTCTCGCCTTTCATGGTCTTCTCCCATCGTTTGACGAGCACACAAAAGGATGCGGAGGCGCAACGGCCTTGTCATCCTCCGAACGGAGGATGCGCATGGCGAGGCGACCTCGCAGGGCGGTCTCGGCCCCGTGCGCCGGATGCGCGACCGTTGGGGCTCCGGCCAGGGCGATTCCCGCTGTTGCGATGTCCGTCACGGCTGCCAGGATCGTCCTTGCGCTCACGGACATGTCCCCTTTGGCCGGTCCGGCAGCGCCGGACCGTTGCGCCATCCTTCAGGTCGCCGGCCTGATGTTCTGGTTCACGCGGAACAGGTTTTCGGGGTCGTATCGTTGCTTGACGGTAGCGAGCCTCGCGTGGTTGTCGCCGAACGCGGCCTTCACGCGCGCATCGCCCTCGTCGTCCATCATGAAGTTTGGGTACGCGCCGCCGAGCGTGTGGGGATGCACGGCCTCCCAGTAGGCCTTCGTCCATGCGGTGATGGCGCCGGCCTTCGCCGGCTCTGGGTCGATGCCCGCGATCACCATCGACCACGTGGCGTCACGGCAGTGCCACGCCGTGTCGCCTGGCGCGACGCGATGCACCGCGCCGTCGATGGGATAGAGATGCATCAGGCAGAGCTCTCCCGGCGCGCGAGCCGCCTGGTCGAGATGCGCCTCGATCGCCACGTCCGGCAGGGCCTTCACGAAATCGCCCCGCCAGTACCACTGCATCCCCCTCGGGTAGAGCCCGTCGAACATGCTCTGCACGGCCGGGTAGGGCATCATCCCCATCCAGTTGAACCAGGGCTCGGGGAGTGCATCGAGCAGTGGAGCGAGCGCTTTCCTGCCCTCCTCCTCCGGCCCGTCGTAGCAGCACATCAGGAGGCACATGGGCCTGCCCCAGTGTTCCTTCGGGAAAGGGTCGCAGGACAGCACCGTCTTGAGGCCGAGGAAGATGCCGAGCGCCTCCGGCGCCCGCGGCAGGAAGTCGCGATAGCGCTGCATGATCGTGCGCGCATGCGCCTGGTCGAACACGATCGGTCCGGCGAACACCTGGCCCACCGGGTACAGCCGGAACAGGAAGCTCGTGACGACGCCGAAATTTCCGCCGCCCCCGCGCAGCGCCCAGAAGAGATCGGCGTGCTCGGTCGCGCTCGCGGTCACGAAGCTGCCGTCCGCGAGGACGACATCCGCCTCGAGCAGGCTGTCGATCGTCAGCCCATGCTTGCGCGTGAGGTAGCCGTGCCCGCCGCTCAGCGTGAGCCCGGCGATGCCGGTGGTGGAGATGATGCCGGCGGGAACGGCGAGCCCGAACGCGCCAGCCGCGTGATCGAGGTCGCCCTGCGTCGCGCCGCCCTCGACCCGCGCCGTGCGGGCCAGGGGATCGATCCTGACCCCCTTCATCGCGGAGAGGTCGATCACGAGGCCATCGGTGACGCTGCCCAGCCCCGGGCCGTTGTGCCCGCCGCAGCGGATCGCGATCGGCAGGCCCGCATCGCGCCCCGCGTTCACGGCGGCGATCACGTCGGCGACGTCGGCGCACCGGGCAATGACGAGCGGGCGCTTGTCGATCATCCCGTTGTAGAGGGCCCGGGCCTCGTCGTAGCGCGGGTCGGACCGATCGATCAGCGTGCCGCGCAGACCGCTTCGCAGCGCCTCGATCGAGGCATCGATCGGAGCCCGGGTGTCCTCCCTCGCGGGCGCGTCAGGCATGGCCGTTCTCCTTGCTTCGTTCGTGTCGGGTTGGCCTGTCCGGAGCGCCGCCCTCACAGCCGCCAAAGCAGGTCGTCACGGTCGCCGAACACGCCGTCGAGTTCCTGCTCCGGCAGGAGGCCGATGTCGCGCTTCGCGTGCGCGCCGAGCCTCGGCTCGCCCGCGATCGCCATCCACGCGCACACCCAGGCACCGGTGCGCGCGACGAGGCGGCAGGCGCCGGCCACGGCCGAACCGGCGATGCCGGCGGCGCGGGACTGCCAGGCGCTGCCGGACACCGTCGTCGCGTCGGCGGGAGCCAGCGTGATGGGAAGGACTGCGGTCATGGTCTCCTCCGTTGATCCTGGCCGGCGCGGAACGGCGACGGCGATGGAGGCAGCCTGCGCCCGGTACGGCAGGCGAACCATCGTCCGGACTGGTGAGGGCCCCGGAGCCGACGCGCGCGGGGCCTGCTCATCAGAAATGATGAGGCGGCGCGTTCAGGCCGGTGGCGGCGGCGCCCGGCCGTTGCCCGGCTGGCGCAGCGCATAGGCCGCCGCCTCCGTGCGGTTGGCGCAGCCGGTCTTGGCCAGGATGCTGCGCACGTGGGTGGCGACCGTGTTCACGCCGATCGCGAGCACCAGTGCGATATCGGCGTTGGTCCTGCCCATCGCGATCAGGTCCAGCACCTCTGCCTCCCGCGGCGTCAGCGCATCGGGGTCGGGAGGCGGCGGCGCGACCTCGGCAAGGCGTTCCCTCACCCGGCGGGCCAGTGCGGCGAGGCCGAGCCGCGTCGCTTCGGCGAGCGTCTGGTCGAGGAGCGCCCGGGCGCGCGCGGCGTCCCCCGGTCCGCCTCGGCCGAGCAGCATGGCGGCGAGGTCGTGGCGCGTATGGGCGAGGGGCGCGAGCCCGCCCGTCGCCTCGTTCAGGGCGAGCGCGGCGGCGAAGTGCCGTTCCGCATCCGGCCAGTTCCCCATCGTGGCGGCGAGCAGGCCAAGCTGTCGGTCGGCCGCACCGACGCTGCCAGCGCCATTGCCGGGAACAAGGTTCCGCCCGGCATAGGGCAGCAGAAGCCCATAGAGGATCGCCGCCCTCGACGCGTCGCCGAGGGCGACGCAGACCTCAGCGAGGAAGGCCATGCTGCTGATCCATCGTCCGTCGCGTGCTAGGCCGACGAACCCGTCTGCGGCGAGCCCTTCGAAAAGCCTTCGCGCGGCGTCGTGCCGGCCGAGGTCGACGAAGAGCAGCGCCAGCCCCGGCCGCCAGACCGCGGCGGCATCATCGCGGGCGATGGCCTCGACCAGGGGGGCGACCTCGGACAGCCGGTCCTGCTCGCGCCGGAGCGCGAAGACGAGCAGCGCGAGTGGATCGCCGGCATCGGATCGGGTCGTCCGGTCGAGGCGGATGCCCTCGCGGATCAGCGTCTCCGCCTCGTCGAGGTCGCCACGATGAAGCGCGAGCGCCGCCCTGAACCCGATCTCGAACAGGGTGAAGACGAGCTGGCGCACCTGCCTGCCGACCCGGTGCAGCGAGGCGATTGCGGCGCGGCACGCCTCCATCCGCCCGAGCTCGAGGGCGAGGCCGGCACAGAGGAGGTGGGTCTGCGCGGCGATCTCCATTTCGCCGCCGCGTTCGGCCATCGCCGCCACGTCATGTCCGAGAGCCAGCATCGCCACCGTCTCGTGCGGCTCCGCCGGGATCTCCAGCTGCACCAGCAAGCTTCGGGCGGTGATGCCATCATCCCCGAGCGACCGCGCAAGTGCGGCGGCTTCGCGCGCGGTGACCCTGCCCGCCGCGACGTCACCCGAGTAGAACTGCGCGCGCGCGAGTGCAGTCAGGACCCTGACCCGCCTTGCCGTCTCCGACGCCGGCAGCGCGGCAAGCGCTTCCTGAAGCAGGGACCGGTTTCGCTGCCCGATGTAGCCCCTCCGAAACGTCGAGACCTCGAAGCTGACGGCGGCATCGGCGAGGAGATCGGGCAGACGGTGCCGACGCGCGAGCTCCACCGCAGTCCGCAGGCTCGTTCGCGCGGCGTCGTAGTCGTTCGCCTTGCGCTGCGCGTCGCCGACGCGGACCAGCAGCGCGGCGTGCGCGCGTGCATCGGGTTCATTCTGCTGCAGCATCAGGTCGAGCGCGGCCTGGAACAGGCTCGTCGCCTCCTCGAACGCCAGGACCGCCTCGGCCTGCTGCCCCGCGCGCTGGGCGTAGTCGATCGCCTTCGCGGTGTCGCCGCCTGCCTCCCGGAAGTGGCGCGCAAGCTCGGGCAGCACGGCATCAGGGTCGTGCCGGTTGAGCCCCTCCAGCGCCTCGCCGACCGCGCGATGCAGGCGCTGGCGCTCGCCCGCGCGCAGCTCGTCCTGCAGCGTCATGCGGATCAGCGCATGGGTGAACTGGTAGCGATCGGGCCTGACATCCTCGACGATGCGGGCATCGAGCGCCTCGTCGAGTGCGGCGGTGACGGCGTCGGACCCGTCCTTCCAGACGCGGTGCAGCAGCGCGACGTCGAACTCGCGGCCGATCACGGACGCGACGCGCAGCACCTGGTTGCACGCGGGCGAGAGCAGGTTCAGCCGCTGCCCGATCACCTCGCGCACGCCTTCGGGGATGCGCAGCGAGGCCGGCACCGCCATGCCCCGGGCTGGGTCGAGCAGCCCCCGCTGGCCGAGGAAGCGGACGATCTCGCGCAGGAAGAGGGGGTTGCCCTCGGTCTGCGCATGCAGCGCCCGCGCGAGGGAGGGCGGTGGCGCGGTACCGGCCATCCCCGCCATCAGCGCACCCGACTCCTCCGCGGCGAGGCCGGTGAGGCGAAGCCGCATGACGCCAGCCGACCGCACGACATCGCCCAGCGCGTCGGAGAGCGGATGCTGTCGCGACAAGGCGTTCTCGCGATAGGTCGCGATCAGCATCAGCCGAGCCGTGCCGAGCTCGGGAACCAGGAAGCGGAGGAAGCGGAGCGAGGGCGCATCCGCCCAGTGCAGGTCATCGAGGACCGTGACGAGGGGGCGCCGGCGCGACGCGGCGAGAAGGAACGCCGCCATCGAGGCGAACAGGCGGAAGCGTGCCGCGGCGGGGTCGCTCGGCGTCGCGACGAGGCCAATTCCGGGGATGCGCGCGCGAAGCTCCGGGATCACCTCGGCGATGTCCGGCGCGCCGGCGCCGAGATCCTCGCGCAGCGCGTCCTCGCCGAGCGCGCCGGCGAGTGTGCGGAGCGCCTGCGCCCAGGGCCAGTACGAGGGCGCACCGGCCTCCTCGTGGCAGCGGCCCCACAGGACGAGCGTACCGGCCTCTTCGGCTTCCGCCGCCAGCGCCTGGGCCGTTCGCGTCTTGCCGATGCCAGGCTCGCCGGAGAGGAGGACGAGGCGGCTTTTTCCCGCGAGCGTGTCGGCAAGCGCAGCGCCAAGCTGCGCAAGCTCGTCCCGGCGCCCGACGAAGGGATCTCCCGAATCCGGCATTGCGGCCTCGGCAGCCTCGGATCACGGATGATTGTCCCGGATGCGAAACCCGATGACAAGGAATTCGGCGCGGGCCAGACTAGTCGCGCCGGGCAGACAAGAAACGATTGGCGCACCCTCGGCCGGTGCGGGAGGTCGTGCATGCCCCTGTTCCTGATCGAGCGCAATTTCGCCGAGGAGCTGGAGGTCACGGCGGACGGCACTGCCGAGATCCGCCGCATCAACGACGAGATCGGCGTTCAGTGGATCTTCTCGTTCCTCAGCGCCGACAAGCGGAAGACCTACTGCCTCTACGAGGCGCCAAGCCCGGAGGCGATCCGTGCCGCGGCGGCGCGCGCTGGCATTCCGGCAGATGTCATCGTCGAGGTGAGCGAGCTTCGCCCCGACATGTTCGGCACGCCGCTCGTTCCGTCAGCGTGAGTGCGTCGCGGGGCGTGGTCATGCCCGCCGGCCGTTGCGAATGCAAACTGACTAACAACTCCGGAGGAAGCAGCCGATGTCGCTCACCCGTCGCACGACGCTCGCCGCGCCGGTGCTCCTGCTCACCCCCCACGCCTTCGGCCAGGCGGCGTTCCCCACCAGGGCGGTGCGCATCGTCGTGCCCTATACCCCAGGCGGGGTGAGCGACATCACGGCACGGCTGATCGCCGAGCCGATGGCCGCACGCTTCGGCCATCCCGTGCCGGTCGAGAACAGGCCGGGCGCGGATGGGATCATCGGCACCGATGTCGTCGCCAAGGCTCCGCCTGACGGCCATACGCTCGGGCTCGTCTCGGTCGCGCACTCGGTCAACGCGGCCTTCTATCGTCTTCCCTTCGACACGCTGCGCGACTTCACCTTCATCTCGATGACGACGCGCACGCCGCTTGTGCTCTGCGCGCCGAAGGCGTTCGGACCCTCCACGCCGGCGGAGCTCGTCGCCTACGCCCGCGCCAATCCGAAAGGCCATGTCACCTTCGCGGGCACCGCGGGCGTCGTACGCCTCGCGCCGGTGCTGTTCGCCCAGCGCGCCGATGTCGAGTTCACCTACATTCCCTATCGCGGCTCGACCCAGGCGCACCCTGACCTCATCGCCAACCGCGTGAACATCATGTTCGACACGGTTCCCGCCGCACTGCCTCACATCCAGTCAGGCGCCCTGAAGGCCCTGGCGACCACGGGCGCGCAGCGCGCCCCGCAGCTTCCCGACGTGCCGACGATCGGCGAGGCCTTCATGCCGGGGTTCGAGGCGTCCACCTGGGGCATCGTCATCGCTCCGGCCGGGCTTCCTGCCCCAACCGTGGCGCGGCTCAACGAGGCAGTGGTCGCGGCGCTGAAGGTTCAGTCGGTCGTCGACCGTCACCGCACGCTCGGCGCAGACATCGTCACGACGAGCCCCGAGGAGACGGCGCGCATGGTCGCAACCGAGCTCGCGAAATGGGGCGACGCCGCTGCGAAGGCCGGGATCGAGAAGCAGAACGTCTGACCTGCCTGCCGTGGCTCCCGGCTGGCGCAAGGCCGGGGGCCACGCCACATAGGGGGCGTGTCGAACCCTTCTCCAGAGCCCGTCGCCCTCTACGTCCACTGGCCGTTCTGCCTGGCTCGCTGCCCCTACTGCGACTTCAACGCGCATGTGCGGGAGCGGCTGGACGAGCCGCGCTACCGCTCCGCCATCCTCGCCGAGCTCGCTTTCGAAGCGGCCCGCATCGGCCCACGCCCGCTCGGGAGCCTGTTCTTCGGGGGTGGCACGCCGAGCCTGATGTCGCCCGACACCGTGGGCGCGATCATCGCGGCGGCGAAGGCGGCGTTCCCGGGGGCAGAGGAGCCCGAGATCACGCTCGAGGCGAACCCGACAAGCGTCGAGCTCGGTCGGCTCGCAGGCTTCCGCGATGCCGGCGTCAATCGCATCAGCCTCGGCATCCAGGCGCTGGATGACACCGCGCTTGCGTTCCTCGGGCGGAAACACACGGCGGAGCAGGCGCTCGCCGCGCTCGCCCAGGCAAGGAGCCTGTTCCGGCGCGCGAGCTTCGACCTGATCTATGCCCGCCCGGGCCAGAGCGTTACCGCCTGGCGCGACGAGGTGCGCCGCGCGCTCGGCTTCGGGCTGGACCATCTTTCGCTCTACCAGCTCACCATCGAGCCCGGCACGCCGTTCGAGCGCGCACATGCGCGCGGCGAGATCGCGCTGCCAGACGAAGCCGAGCAGGCCGCGCTCTACGCCGCGACGGTGGAGGAAGCGGCGAAGGCCGGCCTCTCGCCCTACGAGGTGTCGAACTACGCGCGGCCGGGAGACGAGAGCCGCCACAACCTCGCCTATTGGAGCTACGCCGACTACGCAGGCATCGGCCCCGGCGCGCATGGACGGATCCCGCTCGCCGGCGTGCCGACCGCGACGGTGCGCATCCGCGCGCCCGAGGCGTGGATGGAGGCGGTGGAAAGGCGCGGCCACGGCGTGCGCGAGGAGGAAGCTCTCCCGCCCGAGGCGCGTGCACGCGAGATGCTGCTGATGGGGCTGAGGCTCACGCGCGGCATCGATCCTGCCCGGTTCGCCGCGCGTGCCGGGATGCCGCTCGAGGACGCGCTCGAGCCGCGCGCGCTGGCGCAGGCGATCGGCGAAGGCTGGCTGGCGTGGACGCGGCATGGCGCCCTCGCCGCGACCGCGGCGGGGCGCCTCAGGCTCGATGCGTTGCTTCCGGTGCTAGTGCGCTAGAGGACGAAATCGCTCGCGGTCAGTGTGTGTGTCCCCTGCAGCGCGATGGTGATGTCGGCCGCGCCGTCGCCGTTCACGTCGCCCTGGATGTAGGTCCAGCCATTGAAGGCCTGGGCGCGGAGCTCGCCTGGCGAAAGGTTCCAGGAGTGACTCGGTTCGCCGCTGAAGGGCTGCGCGCCGATGAAGGTGAAGACGTCGTTCAGCCAGCCGCCGTCGGTCGTGTCCGCGTCGATCTGCGACAGGTCGATCTTGTCCAGGCCGCGCTGGAAGTCGGTCACGACGTCCCAGATGCCGCCGCTCGCGCTCTCGGACACGGCCTTCCAGACGAAGCTGTCGTAGCCGTTGCCGCCGGTCATCTGGTCGAACCCGGCGCCGCCGATCAGCGTGTCGTTGCCGTCGCCGCCGTTCATGACGTCGTTGCCGGCCTCGCCGAACAGCATGTCGGCGCCGCTGCCGCCGTTCATCGTGTCGCTGCCGTCGCCGCCGACCAGCATGTCGTTGCCGTTGTCGCCGCCCATCCTGTCCGCGCCGGCCCCGCCGTAGAGGATGTCGTTGTCCTCGGCACCGTTCATCGTGTCGTTGCCGTCGCCGCCGACGAGCACATCGTCGCCGGTGCCGCCGATCATCGTGTCGTTGCCGGCATCGCCGTACATCTCGTCGTAGCCGGAGCCGCCATACATCCGGTCATTGCCGTCGCCACCGCGCATGTAGTCGGTCGCGCCGTCGCCGTACATGAGGTCGTCGCCGCCCTGGCCGTAGAGCTGGTCCTGGTCGTCGCCGCCAGAGATCGTGTCGTTGCCGTTTCCGCCCTCGATGCGATCCTTGCCGTAGGCGCCGTAGAGCGTGTCGTTGCCATCGCCTCCGTAGAGCGTGTCGTCGCCCGCCTGGCCGCGCAGCACGTCATCGCCGCCATTGCCGTAGGCCGTCTCCGACACAGCGGTTCCCCACCACACGTCGTTGCCGCCGGAGCCGAAGAAATCGCCGAAGTCGATCGGCACGTAGGGGCCGTCGGCGACCGGACCATCGAGAAGCGACTGCATGCCGGCCCACTGCACGGCCGGCAGCTGCACGGCCGGGAGCTGAACGGCCGGAAGCTGCACCGCCGGAAGCTGCACGGCTGGGAGCTGCACGGCTGGGAGCTGCACGGCCGGGAGCTGCACCGCACCGCGCGAGAGCGACGCGAGAAAGTGGAAGTCCTGCATGGTGATCCTGCTTGCCATCGTTTCCTCCTTTGTTGGTGTTTCGTGGCGTTGGAGGAATGACGGGGCCCTGTTGCGACAATGTTGCATTCGATATGAAATCGCGTTTCAAGGCTTTCTGCCTCAGACATCTCCCCAGCGACGCGGCACCGGATCGCCCCCCATCCGAAAGGTCCCAGCAGTGACTGACCTCTCCCTCCGCGCCCTCGAGAACCAGATCGATCGCCTGATCGAGCCGTGGGCGAAGGACTTCTCCCCAGGCGTGACGCTCGGGGTTGTCCGGGGGCGGGAGCTGATTGCACATCGCCACGCCGGCTTCGCGAGCATCGAACACGGCGTGCCGATCGGGCCGGGAACGCGGTTCCGCATTGCCTCGGTCTCGAAACAGTTCACCTGTGCGGCGATCCTGCTTCTGGCCGAGCGCGGGCTGCTCGACATCGCCGCTCCGGCGCGCTCCCTGCTTCCTGATCTGCCGGAGGCCTATGCGCCGATCACCATCGCGCAGCTGATGCACAATACGAGCGGCATCCGCGACATGCTCGAGATCCAGCGCCAGGGCGGCGGCGATCTCGGCACGCCGCTGACCGCGACCGACCTGCTTGCCGGCATACAGCGCCAGCGCACGCTGAACTTCGCGCCGGGCACCCGCTATCTCTATAGCAACTCGAACTTCTTCCTGCTCGGCCTGATCGTCGAGAAGCTGTCGGGCCTCCCGCTCGAGCGCTTCCTCGAGAGCGAGATCTTCGCGCCGCTCGGCATGACCGCGACGGCGCATACGCCGAACGTTTCTGTGCCGGTTCCTCATCTCGCCGCTGGCTATGTCGAGCACGAGGGACGGATGATCCGCGCCCCCCACGCCTTCCCGCTCGGCGGCGAGGGCGGGCTCGTCTCCTCGGTGACTGACCTCGCGATCTGGGCGGTGAATGCGCGCGAGCGCGGCGTGCCCGGGCCGCGCGTGCTCGACGGACTCGAGCAGCCGGCGCCATTCGTGAACGGCGAGGCCAACTTCTACGCGCGCGGCCTGATCACACGGCGCTACCGTGGCGTCGCGACCCTCAGCCATGGCGGGCTCTGGCCTGGCTTCCGCACCGAGTACCTGCGGGTTCCTGGCCATGACCTCGCCGTCATCGCGATCGCGAACCATGGCGGCATCGATCCGAACCAGCTCGCCTATCGCGTGCTCGATGCGATGCTCGACCGTGCCGGCGTCGTCTCTGCGCCGGCGATGCCGGGAAGCGATGCCGTGCGTGGTCTCGCCGGGCGCTTCATGTCGCCCGAGAGCGGTGCGACGGTGGACATCACCGTCGCCGAAGATGGGGCGGTGACGCTCAACACCTATGGCATGCCGGTCGTGGCGGCGCCGACGGACGATGGCTTCCTCGCCGTGCCGCGCTCGAGCACCGTGTTCGCCGTGCGCGCGATCGACGGCGAGACCATCGAGGTGCGGCTAGATGCCGGAACGGTCGAGCGCTGGGTGCGCGTGCCCGACGGCGCGGTGCTGCCAGACGATCTCGCCGGCACCTACGAGAGCGCGGAGATGGCGGCGCGCTGGATCGTCTCGCGCGAGGTGGATGGCGGTCTCAGCGTGCGCGCGCATGGCCCCGTCGTGCGCGGCCCGGAATGGCGCATCGAGCCGATCACCGAGCGCGACATGCGGCTGCACATCCTGGGCACGCTCATGCGCGGCTGGCTCGACGTGCGGCTCGAACGCGACGGTGCGGGCGCGGTCGCCGCGCTGTTGGTGAGCGGTGGACGGGCGAAGGCGGTGCGCTTCGAGAGGGCCTGAGTGGGGCGGGCGGCGGTCCCATTCCGCCGTCACTTGACGATTCGCAAGAGAAAGGAGAGCCGCTCCGCGCGCCGCTTGACTCCTTCATAGGCTAACCGTATCGAGCCGCCGCACATCAGGCGGCGACGATGATTGCAGGCGAGTTCATTCCGGTCTGGCACCACCATGGCGTGCGGTGAGGGAAACCGCGCCCAGGGTCCGGGGCAGTGACCGACCTGGCAAGGCGTGGAACCCCCGCGCCGTGACGGCCCTCTCCGTCTCCTCCCCTGCACGCTCCGGTATGCGCTGGTTGCTCGCGGCGTCCGTGCTTGGCGCCGTGCTGTGCGCCTTCGCAGCCGAGTTCATTCTCCGCGAGATCACCTACCTTCCCGGCCAGTGGCGCCCCGACCCCGTGCTCGGCCTCACGCGGCCGCCGCACAGCCTCGTCTTCGTCGGTCTCGAGGGCGGGGTGAAGCTGCGGTTCGACCGGCATGGACTGAACAACGACGACGCGGTGTGGGACGCAGCCGCAGGCGCCGTCGCGCTGATCGGGGACAGCTTCGTCGAGGCTGTCGAGGTTGCGCGCGGGCAGAACATGACCAGCCGCCTCGCGGAAAGCATCGCGCCGGTGCGCGTGCTCAATCTCGGCCGTGCCGCGGCAACGCCGCAACTGCTTCCTGCCCTGCTCGAGGGTGTCGACGCCGCTGGCGCGCTCGGCCTCGTCGTCATGGTGGTATCGACAACCGATGCCGGCGAACTTCGCGGCGCAGCGCAGGCGATGAGCGCGGAGGAGCGCGGGCGCTGCCCGGTCGCGCGGCAGGGCGGGGGCGGAACCGGGGCACTCGCCAGCGCGCAGGAGGTCTCGGCCCTTGCCGCGCGCATTGGGAGCCGCCTGCGCGAGACCCGGCGACGGATTGCGGGAACCATCGCCTTCGCCCGACCGCGCCAGGCCGTCGCGGGCGCGGGGCCCGACCATGCGGCCGAGGACGCAGCCGCCGCGCAGCTTCTCGCGGGCTGCCTCCGCCGGCTCTCGGCGCGGCATCGTGTCGTCGGCGCGCTCCTGCCTCCCGTCACGCTCGGCGACAGCACGCGCGCCGTGCGGCTTGGGGGCTGGCGGCGCGACGCAGCGATGCACCAGGCCGGCTTCGATGCCGCCGCCATCCCGCTGCTGGTTCCGCCCGACGCAGTGATCTCGCGGTTCGCCGCGGCGCCTGCCGTCGCCGGCTTCGCGAACGCCGTGGTGGGCGAGGGGCACCTGAACGAGGAGGGTCACCGCGTCGTCGCCGCATGGCTCGCCTCGGCGCTTGCGGGGCATCTCCCGCGATGATGTTCAACGGGCTCGAGTTCCTGGCCTATCTCGCCGCGCTCGTCGTGGTGTTCGCCGTCACGCCGTGGCGCACGGGGCGCAAGCTCGTCCTGATCGCCGCAGGGCTCGTCTTCTATGCGAGCTGGGATGCCGCGTTCCTTCCGGGCCTGTTGGTCTATGCCCTGCTCGGGTGGGGCGCGGGACGGGTGATCGACACGCTTGAGGAGGATCGGCGCCGCGCCGCCGCCGGCGTGGCGGTCGCGCTCACCTTCGTCGCCGCGCTGGGCTGGTTCAAGTATCGCCGCTTCCTCTCGCTGCAGCTGGCGGCACTCGGGCTCGGCAGCGGCATCGAGGCGCCGCTCGCGCCACTCGGCATCTCGTTCTTCACCTTCGAGATCGTCAGCTACGTGATCGACGTGAAGCGTCGCGACACGAGGCCGTTCTGCACGCTGCTCGATTTCTGCGCATTCCTCATGTTCTTCCCGCGCATGATTGCGGGGCCCATCGTGCGGCCCGCCGATTTCGCGCGCCAGCTCGAGGATCCGCGCGCACTGAGGCTGACCGACCCGTTCAAGGCGGCGGAGCTCTTCGTGATCGGCGCCGTGCTCAAGGGGGTGATCGGCGATGCGCAGGTGGGCTTCGTCGATGCGGTGTTCCGCGAGCCGTGGCTGTTCACCTCCTCGACCGCGGTGCTCGCCGCCATCGCCTACGGTATCCAGATCTTCTGCGACTTCGCCGGCTACTCGCTGATGGCCTCGGGGCTGGCGCGCCTGTTCGGCTTCACCATGCCTTGGAACTTCGACGCGCCCTATGCCGCGCGCTCGATCACCGAGTTCTGGCGGCGCTGGCACATGTCTCTGTCGTTCTGGCTGCGTGACTATCTCTACATCCCGTTGGGGGGCTCGCGCGGCAGCCATGCCGCGACCTGCCGGAACCTGATGGTCACGATGCTCCTCGGCGGCCTCTGGCACGGGCCGGACTGGACCTTCGTCCTCTGGGGCGGCGCGCATGGCGCGCTGCTGGCGGCCGAGCGCACCTGGCGCGTGCGCGAGCTGCCAACTCCACCACGCGCCCTCTCCACCGCGCTTACTCTCCTGATCGTGCTCGCGCTGTGGATCCCCTTCCGTGCGCCAGGCCTTGCCGGCACCTGGGCGATGGTCGCAGCGATCGCCGGTCCCGGCGCGGGGATGACCACCTGGCACTCGCCCTGGACGCTGCTCGCGCTCGCCGCGATGCTTCCGGCCCATGTGCTCTACGAGACACGGCCGGCCTTCCGCGACCTGTTCGACCCGACCGCGCCCGAGCGCCGCGCGGGCACCACGGCGCTTGCCCGCGCCGTGGGCGTCGGCGTCGGAGCCTGGTGGCGGTCATCTGGACGCAGCGGACAGAGAACGCGTTCATCTACTTCCAGTTCTGAGGTGCGGATGCGCGCCGCGCTGGTGCTTGCCGCGTCTCTGTTGGCCGGCGCCGCCGCAGCGGTGCCGCTCCCCGAGCCGCCCGATCGCGCCATCCTGCCCGTGGTCGGACGCGAAGCGGCGGTGACGCTCGCCGGCACGGGCCAGGCTCCGGCAGCGCTCGTCGTCAGGCTGCTGCGCGATGACGGAACGGCGGTTCCCGTCCGCGCCGTCACGCGCACGCTGCCCGATCGGTGGGAGGTGCAGCTCACCGTTCCGGCGGGCGGGTGGTATCGGCTCGTCGCGCGGGGGGGCGGCGAGGAATGGGTCGGCACCAGGCGCTTTGCTGCCGGGCTCGTCATCGCGATCACGGGACAGAGTCAGGCCGACGCGTTCGTGCGCGAGATCGGAGCCCCGCTCGGCTCGGCGCAGGCACGCGATCCTCTGCCTGCGGGCCTCGTCTCGTCCGTCCTGATTCCCGCAGGCGGGGCAGGGCCCTGTACTGGCGATCACAGCGCACGCTGGGTGCCGGCGGATGATCGCCGCGCGAACCAGATCGGCGCGCGCGCCTTCGCCGAGCGCCTCGCGGCGCATGCGTCGATGCCCGTTGCGCTTCTCGCCACGGCGTGGGGTGGCGTCGGAATCGAGGCCTTCGCCACGCAAGGGTGCCTCGCGCAGCGCATCGCCGCCTTCGGCCGTGCCGCCGATGGCGTGCATGCGGTTCTGATGCTCGGCCACGGCACGACGGATGCGTGGCGCGGCACGGCGCGCGAGACCTATGCGGCAGGCCTCACCGCGTTTGCGCGGGTGATCGCCGAAGGCGTCCCTGGTGTCGGCGGTGCAGCGCCGCTCGCCGCGCTCGCCCCTGCCTCACGTCAGCACGCACCGCTCACCATCGCACGCTCGGCGTGGCTTGCCCGCGCGCTGCTCCCGGCCGGAAACGCCGAGACGCTCGCGACATCGCTCGGCTTTGCCGCGCCAGCACGGGCGCCGCGCTTCGAGGCCGGCCTGCGTTCGGTACGCACCGCGCAACTCGATGCGATCGAAACCGGTCTGTTCCGTTTCGGCGGGGCGCTCGATGCCGTGCCAGTGCGGGCGGACGGCGTGCACTGGGCGGAGGCCGCGCACGCCGAGGCGGGGCGGGCACTCGCTGACGCGATGGCCCATCATCTCGGTTTCTCCGACAGGAACCCGCGCGGCCCGGCGTTGAGCGAAGCGCGCAGCGACGGGAGGCGCATCGTCCTCCGCTTCGAAGGCGACGCGCCTCTGGCGCCGCCGCCCCGCGGGCGCCGGCCCTGTTGCATGGTCGTCGAAACGCCGGACGGCCGGCGCATTCCCGTGCTGCACGCCGCGCCGCTCGACGACCCCTTCGCGATGCTTCTCACGCTCGGCTACACGCCGCCGGCCGGAACCCGCGTTCTGCTCGGCCCGCCGGGCGCTGCAGGCCCGTTCGAGGCAGGCAACGATCTTCGCGATGTGCTTGGCCGCCCGACGATGATCGATCCGATCGGCGTTGCCGTCATACCGCAGGCGAGGTGACGGTCCAGGATGTAGGGCATGGGTGAGTGTCGCCGTGACCGGCACCGCATCACGGTTGACCCAGGCGCGCAGCGGGGCGGGTGAGGCTGGTGCCGACACGCGGATTTGAACCGCGGACCTACTGATTACGAATATGCGGACATGATCCGCCGCACACCGCAACGAGCCACCAAATGCCTTGTCCTTATAGGGGTCCGCGCATAAGGTGGTCGCCACGAACCGCCACGCGGACCCGCTGCGGACCTTGCCGCCGGGTCCGCATGGGGTCCGCGACAAAGGGGCGCCCCATGCCGAAACTGACCGACCGCTACCTGCGAACCCTGGCCCCCGAGGCCGGCGCCAAGGACCGGCTTGTGTTCGATACGGACTGCCGGGGGCTTGGCGTGCGGGCCACCGCTGCCGGCGCGCGGATCTTCCTCGTGCAATGGACGGACGCGGCGACGAAGCAGAAGCGCCGCGAGACGCTCGGCACCTGGGGCAGCATCACGATTGAGCAGGCACGCGAGGCTGCGCGGGCGCGGCTTGGCGACGTGGCGAAGGGCATAGACCCGCGCGCCGTCCGCCTCGTGCAGCGCGAGGCGGCCGAGCGCGACAAGGCCGAGCGCGCCCTGACGCTGGCCGCGCTAGTGGACGACTGGGGCAAGCTGCATCTCGCGAACAAGCGCCCGCGCTATGCGGCGGAGGCGCAGCGGGCTATCAAGCACGCCTTCGCCGCGCACCTGAAAAAGCCCGCCGCGCGGCTGACGAAGGCCGAGGCGGTGGCCGTGCTGGACGGGCTGACGAAGGCCGGCAGCGCGGCCATGGCGGGCCGCACGATGGCCTATGCGCGCGCCTGCTACGCCTGGGCGGAGAAGCGGGGCAAGGTGCCCGGCAATCCCTTCGCAGCCCTGCCTATTGGCGCCGGCATTGTCGCGCGCGAGCGCGTGCTGACGGCAGAGGAAGTCGGGCGGGTGTGGAACACGGCCAGCGCGATGCCGGAGCCGTGGGGACCGTTGTTTCGCGTCCTTCTGACGACGCTGGCGCGCCGCGACGAAGTGGCCGGCATGCGGTGGTCGGAACTCTCGCCTGACCTTGCGATCTGGACCATTCCGGGCTGGCGAATGAAGCGCGGCCAAGAGCATGTCGTGACGCTACCCGAAGCGGCGCGCGATGCCTTGCGCGCGGTGACTCGGATCAAGGGGCAGGACCTCGTGTTCAGCACCACGGGCAAGACGCCTGTCTCGGGCTTCACCAAGGCCAAGGCGGCGCTGGACCGAGCGGCGAAGGTGACGGGCTGGCGCCTGCACGACATTCGCCGCACGGGCGTCTCGGCGCTGGCCGCGATGGGCGTCAACCCGGTCGTTGCCGACATGCTGCTCGCGCATCAGCCGACGCGGCTTTCCACGGTGGCGCGCGTCTATCAGCGGCACGACTTCGCGCCCGAGCGCGCGGCGGCGCTGCGGGCCTGGGCGGAGCATGTGCAGAGGTGCGCAGACTCGCGAGCTTCCGACGCGATGAACATCCTCAGCATCGAGAACGAGAGGGCACGCCGAGGCGCGGCATGACCAAGGGTGGCGCCGCGCAATCACGAGCGCGCAAGGGGAGACCGCGCGCGGTTAAGCCGCCTCCGGGCGAGCCGGCAATCCTTCGCAGGGGGACTTTCATTGGTGTGGAAACCCTGCACGAGATCGCAAAGCAGAACGGGCTTGAGATCGTCGCCGACGAGAAGGCCACGTGGCTCAGCGCGCACTTCATCAACAGTGCAACGAAGGACTTTGCTAATGCGCGGGTTGCAGAGAAAGAAGACGACCCGCCGGGTGCGCGGCAAGAGTGGTGTGCAGGCGTCGCGGAGGCATGCAGGCGCGTAACTGTAGCATTCGGTGAGCAGGGCTCTCGCTTCCGCCATCGTGTCCATTCGCACCTCAAGGCGGGGATACCGCCCGACAGTGGCGAGACCCTTAAAGCGTTCCGGGAGATGCGCCACCTGCTGATGGGTGGCTTTGGGCCGGATTGGAGGCAGCACCTCGACAGCAACATCGAGCCGAAGGTTACCGAGCTGCTCTATCTCGGGCTTCCGCGCTTTGTCGATTTCGCGCGCGCGCTCGGCATGATCGCGGAGCACGCCGAGAACCACTGGGGCAAGCAGGTAAAGACGCCGGGCGGTAGCCGGCGGGATAAGCTGCGGATCAACAATGCGATGCGCCTGGCCGCCGAGTATCGGCGCCTCTTCGGCACGCTTCCCACCGTATCATATGCGTATCGGCCAGAGATTGACCCGAAGCGCGAAACCGTGCCCGGCGGCCCCGCTGTTGAATGGTTCCGCTCGCTGCTCTTGACCATCGAAGGCGCCGAATACACGCGGGATCAGATCGCGCATTGGATCAACTCGGGCGTCAAGGAACTGCGCTCTTACGATCGAGACGGTATTGCCGATCATTCCTGAATTTCCGGGAATGATCCGCATTTTCCAGCGCCGCCTTCTGTTGTGGTCACGTCCATACGGCGGCGCGCTAGTGCGCCGTGCGCCCTGGGGTGGCGAGTGACCCCGGAGACGTAACCGGCATGATCGAACTGCTTTCCGAACGTGATCTGCGAGACCGCTACGGCATCCCCGAGCGGACCTCGCAGCGGTGGCGCATGACGGGCGATGGCCCGCCCTACGTGCGCCTTGGTGCACGGCGTGTCGCCTATCGGCGCGACGACGTCGAAGCGTGGCTTGATGCCCGCACCTTCCCGCATCGCGCGGCCGAGACCGCGAGCGCGGCCGGCTGAAAAAAGACCCCCGCGCGGGGCTGCCGGCGAGGGTCGGAAGGCGGAATCAGTCTTTGCACGCTCAACATAACCGCCTCTGGTCAACGTTTCCAGCGTCCCGCGCCCCATCGACGGAGGCGCAGTTGCGCAACCCCACTTACCTCCCCCGCATCACTGATGGCGGCGTCACCACACACTGCCCCACGTGCGGACTACGGCGGCAGCCGAGGCGCCGGCTCCCAGAGCCACCCCCCTTGCCCCTGTTCATCTGGGCGCGGCAGCGCGAAGCGGGGCGGCAGCACTACGGCCGCGTCGTGCTCCTGCACGGTTGCTGCGACGAAAACGGAAACCCGCGCGCGGCGCTGATCCTGCCTGGCCAGCGGACCCCGCGAGCATTTCGGTCGATTGGCGCCGCGCTCGCGGCTCAGCGTAAAGCGGAGGGCTGGCGATGACGTCGCGCGAGATCGCCGCCCGTCTCGGGCTTCGGCGGGTGAGGCCGGCTGAGTGGCGTGGCACCTGTCCGGCCTGCGGGTATGTCGCCGCCTGCGTCCTGAGCGAAGGGCGCGACGGTGCCCCGCTTCTGTGGTGCGCGTGCTGCCGCGACAGGAAGGCCATGGGCGCGGTTCTGCGCGGCGAGGGCTACCAGCATCCCGCCCAGCGTGACCGCATTCCAGCGCGTTCCTCGGGCCAGCGCGAGGCATGGGCGCGCGCGATGTGGCAGCGCGGTCAGGCTGCGGCGGGAACGGTTGTTGACCGTTACCTGGCCGCGCGCGGGCTCGCCCCTGTGACTGGTGGTGCGCTGCGCTACCTGCCCGCCGACCGGCACACTGAAAGCGGACACGTTGGCCCGGTGATGCTGGCCGCAGCCTGCGACGTGGCGGGAACGATCAGGGCCACACATCGCACATGGCTGCAGCCTGACGGCGCCGGCAAGGCGAGCGTTGACCCGCCCCGAAAGACGCTCGGGCATCCGCTCGGTTGCGCCGTGCGGCTGATGCCGGCGATTGACGAGGTGGTGCTGGCGGAGGGGCTCGAAACTGCGCTCAGCGCGTCGGTGCTGTTCGGTCTGCCCGCATGGGCTTGCCTGAGCGCAGGCGGGCTCGAAGCCGTGCGGCTACCGGAGACCATCCGCGATGTCGTCATCGCGGCTGACCGCGACGTGCACGGCGAGGGCGAGCGTGCGGCCGAAACGCTAGCGATGCGGCTGGCAAGAGAGGGGCGCGCAGTGCGCATCGCGCTCCCCAACACGCCGGGAACCGATTTCAACGACTTCCTGATCGAAAGGAGCAAGCGCCATGTCTGACGCTGTGACGATCCGCGATGTGCGCGCTGTGGCGCCGGTGACTGCCGCCGAGCTTCTGGCGATGGACCTGCCGCCGCGCGAAATGCTGTTCGACCCGGTGATCCCGACGAGCGGACTCGTGCTGCTCTACGGGCCGCGCGGCATGGGCAAGACGTATGTTGCACTCTCCATCGCCTACGCCGTGGCCAGCGGCGGCGGCGCATTGCGATGGCAAGCACCTAAGCCGCGCCGAGTGCTCTACCTTGACGGAGAGATGCCGGCCGCGACGCTGAAAGAGCGGCTGCGGGCCCTCGTGCTCGCCAACGACAGGCGGCCGCCCGACGACGAATTCCTCCGCTTCCTTCCAGCCGACTTGTTCGAACTCGGCCTGCCGAACATCGCAAGCGAGGAAGGCCGCGCGCTGATCAAGCGGTGCTCGGCGGACGTTGACCTCGTGATCCTCGACAATCTGTCATGCCTCGCGTCCGGCATGCGCGAGAACGAGGCCGACGATTGGCAGCCCATGCAGGACGTGTTGCTCAGTCTGCGCCGCGCCGGGGTCGCAGTGCTGACGGTCCACCACGCCGGCAAGGGCGGGCAGCAACGCGGCACGTCTCGCCGCGAGGATGTGATGGATACGGTGATCGCGCTTCGTCGCCCTGGGGACTACGAGCCGCAGCAGGGCGCGCGCTTCGCGGTGCATTTGGAGAAGGCGCGCGGGATCACGGGCGACGGTGCCATCCCTTTCGAGGCGCGGTTGACCGAGGCTGAGGGCGGCGGGCTCGCATGGGTGGTGGCGGACCTTGCGACTGCGCAGCGTGACCGGGCGCTGACGTTGCTGGCCGAAGGGCTGAGCTTGCGCGACGTCGCCGAGGAAACCGGACTCAGCAAGAGCGCCGTACACCGCATTAAGCGGGCCAATGGTGCTGACGATGCCCGCCACTGACCTGCGCGCGCTGGCCCGGCGGCGCACGGCAGAAGCCCTTGAGGCGGGACGCAGCGCGGTTCCGAAGCCACACTGTCCCACTGTCCGACCCCCTAGGAGCGGGACGGCGGGACACATGCCCATGAACATAGGATTTCTAACGGTTTCCGCTGTCCCACCGCGACCTGCCGGCAAGGGCGGGGCGGGACAGCCGCAGTCGGTGACGCTCGCCGCAGCGAAACTTTCTGCGATGGTGCGCGAACATGGCCCTGCACACCCTGATGCGCTGGCCGCTGCCAAGGCGGTGCTGGCTGCGTGCCGAGGCATCACTGCGAACATAGACGGCGACTGGCTGGACAACGGCCTTGAGAACAGTGGCCATCAGGTCTG
The DNA here is from genome assembly GCF_007644105.1 of Elioraea rosea. Lineage (GTDB taxonomy): Bacteria > Pseudomonadota > Alphaproteobacteria > Acetobacterales > Acetobacteraceae > Elioraea_A > Elioraea_A rosea. The sequence continues at coordinate 26,327 of NZ_VFAC01000021.1, read as the reverse complement.
GCGACTGGACGCGCGCGCGGGCGCAGGCGGCTAGCCAAGTGATTTACTAGCTGAGCAGGAGAGGGTGACGCGTCATGAGGCGGGCCCTCCAAACAACCTAGGGCACATGGTCAATCGCACTCGATGCGGTGCCGGTCCTGCGACCTTATGGCGGCGTCAGCGGGCAGGTTCCGGCGACGAAGTTTCGCCCGGTCTTGTTGTAGCGCAAACAGGTTCAGCGAACCGGGTGCTGGAGGAAGGCCAGGTAAAGCAATCGTCGCAAGACAAGCTCCAAATCCGGGTCTGCCTTTAGGATCTCCAGCGCTGACCTGCAGGGAGAAATGTGTGCATGTGCAGGGTGAAAACCCGCCCCTGTGTCAGTTTCATCAAGCACACAGAGAAACTGCCCTGAGACGTCAGTAACGGTGAGTTTCCGCACCTGCTCAGCCGTAACTGCGTAAACCGCGTGGATTTGTTGCCCCACGGGGATCCGGATCTGTCGAACCGCCGCGTCGTGGTCAAGACTTTGCGCCCCCCCTACGCGCCAGACCGAGAGCGTGCCGTTCGGAAAATCACTGGCCTTGATGAAGCTGATTTTCACGCCATTGTTGCCGATGTGCATGGGGTCGAACGCTGCGCGATACAGCATCTCGTGGTCTTGCACGGGCCCAAGGGAGCGAGTATCAACTTGGCTCCGTTCAAGGATGCAGCGGCCATGAGGGCAGCTCATCAGCCAGCAATCAGATCCCAAACCCGTGGATCCTGTAGTCTGCGAGATAAACTTTCGATTGTACTGGCCGGAAATCGCCAAGGGCTGTACGTCGAAACGGGGTATTCCACTAGCACACCGACTGCCTCGCCATCCGATCGAAAGTGGAGGGTAAACGAGCACTTAAAGTCAGCGCGCAGCCAGCTGAGCGTGACTTCGCCCGTTTCCGGGTCCACTTCGACGTCGGGGCGTCGTGCACCCCGAAGTGGGGCATCAGCAAGCACGCGCAGCGTTGCGATAGCATTGTCGGAAGGAATGACACTCTCGGGTCCGGCCCACCCAGGCCGAAGCGCTTCAAGTGCTCGAATGACCGGCTCAAGCGTAGGTAGCTCGCGCTGAAGCGCGTTCGCTGGCTCCATGGCCGATTTATGAATGTAAAATCGGCGAAGAGCATTAGTTGACGCAGTCCAATTCCTCACGAACGACTTGGGGGACTCTAAGATCGCGCGGGAAGATGGCTCTTCCAGTGAGATTAGGAAGTCGCCAATCGGTTCGTAGATAGATTCAGAATGCGAGCGACTCGCATTCGTCGCAGAAACCGTCGCTTGCACAATGCCGTCGCGCGCCCATCGGAATCTGGGTAGCAATCCTGTTGACCCACTGGTCGTAGCGCCAGACGGAGCGGAATCGGCAAGCTGATCATGCATATTGACCTGTCGAACATTAGATGCGTCGCGACTACGCCAGAACAACGCGGGCGCGGCGCCACTGCTATTGCTGGGTACATCACAAAAATTCTTGCCGATTGGCGTCATGCGAATAGTCCTTTATAACCTTCCTGCATTAGTCTAGTAGCCTCGTCTGCAAGTTCGCCAAACACACTAATCACATCTTCTTGTCGGTACGGCTCCGCCCTTGGAACTGTGTTGATATCGACTGTAAACGCTGCAACATGGAATGTGGATACCGGCCGCGTCAGCCAGGGGGTATCAGTTCTGGATTGAAAAATTTCTTGCACTGCAATCGCCCACCTGCAAAGACGATTCATTTGGACACCAGGATGCTTTTTTAGTGTTTGCCGTATATTTATCGCGAACTCTAAATCAGCGGCGTTTTCGGGCACCTGCTGCAGTTGAGCCGCACTGCCAACCAACTTCGCTGCCTCATGAGCGGATGCAACTTTTTCCAACAGCTGCAAGACGCACGCTATACGCAGGACAGCTTGCCCAGCGCAGAGCGGATCGGCATAGCGTTTAAGGAGGCCGAGCGCGGCAGGGATGTCGCGAATGGCGGGCGCGGGTTCCGCACTGTCGAATGCCGTTACTATGAGTTCGATACGTCCGGGTTGGGATTGCAAAGTGAATTGATGAGCATCGACCGTGCCCGTAGCTTGGGGACCAGGGGCACCGGGCGGGCTTTTTTGAAAATGATCGGGCGACGAGCCGAACGCCTGCGTCCAAAGTTGTAGAGCGTCAGCTACGGTCGGCTGCTGCTTGAACAGCACCATGTGTAACGCTGCACCTTGCCACGCCACCTGAACTTTCCCCGATCGCTCCGACCCAAGCCATAGTAGGTGCCTTCCGGTCGCCTTTGCTAGACTTCACAGCTTCGCAGAGGCTTGGCAGTACGCACCCGATGAAGGCGTCCACAGAAATCACCAACCAGTGTAGGGCGCAGCAAACGGACGGCAATAAGCACCGCCGGGCATCTTGAAGCGGAGGCCAGGCGCGCCGGCCGCTTCAGTGTCGTTATGGGTAGAGGGTGACGATCGGGCGCTCCGGAGTGATCGCCGGGCGCCGGTCCGGCGTCTCCGTAACCGCATTCAGTGGCGCGATCAGCAGCGGGAAGGTTAGTGCTTATCGCGCCCCAAGCAGAGAGCATCTACTGAACCGCACCCGAATTGATTACCTTAGACACAAAGTCTTGGGAGACACGGCGGACCGCTGCAGATGCGGCGGCGCCGAGCGCCTGAGCGCCTGCCGCGCAGTCTCCAGGTCGTTCGTCCGTTCCAGTCCCAAGCAAAAGACCTCTGTAAGCTTCACGTCCGCCGGCGCCAGTGACCTCCACGTTCAACGAAATCTCAACACTCGCAGACGCGGTCGACTGCCAGAACCCGGGGTGGAACGAGAGCCTTGCCGTTAGAGCGTCGGAGAGCACCACTATCCGTGCTTCTCCAGGGCGGGGCGACTCCCCGGCTGGCCCAGTCCTTGTGTTCGGGAACGCTGCAACAGTGGCGCGCCGAAGTGATGAACTGATCGCGTCACTCATATCCAAGGGGTAGGTGTGTGCTGAGCACGTGACGCCAGTGACTCGAGCAGTGCGCGCGCTGGCGAAAGCGTCGTCGGAGGTAGCAAGGAGTATGGGCGCGTTGGAGGTGCGGCTCGCCATGACCATGGCCGCACCTGCAACACTTGGTTCGACGGAAGCTTCATGCACGCATCCCGGCGCGACCGCTAAGGCGAAAAGTGCAAACACCCTCCGAATCATATGCAAACCCTCCCGAGGTGAAGACGACTGAGATCGAGGAGCGTTTGATACCAGCAGATGTGTCAACCTTCGGTTATGCTGCCTGCGGCTTCGGGAACTAGACCGACACGATGCGGCCTCGTTGTGCGTGCGCGAGGCCAGCGGAAGAGTCCTGCCGTGTTGCGGCGTGCACTGTTCCTCGTTTGTATCGCGGCGCGCGCGGGCGCAGCCCTCGCCCTGCCGCAACCCATCGTCACTGGCCAGTCTTCAGTCATCGACGGTGATTCTCTGGAAATTACGGACAGAGCATCCGCCTGCACGGGATAGACGCGCCCGAGCTAAGGCAATCGTGCGTCAGGCCGTCGGGCGAAAAGTGGGAGTGCGGCAAGGAAGCGGCTGAAATGTTGCATCTGCGCGTGCGTCTGCGGATGGTGCACTGCGTGCCGCTCAGCCGAGACCGCTACGGGCGCGTGGTCGGCCGCTGCACGTTAGACGGCAGCGACTTGGGCGGATGGATGGTGCGGCAGGGATGGGCGCTGGCGTTTCGCCGATATGGCCTGGACTACGTCGCGGACGAAGCTGAAGCGGAGCGTGAGCGTCGCGGGATGTGGTCCGGAAGCTTCGATAAGCCTTGGGATTGGCGGCAAGGGTGGCGTGAATAGTCTAGCGATCCGGCGGAGAGCGAGATGGACCACGACGACGAACCGGCAATTACCAATGTTAACCGCTTATGCGGATCCAGGCTCGCGCCTTGTACCGCCGCCTTGAGCCGTCGACGGCGGCGGTGATCTGACCGGACGCATAACCACCCATCCCGACATCTCGATGTGCTCGGCTAGGACTTCGGCAACGATGCGGGCCGATAGCTCGTGAGCGTGCCGGTGCGCCTGGCCGCTCTTCCGGAACCTGAGGGCATAGGAAAAGGCTGCAGCAAGGCTGGCGCGATCAACGGGGACGAGTTTCTCATCGGTCATCCTCCAAGCCTAGGCGCCACAAGCGAACATAACAAGAACATCCAATTCTTCGGTGGCGTCCCCCACCGGACGCGCGCGCGGGCAGAACACCCTTTTCGGATCAGAGTCGCGAGCCGCCGGGTCCGCGTGGGGTCCGCGCGGAAACTCGGCGCTGTGGATAAGCTTGCTAAGTGCTGGTGCCGACACCCGGATTTGAACCGGGGACCTACTGATTACGAATCAGTTGCTCTACCGCTGAGCTATGTCGGCGACACAGGCTTCGGCTCGGAGACGGGCGGTGCCGGCTCCGATCCGGGGGCTTCTACGCTGCGTCGCCGGTCGGTGCAAGCGCCGGTGACGCGGCCCCGCCAAGCCCCCAGACGTCCCCGGGCGGGCCCTTGCGGATCGCGGCGACGAGGCTGCGAACCTCCTGACGCGCCGCCACATGGCTCATGGAGAAGGACACGCCAACGCCTGCCTCCTTCACGTCCATCAACGTCAGCCCCTGGAGGAAGAGCTCGCGGAAGATCACCCGCTCGCCGAAGCCACGCACGGTGCGGAACCCGATGCGCTTGGCGAGCACGTCGAGTGTCGCGCCCACGTCCTTCTTGTTGCGCGCCTCGGCCGAACCGAGCCGGTTGCGCATCACGATCCAGTCGAGGCGCCCGCGATCGCGCTTGAAGCGCGCCTTGCGGGCCTCCCACACCATCTCGCTGTAGACGGACGGGCTCACCACCGCATGGTCGTCGGGGTCTACGCGCGCGAGCATCGAGAAGTCGACAAAGCTGTCATTGATCGGGGTGATCAGCGTGTCCGCCCTGGCATGGCCAAGGCGAGACAGATGCGTGTCGGAGCCGGGGCTGTCGATCACCACGAAGTCGTTGGCGGTCGAGAGTTCGGCCATGGCGGCGGTGAGCGCCGCGTCCTCCTCGGCCTCTGCGTCCGCCCGGCGGTCTGCCTCGCTCCGGTGTACCGCGCGCGCCTCGGGAAGCGGCAGTGCCACGCCCTTGGCTGCGGCGAAGGCGGCGCGCGCCTCGATGTAGCGCGTTAGTGTCGCCTGGCGTGCATCGAGGTCGATCGCGCCGACGCGGTAGCCCTCGCGGAGCAGGGCGACGATCACGTGCATCGCGGCGGTGGACTTGCCCGACCCGCCCTTCTCGTTGCCGAGCACGATCACATGCGCCCGGCGGTCCACCGTCACGCTCGCCATGGCGTGGGCCTCAGAGTCCGGGAACGGGAGGGGGAAGGGCGAGCGTGCGCTCCGGCGGCGGGGGTGCGCTGCCCCAGCGGAGGGAGGCGACGGCCCCGCACGATGAGCAAACGGGCGCCCAGGCCTCGTGCCGCGTGCCGCACGCGGCGCACCACCAGCCAGGCTCCTGCGGCGCGGCGGCGGCCTCCCGCAGATGCAACTCAGCTTCCGCGCGGCCTGCCTCGGTGGCCGGGTTCTCCGCAGCGGCGATCTGCGAGAGCAGGGCGAAGACGCGCCGGTCGTCGAGCCCGGCCTCCTTCGCGCGCGCGGCGTGGGACCGCGCCTTCTGCCAGAGCTTCGCCTCGAACGCTGCCTGGGCTGCCATCAGCTCCGCCTCGCCCGACCCGTTCGCGTAGCTCGCGAGCGCCTCGACGCGTCTGGAGCGGGCCTCCTCGTCCTCGCCCGGGCGTGGCGCGAGGGCGAGGGCAGCGAGTATCGGGTGCGCGGCGGTCACGATGCCGCGCTCGAGCGCCGAGTTGGCCCGCCGCCTCTGCCCCTGCGCCTCGAGAAGGGCGACGCGGGCGGCATGGGCGGGCGCGAGGTCCGGGGCGAGCTCGACCGCCTCCTCGACCATCCGGAGCGCCGCCTTCTGGTCCTTCTCCTCCGCCGCGGCGCCGAGCAGAAGCGCGGCGCGGCGGTGGCCCTCCTCCGAGCCCTTCGGCGCGGAGGGCAGAAGCGTCAGCGCGGTGCGCCAGTCGCCCTGCCGCGCGGCAGCGTCGAACACCAGGGCTCGGGCCCATTGCGCATCGGGTCGCATCGCCAGGGCCGCACGCCCTGAGGCGGCGGCCTCGTCCTTGTCTCCTGTCTCGAACGCCAGCGCGGCAAGCCCGCGATAGCCGAGGAAGGCGCCTGGCGGGCCGATCTCGGAAAGCCGGCCGAAGGCCAGTTTGGCGCGGGCATCGTTGCGCTGGGCTCGCGCAGCATGGCCTTCCACGAGCAGGGTGAGCGGCGTCTCGCCGACCTTCTTCCGCGCCCGGCCGGCGAGCCGCGCCGCGCCTGCCCCGTCGCCCGCAGCAAGCGCGGCAAGCGCGCCGACGATCGCCTCGTCCCCCTCGTCGCGCCGGCGCATCGCCCGCCGCGCCCGCCGGCGTATGCCGGCAACGCGAAGCCTCACGAGCAGCCGCACCAGCAGCGCGAGCAGAAGCAGAAGCAGGACGGTCGCAAGCCCCGCGAGCCAGAGCGGCGCCTCCACCGCGTAGGCGCCGAAGCGGAGCGAGACGAGCCCCGGGACCGTCATCAGCCACAGCGCGAGCGCGACGGCGAGGACGATCGGGATGAGGATCCGAAGGGCTGTGCGCATCGGCGGTGCCCCCTAGCGCGTGCGCGAGAGGCTGGCGAGCGCCCCTTGGGCGGCAAGCAGCGCCTCCGCCCGGGCAAGCCACGGCGCGAAGGCCTGCGCGGCGCGGCCGGTCAGCGACTTGCCGGCCGCGACGGCTGCGGTGACATCGCCTGCCGCGAGCGCTCGCTCTGCCGAGGCGAGCTTCTGGGCGGCCGTGCTGCCGACGATCACCTCGTCGCCGCGCCGCACCGTCAGGAGGCCGGAGAGCCGCGAGGTCGCGCGCTCCCACACCCCGTCTCCCTCCGCTTCGGCGGCGCGGATTGCGGCCTGCGAGGCCTCGGGGAAGGAGAGGCGGAGCTCGGCCAGCGTCGGCGGCGGGCGTTCCGCGAAGGCGGCGAGCGCGTCGGGCGCGGCCACGCCCTCCGGTAGCTGTGCCAGCGCCGGGCCAAGCGGCCTGCCCTGGTCGAGAGCGGCTGCAACGCTGCCGACGGCCGCGAGCCTCGCCTCGAGCGCGGCGACGGCGGCGGACTGGTCGGCCGGAGCGGGGCGGGATTCGAGCGAGGCGATGCGCCCCTGGAGTGCGGAGATGGCGCTCCGCGCCTGCTCGTCCGCCGGCGAGGGGGCGGGCCGGGCCTCGAGCGCCGCGATCCGCCGGCCGAGCTCGGTCAGCGCGGCGCCGTCTCCCGCCGGGGCGGGCCGGTTCTCCAGCGCGGACAGGCGACGGTCGAGCGTCGCAAGCCCAGCCCGCGCCTGATCATCCGAGCCAGACCCTGCCGCGGCCTGCGACCGGTTCTCAAGCGCGGCGATCCGCTCGGCGAGCTGGGCGATGCGGGGGTCCGGGGTCGCGGCCGGGGCGGGGCGGTTCTCGAGCGAGGCGATGCGCCGCTCGAGCCCGGCAAGCGCCGGGTCGCCGCCGAGGCCCGGGGCTGCAGGGCGGTCGAGCGCGAGCCAGACGAGCCCTGCCGCGAGCAGGACCACGGCGATCCACACCGGAAGGAGGCGCGGCCCCCGGGCGGGTTCCTCCGCGTCGTCCTTGGTGGTCGCTGTCGGGGGTGGCGGGGTCGGAGGGGTCGGCTGGCGGGCGTTGGCGGGGCTGGCGTCAGCGCCCTTCGCTTCAGCCTTCGTCTCTGGCGGCTTTGGCTGGGACGATGGGGGTGGGGGAGCCTTGGCAGCGGCTGGCGGCGCGGCAACGGGAGGGGCGGCAACGGGAGGCGCCGCGACGGGAGGAGGGGGCCCCGCCTTCTCCTCGACCTTGCGCTCGGCCGGCTTCGCCTCGGGCGGCTTGGCTTCGGGCGGACGCGTCACTTCGGGCGGGCGCGTCGCCTCCGGCTTCGCCTCGGCCCTGGTTTCCGGCTTGGCCTCGGGTCTGGTTTCCGGCTTCGCCTCGGGCGGCTTCGGCGCAGCGGCGCTGCCCTCGGGCTTGCCGCTCGACGGGGGCACGCTCGCCTTGCCCGGCTTGGCGTTTCCGTCCGCCCGCTTGTCGTCGGTCATCGCGGCCCCCCTCTCCTCGTTCTCATGCCCCCGGCGTCCCGGCCGAGCAGGGCAAGCATGCTCTCCTGGTCGGGCCGCGACGCGGTCAGAACGGCCCGGAATCCGTATTGGCCAAGCGTCGCCGCGACCACAGGGCTGATCGCGATCGCCGTGATCCCCGGCAGAGTATGCGTCAGCCGCAATGCTCGCGCGACCCTCGCGAAGACGCGGCCGGCCGAGCGGGAGAAGAACAGCGCCGCGGTGACCCTTCCCTCCCGCAGGGCGGAAGCGGCCTTGCCGAGCTCCGGTTGCGCGACGACGCGGTAGGTCACGCGCCGGTGAACCCTGAAGCCACGTCCGCGCAGGTCGACCGCCAGAGGTCGCCCTGCCCCCCGCGCGGTTGCGAGAAGCAGCGGCGCGCCGCCGGGGTCACACAGCCGCGACGCAAGGGCTGCGAGGTCGCGCGCATCGCCCTTCGCGCTCGACACCGCCGTGAAGCCCCGCGCCGTCGCCGCCTCCGCCGTCGCATCGCCCACGGCGAGGAGTGGCAGCCGCCGGTAGCGTGCCGGCAGGTGCCGCACCGCATTGATCGAGCCGACGATAACGGCCTGTATCTCTCCCGGCGGGGGAAGCGAGGCCGGGACCGGCTCGATCGCGAGAAGCGGGGCGGCAAGGCCCTCGCGCCCCATCGCCGCGAGCGCTGCGACGGTCGCGGCCGCTTCCGGTGCCGGACGGGTGATGAGAACGAGCCCCTCGCTGCTCACGGCAGGAAGATGTCGGGCGGGCTGTCGCGGCGCAGGCTTTCCCCGAGAACGCGGCCAAGCGCTTCCGCCTCCTTCGCCGGCCCGTTGATGGCGCGATGCAGAAGGAAGGAGCCGTCAGGGCGCGCGACGAGACCGACGAGATGCAACGTCCCGTCTGCCGCGAGCGCCGCGTGGCCGCCGATCGGCGTGCGGCAGGAGCCGTCGAGGGCCGCGAGCATCGCCCGCTCGGCCTGGCTCACCGCGGCGGCCTCGGGGTCCTCGATGCCGGCAAGGAGGTCATGCAGCTCCGTGTCGGTGGCGCGGACGGTCACGCCGACGATGCCCTGCCCGGCGGCCGGCACCATCGTCGCCGCATCGAGCACCAGCGCGGCCTCCGCCTCGAGGCCGAGGCGTCTGAGCCCGGCATAGGCGAGGAAGGTCGCGTCCACCTCGCCCGAGCGCACCTTGGCGATGCGGGTCGCGACGTTGCCGCGGATGAGCACGGGCCGCACATCGGGCCGCCGGTGCATGAGCTGGGCGAGGCGGCGGACGGAGGCGGTGCCCACGCTTGCGCCCTGGGGGATCGCAGCGAACGGGTCGGATGCATCGGGGGTGCCGCAGCGGGGCCCGAGGATCAGCGCATCGCGCGCATCCTCGCGCGTCATGCAGCAGGCCAGCACGATGCCTTCGGGAAGCGTCGTCTCGAGGTCCTTCAGCGAATGGACGGCGAAGTCGATCCGCCCATCCGCGAGCGCCTCGTGGATCTCCTTGGCGAACAGGCCCTTGCCGCCGATCTCGGCGAGCGCCCTGTCCTGCACCCGGTCGCCCGAGGTGGTGATGGCGTGCTCCTCGAACGCATCGGCCGCGTGCAGGACCGGGCAGAACCGGGTGATCCGCTGCATGAAGAGGCGCGTCTGGGTGCGCGCGAGCGGCGAGGCGCGCGTGCCGACGCGGAGAGGAAGAGCGGAGCGGCCCCCGTGCTTGGGCTTGGTTGGGGCCGGCATTCCGGGCTCGGGCTGGCGTGACATGGCGGGGGTGCCTACAACGCCCCCCACATGGAGGGAAGAGCGGCCATGGCAACCGTGACCGGTGCTGAGCACCCGCGCGAGGCTCCCGGACCGATCTTGGGCATCGAGACGAGCTGCGACGAGACGGCCGCCGCACTTCTCGCGCCCGACGGCACGGTGCTGGCCGAAGCGCTGTTCAGCCAGCACGAGGAGCACCTGCCCTATGCCGGCGTCGTGCCCGAGATCGCCGCCCGGGCGCACCTGGCGCGGCTTCCGGCGATGGTCGCGCGCGTTCTCGAGGGCCAGCCCGCCCCCGCTGCCGTCGCCGCCACCGTCGGGCCGGGGCTGATCGGCGGGCTCGTCGTTGGCGCGGGCTACGCCAAGGGCTTCGCGCTGGCGCGCGGCATTCCCTTCCTCGCGATCAACCATCTCGAGGCGCACGCCTTGTCGCCCCGATTGCCCATGCTGGGCGCGCCGCCCGACTTCCCCTACCTCACGCTTCTCGTGTCTGGCGGGCACTGCCTTCTCGCCGAGACGGGGGGGCCGGGCGACCATGCGCTGCTCGGCACCACGCTCGACGATGCGCCCGGCGAGGCCTTCGACAAGGTGGCGAAGATGCTTGGCCTCGGCTGGCCCGGCGGGCCGGCCATCGAGGCGCTCGCGAAGGAGGGCGATGCCGCCCGCTTCGGCCTGCCGCGCCCGATGCTCGGCAAGCGGGGGTGTGACTTCTCCTTCTCCGGGCTCAAGACGGCGGTCGCGGTGATCGCGTCGGGCTATCCGGATGGTGCGCTGCCGCGGCGCGACGCCGCCGACCTCGCCGCCGGGTTCCAGGCCTCCGCCGCCGCCTCGCTGGCCGACCGCGCGGGGCGGGCGATGGCGGCCTTCATCGAGCGGCACGGCCATGCCGCCACGCTCGTCGTCTCCGGCGGCGTTGCGGCCAACGGCGCGATCCGCGCGGCGCTCGCCGCCGTCTGCGCCCGGCATGGCTTCGCGCTCGCCGCCCCGCCGATCCGCCTCTGCACGGACAATGCCGTGATGGTCGCCTGGGCCGCGATCGAACGGCTTCGCGCAGGCCTCGCGGCGGACGGGATGGACGCCGCGCCCCGCCCGCGCTGGCCGCTCGGCGAGGCGGCGTGAACTACCGCCACGGCTTCCACGCCGGCAACCATGGCGACTGCCTCAAGCACGCACTCCTCATCGCGCTTCTCTCGGCGCTCGCGCGAAAGGACGCGCCCTTCGCGGTGATCGACCTCCACGCGGGGCGCGGCACCTACGATCTGGAGGCAAGCGAGGCGCGGCGCACGGGCGAGTGGAAGGCGGGCATCGGCCGGCTCCTCGAGGACACGCCCGCGCCGCTTCTCCCCTTCGTCACGCTCGTGCGCGGCCTCGGCCTCTATCCCGGTTCGCCAGCGATCGCGCGCGCCATGCTGAGGGCAGGCGACAGGCTGTTCGCCAACGAGAAGCACCCGGAGGAAGCCGCCGCCCTTGCCGAATGGGCCAGGGGTGAGGGCCGCGTCTCTGTCCGGCAGGGGGATGCCTACGCACTGAAGGGCCTCGTGCCGCCGCCAGGCTCCAGGCGCGGCCTCGTGCTGTTCGACCCGCCCTACGAGGCGGAGGACGAGTGGCAGAAGCTGATCGCGGGTCTGCGCGCGGCGCACAAGGCGGCGCCGACGCTGATGCTGGCTGCCTGGTATCCCGTGAAGCATCTCGCACCCGTGCGGGCGTTCCGCGACGCGGTGGCGGAAGCGGGCTTGCCCCGGCGCGTCGATGCCGCGCTCTATCTCCGCCCGCCGCTCGATCCGGAGCGGCTGAACGGCTCGGGGGTGATGGTGATCAACGCTCCCTACCGGTTCGAGGAGGAGGCCCGGCCGATCCTCGACGCCCTGCAGCACCGCCTTGCCGATCCCGGCGCGGGAACGGTCCATCTCGAGGCGAAGCCGTGAGCGGCCGCGTCGCGGTGATCGGCGCGGGCGCCTGGGGCACCGCGCTGGCGGTGCGGCTTGCCGATGCGGGGCGCGACGTGTCGCTCTGGGCTCGGGACCCGCGCCGTGCGGCTGAGATCGCGGTGACGCGGGAGAACGCACGGCTGCTTCCCGGCGTGACACTCCCCTATTCCCTCCGCGTGACGGCCGATGCGGCCGAGGCCATGGCGCGGGCGGACGCGGTGCTGCTCGCTGTTCCGGTCCAGGGGCTGCGCGGCGTGGCGGCGGCGATCGCGCCGTGCTGGCCGGGCGTGGCGCCCGCCGTGCTCTGCGCCAAGGGAATCGATGCCGGAACGCTCCGCCTGCCACACGAGACGGTGGCCGACGCGCTGCCTGGCGTGTCGCTGGCGGCGCTGACGGGCCCCAATTTCGCGCACGAGATCGCGGCAGGGCTTCCCGCCGCCGCCGTGCTTGCCGCACCCGACGAGGCCGTGCGCGACGCGCTGGCGCCCCTTCTCGGCTTCCCGCGCTTCCGCCTCTACCCCTCGCCGGACCTCGCGGGCGCAGCGCTCGGCGGTGCGGCGAAGAACGTCATCGCCATCGCCGCAGGCGTGGTCGAAGGGCTCGGCCTCGGCGAGAACGCGCGCGCTGCGCTGATCACCCGCGGCGTGGCGGAGCTCACGCGCTTCGTCCTCGCCGAGGGCGGGCGGTCGGAGACCGCCGCCGGCCTCTCCGGCCTCGGCGACCTCGTGCTGACCTGCACTGGCGGGGCGAGCCGCAACCACAGCCTCGGCATCGCGCTCGGCCGCGGCGAGACGCTCGAGGCCGTGCTCGCGGGCCGCGCCGGGGTGACCGAGGGGGTTGCGACTGCACCGGCCCTCGTCTCGCGCGCGGCAGGCCATGGCGTGGAGCTTCCGATCGCCGAGGCCGTCGCCGCCCTGCTCGCCGGGCGCGACACGGCCCGGGCCCTTGCCGAGGCGCTGCTCGCGCGCTCGATACGGGGGGAATGACGGCGCGCGCCGTCCGCCCCTACACTGCGGGCAGCGGACCGTTTCTTGAGGGGAAAGGCCGCGCAGCGGAATGACGTCCGGGCGCGGCGAGAAGAGGATGAGCATGACGAGCAAGCGAAGCATTTCCCGCCGTGGCGCCGTCGCCGCCGCGGCAGCCGCCGGTGCGGCAGCACTTCCCGCGCCGGCGATCAGCCAGGGGCGGATGGAGTGGCGAATGGTCACCGCCTGGCCGATGAACCTTCCCGGGCCGGGCGTCGCTGCCAACCGGGTTGCCGAGCGCATCTCGGTCCTCTCCGGCGGGCGGCTCACCGTGCGGGTGTTCGGCGCGGGGCAGATCGTGCCGCCGCTCGGCGTGTTCGACGCGGTGAGCCAGGGCACGGCCGAGATGTACCACGCCGTGCCGGCCTACTGGCTCGGCAAGCTGCGCGGCATCGGCTTCTTCGGAAGCTTCCCCTTCGGCATGACGGCGCAGGAGCTCGTCGGCTGGATGAACTGGGGCGGCGGCCAGGCGCTATATGACGAGGCCTATGCGCGGTTCGGGCTGAAGCCCTTCCTCGCCGGCGATTCCGGGCCGCAGTTCATGGGCTGGTTCCGCCGCGAGATCCGCTCGATCGACGATTTCCGGGGCCTGCGCTACCGCAACGCGGGGCTCGGGGGAGAGATGTACCGCCGCGCCGGCGCCTCGGTCGTCACGCTTCCGGCGGGACAGATCTTCCAGGCGCTCCAGTCGGGCACGATCGACGCCGCCGAGTTCATCGGGCCGTGGAACGACATGACGCTCGGCTTCCACCAGGTGGCGAAGTTCTTCTACTACCCCGGCGTCCAGGAGCCTTCGTCGTCGGAGGAGATCGGCGTCAACAAGGCGAAGTACGACGCGCTGCCGGACGACCTGAAGGCGGCCGTCCGCTTCGCCGCGCAGGCGAGCTACATGGAGGGGCTGACCGAGTACGACTACCGCCACCCGCTCGCGCTGAAGGAGGCGGTGGAGAAGCATGGCGTGCAGGTGAAGGAGGCGCCGCGCGACCTGATCATCGCGCTCGGCAACGCCGCGGGCGAGGTGCTGAAGGAGCTGCGCGAGGACCAGGACGCGCTGACGCGGCGCATCGCGGAGAGCTACGTCACCTACCGCAACCTCCAGGCCGGGTTCGCGCCGCTCTCCTACAGCGCCGTGCAGCAGGCGCGGACGCTTCCGATCACCTGGGGGTGAGGCGTGGCGGACCGGGCGGTTCCCGCGGAGATCGCGCAGGAGCTCCTCGGCCTGCTCGGCGCCGGGCGGCAGGTCGAGCCGCTGACCGCCCGGTTTCCCCGCTTCGGCCTCGCCGATGCCTACGCCGCGTCGGCCGCGCTCACCGCGCTCCGCGAAGCGCGCGGCGAACGGCCGGTGGGGCGCAAGATCGGCTTCACGAACCGGGCGGTCTGGTCAGGCCATGGCATCTCAGGGCCGATCCATGCGCCGATGTTCGACACGACCGTGCGGCAGGCCGCGGGCGAGGCGGGGACGTTCGATCTCGCCGGCCTTCCCGAGCCTAGGATCGAGCCCGAGCTCGTCCTGCACCTCGCGCGCCCCCCCACACCGGGGATGGACGAAGCGGCGCTGTTCGGCTGCGTCGATCGCGTCGCGCACGGGTTCGAGGTCGTGTTCTCCATCTATCCCGGCTGGCGGTTCGGCGCGGCGGATGCGGCCGCCGCCTATGGCGTGCATGCCGGGCTGGTTCTCGGCCCCTGGCACGAGGTGGACGACGATCGTGCCGGCTGGTTCGACGCACTGTCGCGCTTCGGCGTACGCCTCGCGCGGCACGGCGGCACCGAAGTGGAGGGCCATGCCCGCAACGTCCTGGGCGGGCCGCTCTCCGCGCTTCGCTTCCTCGTCGAGGAGATCGCCCGCTTCCCCGCGACGAGGCCGATCGCACCGGGAGAGATCGTGACAACCGGGACGTTGACCGAGGCGATGCCGGCCATCCCTGGAGAGACATGGCGGAGCGCTTTCAGCGGCATTCCGCTCGAAGGCCTCGCGCTCACCTTCCGCTGAGCATCACTCCGTCGCCGCCTTGAGCGCCGCCCCTGCGGCGAGCGGGCACAGCGGCAGCGCGGCGGCGGCCATGGCGGCGAGCATCGCGAGATGCGGGCGAACCGCGAGTCCGCCCAAGGCGGCATCGACGGCGGCGACGCCGAAGATCAGCGCGGGGATGGCGAGTGGCAGCACGAGGAGCGGCAGAAGCACGCCGCCGCGCCGCGCGCCGAGCGTGAGCGCCGCGCCTGCCGTGCCGAGAAGCGACAGGACGAGCGAGCCGAGTGCGAGGGCGGCGACCAGAACGGGGAGCGCATCGAGCGGCAGGTTCAGCATGATCGCCGCAACCGGCGAGGCGAGCAGAAGCGGCACGCCCGTCGAGAGCCAATGCGCGGCCGCCTTCGCGCCCGCCACCATCGCCGGGTCGAGGCCCGAGAGCATCGCCTGGTCGAGCGTTCCGTCCTCGAAATCGGCGCCGAGCAGCCTGTCGAGCGGCAGGAGCGCCGCGAGAAGGGCGGCGACCCACACGACGCCGGCGGCGATGCGCGCCAGAAGCTCCGGCGCAGGCCCGACGCCGAAGGGAAAGAGCCCGACGGCGAGAAGGAAGAAGGCGACGGCCGCGAGCGTGTCGCCCGCGTTCCGGCGGGCGAGAGCAAGGTCCCGCCGGAGCATTCCCCAGAACGGGCTCACGCTGCCTCCGTCTCTGGCGGGCGGACGTTGAAGCGAAGCTGCGCGGCGTTCGGCAGCGGCAGCGGCAGGTGCGACGAGGCGATGATGATGCCTCCCGCGGCGCGATGCGCGGCCATGACCGCGCCGAGCGCGGCGACGCCGGCATGGTCGAGCGCCACGGTCGGCTCGTCGAGAAGCCAGAGCGTGCGGCGGGCGAGAGGCAGGCGGGCCAGCGCGACGCGCCGCCGCTGCCCGGCGGAGAGGATCCGGATCGGCGCAGAGCCGAGATGGGAGAGGCCGAGCGCGACCATCGCCGCCCCGGCATGCGCCGGATCGACGCCTGCGATGCGCGCCTCATGCGCCAGCGCCTCCTCCACGGTGAAGGCGGTCTTGATCGCGTCCTGGTGGCCGACGAGGGTGAGGCGTCGCGCGTGCGCGGCCCGGTCGGCCAGCGCGTCGGCGCCGTTCCAGAGCAGCCTCCCGCCGACGATGCGCCCGAGCCCAGCAAGCAGGCGGAGGAGCGTCGTCTTGCCCGCCCCGTTCGGCCCGGTGAGGGTGAGCGCCATGCCCGACGTGAGGGTGAAGCTCACGCCGGCGAAGATGCTCCGCCCGCCGCGGGCGGCGGCGAGGTCTTCGGCCTGCAACACTGTTGCGAATCCTTCGCGGTTGGACGGCCCCAACCCTATGGTGTAAGCCCATGTCCCGCAAACGCGGCCGGGCCCTGTGCGCCCTCTCCGCCGCGTCAGAAGCGGAGCGAAATCCCATGAGAATGATCGGGCAGGACAGCCTGAAGACCCGCCGGACCCTGACGGCGGGCGGCAAGAGCTATGACTACTTCTCGATCCCCGAGGCTGGAAAGGCGCTCGGCACCGACCTCGCCCGCCTGCCGGTGACGCTGAAGATCCTTCTCGAGAACATCCTCCGCTTCGAGGACGGGCGCACCTACACGACGGACGACGCGAAGGCGCTCGCCGGGTGGCTCGATGCCGCGCGCTCCGACAAGGAGGTGCCGTTCCGCCCCGCCCGTATCCTGATGCAGGACTTCACGGGCGTTCCTGCCGTGGTCGACCTCGCGGCGATGCGCGACGGCATGATCCGCCTCGGCGGCGACCCGCAGAAGGTGAACCCGCTCGTGCCGGTCGATCTCGTGATCGACCATTCGGTGATGGTCGACGAGTTCGGCAAGGCAGACAGCTTCACGAAGAATGTCGATGTCGAGTTCGAGCGGAATGCCGAGCGCTACGTGTTCCTGCGCTGGGGCCAGGGCAGCTTCAACCGCTTCCGCGTGGTGCCGCCCGGCACCGGCATCTGCCATCAGGTGAACCTCGAATACCTCGCCCAGGCGGTGTGGACCGACACGGTCGACGGCGTCGAGATCGCCTATCCGGACACGTGCTACGGCACCGACAGCCACACCACCATGGTGAACGGCATGGGCGTGCTCGGCTGGGGCGTGGGCGGCATCGAGGCAGAGGCCGCGATGCTCGGCCAGGCCATCGCCATGCTCATCCCCGAC
Source organism: Elioraea rosea (assembly GCF_007644105.1). GTDB lineage: Bacteria > Pseudomonadota > Alphaproteobacteria > Acetobacterales > Acetobacteraceae > Elioraea_A > Elioraea_A rosea. Next base: position 9,347 of record NZ_VFAC01000021.1, on the reverse strand, counting down.
GTGATCGGCTTCAAGCTGAAGGGCCGCCTGCCCGAGGGCGCGACGGCGACCGATCTCGTGCTGACCGTGACGCAGATGCTTCGCAAGAAGGGCGTCGTCGGCAAGTTCGTGGAGTTCTATGGTCCCGGCCTCGACGAGATGACGGTGGCCGACCGTGCGACCATCGCCAACATGGCGCCGGAGTATGGCGCGACGTGCGGCTTCTTCCCCGTCGATGCCGCAACGCTTGGCTACCTCAAGCTTTCGGGCCGCGACGAGGCGCGCATCGCGCTCGTCGAGGAGTACTGGAAGGCGCAGGGGATGTTCCGGGAGAAGAACACTCCCGACCCGGTGTTCACCGACACGCTCGAGCTCGACATGGGCACCGTGCAGCCCTCGCTCGCCGGCCCGAAGCGGCCGCAGGACCGCGTGCTGCTGAAGGACGCGACCAAGGCCTTCGCCGACGAGCTCACCAAGTCGCTCGGCGTCGCGCCCGCTGACGTCGCGAAGAAGATGAAGGTCGAGGGAACCAACTACGAGCTTGGCCATGGCGACGTAGTGATCGCCGCCATCACCTCCTGCACCAACACCTCCAACCCCTACGTGATGGTCGCCGCCGGCCTCGTGGCGCGGAAGGCGCGGCAGATGGGGCTCACGGTGAAGCCGTGGGTGAAGACCTCCCTCGCTCCGGGAAGCCAGGTCGTCACCGAGTATCTCGAGAAGGCGGGGCTGCAGGTCGATCTCGACGCGATGGGCTTCAACCTCGTTGGCTATGGCTGCACCACCTGCATCGGCAATTCCGGCCCGCTCGCCGACCCGATCGTGGATGCGATCGAGAACGGCAAGCTCGTCGTCGCCTCCGTGCTCTCGGGCAACCGCAACTTCGAGGGCCGCGTGCACGCGAACGTCCGCGCGAACTACCTCGCCTCGCCGCCGCTCGTCGTCGCCTACGCCATCGCCGGCACGATGAACATCGACATCGCGACCGAGCCGCTCGGCACCGGCAAGGACGGCAAGCCCGTCTATCTCCGCGACATCTGGCCGTCGAACAAGGAGATCGCCGACACGGTGCACGGCACGCTGACGCGCCAGATGTTCCAGTCGCGCTACGGCGACGTGTTCAAGGGCCCGAAGCAGTGGCAGTCGATCGCCGTCGATGGCGGCGAGACCTATCGCTGGAACGACGGCTCGACCTACGTGAAGAATCCGCCCTATTTCGAGGGCATGACGATGGCGGTGGGCGACGTCACCGACATCAGGGGCGCGCGCATCCTCGCCCTTCTCGCCGACAGCATCACGACCGACCACATCTCTCCGGCCGGCTCGATCAAGAAGACCTCTCCGGCAGGCGAGTACCTGGTCGAGCGGCAGATACAGCAGCGCGACTTCAACAGCTACGGCGCGCGCCGCGGCAACCACGAGGTCATGATGCGGGGCACCTTCGCCAACATCCGCATCAAGAACGAGATGGTTCCCGGCATCGAGGGCGGCATCACCAAGCACCACCCCTCGGGCGAGGTGCTGCCGATCTATGACGCGGCGATGCGCTACAAGGCCGAGGGCGTGCCGCTCGTCGTCATCGGCGGCAAGGAATACGGCACCGGCTCCTCGCGCGACTGGGCGGCGAAGGGAACGATGCTTCTCGGCGTGAAGGCGGTGATCGCGCAGAGCTTCGAGCGAATCCACCGCTCCAACCTCGTGGGCATGGGCGTGCTGCCGCTCGTGTTCAAGGAGGGGATGGACCGCAGGACGCTCGGCTTCACCGGCGAGGAACTGCTCGACGTCGAGGGGCTGACGGCACTGAAGCCGCGGATGGAGCTTTCCCTTGTCATCCACCGCCCGGGCGGGACGGTGGATCGCGTGCCGGTTCTCTGCCGTGTCGATACGCTCGACGAGGTCGAGTACTACCGCCACGGCGGCATCCTCCAGTACGTGCTGCGGGGGATGGCAAAGGCGGCCTGACGCCTCACGTCTGTCGCGGCTTTTTTTGGAAAGGGGGGCATCCGCCCCCCTTTTCTTTTTCTTCACGGCGCGCGAGGTTTGCCGTGCATGAACCATTTCGATTCCGAAGCTGCCGCCGCCCACGCCGAAGGCCTCGCCGCCGCCTGGACCGGCGAGGGCGGGCCGGGCGGGGCGATCATCCTGCTCGACCGGAACGGGCCTACGCACGCCGCCTGCGGCGGCTTCGCCGACCTCAACACCCGCGAACCCATCGTGCCCGACACGGCGTTCCGCTGGGCCTCGATCACCAAGCAGGTTCTCGCCGCGCTCACCCTCCGCGCCCGACTGCCGCTCGACGACACGCTCGGCACGCACCTTCCCGAGCTCCCGGAGACCGTCGGCGCCGTCACCATCGGCCGCGCCCTCGACATGACGTCGGGCCTGCCGGATGCGATGGAGGCTGCCTGGCAGTGCCACGTTCCGCCGACCGCGGCGATGTCGCGGTCGATGCTGTTCCAGCTCGTCGCCCGCCTGCCGGGGCTGAACTACCCGCAAGGGGCGGAGATCTCCTACACGAATACCGGCTACCGGCTGATGCAGCACGTGCTGGAGAAGCGCCTCGGCGGCCCGGTCGGCGAGGCCTGGCGCGAGGCCTATTTCGCGCCGCTCGGCATGGCGGCGACGCACTTCCCCGATGACTGGACGGACCCTGTCCCCGGCCTCGCGCGCGGCTACTGGAAGGACGCAGCGGGCGCCTGGCGCGAGGGGCGCTACGGGCCGCATTTCTCGGGCTCGGGCGGGCTGGCCGGCTCGGCGAATGATCTCGCGCGCTGGTGCGCCGCGCTGCTCGCCGGGGAGGGACCGCTTGCCGGGGTGCTCGACCAGCTCTCCGCCCCGCGCAGGCTGACCGATGGGCGCAGCACGGGCTACGGGCTCGGCCTCGGGCGGTCGCCTCTCGGGCCCGACATCCTGTTCGGCCACGGCGGCTCGCTTCCCGGCTTCAAGAACCACGTCCTGGTCAGCCGCGATCTGGACGCCGGCGTCGTCGTCCTGACCAACCGGGAGGAGACCGACAGCCTCGGCCTCGCGCTCGCGGTGATGGCGGCCGGCCGCGGCTTCACCCAGGCCCCGCCCGTTCCGCCCGACACGCTTCGCCCGGGCCTCTACGCCGATGCCGAGGGCGGGCCGTACTGGGTCGAGGTCGCCGCCGACACGGTCACGTTCCTCGGCGCCACCGAGCGCCTCTATGCCGGGGAAGATCGCTGGGCCGTCTCGCGCAGCCCCTACATGTGGATCAGGCTGAGGCAGGAAGGCGAGGCAATCGCGGGCGAGATCAACCACGCAAGGCGCCGCTTCGCCCCGATCGCGCCCGACGCGCGCTGCGACCCGGCCTGGTCAGGCCGCTGGCGGAACGAGACGGTCGGAAGCTCCTTCGTCGTCGATGCGAGCGGCGCGACGCTGACGACGGGCGCCGGGCCGCTCCGGTCGGTTCTGCCGCTCACGCCGCTCGGGGCCGGGCGCGCGCTGTTCCGGCGAAGCGACGGTCCATGGGCGCAACGGCCCTGCGTCCAGTTCGACGGCGATCGCGCGCGGGTTGTCACGAACCGCTGTCGCGTGCTGGACTTCCGCCGCGTCTGACCGCGCCCTATCCGTCGCCGCACCTCTCGGGAGAAGCCGCATGACCCTTCGTTCCACGCTGCTGGCCGCAGGGCTCGCGGCGGGCATCGCCTTGCCCGCCTCGGCGCAGTCGGTCCTGCGGGTCGTTCCGCATGCCGACCTCCGCACGCTCGACCCCGTCGCCGTCTCGGTGGTCATCACCCGCATGCACGGGCTGATGATCTACGAGACGCTGTTCGCATGGGACCAGTCGCTCACGCCGCAGCCGCAGATGGTCGATACCTGGTCGGTCAGCGACGACCAGCTCACATGGCGCTTCACGCTGCGCGATGGCCTCGCCTTCCATGACGGCAAGCCGGTGACGACGCGCGATGTCGCGGCTTCGCTTCGGCGGTGGATGTCGCGCGACACGGTGGGGTCGCGGCTCGGCGACGCGCTCGCCTCGCTCGACATCGTCGACGACAAGACGTTCACGATGGTCCTGAAGCGCCCCTTCGGGCTGATGACCTACGCGCTCGGCTCCGCGGTCGGGCAGATCCCGGCGATCATGCGCGAGGAGGATGCGCGCACCGATGCCGGAACGCCGATCAGCACCACCGTCGGCTCCGGCCCGTTCCGCTTCGTGCGCGAGCAGTGGATGGCCGGCCAGCGGGTCGTCTACGAGAAGAACCTCGACTACCGGCCGCGCTCCGAGCCGCCGAGCGGGCTCGCAGGCGGGCGCGTGGTGAAGGTCGATCGCGTCGAGTGGCGCAACATCCCCGATGCCTCGACGGTGGCGGCGGCGATGCAGGCGGGCGAGATCGACATCTGGGAACAGGTCGCGACCGATCTCGTTCCGGTGGTGTCGCGCCAGCGCGGCACGGTGGTCGACCGGCTGAACACGCTCGGCACCCAGGGCATGCTCCGGCCGAACTCCCTGCACGCCCCGTTCAACGACCCGCGCGCCCGGCTTGCGCTCGCCTACGTCGTGAACCAGGCCGACGCGATGGCCGCGGGCTTCGGCGACGAGCGGTGGTGGAAGCGCTGCGGCGCGTTCTTCGTCTGCGGCACCGCCTATGCCTCCGAGGCCGGGTCGGACGCCTACGCCACGCCGAACATCGAGCGCGCGCGCTCGCTGATGGCCGAGGCAGGCTATCGCGGCGAGCGGCTCGTCTTCGTCACCACCAACGACATTCCCTGGATCGGGCGCATGGCCGAGGTGGTCGCTGCCGGGATGCGCCAGGCGGGTATGAACGTCGACCTTCAGTACAATGACTGGGGCACGGTGATCACCCGCCAGCCGAGGAAGGACCCGCCCGACCAGGGCGGCTACAACCTGTTCGTGACCGGCGCGTCGGGTGCGACGATGTTCCACCCTCTGACCAACATCGGCACCAACATGTCCTGCGACGGGCGCAACTGGGCAGGCTGGCCGTGCGACGAGGAGGCGGAGAAGCTGCGCGCCGCCTTCATCGACGCGACGAACGACGCCGACCGCAAGCGCATCGCCGAGCAGCTCCAGCGGCGCCTCGCCGAGATGCAGCCCTACATCGTCCTCGGCCAGGCCGATGTGCCCTATGCCCGCCGCGCGAACATCGAGGGCGTGCTCGCCGCGCCGGTCATGGTGTTCTGGAATGTCGAGAAGAAGTGAGAGATGGCCCGATACTTGCCGTGGCTGGGCCATCTCTCTGCGTCTTCCCTATCGTGAAGTGTCACCCCGTCGTGCCAGCAGTGCTGCGGGGATGAGGGCGGCGGCGCAGGCGGCGGCCATGGCCAGGAACGCGAGGCCGCCGAACCGGGCGTAGAGGGGGCCGCTCGCCGCCGTCAGAAGCATCGTCGCGAGCCCCGGCCCGAACGCGGCGTGCAGCGTCTGTGCCGTCGCGCCGAGCTCGGGCGGCACGAGCCGGGCGATCATCCCCGCGGCCCCGAGCATCGTCGCGCCGAAAGTCAGCGCATGCAGGAGCTGGAGCGAGGCGAGCAGCCAGGGCTCGACCGTCGCCGCCGTCACGGACCAGCGCAGCACGCCCGCGGCCGCCCCGATCGCCAGCAGCCCCGCAGCCCCGGCCCGGCCGGCGATGTCCCGCGCCCCCATCAGCAGGGCGATCTCGGCCACCACGCCGACGGTCCAGAGCACGCCCGAGACGTCCGGCCCGATCCCCGCCCTCTGCCACCAGAGGACGGAGAAGCCGTAATGCATCGCGTGGCTGCCCTGCGTCAGCCCGGAGGCGAGGAGCAGGAGCAGGAACCTGCGGTTGCGGAGCAGGCCAAGGCCGAGGCCGCGCCCCTTCGCCCGCGCGGTGCCGAGGCCGGGCAGCATGAGCGCCGAGGCGGACGTCGCCACGTACCCCGCTGCCATCGCCCAGGGCACGATGCCTGCGCCAAGGTGCCGCACGGCCACCCCGCCCGCGAGCGTGCCTGCGATGAACGAGATCGATCCGATGCTGCGCACGCGCCCGAAATCGCAGAGGCCGAGCGAGGCGGCCCGCAGCGCCAGCGCATCGCCGAGCGGGACGAGCGGGGCGGCAAGCGCGCCGGTCAGCGCGCATGCCATGGCGAGCGTGAGCGGACCTGGTGCCGCGAGAAGCAGAAGCGAGGATGCCGCCGCCGCAGCGGCGGAGAGCGCCGCGACGAGCGCGCGCCGCCCCGTGCCGTCTGCCGCGCGGCCGATCAACGGGCCCGAGAGAAGCCGCGCGATCTGCTGCGCGGCGAGCGCGGCTGCAACTTCCGATGGCGCGAGGCCTTGAAGGGCTAGGAAGGCCGGCAGGAAGGGGAGCGTTACGCCCGGGCCGGCGAACACCGCGGCGTAGTAGAGGGCAAGCCGCCGCGCGGCCGTGCTGTCGGTGCTCACGGGCAGACGTTGCTCACGCGCCACACCCTAGACGGGAAAAGTGTGTCCATCACGCGCGTTTGCGTTGGAAGCGCCTGACGTTCCAAGCACGATATCGTCCGCATGGTCCGCCTCGCCGCCACACTTGTCTGCACCCTCGCCGCCGCCCTGATGTCATCGGGGCTGGCGCGTGCGCAGATCGCACCCGCCGTCGCCGAGGCATCGGAGCGGGTAGAGGCGCGCGGCCCCATCCTGCTCGAGCTCTTCACGAGCCAGGGCTGCTCGGCCTGTCCGCCGGCCGACAGGCTGCTCGCCTCGCTCGCCGCGCGGGACGACCTGCTCGTCCTCTCCTTCCACGTCGCCTACTGGGACCACATGGGCTGGTCCGACCCCTACGCCATTCCGGCGAGCGCGCGGCGCCAGCGCGGCTACGCCAGGGCGATGCGGAGCCGCAGCATCTACACGCCGCAGCTTGTCGTCCAAGGCTCCTCCGCCGTCGTCGGCAGCGACGGGCCGCGGATCGAGCGCCTCCTCGCCGACGCGGCGCCGACCGTGGCGCTCGCCATCAGCCGCGAGATGGCGGGAACCGAGCGTTTCGTGATCTCGGTGCCGAAGGTGGCCGATGTCGCCATCCCGCTCGAGCTCTGGGTGGTGCTCTACACGCGCCACGGCGGCGGGTTCGTTGCCGGGGGCGAGAATGCCGGCCGCACGCTCGAGCATGCGAATATCGTGCGCCAGGCCGGCATCGTCGCTGTGGTGGAGGAGACGCCGGCGGTCGTGACGATCGACCGCCCCTCCCTCGAGGCCGACGGCGTCGCCCTGATCCTGCAGGGCAGGAACCTTGGCCCGGTCGTCGGCACCGGGAACCTGGCGCTGAAGTAGAAGTTTCGCCTCGCGCGGGCTCCGCCCGCCGCCGGCGACAGCATGAGAGAAACGCCTCGCGCGGGCTCCGCCCGCTGCCGGCGACAGCATGAGAGAAACGCCTCGCGCGGGCGCCGCCCGCTGCCGGCGCAGTTGCGAAACCCCGCACCCTCCGTCCAGAGTGACCCCATGACCGGCGGCGACCTCGACCGACCGCGCGTGCGCGCGGTGCTGGGCCCGACCAACACCGGCAAGACCCACCTGGCGGTCGAGCGCATGCTGGCGCACGCCACCGGGGTCATCGGCTTCCCCCTCCGCCTTCTCGCCCGCGAGAACTACGACCGCATCGCCGCGCGCGTCGGGCCCGCCAAGGTCGCGCTCGTCACCGGCGAGGAGAAGATCGTCCCGCCCACGGCGCGGTGGTTCTGCTGCACGGTCGAGGCGATGCCACTCGATCGGAGGTTCTCCTTCGTCGCGGTCGACGAGATCCAGCTCTGCGCCGACCCCGACCGCGGCCACGTCTTCACCGACCGGCTGCTGCACGCGCGGGGAACGGACGAGACGATGGTGCTCGGGGCGGAGACGATCCGCCCGCTCCTCCGCCGCCTGGTGCCGGAGGCGGAGGTGGAGACGCGCCCGCGCCTGTCGAAGCTCACCCACACCGGGCCGGCCAAGCTCACCCGCCTGCCGCCACGCTCGGCCATCGTCGCCTTCTCCGCCGCGGAGGTGTACGCGATCGCCGAGGCGCTGCGGCGGAGGCGCGGCGGCTGCGCGGTGGTGATGGGCCGGCTCAGCCCACGAACCCGCAACGCCCAGGTCGCGATGTACCAGGCCAAGGAGGTCGACTTCCTGGTCGCGACCGACGCGATCGGCATGGGGCTGAACATGGACATCAACCATGTCGCCTTCGCCGGCCTCGCCAAGTTCGACGGCCACCGCCCGCGACTTCTGCACGCGACCGAGCTTGCCCAGATCGCCGGCCGCGCCGGGCGCGGCATGGCAGACGGCACCTTCGGCACCACCGCCGACGCCCCCGCCCTCTCCCCCGAGCTCGCCGGGGCGATCGAGGACCACCGCTTCGACCCGCTCGACCATCTCTACTGGCGCAACCCCACGCTCGACTTCTCGAGCCTCGACGCGCTTCTCGCCTCGCTCGAACGGCCGAGCCCCGGCGCGGGCCTCGTACGCGGCGTGGACGCCGCCGATCACCTAGCACTCGCCTTCCTCGCGCGCGACGCCGATATCCGCGAGGCAGCGATCTCGCGCGAGCTGCTGCACCTGCTCTGGGATGCCTGCCAGGTGCCGGACTATCGCCGCCTCGGAGACGACAGCCACGCAAGGCTCTGCGGCCGCATCTTCCACGCGCTGCGCGCCCCGCCGCACCGGCTTGCCGCCTCGTTCGTGACGACCCAGCTCGCCGCGCTCGACCGCACGGATGGCGACCTCGACACGCTGATGGCACGCATCTCCGGCGTGCGCGTCTGGGCCTATGTCGCCTCGCGCCCGGGCTGGGTGGAGGATGCCCAGGCGCTGCAGGCGGCAACGCGCGCGCTCGAGGACCGGATCTCCGATGCGCTGCACGAGCGCCTGACGGCCCGCTTCGTCGACCGCCGCGCCGCGCACCTGATCCGGCGCCTCGACGCGGGGGCGGAGGAGGAGCTTCTGTCTGCCGTCACGCGTGACGGCGCGGTGGTGGTGGAGGGCCACAGCGTCGGCCGCGTCGAGGGCTTCACCTTCCACCCCGACCCGGAGGCGTCCGGTGTGGGCAGGCAGGCCGTGCTGCGTGCCGCGCGCCGCGCGCTGGCCGGAGAGATCCCCCGTCGCGTCGCCGCCCTCGAGGGTGAGGGGGACGAAGCGTTCTCGCTCACAGGCAATTCCCGCATCGCCTGGCGCGGGGCGGAGGTGGCCCGGCTCGCCGCCGGCGCCGACCCGCTGCGGCCGCTCGTCGTCGTTCCGGGCGGAGACTTCCTCGACGGCGCCCAGCGCGAGCGCATCCGCCGCCGCATCGCCGCCTGGCTCGGCGGGCTGATCGCGCGGACGCTCGCCCCTCTCGTCGCGCTTCGGGCAGCGGGGTCGATCGAGGCGTCGCTGCGCGGCCTCGCGCACCGGCTCGGCGAAGGGCTCGGCGTCGCACCGGGGGAGC
>NZ_VFAC01000020.1 GCF_007644105.1 Elioraea rosea | reverse complement strand
GCTTCGCGGTCCGCGGCGTGCCGGCCGAAGCGACGGCCGACACCGCCACCGCCGCCCGCGAGCGGGCCATCGCCGGCGGCCTCCGCTCGGCCTGGCAGGCGCTGCTGGCCCGCGAATCGCCTGGCGACGCGGCCCGCCTCTCCGGCGTGAGCGGGGAGGAGATCGAGCGTCTCGTCGAGAGCTACGAGGTCGAGAACGAGCAGATCGGGCTCACCCGTTATGCCGCGACGTTGAACGTGTTCTTCCGGCCCGAGCGGGTGCGTGGGCTGCTCGCCGCCCGTCCGGCCGGCGGCACGGCCGGGCGTGTCGAGGTGGTCGCCCCCCTGTCGGGGCTGCAGGACTGGGTGGAGATCCGCCGCCGCCTCGCCGGCGCGCCGTCGATCGGCGGGTACGAGGTGATCGCCCTGTCCCGGCGGGAGGCGCGGCTTGCCCTGAGCGTGCCGGGCGGGCAGGCGTCGGCCGCCTCCGCGCTGCAATCCGCCGGGCTCAGGCTGTCCGAGGGGGCGGGCGGGCTGACCCTCGGCCTCGCACCGGCGCCGTGAGGCGGCGCGGCCCTTGACGCGGGACAGCCAGCGCGCGGGGGCGGCATGATCTCCATCCCCAACGCCATCACGCTCGCGCGGCTGTGCGCCGTGCCGCTCGCGGTCTGGCTGATCCTCAAGCACGAGATGGTGCTGGCCTTCTGGCTGTTCGTCGCCGCCGGCGTCTCCGACGCGGTGGACGGCTACATCGCCAAGCGCTTCAACGCGCAGACCGCCGTCGGCGCCGTGCTCGACCCGGTGGCAGACAAGGCGCTGCTCGTGTCCGTCTACGTCACGCTCGGGCTGACGGCGAAGCTGGCCGACTGGCTGGTGATCCTCGTCGTGTTCCGCGACATCTTCATCGTCGGCGGCATCCTCGTTCTGTACGTTCTCGGCTCGCCGCCGGAGATCGCGCCGCTGCCGGTCAGCAAGGTGAACACCGCGCTGCAGATCGCGCTCGCCGCCATCGTCCTTCTGCATGAGGCCTACGCCGTGCCCGGCCCAGCGGTGATCGACGCGCTCGTCTGGGGGGTGGCGGCGAGCACGCTGGCCTCGGGCATAGGCTACGCGCTGCGCTGGGTCAGGGGCGGCGGAGCGGCGGGATGAGCCTGCGCGAGGCCCCGCCCCCAGTCACCGATCCGGGCGGCGGGCAGGCGCTTGGGCCCGACCCGCGCCCTGACGAGCGCATGCGCAGGCAGAGGCTGATCGCGCTCGCCGCTGGCATCGCCCTGGTGCTGTTTGCCCTCTACCTCTTCGCCTCGATCCTCCTCCCCTTCGTCGTGGCCGCGCTGATCGCCTACCTTCTCGACCCGCTGGCCGACAGGCTCGAGGCGGTCGGCGTGCCGCGGGGGCTTGCGGCGATCCTGCTCGTCGCGGGCGTGTTCTCGCTGTTCGTTCTGTTCCTGCTCTTGTTCTACCCGCTGCTGCTCGCGCAGCTGACCATCCTGGTCGCGCGGCTGCCGGACTACGTCACCGCCATCCGGGCGCTGATCACCGAGAGCCTGCTTTGGCTCGCCGACAGGCTCGGGCCGGAACTGGTGGACAGGCGGCTTCGCGAATTGGCCGTCGGCCAGGCGGCAAGCATGCTCGGCTGGCTCGCCGGCGCGGTCGGCACGCTGATCGGCGGCGGGGCGCGGCTCTTCAACGTTGCCGCGCTCGCGGTCGTCACCCCGGTCGTCGCCTTCTACCTGCTGCGCGACTGGCCACGCATGATCGCCGCGATCGATGGCTGGGTGCCGCGCCGCTACCTGCCGACGGTGCGGCTGCTCGCCGGGGAGATCGACCGCATCCTCGCCGCCTGGGTACGCGGCCAGGCGATCGTCTGCCTCCTTCTCGGCTCCTTCTATGCCGTGGCGCTGACGCTTGCCGGGCTCGAGCTTGGCCTGATCGTCGGGCTGACGGCGGGGATCATCAGCTTCATCCCGTATGTCGGCACGCTCACCGGCTTCGTGCTCGGCGTCGGCATGGCGCTCGCCCAGTATGCGACCTGGCAGGAGGTCGCGGTCGTGGCGGCGATCTTCGTCATCGGCCAGACGGTCGAGGGCTACATCATCTACCCACGCCTTCTCGGGGACAGGGTCCAGCTTCACGCCGTTTGGGTAATCTTCGCCCTGTTCGCAGGCGGCGCGGCGTTCGGGTTCCTCGGCATCCTGCTCGCAGTGCCCGCGGCCGCGGCGATCGGGGTGATCGCGCGGTTCTGGCTGCGCCGCTACTTGGCGAGCTCTCTCTTCCACGACCGCAATCCTTGAATGGCCGGAGGCGGAAAAACGGGGCAGCTTCCGCTGCCCTTCGTGCCCGGCCGTTCCTTTGCGGAGGCAGACTTCGTGCCGGGCGCCGCGAACGAGGAGGCGCGCGCGTGGCTCGCACGCTGGCCAGGCTGGCCGTCGGGCAGGCTCGTGCTCTGGGGACCGGAGGGAAGCGGCAAGAGCCACCTCGCAGCGATCTGGCAAGGCCGGGCCAAGGCGGCGGTCACGACCGGCGCCGCCCTGGCCGAGGCCGAGCCGGAAGCCGCCCTTGGCCTCTGCACCGAAGCGGGCGCGGTGCTCGTGGAAGACGCCGATGCCGCGCCGCAGGGCCGGGCGATGTTGCATCTCATCAACGCCGCCTCGGAACGCCGCGCCAGCCTGCTGATGACCGCCCGTGACCCGCCAGGGCGCTGGCGGGCGAGCCTTCCCGACCTTCGCTCGCGCCTCGCCGCGACCGCCTCGGTGGCGATCGCCGCGCCAGACGAGAGCCTGCTCGAGGCCGTTCTCGCCAAGCACCTGGCCGACCGGGGCACAACGCTGCGCCCCGACCTTCTCTCCTGGTTGGTGCTGCGCGCGCCGCGCGACTTCTCGACCATTCATGCCCTTGCGGCGGAGCTCGACGCCGGCTCCCTCGCCGCGGCACGCGCCGTCACCCGGCCGATGGCAGCCGAGGCCCTCGCCCGCGCGATGGCAGCGACCGGACATGCCGCGCCAGAGGCGGGCAGCGATGACAATTCGATGGCGCCGGAGCACCCTCCCTCGCGCCGGGAAGGCCCGCTGGGGTAGGGTCACGCTCCGTACCTGCAGGAGACAGAAGGATGGCCCGCGTGCGTGAGGTCGCCAGGCGCATCGAGACCGGCGGGGCGGACGAGGACACGCCCCCCCGCCCAGACCCGACCTCGAGCCCCGACCGGTTCATCAACCGGGAGCTTTCCTGGCTCGCCTTCAATACGCGCGTGCTCGAGGAGGCGGACAACCCCCGCCATCCGCTCCTCGAGCGGGTGCGGTTCGTCTCGATCTCTGCCTCGAACCTCGACGAGTTCTACTCCGTCCGCGTCGCCGGCCTCGTGGGCCAGGCGGCGGCGGGCATCGCCAAGGCGAGCCCCGATGGCCGCTCACCCCTGCAGCAGCTTGCCGAGATCCACGTCGCGGCCCAGGGACTGATCGAGGAGCAGCAGCGCGTCTGGCTCTCTCTCAGCGGCCCCCTCCGCGAGGCCGGCCTCGCCGTGATCGACACCTCCGAGCTCGTGGAGGACGACCGATCCTGGCTCGACCAGGTGTTCATGGAACGGATCTTCCCCGTCCTTACCCCCCTGGCGATCGACCCGGCGCACCCGTTCCCCTTCATCCCCTCGCTGGGCCTCGTGATGGTGCTGAAGCTCGCGCATGCCGAGGACGGCACGGCGATGCGCGCGCTCCTGCCGATCCCCACCCAGGTCGAGCGGTTCATCCGGCTTCCGGCCCCGGGCGACGGGCGGCAGATCCGCTTCCTCCTGCTCGAGGACGCGATCGGGCTGTTCCTCGACAGGCTGTTCCCGGGCTACCGCCTCACCGGCAAGGGCTTCTTCCGGCTGATCCGCGACAGCGACGTGGAGTTCGAGGAAGAGGCGGAGGACCTCGTCCGCTCCTACGAATCGGCACTCAAGCGCCGCCGCCGCGGCAAGGTGATCCGCCTCTCGGTGAACACCGACATGCCGGCCGACCTCCTCGAGTTCGTGACCGACGAGCTCGACGCCTCGCGTGCCGAGGTGTTCGCCGTCGAAGGCATCCTCGGCGTGGCCGACCTCAAGCAGATCATCGTCGACGACCGGCCCGACCTGCTGTTCACGCCCTACACCGCGCGCTTTCCCGAGCGAATCCGTGATTTCGGCGGCGACTGCTTCGCCGCGATCCGCCACAAGGACATCGTCGTCCACCACCCCTACGAGAGCTTCGACGTGGTGGTGCAGTTCCTTCGCCAGGCCGCGCGCGACCCCTCCGTCGTCGCGATCAAGCAGACGCTCTACCGCACGAGCCGCGACAGCCCGATCGTGCGCGCGCTCATCGAGGCGGCGGAGAACGGCAAGATCGTCACGGCCATGGTCGAGCTGAAGGCGCGGTTCGACGAGGAGCTGAACATACGCTGGGCGCGAGAGATGGAAGCGGCCGGCGTGCAGGTCGTCTACGGCTTCATCGAGCTCAAGACGCACGCCAAGCTCTCGCTCGTGGTGCGGCGCGAGGGAAGCTCGCTCCGCTCCTACGCGCATGTCGGCACGGGCAACTATCATCCCTACACGGCCCGGGTGTACACCGACCTCTCCTTCTTCACCTGCGACCCGGACCTGACGCGCGATGCCGCGAGGCTCTTCAACTTCATGACAGGCTATGCACAGCCCGCGCGCATGGATGCGTTCGCCTTCGCCCCGCTGACCATCCGCCCCAGGCTCGAGGAGCTGATCGCGCGGGAGGTCGCGTTCGTCGAGGCGGGCAAGCCGGGCACGATCTGGCTGAAGATGAACTCGCTCGTCGACGAGAAGCTGATCGACGCGCTCTACGCCGCGTCGCAGGCGGGCGTGCGGATCGAGATCGTCTGCCGCGGCATCTGCTGCCTCAGGCCCGGCGTTCCGGGTCTTTCGGAGAACATCCGCGTCAAGAGCATCGTCGGCCGCTTCCTCGAGCACGCGCGCATCTTCGCCTTCGGCAACGGCCACCCCTTGCCGTCGCGCGAGGCGGCCGTGTTCATCTCCTCGGCCGACTGGATGGCGCGCAACATGGACTGGCGCGTCGAAGTGATGGCCCCGATCCACAACCCCACCGTCCATGCCCAGATCCTCGACCAGATCATGGTCGTGAACCTCAAGGACGAGGCGCAGTCCTGGACGCTGGGGCCGGACGGCACCTACCGCCGCGTCGAGGCCGCCGATGGTGCCTTCTCCGCGCACGAATACTTCATGACGAACCCCTCCCTCTCCGGCCGCGGCAGCGCGCTGCACGGGCCGGCGACCGTCTCGGTCACGCCGCTGCGCGAACGGCAGGACCGTGTCGCGCAGGACTGAGCCAAGGGACGCGGAGGCGCCGCCGCGCCGCGCGGGCGTGGTCGATCTCGGCTCGAACTCGGTGCGTCTCGTGGTGTTCGAGGGCCTGGCGCGGAACCCATCGGCGATCTTCAACGAGAAGGCGATCCTCGGCCTGGGCCGCGGCCTGCAGGCGAGCGGCAAGCTGAACGAGGACGCGATCGCCCATTCCATCCTCGTGCTCGAACGCTACGTCGCGGTCGCCCGCTCGATGGGGGCCGACCCGCTGGAGGTTCTCGCCACCGCCGCGGTGCGCGATGCGACGAACGGCGAGGACTACGTGGCGATGCTGCGCCGGCGGTTCCGCGGCCTCTCCATCCGCGTGCTGACGGGGCAGCAGGAGGCGCAGCTCTCGGCAGAGGGCGTGCTGTGCGGCATTCCCGACGCCGATGGCGTGCTCGGCGATCTCGGCGGGGGAAGTCTCGAGCTCGTGCACATCCGCGATGGCGCTGTGGTCGATTCGGCAACGCTTCCGCTCGGCGTGATCCGCCTTTCCGAGCAGGCTGGCGGCGATGTGGTGCGCGCGCGCGCCATCGCCGAGGAAGCGCTCATCTCCATTCCGTGGTTGCGCGAGGGCGCGGGGCGGGACCTCTACCTCGTCGGCGGCGCCTGGCGCGCGCTCGCCCGGATCCATATCGGCCAGACAGGCTATCCGCTCGCGATCGTGCACCACTACACGCTGCCGAAGGAGGAGGCGCGCGACCTCACGAGCGTGGTGACCAACCTTTCGAAACGCACGCTCGAGCGCATCCAGGGGCTGAGCCGCAGGCGCGTCGACGGCCTGCCCTTCGCCGCGGTGGTTCTGCGGCGGCTCCTCCGCGTCTCGCAGGCACGCCGCGTGGTGTTCAGCGCAAACGGCATGCGCGAGGGCTGGTTCGCCGGAAGGCTGCCGCCGGCAGTGCGCGCGGAGGACCCGCTGATCGCCGCGGGGCGCGAGCTGAATGCACGATTCGGGCGCGGCGGCATGCTTCCGCCCGAGCTGGTCGAGTGGACCGCGCCGCTCTTCCCCACAGAGACCCCGCAGGAGAGGCGGCTGCGCGAGGCGGCATGCTGGGTGAGCGACATCGGCGCGCACGAGCACCCCGACTACAAGGCCGAGCAGGCCTTCCTGCGCATGCTGCGCCAGCCGGGCATCGGGCTCGATCATCACGCCCGCGCCTTCCTCGCGCTCGTCGTGGCAATGCGCCACGAGGCCGAGCCTGACCAGCCCTGGCTCGCGCCGGCGCGCGTCCTGCTCGATGCCGCAGCCGCGCAGCGTGCCGAGATCGTCGGCGCCGCGCTTCGGCTCGCCTACACGCTCTCTGGCGGGTCGGCGCGGCTCCTCGCACTCACGGGGCTGCGGCGCGAAGGCGGGCGCCTGGTGCTCCGGCTGTCTCAGGGCGGCGGGGTGTTCGCCGGCGACAGCGTGTGGCGACGCCTCGAGCGGCTCGCGGAACTCGTCGGCGCCGAGCCTGGCACGGAGATCGCGCCGCCGCCCGACGATCTCAGGACCGACGACGCCGCGGACTGACCTCGCGCGATCGCCATGCCGCGGCGTGCCGACTCGCTGGCAATCGCCCGGCCGCCTCTGGTAGCGTTCTACTTATGCGTGCGACGCGCCGAGCCCTGCTCGCCGGATTGCCCGCCTTCGCGGCGGCTCGACCCGCACATGCGAGCGAAGAGCCGGTGGACATGCTTCTCGTGCTCGCCGTCGATGTCAGCCGCTCGATCGACGAGGATGAGGCGAAATTGCAGCGCGAAGGCTATCGCTCCGCGATGGTCGACAACCGCGTCATCTCGGCGATCAGGAGCGGCACGCTGGGTGCGATCGGCGTGCTCTATCTCGAATGGGCCTCGGCAGACTATCAGCGTGTCGTCATCCCCTGGACGCGGATCGACGGTGCGGGCACGGCCAACCGATGGGGCGACCAGCTCGCCGCCGCGCCGCGCGTCTCGATGAACTGGACCTCCATCTTCGGCGCCATCGAGGCATCGATGCGCGCGCTCAACGATGCGCCGTTCGAAGGCACGCGCAAGGTGATCGACATCTCCGGCGACGGGGTCAACAACTCCGGCGGGCCGGTGACGCTGATGCGCGACCTCGCCGTCGATGCCGGCATCACCATCAACGGCCTGCCCATCCTGAACGACCGTTCGCCCTTCGGGCGGCCGCAGAACATGGCGCTCGACCAGTACTACCAGGACTTCGTGATCGGCGGCCCAGGCGCATTCATGATCGCCGCCGAGGACTTCAACGCCTTCCAGGGCGCGGTGCTGCGCAAGCTGATCCGAGAGATCTCGTGATCGATGCCCTCAGGCGCCGGGCACCCGCTCCGCGGGCTGGGCTTGCCGCATAAGCGGCCGCGCGCGGGTCGCGCGCTTGACGTAAGCGCGATCAGGAAGCGGGCGGGCGCTACTCGCCGGGCGCGTGTTCCGCCGGCTTGGCCTTGCTCCCGAACCAGCCCTTGATGCGCTCGCGCCATCCCTGGAAGAACACGTACAGCATCGGAATGACGAAGATGCCGACGGCGGAGGCGGCGATCATGCCGGCGAACACGCCGATCGACACGTTCCGCCGCGCGATCTCCGCCGCGCCCTGCGCCGTCACCAGGGGCACGAGGCCGAGGATGAAGGCGAAGGAGGTCATCATCACCGGGCGGAAGCGAAGCCGCGCGCCCTCCGTCGCCGCCTCGAGCAGCGGCACGCCCTTCTCGCGTTGTTCCTTCGCGAACTCGACGATCAGGATGCCGTTCTTCGCCGCGAGCGCGATCAGCACGACGAGGCCGATCTGCGCATAGAGGTCGAGCGGCGCCTTCGCGACCATGATGCCGATGAACGCGCCGAGCACGCCGACCGCGACGGAAAGAAGAACCGGAATTGGAATGGTCCAGCTCTCGTAGAGACCGACGAGAAAGAGGTAGGCGAACAGCACCGCCATCGCGAGGATCGCGGCCATCTGCCCCTCGGCACGCTTCTCCTGGAACGAGATGTCGGACCATTCGAACCCGTAGCCCGAGGGAAGCGTCCGGCGGGCAACGTCCTCGACGGCCGCGAGAGCCTGGCCGGAGGACACCCCGGCCGCACCCGAGCCGAGCATCGGCGCGGCGCGGTAGTTGTTGTAGCGGGCAAGGGTCTGCGGCGCCTCCTCGATCCGGACCTCGGCGAGCGAGCGCATCGGCACCATCTCACCGTTCGCGTTCCGCACGAAGATGCGCAGGATGTCCTCGACGTTCCTTCGGTCGGACGGGTCACCCTGCACGTTCACCTGCCAGGTGCGCCCGAACAGGTTGAGGTCGTTCACGTAGGCGCCGCCGAGCATGGCCTGAAGCGTCGAGAACACGTCCGACACCGAGACGCCGAGCGTCTGGACCTTGTCGCGGTCGATGTCGAGATAGACCGACGGCGTCGACGCGGAGAAGGTCGAGAAGGCGAAGGCGATGTTCGGATCCTGGTTGGTCGCGACAACCATGCCCCGCAGCACCTGGGCGAGCTGCTTCGGGTCGCGCCCCTCGAGGTCCTGCAGCATGAACGTGAAGCCGCCCCCGGTACCGAGGCCGATGATGGGCGGCACGTTCAGCGCCTGCGCAACACCGTCGCGCAGCGACGCGAATTGCCGTCCGAGATCCCGGATCACCGCCTGTGCGCCGAGTTCGGGCGATCGGCGCTCCTCGAACGGCTTCAGGAGGATGATCATGAACGTGGCATTCGATTGCGCCGCACCGTCGACGAAATTGTAGCCGACAACGGTCGACACGTTCTGGACGGCCGGATGCGCCGCGACGATCCTCTCCACCTCGGTCGCGACCGCGGAGGAGCGGTTGACCGACGCCGCGTCGGGAAGCTGGATCACGCCGAACAGCGTGCCCTGGTCCTCCTCCGGCACGAAGCCTGTGGGCGTGACGCCCGCGATGCCGACAATCCCGGCCATAGACGCGCCGACGACGATCAGCGAGATCGCGGCGACCCGCACGAGCCGCTTCACCACCGCGCCATAGCCATTGGCCACCCGGTCGATGCCGCGCATCAGCGCCCCGATCGGCCCCTTCTTCGGTCCATGCGCGGGCCGCAGGAACACGGCCGACAGCGCTGGCGAGAGCGTCAGCGCGTTGATCGCCGACAGCACCATCGCGACGGAGATGGTCACGGCGAACTGGCGGAACAGCTCGCCCGTGATGCCGGCGATGAAGGCGATCGGCACGAACACCGACAGAAGCACGAGCGTGATGGCGATGATCGGCGCGGTGATCTCGGCCATCGCCTTCTTGGTCGCCTCTGCCGGCGTCAGGTGCGGCTCCTCGTGCATCACGCGCTCGACGTTCTCGACGACGACGATCGCGTCGTCGACCACGATGCCGATGGCGAGCACCATCGCGAGCAGCGAGACAGTGTTGGCCGAGTAGCCGATCATCAGGAGGATCACGAAGGTGCCGATGAGGCTGACGGGCACCGCGATGGTCGGGATCAGCGTCGCGCGAAGGTTGCCGAGGAAGACGAACACCACGAGCACGACGAGCACGAACGCCTCGATAAGCGTCTTCTGCACCTCGTGGATCGTCTCGGTCACGAAGGTCGTCGCGTCGTAGGTGACCTCCCAGCGCAGTCCCTCCGGAAAGCGCTGGGCCATGTCGGCCATCGCCGCCTGCACGGCCCTCGCCGCCGAGACCGCGTTCGCCCCCGGCGCCTGGTAGACGGCGAAGAGCTGCGCGGGCTTGCCCTGGAAGCGCGTCTCGACATCGCTCATCCGCGCGCCGAGCTCGACGCGGGCGACGTCGCCGAGCCTCAGCACCGAGCCGTCCGGGTTGGCTCGGATGACGATGCGCTCGAACTGCTCGGTCGAAGCGAGCCGGCCTTCGGTCGTGATGGTGAGCTGGAACTGCTGGTCATCGCTGATCGGGCGCGCACCGATCCGGCCGACGGGCGCCTGCACGTTTTGGGCCCGGATCGCCGCCTGCACGTCTCCCGGCGTCAGGCCGAGCTGGGCGATACGGTCGGTGTCGAGCCAGACGCGCATAGAGTAGTCGAGCGGGCCGAACAGCGTCACGTCGCCAACGCCGGCCGTGCGCTTGATGCGATCGAGCACGTTGATGGTGAGGTAGTTCGAGATGAAGAGGTTGTCGTACTTCCCGTCTGGGTCGTAGACCGCGATCACGTTGAGGAACGCGGATGAGACCTTCTTCACGGTCACGCCGATCTGCTTCACCTCGTTGGGCAGCGAGGCGAGCGCGACCTGCACGCGGTTGTTCACGTTGACGGTGTTGATGTCGGGATCGGTGCCGAGCTCGAAGCTCACCGTCAGCGTGTAGGTGCCGTCGGACGCGGAGAGGCTCCGCATGTAGATCATCTTGTCGACGCCGACGACCTGGCTCTCGATCACCTGCGCGACGGTCGTCTCCACCACGGCCGCGCTCGCGCCGGGATAGGTCGCCGTCACCTTCACCTGCGGCGGCACGATGTCGGGATACTGCGCGACGGGGATGCGGGTCAGCGCGAGCAGCCCAGCGATGGTGGTGACGATCGCGATGACGATCGCGAGCCGCGGGCGGTCGACGAAGACGGCGCTGATCATCTCCGCTCAGCCCGCCCGGGGGGAAGGCGGCGTGGCCTGGACCGGCGCTCCGGGGCGGATGCGCTGGATGCCGTCGACCACCAGCATGTCGCCCGGCCGCAGCCCGTCCTCGATCGTGATGCGGGCTCCCTGTGATTGCCCGGTTCGGACGCGCCGCATCGCCGCCTTGCCGTCCTCGACCACGAAGACATAGGCGCCCTGCTGGTCGAGGAGCACGGCCGATTGTGGAATCACGACCTTTTTCTCCGGCTCGCCCCCCTCGACGCGGACCGAGACGAACATGCCGTCCGTCAGAAGCCGGTTGGGGTTGGGGATCTTCGCCCGAACCATCACCGTATCGGTGCCCTGCGCGACGGTGACGTCGAGGAAGTCGAGCTCTCCCACCTGGTCGTAGAGGCTGCCGTCGGCGAAGGCGAGGCGGACGTTCACGTCCACGGCCGCCCCGCCTGCTTCCCGCTTGCGCTTGATGTCGAGCAGGATGCGCTGGCTGACTGGGAAGGTGACGTACATCGGGTCCTGGCTGACCAGGAGGGCCAGCGTGCCGCTCTGGGGGGTGACGACATTGCCGACCGAGACGGCGGCTCGGCCGATGCGCCCTGCGACGGGGGCGCGGATCAGCGTGTAGTCGAGATTGATCTCCGCCTGCTCGAGCGCGGCCTGGGCCTCGAGAACGCGCGCAGCGGCAGCGGCCGCCTCGGCGCGGCGCTGGTCGCGCGTCGCGACGGGGATGTTGTTGGTGCGCACGAGCTCCTCGGCGCGCTGGAGCTGCAGGTCGGCGTTCAGCTTCAGCGCCTCGGACGAGGCGAGGTCGGCCTTGGCGGCGTTGACGGACGCGATGAAGGGCTCGCGCTCGATGACGAAGAGCAGGTCGTCCTTGCCAACGTCCTGGCCATCGCGGAAGGCCTGCTGCTCGAGGAATCCGGTGACGCGGGCGATGAGCGAGACGCGATCGACCGCCTCCACGCGGCCGATGAAGCTCGTCGCCTGCGTGACATCCTCCTCGGCGACCGCGACCACGCCCACCGGGACGGCGGCCGGAGCCTGCGGCTGCTGCGCCGCGACGGGCGCGGCCGCAAGGAAGGAAAGGAGAAGCGCCGTCGCGCCGAATGCCCGCATCGTCTCACCCGAGCCTGCATGAGGCGATGCGCCAAGCCGCGCGGTTTCGCCAGGATGGCGGGACGTTAGCAGGACCGAACGGGAAAGCGATTGATCAATATCATGTCGCGACGCCGCGGCGGACGAGGGTCCAGTACCGGGGCCTGCGCCCCTCGCGCAGCGCCTTGGCCTCGTAGCGCGTCGGCGGCCAGCCGTCCGGCCGCGCATCGGCGACGGAAGCGATCTCGAACAGCGCTTGGGCCCCGAGCGTCTCTGCCACCCAGTTCTGGTAGGTCGGGTCGTCAGAGGCGAGCCGCCATTCGGCGCCGGGCGAGAGAACGCGGGCCACCTCGCCGAGCGTCGCGGGGTGGACGAAACGGCGCCGGGCGTGGCGCGCCTTCGGCCAGGGGTCGGGGAACATCAGATAGAGCCGGCCGAGGGCGCCGTCGGGCAGGGCGGCGATCAGCCGGCGCGCATCGGCCGTCCAGAGGCGCAGGTTGGGCGGAAGCGGCGCCAAGGCCTCCTCGCCCTCGGGGACGAGGCGGGAGAGCAGGCTGCCCACGCCGTTCTCGAACACCTCGGCCGCAATCAGCCCGATATCGGGGTTGGCAGCCGCGATCGCCTCGGCGTGCTCGCCGCCGCCGAAGCCGACCTCGAGCCAGACCGAACGCACGGGAACGGCGAAGGCCGCGGCGGCTTCGGACGCGCGTTCGAGAGGGAAGGCCATGCGAGGCAGCGCCTCGGAGAGAAGCCGCTCCTGCCTCGGCCGGAGCGCATGCCCGCGGCGACGGCCGTAGAGCCGCTCCGCCGGCTTGCGGTCGATCTTCTTCGACCGGGCCGGCGGCGCGGCCTCCCCGCTCACCGCCCGAAGGCGGACTTCAGCGCCGGGACGAGGTCGGTCCTCTCCCAGCTGAAGGTGCCCTTGTCCTCATCCGGCGTGCGGCCGAAATGCCCGTAGGCCGAGGTCGGCACGTAGATCGCGCGGTTGAGGTGAAGGTGCTCCCGGATGCCGCGCGGCGAGAGGTTGACCATCTCCTGCACCACCTTCGCGAGCCGCACCTCGTCGACGTCCTTGCCGGTGCCGTGCAGGTCGAAATAGACCGAGAGCGGCTTGGACACGCCGATCGCGTAGCTGACCTGGATGGTGCAGCGGTCGGCCAGCCCGGCCGCGACCACGTTCTTGGCGAGGTAGCGGCAGGCATAGGCCGCGGACCGGTCGACCTTCGTGGGGTCCTTGCCCGAGAAGGCGCCGCCGCCATGGGGCGAGGCGCCGCCATAGGTGTCGACGATGATTTTGCGGCCCGTCAGCCCTGCGTCGCCGTCCGGGCCGCCGATCACGAACTTGCCGGTGGGGTTCACGTAGAACTCGTCGTCCGGGCACATCCAGCCCTTCGGCAGGCTGCGCTCGACGATAGCCTGCACCTTCCGGCGGATGTCTGCCTGGTCCATGTCCTCGACATGCTGCGTCGAGACGACGATCGAGGTCGCACCGACCGGCACGCCATCGACGTAGCGCAGCGTCACCTGGCTCTTGGCGTCGGGCAGCAGGCCGGCCACCTCGGGGCTCTTGGCGCGGCGGAGCTCGCTGATGCGCCGGAGGATCAGGTGCGCGTAGTAGAGCGGGGCAGGCATCAGCTCAGGCGTCTCGCGGCAGGCATAGCCGAACATGATGCCCTGGTCGCCCGCGCCCTCGTCCTTGTTCCCGGCGGCGTCCACGCCCTGGGCGATGTCGGCTGACTGGGCGTGCAGGTAGCAGGCGATGTCGGCATGCTTCCAGGAGAAGCCCTCCTGGTCGTAGCCGATGTCGTGGATGGCAAGCCGCGCGAGGTGGATCAGGTAGTCGGACGTCACCGTCTCGGGGCCGCGCACCTCGCCGGCGAGCACGACGCGGTTGGTCGTCACCAGCGTCTCGCAGGCCACGCGCGAGTATGGGTCGGCGGCGAGGAAGGCATCGAGGACGGTATCGCTGATCCTGTCCGCAACCTTGTCTGGGTGGCCTTCGGACACGGATTCACTCGTGAACAGGTATTCGCCCGTCGCGCGCATGGCGTGCTTCGTCCTCTTGTCGCGGGGTGTATGCGGAGTGGCCGGGGTCCCCGAAACGCCGGCCCCGGGAGTGGGTCGGCGGGGAGATTGCAGGGAACAGTGGCCGGGTCAAGGCAGGGGCGTTGCGCGCCTCACCGCCCGGCCATGCCCAGCACGTCGAGCATGCCGTAGAGGCCAGGCTTGCGGCCGGCGACCCACAGCGCCGCCCGCACCGCCCCTTGCGCGTAGATGCGCCGCTCGAAGCTCCTGTGGCCGATCGTGATGTGCTCGACCGCGCCGGCGAAGATCACCTCGTGCTCTCCTACCACCTGGCCGCCGCGCAGCGCGGCGAACCCGATCGCGCCATCCTTCCGCCGACCCGCATGCCCATGCCGGCCGCTTTCCATGTTGGCCTCGAGGTCGATCCCGCGCCCCTCCGCCGCCGCGCGGCCGAGGGCGATCGCCGTGCCGGAGGGGGCGTCGATCTTCTGCCTGTGGTGCATCTCGACGATCTCGATGTCGTAGTCCGGCCCCAGCGCCGCGGCGGCCTGGCGAACGAGGCCGAGCATCACGTTCACCGCGGGGGCGAAGTTCGCGGCATAGATGATGGGAATCCGCGAGGCGGCGTCCGCCACCGCCTTCTCCTGTGCCGCCGAGAGCCCGGAGGTGCCGAGCACGAGCGGCTTGCCCGCCACCGTCGCGGCCTCGAGATGGGCGGCCAGCGCATCGGGGTGGGTGAAGTCGATCACCACGTCGGAATGGCCGAACAGGGTCGCTGCGCTGTCGGTCGCGGGTTGGCCCACCGGTTCGCGGCCGGCGAGCCGGCCGATGTCGTCGCCGTAGTGGCTGCTCTGCCGGCGCACCGTTCCGCCGCTCAGGCCCGCCCCCTCGGCGCGGGCGATCTCGTCGAGCAGAAGCCGGCCCATGCGCCCCGCGCAGCCGGCAACGCCAATCCGTATCGTGGTCATCCGCTCTCCCTCCGCGGCGCGACGCTGCGGGCAAATCCGGGGGCGGTCAACTCGCCGCCACCCTCGCCGCACGCAGGGCGTGCTGGTATGCATCGTGCGGCGCGGGCGTGGCGGAACTGGTAGACGCAGCGGACTTAAAATCCGCAGCCGGGCGACCGGCGTGTCGGTTCGACTCCGACCGCCCGCACCATGGATCTCAGTGGGCGCAACAGCCGCCTTTCGGTGCGGTTCCGTACTCGTCGTGCAGCTTCACCCAGCTCATCGTGCCCCGCTCGTTGCGCCCCTTCGGCGCGAGGTCGAGCCAGTTGAACGCACCGATCAGGAGCTCATCCCCGCGCGCGTAGCACGAATAGGCATGGAACGCCGCACCCTCCTCGTCGCGCACGAAAAGGCTCGTTCCGTGCTGGTCGAGGTGGTGATACGGCGTGGTGCCGAAATTGTAGCCGGTTCGCCCAGCAGCCACCTGCTCCGGCGTGAAGGACACGCCGAAATCGTAGTTGAAGCTGCTGCCGTGGGAAGACACCCAGGCGAAGCGCCAGCCCATGCGGTGCCTGACCGCCTCGATCTGCGGCAGCGTCGCACGCGAGATCGCGGCGAAGGAGAGGTCGGCCTGCTCGAAGTGCTGACGTGCGGCGTCGACATGGTCGGCGATGAAGGCGCAGCCAGGGCAGATATGATCGCTCTCCGGCGCGAGCATGAAGTGGTACACGGCAAGCTGGGTGCGCGGGCCGAACAGCTCAGCGAGCGTCACCCTGCCCTCTGGTCCCTCGAACACGTAGGGCGTTTCGATGCGGACCCATGGCAGGGCGCGGCGTGCGGCGCGTATGCGATCGAGCGCATGCGTGACTGCGCGCTCCTGCTCGAGCAGCGCGCGGCGCTCGGCCAGCCATTCCTCACGTGTGACGATGCGGCGCGCGAGCGCGGCGTTGTGTGTTCCGTCCATGATCAGGCTGCCTCCGAGAGGGTGGGGAACGGGTCGGTCCAGCCGGGCAGCGCGCAGAGGCGCTCGTGCCAGGCAGTGATGCGCGGAAACTCCGACAGCGGGATGCGCGCGGCATCGGCATAGGGAAGCGCGACGCCGATGGCGAAGTCGGCCACGGTGAGACGATCGCCGAGCAGCCAAGTGCGCCCCTCGAGATGTGTCTCGAGCACCCCGGCCGCGGCTCGCCACGCAGCTTGCGCGTCGGCGACGGCGGCTGGGTCAGGATCGCCGAGGCCAAAGCGCGGCCTGATGAGGAACTGGAAGTAGAGTTCCCCGCCTGCACGGGTGAAGTGCTCGCTGTCCCACGAGAACCAGCGGACCAGCTCGACCTGGCCGGCGCTGTCCTTGGGCCACAGCGGCGACGCGGCGCGCTGCGCGAGGTGGCACAGGATCGCGTTCGATTCCCAGATCGTCCGTGCGCCGTCCACCAGCACGGGCACCTTGCCGTTGGGGTTGCGTGCGATGTGCTCGGCGGCACGATGTTCGCCCTTGCCGAGGTCAACATGCACGAGGGTGACCGGCGCGCCGAGATGGCGTGCAAGCGCGCACACCTTCCGGGGCATGAGCGTTTCGGCGTAGTACAGGCGCATCGGTTGTCCTCCCCTTCTCATAGGCTGGCTGCGAGGGCTTCGAGACGGTCGAGCGAGCCGCTCCAGCCGCGTTCATGGGCCCGCGCGGCGTCCGCATCGGCGAAGCGGTCATGCGTCAGGGTGAGCTCGGTGCCGTCGGCGATCGCGCGCAGAACGACGGTGACGCGCGAGACGCGCTCGGGCGTGCTCGCCCAGTTCCAGGCGAACACCAGGCGGGACGGCGGCTCGATGACATCGTAGCGGCCATGTGCCTCGTGGCGGTCGCCGCCATCCTCGCGCAGCACCACGCGGAACCGCCCGCCGAGTTGGAGATCGGCCTCCGCCTGCTCCGCGTGCGCCGTCTGCGGGCCGAACCAGAGCAGCATCAGTGCAGGCTCGGTCCAGGCGGCCCAGACCCGTTCGGGCGGCGCCTTCAGCCGGCGCACGAGGGTGATGCTCGGGATTGCGTCGCTCATTCGTCACGCTCCACGAGCGTGGCAAGGCGGTCGAGACTTTCGGTCCAGAAGCGCTCGTAGCGGGCCAGCCACTCCATCGCGGTTTCCATCGGCGCGGCCTCGATGCGGCACCGCACCGTGCGTCCGACCTTCCGGCGCGCCACGAGCCCGGCCTGTTCGAGCACGTCGAGATGCTTCATCACCGCGGGAAGCGACATCGGCAGAGGCGTGGCGAGGGCGGAGACCGAGAGCTCGTCCTCCCCCGTCAGGCGCTCGAGCAGGGCACGCCGTGTCGGGTCCGACAGGGCCGCGAAAACGGCATCGAGCGAGCCGGGCTGATGGTTAACCATGAGGTTAACTATCAGCCCGGTCGCCCGGGAAGTCAAGCGGCGAGCATGGAGCCGCCACTCACGCGGCGGTCAGAGGGCGGTCAATCGGGCTTGATGTTCCGCTCGCGGATCATGCCGCCCCAGACCGTGTAGTCGGTGCGCATCACCTTCGCGAGTGCCTCGCCGTCTCCGGCAACGGGCACGCCCCCCTGCTCGACGAAGCGGTTGCGGAACTCGGGCACCTCGAAGGCCTTCTTCACCTCGGCCTGCATGCGCGCGGCGATCGGCTGCGGCAGGCCCTTCGGGGCGAGCAGCCCGTACCAGAAGCTGTAGGTGAAATCGAAGCCGAGCTCCTTCAGCGTCGGCACGTCAGGCAATGCGGGGATGCGCTCTCCCGGCGTGCCGATGGCGAGCGCCTTCACCCGGCCCGCCTTGATCGCCGCCATCACCGTCGCCGGTGCTGCAATCAGAAGCGCGACGCGGCCGGCGAGCAGGTCGGTGAAGGCCGGGCCCATGCCGCGATAGGGCACGTGCGTCATCTTCATGCCCGACTGGTCCTGCAGCAGCTCGGCATAGAGATGCGGCGAGGAGCCGTTGCCCATCGAGCCGTAGAAGAGCTGGTCGTTCTGGCGCGACTTCGCGAGCGCGACGAACTCGCCCATCGTGCTCGCCTGCACCTCCGGCCCGACGACGACGATGCAGGGATAGTCGACGAGCAGCGACACGGGGGTCAGGTCGGCATTGATGTCGAAGCCGAGATTGGGCAGGAGCGCCGGCGCGGTGGCGAGCGAGTTGTCGGTCAGCAGGAAGGTGTAGCCGTCGGGCGCGGAGCGGACGACGTTCGTCCAGCCGATCACGCCGCCGCCGCCCGAGCGGTTTTCCACCACCACGCTCTGACCAAGCTGCTGGCCGAGCTGGTTGGCGAAGGTGCGGGCGACGAAGTCGCTCGTGCCACCTGGCGGATAGGTGATG
This sequence comes from Elioraea rosea, assembly GCF_007644105.1. Classification (GTDB taxonomy): domain Bacteria; phylum Pseudomonadota; class Alphaproteobacteria; order Acetobacterales; family Acetobacteraceae; genus Elioraea_A; species Elioraea_A rosea. Next base: position 62,282 of record NZ_VFAC01000020.1, on the reverse strand, counting down.
ACGATGCGGATCGGCCGCTCGCTCGGCCAGGAACCCTGGGCAGGGGCGGTGCCGGCGGCGAACGGCAGCGCGGCGGCCGCGCCGAGAAGTGTGCGACGCTTCATGGACGTGTTCCCTCGGTTGTTGGTTGTCATCGTTCCGCCCGCGCTGCCGCCGCCTCGAGATCGACGGCCCGGGCAAGCAGCGTGGGGTCCTGCTTCAGCTTGTACTTCTCGATGCGCTGCGTCGCCGTCTGCGGCAGCGCATCGACGAAGGCGACGTAGCGCGGCACCTTGAAGGCGGCGAGCCGGGCACGGACATGCTCGGCGATCTCCTCCGCCCTCGGCGCCGCGCCCGGGCGCGGCACGATGGCGACGAGGATGTCCTCATCCCCCATCGCGGAGGGAACGCCAATGGTCGCGGCCTCCGCCACAGCGGGATGGGAGGTGACGACCCGGTCTAGCTCCGCGCCCGACACGTTCTCGCCGCGGCGCCGGATGATGTCCTTGGCCCGCGCGACGAAGTGGAAGTAGCCGTCCTCGTCGCGGCGCGCGATGTCGCCGGTCAGGAACCAGCCGTCGCGGAAGGCATCGCGCGTTGCCTCCGGCGCGTGCCAGTAGCCCTGCATGATCGTCGGCGTGCGGACGACGAGCGCGCCGGGAACATTCGCCGGCGCGTCACGGAAGTCCTCGTCGACGATGCGCGCCTCGGGCCGTGCGATGGCAGGATCGGGGTGGGGGGTGATCATCCCCATGCTGCCAAGGCGCCGTTCGCCGGCGAAGGGGTTGCCGATCACGCCGGGGATCTCCGTCATGCCGTAGCATTCGATGATGTCGGAGAGGCCGAACGGCCCGGTGAAGGCCGCGTGCATCTCGGCCGTCAGCGGCGCGATGAAGGCCTTGCGCAGGCGGTGTCCAGCAACGAACTCTGACCGGTCGCGCAACATGAGGATGCGCGCCGCCGCGGCCATCAGGTTCACCTCCGTCGCGCCCGTCTCGGCGGCGGTGCGCCAGAATCCGGAGGCGGAGAAGCGGCGGACGAGCGCGACGGACCCGCCGCAGGCGATGCCGCCGCAGAGCGAGTAGAACAGCGCGTTGATGTGGAAGAGCGGCAGCACGCACATCAGCCGGTCGTCCGGCTGGAGATGCATGCGCCCGACGAAGGCCTCACCCGTCAGCACGACCGACCGCTGCGCATGCATCACGCCCTTCGGGAACCCGGTGGTGCCGGAGGTGTAGATGAGCAGGCACGTATCGTCCGCCCCGCCGCATGCGGGCGGCACGTCCGCGGCATCGAGGCCCTGCGTCCCGGCCTCGAGCGTCGGCAGCGCGGCACCCTCCGCCTCCTCGTTCAAAACGACCCATGGCGATGGCGAGAGGCCCCCGATCGCGGCAACGGCGACCGCCACCTGGCCTGGCCCGGCGACGAGGCCGGAGATGCCGGCATGGCCGAACACGTAGCCCGCCTCCGCCGGCCCGTAATCGGGGTTGGCGGGAACCATGATCGCGCCGAGCCGGGCGGTAGCGAAGAGCAGCGCCGCAGTCGTCGGGTGGTTCGTCGAGAGCACGCCGATCCGGTCACCCGCGCGCACGCCTTTCGCGGCAAGCCACGCGGCGAGGCGCGCAACCTCGCGCGCGAATGCGGCGTAGCTCCAGCTCCGTCCCTCGAAGACGAGGAACGTGTCTTCGGGCCGCGCCTCGACCCGCGCGGCGAGGAAGTCGGCCAGCGTGAAGTCATGGGCGCGGAAGCGGCGGATGACCTCGAGCGGCGCGAGGCGGTCGCTCACGGGCGGGAGGCCTCGGCAGGACCGTCATAGGCGAGGTCGGCGATCGCGGCGTCGGCCAGGCGGAAGCCGAGGCGCCGCCCGCCTTCCTCGGCGATGTGCGCAATCAGCGAGGCGCAACGGGCGAGCAGCGGAATGCCCTTCAGCGCATCGGCCGGGTAGCCGCAATCGAGAAGAAGCGCCGGGATCGCCACTGAGACGTTCACCGGCAGGGCGCGACCGTAGACAGGCTCGACATGCCGTTCGAGCGCGGCGAGCGCGGCGATATGGCGGCCTGCCACGCCCCATTCATGCGCGAGCGCGACGAGGCGTGCGGCACGCGGATCGCCCTTGCGATGGGTGGGGTGGCCGAAGCCTGGAAGCGGCTTCTTCGCAGCGCGCAGCGCGGCGAGGGCCTCGCGGGCGGCGGTGTCGACGTCGTTGCCCTCCGCGTCGGAGGCGACCTCGGCCAGCAGCCTACCCGCGACCTCGGAGGCGCCGAGCACCACGCTGCCCGCCCCGAGCAGGCCTGCGGCGACCGCGCCCTGGATCGCCTCCGGCGCGCCGGCGAGCGTCATCCGCGCCGCCTGAATGGAGGGAACGAAGCCGTGCTCGGCGATCGCGAGCAGCGCGGCATCGGTCGCACGCACGAGCACCGCGTCAGGGCTCTTGCCGAGCAGGAGGAGGAGGAAGAACTCGGTGAAGCCCATCCGGCCGATCAGGTCGGCGCAGAGATCATGGCCGCGGATGACGATGCGGTCCTCATGCACGTCGCTGATGGCCGTCGTGAAGGGCGGCGGTGGCATGGCGCTTCTCGTTTCCCCTGCCCCGGACCGTGATCGCGGGACTTGATTTTTTTGCTTTGCGAAAATAATTTCGCTATGTGGAGAATGTCCCAGACAGGCCTGCCGAGTCAAGCCGCCCCGCGGACACGCGCGGCCAGGCGGATCGCGAGTTCGTCGGCGGCCTCGCGCGCGGCCTCGCCGTCATCGAATGCTTCGGCACCGATGCGCCAGAGCTGACGCTCACCGAGGTCGCCGCCCGAACTGGGCTGACGCCGGCCACGGCGCGCCGCGCGCTGCTCACGCTCGAGGCGCTCGGCTACGTGCGGCAGAATCGCCGCCGCTTCGTGCTGCGCAGCAAGGTGCTGCGCCTCGGCGCCGCCTATCTCTCGTCGATGAACCTGAAGGACCTGGTGCAGCCGCAATTGCAGGCGCTGAACGCGCGCTTCGGCGATGCGTCCTCGCTCACCGTCCTCGAAGGAAACGACGTCGTCTATCTCGCTCACGCGGCGATGGAGAAGCGCGAGCGCAGGCTTCGCCAGAGCGTCGGGTCACGGCTCCCTGCCCACGCCGCCTCGACCGGCCACGTACTGCTCGCGCACCTGCCGGATCCGGCGCGGGCGGCCTATCTCGCGCAGGCGCCCTTCCCGTCCTTCACCGCCAATACGCCGACCGATGCCGCGACGCTGCAGGCGCTGTGCGACGCGACCCGGGCGAACGGCCATGCCCTGGTGCGCGACGTGATCGAGTACGGCGTGCTCGCGCTCGCGGTACCGATCCGCGACGCGGCGGGGCGCGTCTTCGCCGCGATCAACTGCTCTGCCGACAGCATGCGCACGCGGGACGAGGAGATGCTGGCTACCAGGCTCCCCGCCTTGCGCGCGGCCGCGAACGAGATCGGGGAAGCGCTCGCGCGCTTCCCCGCCCTCGCCCACTCGACCGGGATCTGACGATCAGGGCAGGACGGCTTTGTCGACGATGTGCACGATGCCGTTCGTCGCCGCGAGATCCGCGCGCGACACCGTCGACGCACCCCAGATCGAGCCGCCGCCGGCGTTGAAGCCGCCACCGCCGTCGGACTCGACGGTCACGCGCGACGGATTGGTCGCGTCGACGATGATGCGGTTGCCGTTCATCGTCGTCAGCGTGGTGCGCCGACCGGAGAGCGAGGAGAGCGGATAGCTTCCCTCGACGACATGGGCCGCAATCAGTCCGCGACCGCGGATCGGGTCGGCCGGAGCGTTGGGCGGCAGCACGTCATTGCGGATCTGCGCCGGGATTTCGCCCCAGCCGTTGTTGGTTGGCGCGAACACGGTGTACGTGCCTTGGCTGTTCAAGGCCTGGTAGATGCCGGTGCGCTGCGCCCCGTCGGTGAAGCGGCTCAGGTCGGAATCTGACGACAGCAACGTGGCAATGCTGCGCTGCGGCGTAACGCCGACGGTCGATGGCGCGGCCTGCTGGGCCGGGGCGGCAGGAACCGCCGCCTGCTGCGTCGTGGTGGTGGTGGTGCCGCATGCGGTGAGCAGCAGCGCGCCACCGCCGAAAGCAAGGAAGCGGCGGGGAATGGAATGAGCGGGCATGTGCGTTGAACTCCCTTCTTGGTGCCGCCGCCTCGTCATGGCCGGCGGCTGCGCTCGTTCTGAACGCGAAGGAAGTCTCGCGGTTGCGCCGGCGCCGCGCCAGCACGCCGGAAGCCGGTGCTTGACGTGCGTCAATCCCGCCGGCGCGTTGTGGCGAACGCGGCCTCAGCCGCGCCGCTCGACCATCAGTTTCTTGATCTCGCCGATCGCCTGGGCCGGGTTCAGCCCCTTTGGGCAGGCCTTGGTGCAGTTCATGATCGTGTGGCAGCGGTAGAGCTTGAAGGGGTCCTCGAGCGCATCGAGGCGCTCGCCCGTCGCCTCATCGCGGCTGTCGGCGATCCAGCGATAGGCCTGGAGAAGCACGGCTGGGCCGAGGTACCGGTCACCGTTCCACCAGTAGGATGGGCAGGAGGTGGAGCAGCAGAAGCAAAGGATGCACTCCCACAGCCCGTCGATCTTCGCCCGCTCCTCGACGCTCTGCAGCCGCTCCCCGTCGGGCGGGGCGGGCGTGTCGGACTTGAGCCACGGCTCGATCGAGCGAAGCTGGGCGTAGGGCTGGGAAAGGTCGGGAACAAGGTCCTTGACCACCGGCATGTGCGGCAGCGGGGTGATCTTGCACGCGCCCTGGACCTCGTCGATCGGCTTCAGGCAGGCGAGCGTGTTCGACCCGTCGATGTTCATCGCGCAGGAGCCGCAGATGCCCTCGCGGCAGGAGCGGCGGAAGGTCAGCGTCGTGTCGACCTCGTTCTTGATCTTGATGAGCGCATCGAGAACCATCGGCCCGCACGCATCGAGGTCGATCCTGTAGGTGTCGGTCCGCGGGTTCTGCCCGTCATCGGGGTTCCAGCGGTAGATCTTGAACTCCTTCACCCGGGTCGCGCCGGCGGGAGCCTCGAAGGTCTGGCCCTCGCCGATGCGGCTGTTCGCGGGCAGCGTGAACGTCGCCATCTGTCGTCCTCTCCGTGCTTCCCGCCGTGCTCAGTACACGCGCGCCTTGGGCGGGAAGGACTGCACCTCGTTGGTCAGCGTCGTCAGCGTCACGCCGCGATAGCCGAGGCGGACGGTCCCGTCGGCGCCGCACCAGGCGAGGCTGTGCTTCATCCAGTTGACGTCGTCGCGGTCGGGGAAGTCCTCGTGCGCGTGCGCGCCGCGGCTCTCCTTGCGCGCCTCGGCCGAGACGACGGTGGTCATCGCGTTGCCCATCAGGTTGTCGAGCTCCATCGCCTCGACGAGGTCGGTGTTCCAGATGAGCGAGCGGTCGGTGACGCTGAGGTCGTCCATGTGCTTCCAGTGCCCACGCATCCGCTCGACGCCCTCTGCGAGGCTGGCCGAGGTGCGGAACACGGCGGCATGGTTCTGCATGGTCTTCTGCATGCCGAGGCGGATCTCGCCCGTGCTCGACCCGCCCTTGGCATGGCGGATGCGGTCCATCCGCTCGAGGGCGGACTCGCCGGCCTTCGGCGGCAGCGGCGGCTGGCTCTGGCCAGGCCTGACGATCTCGGCCGCGCGATGCGCCGCTGCCCGGCCGAACACCACGAGATCGAGAAGCGAGTTGGTGCCGAGGCGGTTCGCGCCGTGCACCGACACGCAGGCGGCCTCGCCCACCGCCATCAGGCCAGGCACCACGCGATCACCGTCCGGCCCGTGGGTGATCACCTCGGTGCGATAGTTCGTCGGCACGCCGCCCATGTTGTAGTGCACGGTCGGCAGGATGGGGATCGGCTCGCGCGTGACGTCGACGCCGGAGAAGATGCGCGCCGTCTCGCTGATGCCCGGAAGCCGCTCGGCCAGCAGGTCGGCGCCCAGATGCTCGAGATGCAGGAGGATGTGGTCCTTCTGCGGGCCGCAGCCGCGGCCCTCGCGGATCTCGATCGTCATCGAGCGGGAGACGACGTCGCGGCTCGCGAGGTCCTTCGCGGTCGGCGCGTAGCGCTCCATGAAGCGCTCGCCCTCGCTGTTCGTCAGGTACCCGCCCTCGCCGCGCGCGCCCTCGGTGATCAGGCAGCCCGCGCCGTAGATGCCCGTCGGGTGGAACTGGACGAACTCCATGTCCTGCAGCGGCAGGCCGGCCCGCAGAACCATCGCGTTGCCGTCGCCCGTGCAGGTATGGGCGGAGGTGCAGGAGAAATAGGCCCGGCCGTAGCCGCCTGTCGCCAGCACCGTCATCGCCGCGCGGAAGCGGTGGATCGTGCCGTCCTCGAGGTTCCAGGCCATGACGCCGCGGCAGGCGCCGTCCTCGTCCATGATGAGGTCGAGCGCGAAGTACTCGACGAAGAACTCCGCCTCGTGCTTGAGGCTCTGCTGGTAGAGCGTGTGCAGGATGGCATGGCCGGTACGGTCCGCCGCGGCGCAGGCACGCATCGCCGGGGCCTTGCCGTAGTCCTTCATGTGGCCGCCGAAGGGCCGCTGGTAGATGCGCCCATCCTCCGTGCGGCTGAACGGCACGCCGAAATGCTCGAGCTCGTAGACGGCCGGAATGGCCTCGCGGCACATGTACTCGATCGCATCCTGGTCACCGAGCCAGTCCGACCCCTTCACGGTGTCGTACATGTGCCAGCGCCAGTCGTCCTCGCCCATGTTGCCGAGCGCCGCGCCGATCCCGCCCTGCGCGGCGACGGTGTGGCTGCGCGTCGGGAACACCTTGGTGATGCAGGCGGTCTTGAGCCCCGCAGCGCCGAGGCCGAGCGTCGCGCGAAGCCCCGCCCCGCCCGCGCCGACCACCACCACGTCATAGGTATGGTCGACCACCCGGTAGGCGCCGCGCGACGGCATGGAGATGGCGTTCATGGGGTTCTACGTCCTCGTTCCTCGAATTCCCGCCCGCGCGCTGCGATCCGCCGTGCCGCTAGAGAGCGACCCGGAGGACCGCGACGATGCCGGCGAGACCCACCAGCGCGAGCAGCGCCTTGACCGCGAGCAGCACCACGAGCTTGGTGCCCTCCGTGTGGATGTAGTCCTCGATCACGACCTGCAAGCCCAGGGCGGCATGCCAGAACGTGGCAGCGACGAGCGCGATCAGCAGAACGGTGTTCAGCGGCCGCGCGATCCAGGCCGAGACGGTCGCGTGGTCCGCGCCCGCGAGCAGGATCACGGAGGCGACGAACCACAGCGTCAGCGGCACGAGCGCGATGGCGGTGACGCGCTGCGCCCACCAGTGCTGCACGCCCTCCTTCGCCGAGCCGAGGCCGCGCACCCGGCCGAGGCCAGAGCGCAGCGTGGTGCGGGTGAGTTTCTGTGTGCCTGCCATCCTCGCCTCCCTCAGCCCAGCAGCGCGTAGCCGAGGATCCAGGCGAACAGCGTCAGCCCGACGGCGCCGCCGATGGTGAGCCAGCCGGTGCGCGTCGCCGTCTCCATGTCGTACCCGTACCCGGCATCCCAGGCGAGGTGCCGGATGCCGTTGCAGAAGTGATAGAAGAGCGCGAGCGTCCAGCCGAACAGCATCAGCCGCCCGAGGAAGGAGCCCATGAAGGCCTGCGCCTCGGCGAAGGCGATGGGCCCCGCGGCGGCCGCCATCAACCACGAGACGAGCAGCCCCGTGCCGATCGCGAGCGCGACGCCCGTGATCCTGTGGCTGATCGACGTGATGGCGGTGAGCGGTAGCTTGTAGACCTGCAGGTGCGGCGAGAGCGGCCTCCGCACCAGCTTGCCGTCGCTTGTCGTGCCCGTCATCAGGGCCTCGCGAGCGTCCATCGGCATTCCCCTCGTCGCGCCGGCCAGGCCCCGCGCGCCTCGTGCTCCGCGGGCGCGTCGTGGTCCGGCGCGGCGTGCTGCATCGTCACGTGGCCGGCGATGAAAAAGGACGCGTGAGCTTCACCCCGCGCGCCCTTCTCTCGGCGGCGTGAGTGTTACGCCTGCTGCGATGCAGCGTCAACGCACGCGGCAATTCGTGACGCGGCGGCCGCCAGCGCGCCTATGGGAATCGTGTCCGTTGTGGTAGGAACAAATACAGAACATCGACACGCCGGAAGACGGGGAGAGAAGGGGTCATGGAGCACGGCCGTGCCCAGGAAGGGCATCGCGCGGACAAGGTGATGCTGCGGCTGCAGCGGGTTGAGAAGGTGCTCTCCGTGCTGCACAAGGCGGCGGTGACGGCGCTCGCGCTCGCGTCGCTATGGTTCCTGCTTCGGTGAGGTGCATGTCCTCAGGCAGGCGCGACGCAGTTCTCCCGCTGCTGCCCGCGGCAGAGGCGGAAGCGGACGAGTTCCGCCCAGTACCGGGCGATCGACTGCACGTCGTCCCAGCGTGAGGTCGTGACGGCGGCGCGGGTGCGCGCCTCGCGGCTGTCGATCGCCGCGCCGAGAAGCTCGCCCGTCTCCGCATCGGTGACCTTGATCTCCCCCGTTGCGGCTCCCGTCAGCGGGTCGCTTCCGGTCATCACGCTCGCGCCGCGGCGCAGCAGGCGCGTGAGCGGCACGAAGCTCGAGACGGTGGCGAGCGCCGGCGGCCCGCCCTCGCTCACCTGGGTGATCGCGCTCGCGAGCACGAGCGTCTCGGGCCCGTGCGTGCTGACGAGGCGGAAATCCTTGGCCAACTCCTCACGCATGGCTGCGTAGAACAGGTCTGCCGCGAACTGGAGCTGGTCAGGCGCCAGGTCCTCCGGCCGGCCAGGCTCATGCCAGACCTGCACGGGCTCGACGACGATGCTGGTGTAGCGGCGGATATCGGCGCCGGGACGGACGTAGAACTGCTGCGCCTGGTCCGGCCGCGTGCCGGGCTGCATCAGCGCGCGGATCTCGGGGCCGAGGAAGCCGCTCGGGGCTGCGCGGTGGCTCGCCTGCTGCGTCGGACCGCAGGCCGCAACGGAAAGGAGAAGCGCCATCGCGCCGAAACGGGAAAGCGAGCCTGACAATGCGCCGCGCATCCTGTCCCCCCTCGTTCGTTATGGCCTGCACCCTGTCGCGTTTCTTCCGGGCATGCAACAGCCCGCCGCGTGCGCGTCTACGCCGCGGCGTTCAGCGACCAGTCATACGCATCCTCGGCGATGCGCGCATCCGGTCCGAGCCGCGCGGCGAGCGGCGGGGCGGCATGGCGGCGAAGATGCGCAGGCACGGCATCACGGCCGCCGAAATCCTCTGCGAACCACACATAGATCGAGGAGACGCGCAGGCCACCGTCGGGCCGCACGGTCACGCCGCGCCGGTGGTTGACGAAGGCCGACGCTGCCTCGTCGAGGTCACGCTCGAGGCTCGCCGTGCGCCATGGCGCCGGCCTCAGGTTGGGACAGCCGAGCGCGGCGCAGTTGACGGCGTAGTGCACGCGCGGATCGCCGAAGGTCGGGCGCATGATGCCGTGCTCGATGTCGTCGAGCGACAGCCTGCGCCCCTCGACGGTCACGAGCCGCGTGCGCCACGGGCCGAACCAGCCCTTCGGGTCGAACGGAACGCCGCGCGAGGCGATGTCACGGATGGAGCGGACGGGAAAGTGGTCGAGCACCTCCTTCAGCGTCAGCGCGTTGTAGAGGTTGGCCCAGTACGCAAAGGCCTCCTCGCGCGGCATGCGCGAGGGCGCGCGGGCAGCCTCGGCCTCGATCCAGGCAGAAAGGGCGGCGCGGTCCTCCGCGCTTGCGGCCCAGGCGGCGTAGCGCACGCGCGCGATGCCGTCCTCATGCGGGACGACGTAGCGCGCGAGAAGCGCCTCGAGGCTCACGGCGGCGGCGGCGGCGGCGGCACGAGGCGCGGCAAGCGCGCAGGCGAGCACGGCAAGAGCCTCACGGCGCGTCGGCACGGTTGGCATCCTCCTGCTTCGCGAAGCGTGCCTTCAGCGGAATGGCGGCGAGCGACAGGAGCGCGAGGCCGATCAGCGCGCCGAGGATCTCCGGCGTCAGGACAGACCGCACGTCGAACGCACCGCCAAGCGCAAGCACATCGCCGAGCCCCACTCCGGCAAGGGTGAACACCGCCGTTCCGGGAATGACGCCGAAGAAGGTCGTCACGACATAGGTGGCGAGCCGGACGCCGACGAAGGCGGGAACGAGATTGACGAGGAAGAAGGGAAAAAGCGGAACGAGGCGCAGAACGAGAAGGTAGGACGCAGCGTTCCGGCGGATCGCTTCGGCCAGCGCCTCGGCGCGCGGCCCGAGCCGCGACAGCGCATCCGCGCCGAAGATCGTCCGCGCGAGCAGGAACACGGCCGTCGCGCCGATCGTCGCGGCCGCCACGGTGAGCGCGGTTCCAGCGACCGCGCCGAACAGGAGCCCGCCCGCGAGGGTGAGGAACACCGCCCCAGGCACCGAGAACGCGACCGCCGCGACGTAGATCGCGACATAGCCGAACGCGGCGAGAAGCCAGTTCTGAGAGACGAAACCGGCAAGCGCCTCGCGGTGCCGCGCGATCGTCTCGAGCGAGAGCACGTCGGCCAGACCCGAGAAGCGGAGCGCGAGGATCGCGCCGAGCGCGCCAACCGCGAGCCAGAGCCTCCGGTCGCGCAGGATCGAGGACGGGCGGGTCACGGCAGGAATCGCTGGATCAGCCCGACCAGGCGGCGGGTGCGCGGGCCGAACAGCGTCGGCGTGTAGTAGCGCCCGGCGGCGCGCTTGGAGATCTCCGACAGCGTCGGGTATGGGGCGAGCGAGGACGCGATCGCGCCGATGCGCAGGCGGTTCTGGATCGCGAGCCCCCACAGCCCGATCATCTCGCCCGCCCGCGGCGCGACGATGGTGGTGCCGAGGATGCGCCCGCGGCGGCCCAGCACCACCTTGATCAGCCCCTCGGTCTCGCGCTCGGCCTGCGCACGGTCGTTGCCGGCAAGCGGCTCGAGAAGGATGCTCACCTCCCCGCCGGCCTTGCGCGCCTCGGCCTCGGTGAGCCCCACATGGGCGAGCTCGGGGTCTGCGTAGGTCGCCCACGGAAGGGCGGCATAGTCCGTCCTGACGGGAAGGCCGAACAGCGCGCTCCGGATCACGAGGCCGGCGTGATAGCCCGCGACGTGGGTGAATTGCGGCCCGCCCGCGACATCGCCGATCGCGAAGACGCGCCGGTTCGACGTACGCAGCCCCGAATCGACCGTGACACCCTTCGGTGTGTAGCCGATTCCCGCCGCCTCGAGCCCGAGCCCCTCGACATTCGCCTTACGCCCCGCCGCGACGAGAAGATGCGTTCCCTCGATCCGCTCGCCCCCCGCGAGCGTAACCGCCACGCCCTTCGCTGCACGCTCAACCGCCTCGACCGTCGCGCTTTCGCGAAGCACGATGCCCTCTGCGAGGAGCTTCGCGCGAAGCACGGCAACGGCCTCGGGCTCGTCGCGTGGCAGGATCGGTCCGATATCGAACAGGGTCACGTCCGCTCCGAGGCGACGGAAGGCCTGCGCCATCTCGACGCCGATCGGCCCGCCACCCACAACGAGGAGGTGAGCTGGCCGTTCGGTGAGCTCGAACACCGTCTCGTTGGTGAGGTAAGGCACGTCGGCGAGCCCCGGCAGCTTCGGGATCGCGGCCGTGGAGCCGGTCGCGATCACGAAGCGCCGCGCGCGGATGCGCTCACCGCCGGCCTCGACCTCCTCCGGACCGGTGAAGCGGGCCGAGGCGCGCAGAACCGTCACCCCAAGGCCCTCGAAGCGTTCCACGCTGTCATGCGGGGCGATCGCGCCGATCACGCCGTGCACATGCGCGTGGACGCGCGCGAAATCGATCTCGGGCGCGTGGCCGCCCACGCCGAAGCGCTCCCCGCCGCGCATCGCCTCCGCCGCATGGGCCGCGGCGATCAGCGCCTTGGACGGAACGCAGCCGGTGTTCAGGCAGTCGCCCCCCATGCGGTCACGCTCGATCAGCACCACGGCCGCGCCCATCTGCGTCGCGCCGGCGGCGACGGACAGCCCGGCAGAGCCCGCGCCGATGATGCAGAGATCGGCGTGCAGCACGCCGTCCTTCCGCGAGGGGCGGCGGGCGGGGCGCATGGCTTCGGGCGCAGGGTCGGTCACGGTCGCATCTCTCCGGCGGGATCGTCGCAACAGGCTTCGCGCCCGGGTGGGCCGAGGTTACCCCAGAACGACGAACCGCGAGGGAGCGATGCTCCCCCGCGGCCGCAGCATCAGTCGAAGGCGGTGTCAGAGAATGAAGTCGGAGGGCGTGAAGGCGTGGGTGCCGTCGAAGCGGATGGCCATGTCGACCAGCGTGTCGCCGTTCGTGTCGGCCATCAGCAGCGTGGTGCCGTTGCCTGCGGCATCCTGGCCATGGCTCCAGATGATCTCGCCTGCCTTGCCGCTGAAGCCGCTCGTGCCGCGCAGGGTGAAGGCCTGGTCGCCTGCCATGGTCGTGTTGGCGTCGATGGCGGAGAAGTCGAGGATGTCGACGCCGCGGGCGAAGTCCTTCACCTGGTCGAGCACGATGCCACGGGTCTCCTGCGTGCTCGTCCAGACGAACTTGTCCTTGCCCGCACCGCCGGTCAGCGTATCCATCCCCATGCCGCCGATCAGGACATCGTCCCCTGCGCCGCCGGTCAGCGTGTCGTTGCCGGCATCGCCGCGCAGCGTGTCGTTGCCGGCCCCGCCGTCGAGCAGGTCATGGCCATCGCCGCCCCAGAGCTGGTCGTTGCCGTCCTCGCCGCGGAGGATGTCCTCGCCCGCACCGCCGTACAGCTTGTCGTTGCCGGTGCCGCCCCACAGGAAGTCGAGCCCGCCGCTGCCGTCGAGCGTATCGTCGCCCGCGCCGCCCTCGAGTCGATCATTGCCCAGCGCGCCGTAGAGCGTGTCGTTGCCGAACTCGGCCTCGAGCACATCGTTGCCGTTGCCGCCCCAGAGCATGTCGGCACCGAGACCACCGATCAGGTGGTCGTTGCCATCGAAGCCGTAGAGCCAGTCATTGCCGAAGCCGCCGACGATCTGGTTGTCCTCGCCATTGCCCTGGCCGATGAAGCTGGCTGAGCCCGCATACCAGAGGTTCTCGACGTTGGCGGCGAGGGTGTGGCTCGCGAGCGTCGTATGCACCGTGTCGTTGCCTTCGCCGGCACGCTCCACCGTCGTGTCGCCGGTGCTGTCGACGTAGTAGGTGTCGTTGCCGACGCCGCCTGCCATCGCATCCGCGCCCTCGTTGCCGTCGAGCACGTCGTTGCCTTCGCCGCCCGACATCGCATCGTTGCCGGCACCGCCGTAGAGCGTGTCGTTGCCCTTCCGGCCGTCGATCTCGTCGTTACCCTTGCCGCCCCAGATCGTGTTGTCGAGCACGTTGCCGAACAGGATACTGCCCGCGCCCGTGTCGTTCTCCCAGTGCACGCGCAGATTCTCGACATTGCTGCCGAGGCTCGCGACCATGCCCGACTTCACCGCCAGCGTGTCGATGCCTTCGTTTGCGTTCTCGAGGATGCGGTCGGTCAGGCCGGGCGGCACGTACTCGTCGTCGAGATAGGCGGGCATGGAGAAGCCGCCGGTCAGCACCATCCCGAGATAGTCGTACCACTCGAGGCCAAGGCCGGTCTCGCGCCACTCCGCCGCGGTCGTACCATCGAACGCGTAGTAGGTGTCGTTGCCAGTGCCACCCTCCATCGTGTCGTAGCCGACGCCGCCATAGAGGCTGTCATTGCCCGTGCCACCGCGCAGCACGTCGTCGCCAGCGCCACCCTCGAGGTAGTCGTCGTTCGCGTCGCCATGGAGCACGTCGTCGCCGATGCCGCCGTAGATATGGTCGTTGCCGTTGCCGCCCTTGATCGTGTCGGCGCCGCCCTCGCCGTACAGGCTGTCATTCCCGTCGAGGCCCTCGATGATGTCGTTCGTCATCGAGCCCTTGATGAAGTCCGCTGAGATCGTTCCCTTGTAGGTCGGCATCGTCGTTTCCTTCCGCGTTGCGCATGGCGCCCCGGCCATCGGTGCGCGGCGGAAGGAATGACGGCGGCGCTTTTCGCCCGCGTGTCAGGCGCGAAAGCGTTTCGTGTTGTTTGTATCAGCCCTCCGGCTGGAGCTGCGAGGGCCGGTCAGCCGTTCATGAGCGCGTCGATGGCCGCCTGGCCGAGGTCGGTCCCGGCCGGGCGCACGCCCTCGAGCGTCGAGATCAGCGCATTCACCTCGAGCTTGGGCGCCTGCCGCGGCTCGTCCGCCGGCAGGAGCTGCGCGAGCACGTCCTCCACCTGCTGGAGGTGCTGGATCGCACGGCGGATCCGCTGGCCCGTCACGTCCTGGAAGCTGCACGCCTCGAAGATGGTGTTGACCTTCTGCGCGAGCACCGGTGCTGCCTCGGCATCGGCATGGCCGCTGTCGATGAGCGCCTGGATCTCCTCCGCGGCCTCGAGGATCGTGTTGGTCGCTTCCTCGGTCTTCTCCACCACCGCCTCAAGCTCGACGCCGCTGTTGCGCGTCTGTGCCGCGGGCACGGCAACGAGGTTCGCGATCGTCTCCTGAACGCGGTGCAGCTCGCGCGTCAGCTTCTCCTCGCTCATGTCGGACAACTGCACATGCGCGTCGAGCTCGGCCGAGAGCTCGGCGATGCGACGGTCGACAAAGCGGCGAAGATCGGCGAACAGCGGCTCGAGCTCGGCACGAACCGCCGCACGCAGCGTGTCCTGAAGGGCAGCGTCCATCTCCGATCCGAGCCTCCTCGAGCCCTGGCACGGCCTGATCCGCCATGGCTCCGCCGCGCGACCTTGCATCCGAGGGGTGAAGACAGCATTACCGCCGCCCGGCCGCCCTTGCGGCGCACCGTCCCGCGCTGGCATCGTTACCAGGGGTTAACGGCGGGGATGCGGGGGATGATGCGTGGCGGCCGAGAGCGTGCTCACACCCTGTTCCTCGGCCTCGCGCTGCTGCTGCCCGGCGCTGCGGTGGCCCAGGGAAGCGCGCCGACGGCGACGGGCGATCTCTACGGTATCCTGCGCGAAAGTGTCGGCTCCTTCGGTGCCTCGGTGCTGTTTCTCGGCGGCGGTGCCTTGCTCGGCGCGGCGCTCAAATGGGGCTTCGACCAGCTTTCCGCCAAGCGCGCCAAGCAACGGGACTTCGTCGAGAACACCGGCAAGCGCGTGGTGGATCTCGCCTGGTCGCACTACTGGGCGCTTGCGAACGCCACGGGCATGCTCGCACGGCCGTTGACACACCATCTGCGCCGCGTCGATGCACATCTCCTCGTCTCGTGGAGCGAGCCGGCGCAGCTCCAGGCCCGCCTGCGTGAGATCGCCGACGATACCGCGCGTGCGAGCTTCATCGCCTTCGTGCGCGTCCTGCACACCTTCGAGCGCTTCCAGTTCCGCGGCAGCAACACCTATCTCCTGCCGCATCATGCCGCCGGCGAGACGCTTCGGCGGCTCTACAATCGCTTCGTCGAGAGCCTCGGTGACGAGCTGAACGCCTCGCTGACGCCGATCCGCCTCGCTGTCGAACGCAAGCTGACGCTGAAGGACAAGGACGGACGCGACGACCCGCGGCTCGATCTCGGCTCTCCGCAGTTCGACGAGGCCGAGTGGTTCACCGTCATGTCCGGGCAGACGCGCGTTCGGACAGCGGCCGCCGACCGTGATGTCGCCGACATCGCGCGCGACCTCGACCGCGCCCGCGCCCGGTACGCAGAGTGGCTGCGCACGCAGCCTGCCGCCGTCGCCGACGCGGCCGACAGCCTGCATGCCTTCTCGCAGCTGCTGACGCATGAGCTCGCCCTGCTCCACGCCGTCTGGCACCAGGACAGGGGGCTGCGTGCCAAGGCCCGGAAGCTCCTGCGCCGCGACGCTGCGGTGACGACAGGGGGCTGGCCGGGCGTGCTCGATCCGCGCGCAGAGGAGACGATCCGCCTCAGCCGCTCGGTCTCGAGCTTCTATTCGCCGCTCGGCGGCGCTGGCGCGGCGCCCGAGCCGCCGGGCGAGGCCGCGCCCGCGCCGCAGCCGAGCGACAGCGGCGAGGCCGGGAAGCCCGCCGCCACCGCGCCGGCAGGCGGAGGCTGAGCGGTGGCGCCTCCCCCCTTGATCGAGCGGCTGCGATCGCGGCTAATGCCCAAGCCAACGCCGGGCGAGGCGTGGCAACGCGAGGAACAGCGCCGCCGCCTCGCGGCCTACCTGACCGACCCGTCGCTTCCCTTCGCGGCGCAGGAAGCTCGCGGCGAGGGGCTCGGCGGCACGCCAGGCATCGCAGCGGCGCTCGAAGGCCACCGCCATGCCTTCGAGAAGAGGCACGACCGCGCCGCGGAGGCGTTCCACCGCGCCGTCCTCGACATGCCCACGCCCGAGGATGAGTCCGACGATGCCGCGCGGCACCTCCGCCTCTGCCGGTCGCTCGCGATGATGCTTCTGGCACGCAGCGCGGTGCGCGCGGGGCTTGGCGACAGGGTGTGGCCGGAGCTCGGCACGGCAGACGCGATCGCCGCCGAGGCCGTCGCGCGCGAGCCGATGCAGCTTCATCTCCATTTCGAGCACGCCGAGCTCCTCGTCGAGCGCGGCAAGGCGGCTTCCGCCTTCGCGCTCCTTCTCGAGGCGCGCGCGCTCACCGCAGCGCCGCCGATGCGGATGAAGCTCGCCGCAGCCGCGATGGATGCCGCCGCGGCGTCCGACGACGCCACCGTCCTCGAGCGTGCGGAGGCGACCTTCGTCGCCCCACTTCTCGCTCCGGGGCGGGACGATGGCCCGAAGGACGGTGGCCGGCATGACGTGGCGGTGCGCGATTGGCTCTGGTTCGTCGCCTTCCACGCCGGACGCGTCGCCTACATGCGCGCCCTGCTTGCAGCCCGGGACGTCGTTCCGGCACGGAAGTTCGCCGGCGTCGCGGCACGGCGCTTCACACGGGCGGGCGCCCTTGCGGCCACGACGGCGACGCTTCCCGCCGACACCGCGCAGGCGATCGGGAACTGGCGGCGGAGCGCGCTGCGGCTCGCGGCCCAGCACGCGCTGTCCGCAGGCCGGCCGGTGCTTGCCGCGCGCCGGCTCGCCGAGACAGGGGAGACCGAGGGCGAGGCGATGGCCGAGAGGCTTCGCGACTGGGTGCGAATCGGCAGGCCGCCCCGGCAGGCCGCGCTGGCCCTGCTCGCGGGCGAGCCGGTGGAGGAGACGGAACGTTTCGCCTTTGATGTCCTTTCCCGAACCGCGTCCTCCTGGCGCGAGGAAGGCCGCGTTGCGATGCCCCTTCCGATGGAACCGATCGTCGTCGGTGCCGCCGCGCCGCTGCTTGTCGACGGTGCGCTCGCCAACCGCCTGCTGCACGACGAGGTGCTGCCGAGCATCAGGAGACTGCGCGACCGTCTCCGGGAACGCTACGGCCTTGCTCTGCCGAGCGTGCGGCTGCGCGGCGATGGCGCCGATCCGGGATCGGCGCGCGTCATCCTCGACGGCGAGGAGGCGCTGACGCTCGCCATCCCTGCCGACTCCCACCTCGAGGCCGCTTCGGCGTCTCCGGGCGGGGCGCCTGCGCCGCTGATCGAGGGCGAGCCGTATCGCTGGTCGCCAGGCAGCGCCACGCCCCGTGGCCGCGACGTGCTCCCCGCCGATTTCGTGCTGATCGGCCTGCTGGAAGATGCGTTTGTTCGCCGCATGGCGACGCATCTCGGCCTCGACGAGGCCGCGACGATCCTGCCAGGCCTGCCCGCCGCCATGCTGCCACGGGCGGTGCATGCGCTGCGGGCTCTGATTGCCGAGCGCATGCCTGTCGGCCTGCCAGAGATGTCGGCACTGTTGCGCGAGCGGTTGCATGCGGGCGACGATCCGGCAGCGATCGTCGCGCGGCTGAGGGCAGCACCCGGGTTCCGACGCCATCTCTGGGGAAACGAGCCGTGGCGCACGCCCGTTCGGCTCGATGCGAAGGAGGAGGAAGCCTTGTTGCCGGAGGCAGCGTGGCCGCTTGGCGCGGAGGCTCAGGCGCGGTTGGAATCGGCTGTCGGGGCGCTCGTGCGGAATGTGCCTGAGCCCGTCCTTGTTGTGACCGACCAGTCCCTCCGTATCAAGCTGGCCGCGGCGCTGACGCCGCGCTGCTCACACCTACCCATTCTGGCCGATAGCGAGCGGCAGGTGCTCCGATGAGGGAGCGCGTCGTCCTCGTCATCCCCGCAACGGTTGCGCCGGGCGAGGCGTACGCCGTGCGCGATGCGGCGTCGGCGGAGATCGCCGCGCTCGTGTCCTGCTATGGGCTCGCCCCGGTCGAGATCACGCTTCTGCGCGAGGGCGCGGAGGCCGCGCTCGTGGTGGGCGACAGCCGCCGCACGCTCGGACAGGGCTCGGCCGCGGGGGCCGAGGCCTATCATGCAGGCTTCGCCGCTCTTCTGTGGCCCGCGCTTCTCGCCCCGGCGCTCGCGGCGCGCGGCATCACGCCGGGCTGGTGGCTGCGCCAGGCCGCGCGCGGCGGGCTTCGCCTCGCTGAGCTCGACGCGGTCGGCCGCGGCAATCCGGGAGAGGACGTGCTCGCGCTGCGTCTGGCCGAGCGCCCTGCCCCCGAGCTCGCGCTGGCAGCGGGGGCCGACGCGCGCAGTGCGCTTGCGGAGGAGGCCGTGCGGCGGGCGGCCGCGCAGGAAGCGGCTGATCGAACGGGGCTGCCCGTCGTGGTGCCTGCCGGTCCGGCGTGGAATCCCGAGCGGCGCGACGACGAGGCCATGCTCGTGCTTGGCGCCTGGCGCAGCGCGCCGTTCGCGCCCACCGCCCTGGCCGACGCGCTGTCCAGGCTCGCGCCTGCGATGGTCCATCCCGGCGCGGTGCTTGCGATGTTGGCCGACGAGAGCCGCATGCCGCGCCGCCTCGCAGCGCGCGCCATCGCCGAAGTGGGGCCCGTCACGATTGCCCGCAGGATGATCGACGCTGCCGACAGCGGCGGGCGCGCCGACCTCCGCAGCATCGCCGAAGCCGCGCTTGGGGTCGCGCCTGTTCAATAGTGCGTGCGGTCTTCCTTCGCACGCCACGCCTCGTAGGCGGCAAGCGCCTCCTCGCGCAGCATCTGCCGAAGCGGCAAGGCGCGCAGTGCCGCCGGGCGTCGCCCGAGCTCGGCGTCGATGAACGCATCGTCGAAGCCGACCGCAGCGGCATCGGCCGCGGTCGAGGCGTAGAACACGCGCCTTGGCCGGGCCCAGTAGAGGGCAGCGAGGCACATCGGGCATGGCTCGCAGCTCGCGTAGACATCGCAGCCGTCGAGCTGGTGCGTACCGAACCTCGCGCAGGCATCGCGGATCGCGACGATCTCGGCATGGGCCGTGGGGTCATGGTCGAGCGTAACGCGGTTGGCACCGCGCCCGACGACGCGGCCATCCCTGACGATGACGCAGCCGAACGGTCCGCCGCCCTCGGCGACCGAGGCGACAGACAGGGCGATCGCCTCGCGCATCATGTCCGCATCGCCCTCCATGCCGTCTCCCTATTCGTGGCGCAGCGCCGCGATGGGGTCGAGCGTGGCGGCGCGGCGCGCAGGATAGAAGCCGAACACGATGCCGACGAGCGCGGAGAAGCCAACGGCGATGCCAACCGCGGCGGGTTCGATCAGCACGGGCCAGCCGGCAGACGCTGCGGCGAGATTCGCGGCCGCCACGCCGAGCGCGATCCCCGCCAGCCCGCCGATGAGCGAGAGCGTCACCGCCTCGAGAAGGAACTGGAGAAGGATGTCGCGCCGCCGCGCGCCGACGGCGAGGCGTAGGCCGATCTCGCGCGTCCTCTCCGTCACGGAAACGAGCATGATGTTCATGATGCCGATGCCGCCGACGAGAAGCGAGACGGTCGCGACGGAGGAGAGCAGGACCGAGAGCGTGCGGGCGGAGGCATCGCGCGTCGCTGCGATCTCGGCAAGGTTGCGCATCGAGAAATCGTCCGGCTCGGTCGCAGCGAGGCGGTGGCGCTGGCGCAGAAGCGCGCGCACATCCTCCTCCACCGCCGCCATGTCCTCGCCCTCATGCACCTTGACGAGGATGGTGCCGACCGCGCGCGCATTGGCCCGGCTCGCGCCGATGATGCTCCGCCGCGCCGTCCAGAGCGGGGTGAGCACGAGATCGTCCTGGTCGAGCCCGGTCGAGGCCTGGCCCTTGCGGGCGAGAAGGCCGACCACCTCGAAGGGAACGTTGCGGATACGGATCTGCGCGCCGACGGGGTCGGCGTCGCCGAACAGGGCAACCGCGACGCTCTCGCCGACCAGCGCGACCTTTGCCGCCCGCGCCTCCTCCTCTGCCGTCCAGGCCCTGCCTGCGGCGATCTCCCACTCCCGTGCCTCGAGGAAGTCGAGCGTCGTGCCCTGGACGGTCGTGCTCCAGTTCGCCCCGCCGGCGACGACTTGCTGCGTCGAGCGAACGCCCGGCACGGCGAGCGCGACAGACGGCACGTCACGCAGGATGGCCGTGCCATCGTCATAGGTCAGCGTCTGGCTGAATCCGGTTCCCGTGCGCACGCCGCCCGTGCTCTGCGCGCCGGGAAGGATGATGATGAGGTTCGAACCGAGGCTCCTGATCTGCGCGAGAACGACCTCCCGCGCGCCCGAGCCGACTGCGACGGTCGCGATCACCGCGGCCGTGCCGATGACGATGCCGAGCATCGTCAGCGCGGCGCGGAGCGGGTTCGCGGCGATCGCCGACAGCGCGCCGGCGAGCGCCGTACCGAGCCCCATCGAGCCGCGCCGCGCCCTTCCGATGGCGAGGCTGCTCATGCGGCATCGGCCGCTGGAAGTGCGTCGAGCGCCGCGGCAGCACTCTCCGGCCGTTGCATCCGGTCATCGACGAGCCGGCCGTCGCGGAAGCGAAGCAGCCGCTCGGCGAAGCGTGCCATCTCAGGCTCGTGCGTGACGAGCAGCACCGCCAGCCCGCCGCGATTGAGCTCCTGGAACAGCGCCATGATCTCGAGGCTCGTGCGCGTGTCGAGCGCGCCGGTCGGCTCGTCCGCGAGCAGGAGCACCGGTTCGTTGACGATGGCGCGCGCGATCGCGACGCGCTGCTGCTGCCCGCCGGAGAGCTCGTTCGGGCGATGGTGCATGCGCGCGCCGAGGCCGACGCGTGCGAGCGCGCGCTCGGCGCGCTCGCGGCGGGCGCGGCGGGCAAGCCCGGCATAGACCATCGGCAGCTCGACATTGGCCCGCGCATCGGCGCGTGGCAGCAGATGGAAGCCCTGGAACACGAAGCCGAGCTTGCGCGAGCGCACGGCAGCCAGCGCATCAGCGGTCAGACGGCTGACGTCCTCGCCGTCTAGGCGATAGGTGCCGCCGCTCGGCCGGTCGAGGCAGCCGATCAGGTTCAGGAACGTGCTCTTGCCGCTGCCGGAAGGTCCCATCACCGCGATGAACTGGCCATGCGGAACGGAGACGGTGACATCGCGCAATGCCGGAACCTCCACACCGCCGAGGCGATAGGAGCGGGACAGGTGCTCGGTTTCGATCAATGCTGCCATCGCTCAGAATCCGAAGCGCGGCATCAGGCCTGGCGAGGCGGGGCGCGTCGTGGTGCCACCACGCGGCAGGCCGATGATCACGCGGTTTCCCTCCTGCAGGTCGCCCGCGACGAGCTCAGTCACGCTGCCATCGCCGATGCCGGTGCGCACCGGCACGGCCCGCGGCGCGCCGGCAGCATCGATCACGTAGACCTGCCCAGGCTGGCTCGCTTCCGCCGGGGCGGCGGCCCGTGCGGCGCGAAGCGTGCGCGCCTTCTCGCGCTGCTCCGGCGTCAGCGTCTCGGATAGCCGCTGCATGATGGTCTGCCGTGCGGCGGCCAGCGCCCTGCGCCGCGCGTCGGGGTCGGAGCCGGCGGCGGCAAGGCCCTGCTGCGCCTCTGCCACCAGGGCTTCGAGCCGGCCGCGCTGCGCGGCATCGAGGCCGAGCGTCTCCGGAAGCGTGGCGAAGGAGGCAGCGAAGGGCGGCGGCGCCTCCGCCTGGCCCGCCGAAGCCAGCGGCCGCCAGCGCAGCGCGGCGTTCGGCACGCGCAGGACCTGGTCCCGCCGCGCGGTGACGACGCGAACCGTCGCGGTCATTCCAGGAAGGAGCAGGCCGCGCTCGTTCGTCGCCTCGATCACCACGGTGTAGGTGACGACGTTCTGCACCGTCTGCGCGGCGAGGCGGATGTCCTTCACCGTTCCGGCGAATTCCCGCCCCGGCCAGGCTGCGACGGAGAAGGCAACCCCCTGGCCAGGCGCGACACGGCCGATATCGGCCTCGTCCACCGTCGCCCAGAGCTCGATGCGGGAAAGATCGTCGGCGATGGTGAACAGCGTCGGGCTCTGCAGCGAGGCGGCGACGGTCTGGCCGAGATTGACGTTGCGGCTGACGATCACCCCGTCGATCGGCGCGCGGATCGTTGCACGATCGAGATCGACTTGGACCTGCGCGCGCTGGGCGCGGCGGCTGCCCACCTCGGCCTCGGCGCGATCGACCTGCGCGTCCGCGGTGCGGCTCGCGGCTTCGGCGGCGGTGACCTGCGCAGCCGCCTGAAGCGCCTGCGCCTCGGCAGCACGGAGCGATGCGCGGGCGACCTGCGCGGCGAAGTCCGCCCGCTCGGCATCGGCCTCGGCACCGACGCCACGGGCGCGAAGCTCCCGCTTGCGGCGGGCATCGGCCTCCGCGTCGCGCAGCGCGGCCTCGGCACGGACGGCGTTGGCCTCTGCCGCGGCGAGATTGCCGCGTGCCGTGTCGATATCGGCCCGGCCCTTCTCCGCGCCGGCGCGGGCGACGGCGAGCCCTGCCTCGGTGGCGGCAATGTCGGCCTCGGCCGCGCGAAGCCGCGCCTCGATCAGGTCGGTGTCCAGCCGCGCGATCGGCTGGCCGGCCTTCACGTGCGCGTTGTAGTCCGCGAGCAGGGCGCGGATCTGGCCGGAAAGCTGGCTCCCCACCTCGACGAGGACGATCGGGTTCACCGTGCCGGTGGCCGAGACGCTCGCGGTGATCGCGCCGCGATCGATCGTCGCGGTGCGGTAGGCGGGCGCCTCGGTGCCGTCGCTCCGGTCGCGGGCGACCAGCCCGGCGCCGAGCGCGGTGGCGGCGAGAAGAACGGCCCCGAGGGAAATGGCGCGGCTTGGCATGGGGCCACTGTAGCGGCGGGCGGGTGTCGGCGGCATGTCCACTTCGTAACGGCGTGCAACGGCGGGCCGCCGCCTCGCCCGACGCTTCGGCGGCAAGCGGCGCGGCGCGGCCTGCCGTCGGTCCCTGCCATCAGGCGCTCCTCGACAGCAGGGACGAGGACATGACCCGATGACCAAGAGAGGCTCTCTGACACCTTTGCTCGGCGGCGCAGCCGGGCTGCACGCCGCGGACCAGCTCGCTCTTGCCGCCATTCCCCTCGCTGCCCTGCTCGCGTTCGGCGGCGATGCGCGGCTTGTCGGGCTGCTTGTCGCGGCGCAGGCGCTTGCCTGGCTTGCCCTGTCCCTGCCGGCCGGGCTCGCGGTCGACCGGTTCGGGAGGGGCGGCGTGCTCAGGGCCGCCGCGGCCCTATCGGTGTTCGGCCTCGCCGGTGCAGCCTCGGGCATTGCGTCTGGTGCGGCGGGGCTGCTTGCCGCCGGGGTGTTCGTTGGCTCGGCCGGAACGGTTCTCTTCGTGCTCGCCGCGGCCTCGGCCGTGCCGGACATCGCGGCACCTGGCACCCTGCCGCGTGCCAATGCGCGGCTCGAGCTTGCCCGGGCGCTCGCAACCCTCGCCGCGCCGCCCATCGCGGGGCTGCTCGCTGCGCGAGGCGAGGTGGCGCTCGCCTTCGGGCTGGCCTCGGCGTTCGCCCTGCTGGCGCTTGCCTCGCTCCGTCGCGTGCCGGACCTGCCCGCGCCGTCGGGCGGCGGCGGCGCTTGGAACGCGCTCGGCGAAGGCGTGCGGTTCCTTCTGGGCGAGCCGCTTCTGCGCGGGATCGCTGCCTGCGCGCTGTGCTGGAACGCCGGGTTCTTCGCCCTGCTTGCCGCCTTCGTCCCGTTCGCTCTCGGCCCGCTCGGGCTCGGCGCCGCGGAGGCAGGGCTCGCGCAGGGCGGCTATGGCGCGGGGCTGCTTCTCGGGGCGCTTGCCGCACCGATGGCGATCACGCGGCTCGGCGCCAATGCGGTGCTGGTCGCAGGCCCCGCACTCTCGGTCGCATCCCCCCTGCTCCTGCTTCTCGCCCCCCATGCCGCGGCACCCCTCGCGGCGGCGCTGGCCGCGCAGTTCCTGATCGGGTTCGGGCCGATGATGTGGCTGATCTGCCAGCAGAGCATCCGCCAGGCCGTCACGCCGCGGGCGCTGCTCGGCCGCGTCGGCGCGGCACTGCAGGTGGCGATCTATGGCGTCCGGCCGCTCGGGGCAATCGCGGGCGGAACGATCTCGGCGCTGCACGGGCCGGAATACGGCATTGGCCTTGCGGCGCTCCTGTTCCTCCTCTCGCTCGGCGCGGTGGCCACCTCGGCCCTCAGAAGCCTCCGACGCATCCCCGAAGCGGCCAGGACTTGATCCATCTCATGTCCGGGCGCGTCATGGCGGGCGAGACTTCCCGGCGAAGGAGGAACGCGAGCCATGCCACGCCTCTATACGGTGCATATGCTGCTTGCCCGCAACCCAGGCTTTCCCGAAGGCTCGAGCGAGCGAGGCTACGAGCTGCACGTGCCGCTGACGCCGGATGGTCACCTCGATGCCGAAACCTGGCGGGCCCGCCGGTCGGAGTGCACCGTCAGGCGTTTCTGGCACGAGGAGCCCGACAAGCAGGGCGAGCTCGTGCACGGGCGGCATGGGTGGGCGTTCAGCTATGAGCCGGGCGAGGCGGATGACGAGCCGCTCTTCAAGCTCGACGGCCATGTGTTCCGCCCCGGCGAGTATGTGACCGTCCGGGAGACCGACGGCGAGGCGCTCACCTTCCGCATCGTCAGCGTTCGATAGGCACCGCGGACGAGCGGCGCGAAGCAACAAGGAACCCCACCCATGGCGCACTACCACGCCGTCGTATGGCTCGACGGGCACGAGGCACGCGTATTCCACATCACCGAGACCGAGGCGGAGAAGATCACGGTCCGCGACCGCAAGCCGGACAGGCACGTGCACGGGCCGAGTGCCCGGTCGCGCGAGCACACCCATGCCGACCAGGACTACCTGCACAAGGTCGTGGAGGCCCTCGCGGGCGCACAGGAATGGCTGATCGTCGGCCCGGGCGAGGCAAAGAACGAGCTCATCCGGCACATCGAGGCGCATGACCCTGCCTTCCGCAGCCGCATCGTCGGCATCGAGGCAGCCGACCATCCCTCCGACGGGCAGGTGTGCGCGCTGGCGCGGAAGCATTTCGCCAAGCTGGACAGGACGCTTCCGCAGAAGGGATAGCGAGCGCGCACCCCGCACGAGGATAAACCCGTAAAGCGGGCAAGACCCGGTTCGACCCCTTTGTCCAGCGCGAAGGACTATTTGCATACACAGGCATCACTGCGTATGTCGTAGGCGAGCGCATCGCCTGGTTGCAGGCCAAGCATGAACGCTTTCTAAAAAAATCGCTTGTTCGTCTTCTCACGTGGAGGTTATCTCAGCCTCGCGCACTCTGATCATCCGAGGCAGCCAGCCAGACAGCTCCGGCGCAGGCCGTTCCGAGAGGAACGACCCCGCGCCGTGGTGGCGGCAGAAGGCCGCGCTTCCGGATCGATGCCGGCCGTGCGTTGCGTCGCAGGGGACCGGAAGGAGTGCGCGGCCAGATGCGTGTGCCCCGCCTTATGCTGCTGGCAGGAACGGCTCTCTGCGCTCCCGCAGCGGCTCTGTCGCAACCGCCAGCCCCGTCGACGCTGCCGACCGGTGGCGCCGTGATCGCCGGCCAGGCAAGCATCGCGACCACCGCACCCAACAGGATGCAGGTCACCCAGGGGTCGGACCGTGCGGTGATCGGATGGCAGTCCTTCTCCATCGGCTCCGGCGCCTCGGTCGACATCCGCCAGCCCGGGGCGGGTTCGATCTCCGTCCAGCAGGTCCAGGGCAACGACCCGAGCCGCATCTTCGGCCAGCTGTCCTCGAACGGCCGTGTCGTCGTCGCCAACCCGAACGGCATCTGGTTCGGGCCTGACGCGAAGGTCGATGCCGCAGGCATCGCCGCGGCCGCGGGGCGGATGAGCCCAGACGCGGTCGGGCAGTTCATGGCCGACGGCCAGGTGCGGCTCGACCAGCCGGCCGCTGCGGGCGCGGCGGTCGTCAATGAGGGGCGCATTGCCGTCCAGGGCGGGGGCCTTGCCGCGCTGGTCGGCCCGACGGCACGCAACAGCGGCACGATCGAGGCCCGGCTCGGGCGGGTGCAGATCGCCGGCGGCTCGGCGGCGACGGTGGATTTCGACGGCGACGGGCTGATCTCGGTGCGCGCTGCTCCCGGCGCCATCGCCGAGAACACCGGGCGCATCTCGGCCGATGGCGGGCGCGTGCGCCTCTCCGTGGCCGAGGCGCGGGGCGTGCTCGCGGGCGCGGTGAACATGGGCGGCGTGATCGAGGCGCGCAGCGTCACGGCGGATGGCGGCAGCATCACCCTCGGCACGGTCGAGGCGGAGGGGCCGACCGTCACGGTCACCGGACGTGTGGACGCCACCGGCGCAGGTGCGCGCCAGCGCGGCGGCACGGTGTCGGTGCTCGGCGACAGGGTGGCCGTGGCTTCCGGTTCGCGGATCGATGTCTCCGGCGCGGCCGGCGGCGGTTCGGTGCACCTCGGCGGCGCGGCACGCGGCGCGTCCGGCACCCGCGCGGCGCGGACGACACGCGTCGACCAGGGCGCGGTGCTTGCCGCTGACGCGACCATTTCCGGCGCGGGCGGCTCCGTGGTGCTCTGGTCGGAGGAGGCGACGCAGTTCTCCGGCGCCATCACCGCGCGCGGCGCGGGCAGCGGCGCGGGCGGGTTCGCAGAGGTCTCGGGGCGCGAGGCGCTGAGCTTCGCCGGCACAGCCGACCTGCGCGCACCCTCGGGCCAGTGGGGAACGCTTCTCCTCGATCCGACGACGCTCACGGTCGTTTCCTCCGGCGGCACCAGCACCATCCCCGGCGCATCGACGCCGGGCAACATCGCGCTGAACGCCTCGGCGGTCGTCTCGCAGCTCGGCTTCTCCAATGTCGAGCTGTTCGCCACCAGCACGATCACCATCGCCGCACCGGTCGCGTGGGCAAGCGCCGGGACGCTTCGGCTCACCTCCGGCGGTGCGGTGAACGTGCTCCAGCCGGTGTCGGCCTCGGGCTCGGGTGGCTTCGTCGTGCGGGCGACCGGCGCGGCGAGCATCGGCTCCTCGATCACCCTCGCGGCCGGGGCGCTCGACATTCAGGGTGCATCGGTGCGCATCGGCGGCGGCGCGCACGTGGTCGCGGCCAGCACGTCCGGGCCCGTCCGGGTCGCCGCGACAACCGGCGACGTGATCATCTCCGCCACGGCCGCGGGCGCGCAGGCGCGCGTCGAGAGCGGCACTGGACCCGTCACCGTCTCGGCGGGCCAGGACCTGATCGTCCGCGGCGCAAGCACGAGCGAGGAGAACACGCCGGGCGGTTGGTCGCGCATCCAGTCTGGTAGCGGAACGGTATCGCTTCAGGCAGGCGGCAATGTCCGGCTTGAGGCCGGCACGGGCAGCAGCGGCGATGCATACGCCCACGTCCTCGCCGGCTTGGGCATGACGGTCGATACAGGCGGCGACGTGCGGGTCGGCCTCGGCGGCACCACGGCGATGGCCCAGGCGAACGACACCCGCCTCCAAACGAGCGCGGGGATGCAGACGATCCGCGCCGGTGGCGCACTGCTCGTTCGGTCAGGCGGCGCGAACGCCACGTCGCTGGTCCATTCCGGCGGCACCCAGGTGATCGAGGCGAACGGCATCACCGTGACGGCGAATGGAAGCGAGGCGGCGATCACGGCTCGATCGGGGCAGGCTCTCACCTCGCGCGGCGGCGTGACGCTGAACGGCGGGAGCAGCAGCGGCTCGCGTGCGCGCATCGCCACCTCCGCCGGCGAGCAGACGATCACAGCGACCGGGCGGCTTGCGCTTCTCGCGCGCTCGGGCGGCGCGACCGTCACCACCACCGAAGGCGCGCAGACGATCGAGACGGGCGACGTGCAGCTCGTCGCCCAGCCCGGCGCGACGGTCGCGATCGAGGCCATCAACGGCGACCAGACGATCCGCTCCGGCGGCGCGGTCACGCTCACCGGTGCGGCGAATGGCGCGGCGTCGATCGAGGTGATCGGAGGGGCGCAGAGCGTGACCGCGGCGACGACGCTAACGGTCCGCGCCGGGTCTGGAAGCGGCAATGCGGGGATCGCTGCCGCAGGCAGCGGCCAGTCGATCGAGGCCGCGCGCGGCATCACGCTCCAGGGGGCAGGAGCGGCCGCGTTCATCCGCGCCCGCGGCGGACCGCAGACAGTGCGGACCGAGGAGACGCTCACCCTCATCGCCAGCCCCGGCGCGACGCCTCTCGGCCTGAGCGAGACGTCGCCGACGGGGCCGGTGACGGCCGGCAGCACCACGATCCAATCCATGCCCGGTACCGCGCCAGGCGAGGCGGGAGGTGCGGCGAACCAGACGATTGCGGCCTCCGCGATCGCACTCGCAGGACCGCCCGGCACGATCGCCATCTCTCTGCAGGACTTGCGTGCCGTCAACGACAGCCTCTCCGCCTCGCCCCGCTACCAATCCGTGCTCGCGGCTGGCGCGCAGCTCGCTGTCGTCGGCAGCGAGATCGTGCTGGCCCTCGTGCCGCCTCCGGCCCCGCCTGCGACGGGCGGCACGGCCGGCCCTGCCGTAGCCAACGCGCCCGATCCGGGGACGAACGCGCTCCGGCTGATCACCGCACCCGGCGCGCCGCAGCTCGTGACCACCTCCCTCGCCTCCGGCACCGGCGGGTTCACTCCCGCGAGCCTCGGGGATACGCAGGGCTTCCAGGCCGCCTCCGTCTCGGTCGACGGCGAGGACCCGAGCGAGGTCTTCGCCAACGCCCTGCTCGCCGAGCAGATCGAGGGCCTGGCCCCCGCACCGGTGCCGTACTTTGCCGGCTATGTCGCGCCGCCTCCGCTGCGCTGAGCGCCGCCCGGAGACGGCATGACCGGACCGGCATGACGCCGCGCGCCGCACCCGGAAGGCGTGGGCGTGCGGCTCTCGCCCCCGCGTTGCTCGGCGCGGCACTCTTCGCCTCGCTGCCGGCATTCGGCCAGGTTCCGGCGCAGCTTCCCGCCGGCGTCGACCCCGCGCGCCTGCCGGGCCAGGCGCCGGCAGCACCGCAGGTGCCT
The DNA here is from genome assembly GCF_007644105.1 of Elioraea rosea. GTDB lineage: Bacteria > Pseudomonadota > Alphaproteobacteria > Acetobacterales > Acetobacteraceae > Elioraea_A > Elioraea_A rosea. The sequence goes on along the minus strand of NZ_VFAC01000020.1, from coordinate 33,185 downwards.
GGGGCGCTCCCGCCCGAGCCCGTCGCGCCCATCGCCCCCTCGCCCGGCGCGCCGGTCGGCGCCGAGAGGCTCCGCTTCACGCTGACAGCGCTCGAGATCGAGGGCGTAACCGCCTATCCGCCCGGAACCTTCGCGCCGCTCTTCGCGCATCTGCTCGGCACGGAGGTCGCGGTGGCCGATCTCTACGCCATCGCCGATGCCATCACGGAACGCTACCGCGCGGACGGCTACATAATCAGCCGTGCGCTCGTTCCGGCCCAGCGGATCGAGGGCGGCGCGGCGCGGCTCGCCGTGGTCGAGGGGTTCGTGGCGGAGGTGTCGGTCACCGGCGCCGCTGAGCCAGAGCTCGCCGCGCGGGCGGAGCGTGCGGCGATGGCCGTGCGGCCGCTGACGCTGCGCGCGCTCGAGCGTTCGATCCTCCTGCTGAACGACCTTCCCGGCGTCCGCGCGCAGGGGATGATCGAGCCTGCACCCTCCGGCCCGCCGGGAGCCGCGCGGCTCGCCGTCACCGCGGAAAGCCGACGGGCCTGGGACGGGTATCTCGCGCTCGACAATCGCGGCAGCCGCTATGTCGGGCCATGGCAGGCCTCGGCCGGGGGATCAGTGTCATCCGTCATCCGCGCCTATGACCGGATGGCGTTTCGCGTCGTCGGTGCCTCGCCACTGCGGGAGCTTCGCTACGGCGAGATCGGCTACGAGACGCCGGTGGGGCCGGACGGCTGGGTGATCGCGGCCTCGGCCTTCCTCTCGCGCTCGCAGCCCGGCTTCACCCTCGCCCCGCTCGATGTCGAGGGCCAATCGGTCGGCGTCTCGGTCGGCGCGAGCTACCCGATCGTCCGCAGCCGGGCGGAGAACCTCCGCGCGAGCTTCGCTTTCACGCCGTATGACAGCACGAACGACGTGCTTGGCCGGAGCGACGTGGCCCCCGCCTACGACGACAATATCCGCCCGCTGCGCGCGGCCCTTTCCTACGACCTCGCCGATGGCTGGGGCGGGTTCAACTTCGCGACAGCGGAGCTGTCGCAGGGCCTCGATGCGCTTGGCGCATCGCCGGAGAACCGCACCAACGCCTCGCGCCCCGGGGCACGCTCGCGCTTCACCAGGCTCGTCGTCGAGGCCTCGCGCACCCAGGCGCTCGATGCGCTCTATCCGGGGTTCGGCGTGTTCGTTGCGGCCCGGGGGCAATGGTCCTTTGGGGCGCCCCTCGTCGCCTTCGAGCAGTTCGGCCTTGGCGGCGCGCGCTTCGGCCGCGGCTACGACCCCTCCGAGATCGCGGGAGACAACGGCATCGCCGCATCGGTCGAGCTGCAATGGTCGGCCGGGTTCCTGCCCGGCTGGTACACGTTCGGACGCGAGGCGACGGTGCAGCCCTACCTGTTCTACGACGTTGGCATCGTCTCCAACGCCACGGCAGGCCAGGCCTCGCAGAGCCTCGCGAGTGCCGGGCTCGGCATCCGCCTCTGGCTCGGCGAGGCGGTCGCGGCGGCTGTCGAGCTTGCCAAGCCCCTGACGCGCGACGTCGCGGCCGAGGTGCTTGCGGGCAACAGCGGCAACGAGCCGCGGCTGTATCTATCGACGGTCGTCAGATTCTGACGCCGCTTGCGCGGTTCCACCCGCGCAACCAAGTCCGACGGATGACCGGGCTCGCCGACAGCATTCTCGACGCCGCGCTTGCGCGGGCGAATCGCGATGGCTGGGACGCAGTGCGCCTGCATGACGTGGCGGCGGAGCTCGGCATTCCGCTTACATCTCTGCATGCGACATTCCGGGACGCCGATGCCTTGGCCGACGCCGCCTTCGACCGGCTGCTGCGGGCGATGCTGGCCAGCCCGGAAGATCCCGCCGGCTTCGCCAGCCTCGCCCCGCGCGCACGGACAGAGGAGGTGATGTGGCGCTGGTTCGCTGCCGCAGCGCCGCACCGCCGCGCGATCACCGGGATGTTGGCGGTGAAGGCCTGGCCGAGCCACCCGCACACCTGGGTGCCGATGGTGTTCAACCTGTCGCGGCTGATCCATTGGGTCCGCGAAGCAGCGCTGCTCGACCGCGGCGGCGTCGCACGCATGGTCGAGGAAGTCGCGCTCACCGCCGCGTTCCTCGCGACGCTGGCCGCCTTCGCCGTGGATGGAACCGAGGGCTCGGCACGCACGCGACGGACGCTCGAGGCCTCCCTGCGTGGCGTGCCGCTACGCTGACGGTGATTGCGCTTGATCCAGGACAAGGCGGCGCCCACGCAATGGTTGCGATCCTAGGATGATGCTCGGCTCCCGTCGCCTCCTGCCGGTCCTGCTCTACGCGACGTGCGCACTCGGGCCCGCCGCGCTGATGCACGATGAGCGAAGCCTACGCGACCAGGTCGTCTCCGCCCTGACGCGTCTCGCCTTTGCCGTCCTCCTCGCGCAGTTCCTGCTCGCCGGACGGATTCGGCCCGTTACCGTGACGTTCGGTCTCGATACGGTGATGCGGCTGCACCGCCGCGCTGCCTATGTCGCCGTACCGATCCTGCTCCTGCATCCGTTCCTGTATGAAAACGTCCCAGATCCGCACGGCGTCGCCGAGGGGAGCGGAATCGCCGCTTCCGTTCTGCTCGCGGGCCTGTTCGCCGCCGCTCTCACCCGGCGCAGCCTGCCGCTCAGGCACGAGACGTGGCGGTTGATGCACGGCACCGCTGCGCTCGCCGTCGCGGGCGTCGGGACGCTGCATGCGATCGAGGCGCCGGCCGATGCGCACCCGGCGCTGATGTGGGTCTGGCTCGGCTTCGCTTCAGTCGCCGCCGCCACGATGCTGCACGTCTATCTCCTCCGGCCACTGGCACGCCGAGGACGGCCCTGGCGCGTCGTCGCGGTGCGTCCCGACACGCAGGGCGTCTGGGCGGTGACGATCGAGGCGGTCGGCCATTCGGGGCTGCGCTTCGAGGCCGGGCAGTTCGTGTGGCTGATCCTCGATCGCGGGCCGTTCTCGCTTCGCGAGCATGCGTTCTCGATCGCCTCCGCGCCATCGCATCCGACGCGTCTGACAATTTTGATCGCTGGCGAGGGCGACTTCACGAACACGATCGGCACGCTCAGGCCAGGCGCGCGCGCCTGGCTCGACGGTCCCTATGGCGGGATGATGCCTCTGTCGCGCAAGGCGCGCGGCTTCGTGCTGATCGCGCAGGGAGCGGGTGTCGCACCTATCCTCTCCATCCTGCGCGAGGCGGAGGCGCGCGGCGACAGGCGGCCGATGCTGGTGATCGTCGGCGCACGCCGCGAGGAAGGCCTGATCGCCCGCGCCGAGCTTGCAGCGCTGCGCCGCACGCTCGACCTCACGATCGCGGAGGTGCTAGCGGAGCCGCCGCGCGGCTGGACGGGCGTGACGGGAAAGCTGGACGCGACGGTGCTGACGCGCTTCTGCCGCGAACCGCAGACCTCCTGGGTCCATGTCATCTATGGCCGCCCGGCGATGCTGGCCGCGGCACGCGCCGCTCTGGCCCAGGGCGGAGTTCCGGCACGGCGCATTCTTGCGGAGGCCGTCGGATACGAGTGACGATCGGCGTGCCGGTCGGCCGCTATCCGCGCGGGCGGATGCGCCAGATCTCCTCGGCGTACTCGAGCACGGTTCGGTCGGAGGAGAACCAGCCGACATGCGCGGTGTTCAGCACCGCCTTCCTCTGCCACGCCACCTGGTCCTGCCACAACGCATCGACGGACCTCTGCGCCGCGGCGTAGGCGGCGAAATCTGCTGCAACGAGGAAATGGTCCCCGCTGTAGAGGCTGCCGACGAGATCGCCGTATCGGCCGGGCTCGTCGGGCGAGAACACGCCCTGCGCGACGGAGGCGAGCGCGCTCTCGAGAGCGGGTGTCGCCTCGATCGTCGCGCGAGGGTCATACCCGTCGCGGCGGAGCCTCGCGACCTCGTCAGCGTGCAAGCCGAAGATCACGATGTTCTCCGGCCCGACGAGATCGCGGATCTCGACATTCGCGCCATCGAGCGTGCCGATGGTGAGCGCGCCGTTCATCGCAAACTTCATGTTGCCGGTGCCCGAGGCCTCCATGCCTGCGGTCGAGATCTGCTCGGAAAGGTCAGCCGCAGGCATGATGCGCTCTGCGAGGCTGACATTATAGTTCGGCAGGAAAACGACCTTCAGCCTGCCCTGCACGGCGGGGTCGGCGTTCACCACGCGGGCGACGTCGTTGATCAGGCGGATGATCGACTTCGCCGTCCAGTAGCTTGCCGCCGCCTTGCCGGCGAACACCTTCACCCGCGGCACGGGAAAGCGATCGGGGTCGGCGCGGATCGCGTCGTAGAGCGCGATCGTCTCGAGGATGTTGAGGAGCTGCCGCTTGTACTCGTGGATGCGCTTGACCTGGACGTCGAACATCGCCGCGGGGTCGACGCGGATGCCAGTGCGCTCGCCGATCAGCGCGGCGAGGTGCTGCTTGTTGGCGAGCTTCACGGCAGCGAAGGCTTCGCGGAAGGCGGCATCCTCCGCATGCGGGGCGAGATCGGCGAGCGCGGCCGTATCCGTCATGAACCGGTCGCCGATCGTGTCGCGCAACAGGGCGGTGAGGCCCGGGTTGGCCTGGAACAGCCAGCGCCGCGGCGTGATGCCGTTCGTCTTGTTGGTGATGCGCCCGGGAAGCAGCCGGTTGAGCGGCGCGAACACCGTCTCCTTCATCAGCTCGGTGTGCAGCGCAGAGACGCCGTTGATCTTGTGCGAGCCGGCGAAGGCAAGGTTGCCCATGCGCACGCGGCGGCCGGCCTGCTCGTCGATCAGCGATACGGCGGCGATGAACACGTCGTCGGCGCCCGGGCAGCGGCGCGCCTGCGCCAGGAGCCGCGCGTTGATCGCGTAGATGATCTGCATGTGGCGCGGCAGCATCCGTTCCATCAGATGGACCGGCCAGGTCTCGAGCGCCTCGGGGAGCAGCGTGTGGTTGGTGTAGCTGATCGTTTCCTGCGTCAGCCCCCAGGCCTCGTCCCACGCAAGCCCGTGGACGTCGACGAGAAGGCGCATCAGTTCCGCCACCGCAATGGCGGGGTGCGTGTCGTTCAGCTGGACCGCCGCATGCTCGGGAAGCGAGCGCACGTCGCCGAACTGCTGTACGTGCCTGCGCACCAGGTCCTGCAGGGAGGCGGAGGTGAAGAAGAACTCCTGCCGCAGGCGAAGCTCCTGCCCGGCCGGCGTCGAATCGGCCGGGTAGAGGACGCGGCTGATCGATTCGGCCCGCGCCCGCTCATGCACCGCGCCGACATGGTCGCCCGCGTTGAAGGCCTCGAGCTGCATCGGATCCGGCGAGCGGGCAGACCAGAGCCGGAGCGTCGTGACCGCCTTGCCCTGCCAGCCGATCACCGGCGTGTCGTAGGCGACAGCGATGACGCGCTCGGAGGGTTTCCAGGTCGGCTTCGTCGCGCCGTCCCACTCCTGGCGGCCTTCCACCACGCCGCCGAAGCCGATCTCGTAGGCCGCCTCGCGCCGCTCGAACTCCCACGGGTTGCCATGCGACAGCCAGTCCTCCGGCACCTCGATCTGCCGGCCATCGACGATCTTCTGCCGGAAAAGCCCGTGTTCGTAGCGGATCCCATACCCGATCGCGGGAATGCCGACGCTCGCCATGCTTTCGATGAAGCAGGCGGCAAGGCGCCCGAGGCCGCCATTGCCGAGCGCCGCATCGGGCTCGATCTCGGCCACGTCATCGAGCGTCACGCCGAAGGAGGCGAGCGCCTCGCGGATGGGCTCGATCAGGTTGAGGTTCGAGGCGGCATCGCGGAACAGCCGGCCGATCAGGAACTCCAGCGAGAGGTAGTAGACGCGCTTGTGACCTGTCCGATAGGTCTCGCGGGTCGCGGCGATCCAGCGGTCGATGATGGCATCCCGCACCACGTGGCTCGCCGCCAAAAGCCAGTCATAGCGCCGGGCGACAAAGGGGTCCTTGCCCACCGCATAGGTCAGCTTGGCGAGAAGCTTGTCGCGCACCACGGTCGAGCGGTCCGAGGACAGGGGGGCTGCCTCGGCCGTGGCCGGCGTGGTGGAGGCGATGTCGATCTCGTTCATGCGTGGAAAATCCGATGCCTGCCTCGGTGAACACTCTAGCGATGGCGCGATGCACACGAGGTTAACATCGTCACAGAGCGACATATGTCAAATCTCGTAACAAACGTTGCAGGAGTGGGGGCAGGCACCGACCCGAGGCGGAAGGCAGCAGGCCGCAGTTGACAGGGCACCCGCCGCGCCCTACCCGCCCCGGCCATGCACGCCCCCGCGTCCCCCCACGCCGCCGCCCTCTCTGCCCGCATCGCCGCCCGGACGGCCACCGTCTGCGTCATAGGGCTCGGCTATGTCGGCCTGCCGCTTGCCCGGATCTTCGTCGAGCGCGGCTTTCCCGTGCTCGGCTTCGATACCGATCCGGGAAAGGTGGAGGCGCTGGCAGCCGGGCGGTCCTACATCCATCACATCGGCGGGGAGGTAATCGGGGCGATGAACGCCACCGGCCGCTTCGCCGTGACGGCCGACCCGGGCAGGCTGGGCGAGGCCGATGCGCTTCTCATCTGCGTGCCGACGCCGCTGACCCGCCATCGCGAGCCGGACATGACCTATGTGGTCGCGACCGCGGAAACGATCGCCGCGACCCTGCGGCCGGGCCAGCTCGTGATCCTCGAGAGCAGCACCTATCCGGGAACGACGGCCGAGGTGGTCAAGCCGATCCTGGAGCGCGGCGGGCTCCGCTCCGGCACTGACATCTTCCTCGCCTACTCTCCGGAGCGCGAGGACCCAGGCAACATCGACCATTCGACCAGCCGCATCCCCAAGGTCGTCGGCGCCGAGGGCGAGGAGGCGCTGAGCCTTTCCCTGGCGCTCTATGACGCGGTGGTTCCGCGCACCGTGCCCGTCTCCTCGGCGGCGACGGCGGAGGCGGTGAAGCTCACCGAGAACATCTTCCGCGCGGTGAACATCGCGCTGGTGAATGAACTGAAGCAGATCTACGCGCCGATGGGCATCGACGTGTGGGAGGTGATCTCGGCCGCCTCCACCAAGCCGTTCGGGTTCATGCCGTTCTGGCCGGGCCCGGGCCTCGGCGGGCACTGCATCCCGATCGACCCGTTCTACCTCACCTGGAAGGCGCGCGAGCACGAGGTGGCGACGCGCTTCATCGAGCTCGCCGGCGAGATCAACACGGCCATGCCGCGCTGGGTGGTGCAGAAGCTCGCCGACGCGCTGAACGACCGCGCAGGCAAGGGCCTGAAGGCCGCGCGGATCCTTCTGCTCGGCGCCGCCTACAAGAAGAACGTGGACGACATGCGGGAAAGCCCGACGCTCAAGATAATCGAGCTTCTCGAGGAGCGCGGCGCCGCGGTGGACTACCACGACCCCTACGTTCCCGAGATTCGTCGCTCACGCGAGTATCCACACCTCGCCGGCCGCCGCTCCGTGCCGTGGAACACCGCTTCCTTCGCGCTCTACGACGCAGCGATGGTGGTGACCGACCATGACGGCGTGGACTATGCCGGCCTCCTCGCCGCCTGCCCGCTCGTCGTCGATACCCGCAACGCCTGCCGCCGGGCGGGTGCCTCCGGCCCCAATCTGGTCCTCGCCTGAGGCGGCTGGCCGTTCAGCCTGTGAACACCCTTGACGTTCACGATGTGAACGGTGTAGCCCCTTCACCGTCGTGCCCGACACACACGCAGAGCGCCTGTCGCCCTCCCGCCCCCCCAGCCGGCGTGAGGAGGCGGAAGACCCCGCTATCCTTCTCGGCCTGCTCGCCGCGGTGGAGCGTTCGCCATCGCAGACGCAGCGCGGCCTCGCGCGCGAACTCGGCATCGCCCTCGGCCTGACGAACGCCTACCTGAAGCGCTGCGTGCGCAAGGGGCTCGTCAAGGTGCGCTCTGCCCCCTTCCGCCGCTACGCGTACTACCTAACGCCAAGGGGCATGACGGAGAAGGGGCGCCTCACCGCCCAGTACCTCACCGACAGCATGGGCTTCTATCGCCGCGCCCGCGCCGCCTGCACCGAGCTGACCGACGAGCTCGCGCGCCGGAACCGGACACGGATCCTTCTCGTGGGCGCAGGTGACCTCGCCGAGGTGCTGGTGCTCAGCGCCACCGACTCGGGCCTCGCGGTCGCTGCCATCCTCGACCCGTCCGGGCGCAACCGCCGCTGCGCCGGGCATGCCGTGCTCACGGAGGCGCCGGGCAGCATCGCCGCAGACGCTATCGTCATCGCCGACGCCGACGCCGACGGCGCGCTGCGCCGTGAGGCCGAGCGCCTTGCCTCCCGCCTCGGCCTGCCGGCCGACGCCATCGTCATGCCCGAGTTGGCGCGCGTGGTCGCCGCCCCCGCCGCCCCCGAGGAGAACCCCTGATGCCCGACACGAACGTCGCCCCGCCGATCGCCTTCATCGACCTCGATGCGCAGCGCCGCGCGATCGGCCCGCGCATGGAGGAGGCGATCCTGAAGGTGGTGCGGTCCTGCCGGTTCATCCTCGGCCCCGAAGTGGCGCAGCTCGAGGCGGAGCTTTCGGCCTTCGCGGGCGTTCCGCACACGCTCTCCTGCGCGAACGGAACCGATGCGCTCGCGCTCGCGCTGATGGCCTGGGAGATCAGGCCGGGCGACGCGGTGCTCTGCCCCTCCTTCACCTTCGCAGCGACCGCGGAGGTCGTCGCCTGGCTCGGCGCCACGCCTGTGTTCGTCGACGTGCGTGAGGACAGCTTCAACATGGACCCCGCAAGCCTCGAGGCCGGCATCGAGACCGCGAAGCGGATGGGGCTCAGGCCGCGCGCGGTCATCACCGTCGACCTCTTCGGCCAGCCGGCCGACTACGACGCGCTGCTTCCCATCGCGCGCGCGCACGCACTGAAGGTTCTGGTGGATGCCGCGCAGAGCTTCGGGGCGACGCATCACGGCAAGCACGTCGCCGCGATCGGCGACATGGCGGCGACGAGCTTCTTCCCTGCCAAGCCGCTCGGCTGCTACGGCGATGGCGGCGCGGTGTTCTGCCACGACCCCGAGACGCTCGATGTGCTCCAGTCCCTGCGCGTGCACGGGCAGAACAACGAAGACAAGTACGAGAACATCCGCGTCGGCATGAACGGGCGGCTCGACACGGTGCAGGCCGCGGTGCTGCTCGAGAAGCTTCGCGTCTTCCCGGCCGAGATCGAAGCGCGGCAGACGGTGGCGGCCCGCTACAACGCAGCGCTCGCAGACGTCGCGATCGTTCCGACGGTGGCGCCGCACAACGTCTCGGTGTGGGCGCAGTATACGCTGCGCACGCCGGGGCGGGACCGCACCGCGGTGCTCGCCGGCCTGAAGGCGCGCGGCATCCCGACGGCCATCTACTATCCTAAGCCACTGCACCACCAGAAGGCCTACGCCAAGCACCCCGTGGCGGGGAACGGCCTGCCCGTGAGTGAGCGGCTGGCGGGGGAGGTGTTCGCGCTGCCCTTCCACCCGTATCTCGACGAGACGACGCAGGACCGGATCATCTCCGCCGTCCGCGATGTTCTCGCCTGAGCGCCCATGAAGGTCGTCATCCTCGCTGGCGGCCTCGGCACGCGCCTGGCCGAAGAGACCGTGGTGCGGCCGAAGCCGATGGTCGAGATCGGCGGCCAGCCCATGCTGTGGCACATCATGAAGATCTATGCCCATTACGGGATGACCGACTTCGTCGTGTGCCTCGGCTACAAGGGCTACATGGTGAAGGAATACTTCGCCAACTGGACGCTGCACCGCGCCGACGTCACGATCGACCTCGCCGCGAACAGCATCACCTACCATGACGCACCGGCAGAGCCCTGGCGCGTGACGCTCGCCGAGACGGGCGATGCGACGATGACCGGCGGGCGCCTGAAGCGCGCGGCACGGCATCTCACGCCCGGCGAGACATTCTGCATGACCTATGGCGACGGCGTGGCCGACATCGACATCGGCGCGCTTCTCGCCTTCCATCGCGCGCACGGCAAGGCGGCGACGCTGACGGCGGTGCGCCCGCCAGGACGGTTCGGTGCCGTCGAGCTCGCCGACAGCGCGGTGACACGCTTCGTCGAGAAGCCGCTCGGCGATGGCGGGTGGATCAATGGCGGGTTCTTCGTTCTCGAGCCCTCCGTTCTCGACGCGATCGAGGGCGACGGCACGGTGTGGGAGGCGGGGCCGCTCGAGGCGCTTGCCGCGCGCGGCGAGCTGCGCGCCTTCCGCCATGACGGCTTCTGGCAGCCGATGGATACGCTGCGCGACAAATCGGTGATCGAGGAGCAGTGGCGGTCAGGCCGCGCGCCATGGGCCGTGTGGCAATGACGCAGGCGCTGCCCGATCCGCGCGCCTGGGCTGGCCGCCGCGTCCTGCTGACCGGCCACACGGGCTTCAAGGGCGCCTGGCTTGCCCGCTGGCTCACGCGCCTCGGCGCGCGCGTGCACGGCTTCGCGCTCGCACCGGAAGGCGAAGCCGCCGCGCTCGATCCGCTTCGCGCCGGCGTGACCGAAACGATTGGCGACCTGCGAGAGCCCGATGCGGTTGCGGCCGCCGTGACGCAGGCCGAACCCTCGGCCGTGTTCCATCTCGCCGCGCAGGCGCTCGTGCCGCGCGGCTGGGACAACCCGGCCGGAACGGTGGCGACGAACGTCATCGGCACGATGGGCCTTCTCGATGCGCTTCGCCGCACGGATGGGCCCAAGGCCGTGCTGGTCGTGACCAGCGACAAGGTGTACCGGAACGACGACACGGGAACAGCCTTCGCCGAGGCTGCACCGCTCGGCGGAGACGACCCATATTCCGCGAGCAAGGCGGCCTGCGAGGTTCTGCTCCCCTCCTACGCCGCCCTGCTCGCCAAGCGAGGGGCGGCGGTGGCATCCGCCCGCGCCGGCAACGTCGTCGGCGGCGGCGACTTCGGAGCCGCACGCCTGATCCCCGACACCGTGCGGGCTGCGCGCGAGGGGCGGGCCGTGATCCTCCGCGCGCCAGGCTCGACCCGCCCCTGGCAGGACGTGCGGGACTGCCTGCGCGGCTACATCCTGCACGCCGAGGCGCTCCTGCGTGGCGATGCGCCACAGGCGCTGAATTTCGGCCCCGCCCCCTCCGCGCCGCGCCTTACCGCCGAGGAGGTCGCGCGTCGCGTTGCCGTGGCATTCGATGCGCCGCCTCCGGTGCATGACGCTGCCGCCGCGATCGCAGAGAAGCGCACCCTCTCGCTGGACCCCTCCCGGGCGCTGGCGACTCTCGGCTGGCACGCGCTGCACGGCGCGGCGGAGGCGATCGACGATGCCGCGCGCTTCTACCGCGCGCTTGCGGCGGGCGAAGACGCAGCGCGGCTTGCCGATGCGGCACTCGACGCGCACATGGCACGATGCAACAGGCGCGCGGCATGAGCGCTCTCCGCCCCATCGGCGGTGACGGCCACCGCACCTGCCGCTTCTGCGGCGAGGCTCTCTCTCTCTCGCTCGTCGATCTCGGCGCGCAGCCTCTCGCCAATTCGTACCTCACAAAGGAGGCGCTCTCCCGCCCCGAACCGCGCTATCCCCTGCATGCACGGGTTTGCCGCGCCTGCCGGCTCGTTCAGGTCGGCGCAGCGGTGCCGCCGGAGGAGATCTTCTCCGACTACGCGTATTTCTCCTCCGTCGCGACAAGCTGGGTTGCGCACGCCGAGCGCTACGCGCAGGTGATGCGTGATCGGCTCGGCCTCGGCCCGGCAAGCCGCGTCGTCGAGGTCGCGAGCAATGACGGCTACCTTCTCCGCCATTTCGTCGCGATGGGCATACCCTGCCTCGGCATCGAGCCTGCGGCGAATGTCGCGGCCGAGGCGCAGTCGCGCGGCGTGCCGACGGAAGTTGCCTTCTTCGGCCGCGCGACAGCAGAGCGCATCCGCGAAAGGGATGGCCCGGCCGACCTGATCGCTGCCAACAACGTCTTCGCGCATGTGCCGGACCTGAATGATTTCGCCGCCGGGTTCGCCGCCCTTCTCGCTCCCGATGGCACGCTGACGCTCGAGTTTCCGCATCTCTTGAACCTCCTGCGGGAGCTCCAGTTCGACACGATCTATCACGAGCACTACTGCTACTTCTCCCTCGCCGCGGCCGAACGCGTCCTCGCGGCACAGGGGCTTGCCGTATTCGACGTCGAGGAGCTGCCGACGCATGGCGGCTCGCTTCGCCTTTTCGTCGCGCATGCGGCGGCGAAGCGCGCGCCTGGCCCTGGCCTCGAAGCGGTTCGTGCGAAGGAGGCGGCGGCGGGGCTCGACACCGATGCCGCCTATGCTGGCTACGCGGCCCGCTGCGCCTCCGTGCGCGACGGGCTGCTCGCCTTTCTCGACGCGATGCGCGCGGAGGGCAAGCGCGTCGCCGCCTATGGTGCGGCGGCCAAGGGCAACACGCTTCTGAACTATTGCGGCATCACCGCAGAGGATGGCCGCATCGCCTACGTGGTTGACCGTGCGCCCTCGAAGCAGGGCCGTTACCTGCCCGGCTCGCACATTCCCATCCTGGCGCCTCAGGCGATCGCTGACGAGAAGCCCGACATCGTTCTGATCCTGCCGTGGAACCTGCGCCGCGAGATCGCGGCCGACCTCGCGTTCGTCGCGGAATGGGGCGGGCGATTCGCTGTCGCGGTACCAAGGCTCGAGGTGTTCGTCCCGGCATGAGCCTCGCGATTTCCCCGACGCCGTTGCCTGGGCTACTCCTGCTGCACTCGATTCCGCAGCGGGACGGGCGTGGCAGCTTCATGCGCCTTCACTGCGCCGAGGCCCTGGCCGAGGCAGGCTTCGCGATGACGGTTCGGCAGACCAATCTCTCGACGAACGATCGCCGCCACACGCTTCGCGGGCTGCACTGGCAGGATGCGCCGGCGGCGGAAGCGAAGATCGTTCGCTGCATCGCCGGAGCGATCTGGGATGTCGCCATCGACATCCGCCCCGGAAGCCCGACCTTCCGGCGCTGGCACGCTGAGGAGCTCAGCGCGGCGAATGGCCGCGCCCTCGCCATTCCGGAAGGCTTCGCGCACGGGTTCCTGACGCTCGCCGACGCGTGCGCCATCCTATACCTCATGGGCACGCGCTACGCCTCCGCCCTGGCCCGTGGCGCGCGCTATGACGACCCGGCCTTCGGCATCGCCTGGCCGGCAGCACCTTCCGTGATCAGCGAGCGTGACCTCGCCTTCCCGCCCTTCGAGGCGTGCGCATGAGAGGACTGCTGGACCGTCTGCGCGGCCGCGCCCCGGGACGCTGGCCGGCCCATGTCGAGATCGGGCGCCACAGCTATGGCCTCGCCCCGCGCAATCTCGTCCGGCCAACAGCACGCGCGCCGATCCGGGTCGGCGCCTTCTGCTCGATCGGACCCGACGTCCTGATCTTCGGCGAGGCCGATCATCGCACCGATCTTGCGAGCACGTTTCCCTTCCGAAGCAGGCTGCTTCGGCCACGGCACGGGAATGCGGATGCCGTGACGCGCGGCGGCGTGACCATCGGCAACGACGTGTGGATCGGCGCGCGCGCCATTATCCTCTCTGGCGTGACCGTGGGCGACGGGGCGGTAATCGGCGCCGGCGCGGTTGTGGCGCGCGACGTTCCGCCCTATGCGGTGATGGTTGGGAACCCCGCACGGCTGATCCGGCACCGGTTCGATGAGCCGACCATCTCTGCGCTGCTGAACCTTTGTTGGTGGGACTGGCCGGACGCGCGGATCGCTGCGTTCGAACAGGCGTTCTATGGGCCGGTCGAAGCCTTCCTCGAAGCCGCGAGGCAAGCTGATGGCTGAGCTGCCGCGCGGCTTCCGGCTGCTCGTCGTCGTCACCGGGCTCGGGCTCGGCGGGACGGAGCGTCATCTCGCCGCCGTGCTTCCCGCGCTCGTCGCACGCGGCGCTTCGGTGCGTGTCGTGTCGCTTCGCGGACGCGGAGAGATGGCGGCGAGGCTCGAGGCGGACGGCGTCGAGGTGCGCGACGCGAGCGGGTCCGTCTCCGGATTCACAGCGGTGCTTCGCGAGGCGCTCGCCTGGCGGCCCGACGTGTCTCACTTCTTCCTCCCCGAGGCGACGATCATCGGCGGGCTCGCCTGCTGGCTCAGCGGCCGGCGGCCACGGGCCGCAAGTCGCCGCAGCCTGAACACGTATCAGCTCGCGCATCCCCGCGCCGCGCGCATGGAGCGCTGGTTGCACGGGCGTATGGATGCGCTCATCGGCAACAGCCGCGCGGTCTGCGAGGAGCTTCTCGCCGAGGGCGCACCGGCCGAACGGGTGGCACTCCTGCCGAACGGCGTGATCACCGCCCCGCCCTCGCGACCGCGGGCGGAACTGCGCACCGCACTCGGCATCCCCGAGGGTGCCATCGCCATCCTCTGCGTCGCCAACCTCATTCCCTACAAGGGACACGCCGACCTCATCGAGGCCTTCGCCAAGGCCCGGCCGCATCTGCCGCCAGGCTCGATGCTGCTCTGCGCTGGGCGCGACGATGGCTACGGCGTCGCTCTCACCGCGCAGGCCGAGGCGCTTGCGGTGATCGACCAGGTGAAGCTTGTGGGACAGCGTGACGACGTCGCCGACCTGCTCGGTGCAGCAGACGTCTTCGCGCTCGCCTCGCATGAGGAAGGCTCGCCCAACGCCGTGATCGAGGCGATGGCTGCAGGGCTGCCGACGATCGTCACCGATGTCGGCGGCAGCCCGGAAGCCGTTGCCGAGGCCGGCCTCGTCGTGCCGCCGCGCGAGCCTTCGGCACTCGCGGACGCGCTTGTCCGCCTCGGCAACGATCATGACCTGCGCGAGGCGCTTGGCGCAGCGGCGGCAGAACGAGCGCAGGCCCGCTACGGGCTCGAGTCGTGCGTGGCGCATTACGTCTCTCTCTATGCTGCGCTCACGTCCGGCCGCGCGCCGGCCTCCGTCCTGCCGATGAGCGCCTGAGATGTGCGGCATTGCCGGCCTCCTCCTTCCAGGCGGCGCGCCTCATGGCGAGCTCACGCGGCGAGTGACGGCGATGACGCGCGCGCTCGCCCATCGTGGCCCCGACGGAGAGAAGATCTGGGCAGACGCAGAGGCCGGCATCGCGTTCGGGCACCGGCGCCTCGCGATCATCGACCTTTCCGAGCGTGGCGCGCAGCCGATGCCCTCGGCCTGCGGCCGCTACGTCATCACCTACAACGGCGAGATCTACAATCACGCCGAGCTGCGCCGCGGCCTCGAGGCGCGTGGCGAAACTTTCCGCGGCGGCTCCGACACGGAGGTGCTGCTCGCGCTGATCGCGCGCGACGGGCTCGCCGCCGCGCTCGATGCAGCGAACGGCATGTTCGCCCTCGCACTGTGGGACCGCGGGCGCCGTAGCCTCAGCCTCGCGCGCGACCGGTTTGGCCAGAAGCCGCTCGCCTATGGCTGGAACGGCCAGGCTTTCCTGTTCAGCTCCGAGCTCGGCGCGCTCGAGGCAGACGATGGCTTCGCCGGCCATCCTGATCGTGACGCGATCGCGACGATGGTCGTGACTGGCACGGTTCCGGCACCGCTGTGCGCCTATGCGGGTATCCGCAAGCTTCCGCCTGGAACGCTCCTCACCCTCGCGGGCGACGCGCCGGCCGGCACGATGCCGCTACCCAGGGCATGGTGGTCCGCCAATGAGACGGTCGCATCGGCCCGCGCCGCGCCGTTCACAGGGAGTGCGGAGGACGCCGAGGAGAGGCTCGCCGCGCTGATCGACGATGCCGTTCGTCTCTGCCGCGTCGCCGATGTTCCGCTCGGCGCATTCCTCTCGGGCGGCATCGATTCTTCCACCGTGGTCGCGGCGATGCGCGGCGACGGCGCTGCACGGAGCTTCACGATCGGGTTTGCAGAGAAAGGCTTCGACGAGGCGCCGCATGCCGAAGCGGTCGCGCGGCATCTCGGCACCGACCATACGACGCTGACGGCGACGGAACAGGAGGCGCTCGCGATCGTTCCGGAGCTTGGCCGGCTCTATGACGAGCCATTCGGCGACAGTTCCCAGGTTCCGACCGTGCTCGTCTCGCGTCTCGCGCGTCGTCACGTGACGGTGGCGCTCTCCGGCGATGGCGGGGACGAGATGTTCGGGGGGTATGACCGCTATGGCTGGCTCGCCCGCCTCTCGGCCTTGGCCGATCGCGTGCCCGGCCCGGTCCGCCCTCTCGCCGCGGGCGCCGGCCGCGTGATGCGGCGCATCCGCCCCGCCTCGCGCTTTGCCCGAGCGCTCGCAATGCTCGATGCGCGCAGCCCCGGCGATCTCTACGCCCGCCTCATGGCAACTGGCGCCGAGGCGGCCGCCCTGTTGCCCGGCGCCACGCCCGCAACTGCCACGCCCTGGCCGAACCTGCCGCTCCGGCGTGCGGCGATGCTGCACGACACCCTCGCCTACCTGCCGGACGACATCCTCGCCAAGGTGGATCGCGCGTCGATGTCGGTCGCGCTCGAGACGCGCGTGCCGCTGCTCGATCACCGCATCCTCTCCTTTGCCGCCTCGCTGCCCGATGCGATGCTGTGGGATCAGCGCGGCGGCAAGGCGATCCTCCGCCGCGTTGCCGAGCGCCGCATCCCGCGCGCGCTGCTCGACCGTCCGAAGATGGGCTTCGGCGTTCCGCTGGCGCGATGGCTCGCCGGGCCGTTGCGGGACTGGGCGGAGGCACTGCTCACCCCGGCGCGCCTGAGCGGCGTGCTGGGATTCGACGTGTCGCGCGTGCGCGCGCTCTGGACGCGTCTGCTCGGCGGCGAGCGCACGGCCGCGCCAACGATCTGGTGCGTGCTGATGGTGCAGGCCTGGCTTGGCGCTCGCCCGGGAGCAGCGCAGCCATGAAGGTGCTGGTCACCGGCGCGACAGGCTTCATCGGGCGCCACCTCGTTGCGCGTCTGGTTGCCGACGGGCACGACACGCACGCGCTCCTTCGCCCAATGAGCGATGCGACGCGTCTCCCGCGCTCCGTCACGGTCCATCATGATGCCGGACCTCTCGACGCGCTGCTCGCCTCGGTGCGGCCAGAGGCGGCGCTGCACCTCGCCACGCGCTACCAGCATGGCCACGCGCATGGCGACATCGCGCCGATGCTCGAGGCGAACATCGTGTTCGGTGCAAGGCTTGCCGACGCTGCCGCACGGTGCGGCACGCGCGCCTTCGTCACGCTTGGCACCGGCGCCCAGCATGCGGGCGATGGCGCGACCCCGGCCACGCTCTATGCCGCGAGCAAGCAGGCCTTCGAGACCGTGCTCTGCGCCATCGCGCGCAGCAACGGCCTCGCAACCGCGACGTTGATCGTGTTCGACACGTTCGGCCCAAACGACACGCGCGGCAAGATCCTCGACAGGATGATAGAGGCAGCCCGAACCGGCACGTCGCTGGCGCTTTCACCGGGCGGCCAGGCGATCGATCTCGTTCACGTCGAGGATGTCGTCGATGCCATCCTGCACGCGGCACGAGGATTGCTCGACGGCACGATTGCCAGCGGCAGCCGCTTCGCCCTCTCTTCTTCCATGCCGATGACGCTGCGCGAGATGGCCGACACGGTGACTGAGGCGCTGGGTCGCCCTGTTCCCGCGCAATGGGGCACGCTGCCCTACCGCCCGGGCGAGATCATGATGCCCTGGCGCGGCGGCGCGCCGCTGCCCGGTTGGCAGCCGCGGCGAAGCCTCGAGGAGCACCTCCGCTCGCTGGCAGGAGGAGCGGCTTGACCACCCGGCACCCCCTGGCTACGAGCACGCAAGGACGCCATCCGACGCAGCAGGACCGCGCCCGCCAAGCCATATCACATCCGGAACCGCGATGACCGAAGCCGATCCCGCACGATTCTTCGACGGCAAGGCCGTGCTCGTGACAGGCGGCACCGGGAGTTTCGGCCGCGCCTTCGTCGCCGCCCTGCTCACGCGCGCCACACCCCGGCGGCTTGTGATCTACTCGCGCGACGAGCTGAAGCAGTATGAGATGGAGCAGGAGTTCGCGAGCCGCGATCCACGCGGCGTGCTCCGCTACTTCATCGGCGATGTTCGCGACGCCGCCCGCCTCACCCAGGCGCTGCGAGGCATCGACATCATTGTCCACGCCGCTGCGCTGAAGCACGTCACGATCGCGGAGTACAATCCGTTCGAGTGCATCCGAACAAACGTACTCGGCGCCGAGAATGTCGTTCAGGCGGCCATCGCTGCAGGGGTGCAGCGGGTGATCGCGCTGTCGACCGACAAGGCCGCGAACCCGGCCAACCTGTATGGTGCGAGTAAGCTCGCCTCCGACAAGATCTTCATTGCTGCGAACCACCTCTCCGGCAAGGGTGGCTGCCGGTTCTCGGTGGTGCGCTACGGCAACGTCGTCGGTTCGCGCGGGTCGGTCGTGCCGCTGTTCCGGCGCCTGATCGCCGAAGGGGCCGACCATCTTCCGATCACCGACCCGCGGATGACGCGGTTCTGGATCACGCTCGCTCAGGGCGTCGATTTCGTCTGTTCGTCAGCGTCGATGATGACGGGCGGCGAGATCTTCGTGCCGAAGATCCCGAGCATGCGGATCACCGACCTCGCCTCCGCCATGGCGCCGGGCCTGCCGCAGAAGGTCGTCGGCATTCGGCCCGGCGAGAAGCTGCACGAGGCGATGATCACGGCGGACGATGCGCGGACCACGCTCGACCTTGGTGACCGTTACGTAATCGAGCCTGCCATCGTCATGTATGGCCGCGGCGATTTCCGCGCGCACGGAGGCGTTCCGGTACCGGAAGGCTTCCGCTACGAGAGTGACATCAATACCGACTGGCTCGACCGCGACGGACTGCTGAGCCTTCTGGCAAGCGCAGCATGAGCGGCCTCTTCCTTCCCTATGGCCGCCAGTGCATCGAGGAGGACGACATCGAAGCCGTCGCGGCGGTGCTGCGCGGCGATTGGCTGACGACCGGCCCGGCCGTCGGGGCGTTCGAGAGCGACTTCGCCAGGGCCGTCGGCGCCAGGCATGCGCTTGCCTGCAATTCCGGCACGGCGGCGCTGCACATGGCCACCCACGCGCTCGGCCTCGGTCCGGGTGACTGCGTGATCGTGCCTGCCATCACTTTTCTCGCGACGGCGAATGCCGCCGTGTATGTCGGCGCCGATGTCCTTTTCGCCGACGTTGATCCTGAGTCAGGAACGATCACACCGGAGACGGTGCGCGAAGCGGCGCGTCGCGCGCCCGGGCCCGTGAAGGCCGTGTTGCCGGTGCACCTGAAGGGTCCCGTGGCCGATCCTCCCGGTATCGCCGAGGCGGCGGAGGGGCTCGGCGCTGCGGTCATCGAGGATGCGTGCCACGCCCTCGGAACGCACTACACCGCAAATGGTGCGTCGACGACGGTCGGCGCATGCGCGCACAGTCGCATCGCGACATTCTCGCTCCACCCGGTCAAGACGATCGCGATGGGCGAGGGCGGCGTCGTGACGACAAATGACCCTGCGATTGCGGAGGCAATGCGCCGGTTCCGCAGCCACGGCATGGTGCATGACCCGGCGGCGTGGGAACTCTCGGAACAGGGCACGGAGGCCGGCGCCCCGGCACCCTGGTACTACGAGATGCCAGAGCCAGGCTTCAACTACCGCGCGCCCGACTTTGCCTGCGCCCTCGGCCGCAGCCAGCTCGCCAAGCTCGACCGTTTCGTTGCCCGCCGCGCCGCGCTGGCAGCGCGCTACGATTCGCTGCTTGCTCCCTTCGCGCCGCACGTCCTGCCGCCGGTTCGGCCGGAGGCCTGCACGCCAGCCTGGCATCTCTATGCGGTGCGGATCGACTTTGCAGCGCTGCGGCGTAGCCGGACAGAGGTGATGCGAACGCTCCGCGCCTCCGGCATCGGAACGCAGGTTCATTACGTTCCCGTGCCTTGGCAGCCCTACTGGCGGCGCCGCCAGGCGCTGCCCGACCTGCCGGGAGCGGCGCATTACTACGCGCGCACGCTGTCGCTCCCCCTTTTCCCCGGCATGGCCGACAGCGATGTCGACCGCGTCGTTGACGCGCTCGCTGCTTCACTGGGCCTAGGCATCTGATGCGGATCCTCATCCACGGCTTCGGCACCTACTGCTTCGTATTTCGCCACCTGCTCGAACACGCGGCGAAAGTGTCGCCGGGCATTACATGGTCGATCATCCTGCCGACAGACCACCACATCGAGACCATGGCAGCGGTGATCCCACGCGGGCGGATCTTCTGCCTCGAGCATAACCAGGCACGCCGTTCGGCGCTGCCACTCGAGCTCGATGCGCTCACCTCCTACGCGGGTTCAATCCACGCCGACATTGACGCTGAGAAGTTCGCGTTCAAGCATCTGCCTGCGCGCACCCAGCTCGCCGCCGCGATCGAGATCTACACGCTGTACAAGGCCTTCGTAGAGAAGATCGCGCCAACCCACATACTGATGGCGCATATTGAGGGGCTCGAAAGCAAGATCCTCGCCGCTCTGGCGGCTGAGTTAGGCATCCGCCTTCTCGTCCCCGTGAACATGCGCAATCTTGGCGGCACATTCTTCGCGCCTGACGCTTATCAATCGCTCCCGGTGCGAGCCACCGCAACGCAAGAGGCCTGCACGCGCGCTGAGGCCTTCATACGTGCCTTCCGTGAGCAGCCCACCTCCGCGCTGGGTAGGAACGATCATGCAGAGGCGGACGGCTCCATCCTTCCGAGCTTCTCTCCGCCGCTGCCAAAGCGGGCGATGAACTTCGTCCGTCGGGCTGCAGCACGACCTGACTTGTTTGACCGCGAACACCTGAGAACGAGCCTTTGGCGGAACAATCTATGGGCACTGAAAGCAACACGGCGGATGCGGGCAGCCCGGGCTGCACGGCAGTTCGACATCGGAACGCTCGAGGCGCTTCCAAAGAAGTTTGTCTATTACCCACTGCATTATACACCCGAGGCCTCGATCAACGTTCCCGCTCCTTTCTTCGTCGACCAGATGCGGTCGATCGATGCGATCCGCCATGCCCTGCCACATGATCACGTCCTCCTGGTGAAGGAGCACTGGGCAGCTGCGGGTGTCCGCCCAGTAGGCTTTGTGCGATCGCTTGCCAAGAAATCCGGCGTCGTTGTTGCGCGCGTTGACCTCGACAGCCGCGAGATCATCAAGCGTGCTTCCGTGACCATTTCTGTCACCGGCTCCGCGACGCTCGAAGCCTTCCTGTTCGGTCGCCCTGCCCTCACGCTTGGGCCATCGCTTATCTCCTTTGCTCTCGGCGGCCCGACGCCGATCCTCCGCCTCGCTGAGCGCATCCGCGAGGCGATCGTCGCGCCGCCGGACGACGCCACCGTCATCCGTAAGATCGCCAAGTTGTTCAGCGTCCAGCACCGCTTCATGATGGGCCCGCCTGGCCTTCCCGGAGAACCTGTAATGCGCGTCGGCAACATTGCGCGCTTCCTTTCTGCTCTCGAAACTGAGCTTGCGCATCAGAATGCAGCATAGGGGACCGCTCGCAGTGCTTCGCGCGGACGCCTCGGCCTCGACGGGCGGAGGCCATGTGGCGCGCGTCCTCGCGATCGGTGAAGCGCTCTCGGTCGCCGGCTGGCGCATTGTTCTGGCAGCCCGTCCCGGAACGGTCGAGACGGTGGCTCGCGCAGCGGCGCTGCCCGTTGTCCCCATCAGGTGCGCAGCCATCGCCGAAGAACCGGCCGCGCTGATGTCCGCCCTGCCGGGTGGGTGCGACCTGCTGCTCGTTGATCACTATGGCTGGACCACGGGCGAGGAAGAAGCTGTGCATTCCTGGGCGAAACGGGTCGCCGTGGTCGGCGACTTCGCCCGCCCCCACGCTTCCGATGTGGTGGTCGATCCAACGCCGGGAAGGGCGGGCACCGCCTACTGCGGTATCGTGCCACGGTCCTGCGTTGTCCTCGCTGGCGCCGCCTGGGCACCACTCGAGCGGCGTTTTGGCGCGGCCCGTGCCGCCGCACTCGCCGCTCGCGGCCAGCGGCGCCCCGAGCACCTCCTCGTCGCGATGGGGATGACCGATGCGGCCAACGCGACGCTCCGTACGATCGAGGGCATCCGTGCGTCCCGGTTCGAGGGGTGTGTGGACGTCGTGCTCGGCGGGAGCGCTCCCAACCGCGCCTCCGTCACCGCAGCCTTGCCGCCGAGAGCGCGCTTGCATCTCGACCCGCCGGACATGCCCGCGCTGATTGCCCGAGCCGACCTTGCGATCGGAGCAGGTGGCGTCTCGGCGCTGGAGCGGGCCTGTCTCGGCCTGCCATCGCTCCTCATCGAGGTGGCCAACAACCAGCGCGAAGCGATCGCAGGCCTCGTAGCGGCTGGCGCAGCGCGGCCGCTAGGCGCGCTCGAGACAATCTCGCCGCATCGCATCGCCGATGCGCTCGAGTCATGCCTTCGTGATGCGCCCAGCCTCACCGCGATGTCGCACGCAGCAACGAGGGTCTGCGACGGGCTCGGTGCCCTCCGAGTCGCCATTGCGCTCGCGCCGGAGCGATCTCGGGACGGCGCGCCGGTTACGCTCCGCCCAGCCGGGCGGGAGGACTGCAACCGCCTTCTCGCCTGGCAGAGAAGCCCGGGAATTCGCACCCATGCCCGCAACCCGGTGGTGCCGACACCTGAAGAGCACGCCGCCTGGCTTGAGCGCAGCCTTGCCGATCCGAAGCGCATCCTGTCCATTCTCGCAGTAGGATCGGAGGCTGCCGGCATGCTCAGGCTCGACCGGCGCTCCGACGAGGCGCGCTCCTGTCACGAAGTGAGCATCCTGATCGCCCCGGAGTACCAGAGGCAGGGCATCGGCGCCGCGGCACTGCGGCTCGCTCGGCGGCTTGTTCCGCAGGACGATCTGGTCGCCGAGATTCTGCCGAAGAACGACGCCTCTCGGGCGCTGTTCTCGGCCGCCGGGTATGAGCAGTGCAGCGATACGATCTGGCAGAGACACGGCGGCATTCCATGACGGGGCTCGAACGAGCATGAGCGCCTTTGCCATCGCAGGCCGCCCGATCGGGCCGGGCTGTCCTCCCTACGTGATTGCCGAACTGTCGGGCAACCACAACGGCGAGCTTTCCCGCGCACTTGCTCTCGTCGATGCAGCTGCCCAGGCAGGCGCGGACGCGATCAAGCTTCAGACCTACACCGCCGACACGATTACGCTGGACAGCGACGCGCCCGACTTCATGATCACCAAGGGGCCCTGGGCGGGGCGGCGCATGCATGACCTCTACCGGGAGGCCCACACCCCGTGGGACTGGCACCCGGCGCTGTTCGCGCGGGCGCGTGACCATGGGCTTGCCTGCTTCTCGACACCCTTCGACACCACCGCCATCGACTTCCTGCAAACTCTCGATCCGCCCGCGTGGAAGATTTCGAGCTTCGAGCTGGTCGACCTTCCGCTCATCGAAGCGGTTGCGCGCGCCGGCGGGCCGATGATCATGTCGACGGGCATGGCCACGCTCGGCGAGATCGAGGCCGCCGTCGGCGCAGCGCGACGCGGGGGTTGTACGCAACTGATGCTTCTCTGGTGCGTATCGGGCTACCCAACGCCAGCAGTGGAAGCGAACCTCCTGACGCTCACAAGCCTTTCCGCAGCTTTCGGCGTGCCGGTAGGCCTTTCCGACCACACGATGGGCGTGGCCGTTCCAGTCGCCGCCGTAACGCTCGGCGCCGTCGCGATCGAGAAACACCTCACGCTCGCGCGGGCCGATGGAGGGCCCGACGCCGGCTTCTCGCTCGAGCCGGGCGAGTTCGCCTTGATGGCGCAGGCGGTGCGGGAGGCGGCCGCGGCCGTCGGGCGAGTGAGCTACGAGCTCAAGCCCTCGGAAACACCCTCGCGGCCATTCCGCCGCTCGCTCTACGCTGTCGCCGACATAGCCTCGGGAGAAAGACTCACGGCAGAGAACGTACGTTCGATACGGCCAGGGAACGGCCTCGCGCCACGCCATCTGCCCCACGTGCTTGGCCGTCGCGCCCGCTTGCCGATCGCCCGGGGCACGCCGATAGCGTGGTCGCTGATCGGGCCGGAGGAGCCATAATGCATCGGCTCGCCGTCATGCCCGCCCGCGGCGGCTCCAAGCGCATTCCGCGCAAGAACATCGTGCCATTCTGTGGCGCGCCACTGATGGTTCATTCGCTGCGAGCAGCGCGCGACAGCGGCCTCTTCACGAAGATTCACGTCACCACCGACGATCCCGAGATTGCCGCCGTCGCCGCCGCCGAGGGGTTCCCACCCGACTTCCCGCGCGATCCCAAGCTGGCCGACGATCACACGCCGCTGCTTCCAGTGCTCGCCTGGGTACTCGCGCAGTACGACGCCCGTCAGGAGCATTTCGACAGCGTGACACTCCTGATGCCGACCGCACCGCTGATCGAGGCATGCGACCTCGCCGCCGCGCATGCCACGTTCGAGCGCCACGGCAGCCTCAGGCCGATACTGGGCGTGACCACCTTCCCCGTTCCGGTGGAGTGGGCGATGCGCCGCAGCAAGGACGGGACGATGATGCCGATCCAGCCGGGCATGGACCAGGTGAGGAGCCAGGACCTGCCCGAGGCCTGGTATCATGGTGGGACCTTCCTCATCTTGCCGCGTTCAGCGCTCGTCGCGGGCGCAGCGAAACCGGTCTGGGTCGGCCACCCGGTCGCGCGTTGGAAGACGGTCGACATCGACACGCCCGAGGATCTCGAGCTTGCCGAGAAGCTCTTCCTCGGGAGCCGGACGGCGCGATGACCGAACCATCTGCCACCGTGTTGCGCGCCATGTACGGCGCCGGGAGCCTCACCGACGGGTGGTCTTGTGACGGCCACCGTCGCGCCGGCCCCGCGGTCCCCACGCGGCCTGCGCTTCCCGGGGCACGAGCTCGTCGATCGCCTGACGAGGCCAAGGAACGAAGTGATAACGTAATCCCTTGCACACGAAGTGCCGGGGAACCATGGCCTCTCCTGCGCTGCTCGGATGCTACGCCATGCCGCCGACAATGCGGCACAGCGCGGCTGGCTGGGCGGGTTAGGGGTATCGGCGGGTGATCAATACGATGCGCGAGGCGATCGCAGGCGCGGCCAGCGGCTGGTCGCGCAGCCTTGGCGACAGGAGGCTCGAGGAGGCCGTCAGCCTTTGCACCTGGCAGAGCTGGCCCACACGCCCCTGCCCGAACGAGGCGCGGTACCAGAGCTGACGGCGCGCACGAAGCATGGGGAAGGCGCGCGTGTTCGTGCTGCAAGGCTATTACGGGACCGGAAATTTCGGTGACGACTGGCTACTCTCGGCAGCCATCGGTACCATCGCGCGCGCGGCGCCAGGAGCGCGCTTCGTCGTGCGCGACCATGGCGATGCTGTGCCGCTCGACGGCGCGGGCCAGGTCATCTTCACCGGCAGCGAGCGCGTGCTCAGTAATCAGACCATGCCGCGCCTCAGCCGACTGCGCCGCTATGTCACAGATGCGTGGCGGCAGTTCGGCGGCGCCGACTGGCTCGTCTTCGGCGGCGGCACCCAGTTCCATGGCTCGGGAGGAACGACGTCGCTCGCGCTCAACGCGCTCCTCTGCATCCTCGCACGGTTGCGGGGCGTGCGCGTCGCGGCGCTCGGCATCGGCGTCAAGGGGACGGAGAGCGCCGCCGCCCGCGCCCTGCTGGCCGTCATCGTGCGCTGTTCCTCCGTGTTCGCCGTGCGCGACGAGGCCTCGCAGAGCGCGGCCGGCAACGCCGCGATCGCAGGCGCCGACCTCGCCTTCACCGCCCCGCTTCCTCCGCCGGCGCGGCACGGCGGCGCCATCGCGGTCGCGGTGTATCCGCACGCCTGGTCGACGAGCCTCGCGGACAGCCTCGCTGCGGCGCTGCAGGGCCGGGAGGTTGTGCTACTCGAAGTGCAAAGAGCGGGCGTGACGGAAGGCGACGGCCAGGTTCTCGACATGCTCTCCGCAGGGCTGCCAGGATCGGAACGTCGCCGCATGGTGCCGGACGGGTCGTCGTTCGACGGGGTCGGCCTCGTCTGCGGCATGCGGTTCCACGCGCTGCTTGCCGCGGCCCAGGCCGGCCTGCCCTTCGTCGGCATCGCGCATGACCCGAAGATCGCCGATCTCTGCGCCCGCTTCGCCATGCCCTGCCTCGCACCGGAACGGGCGACGGCCGATGCGATCGCGGCAGCGATCGCGGACGGTGCGGGCCGGTCACCGTCGCCCGAGGCACTCGCACGCTGCATCGAGGAGGCGAGGCGCGGACCCGACGCGCTCGCCCGCGCGCTGGCATGACGGCGCCCGTCTCGGTCGTGATCCCGCTTCACAACGCCGCCCGCCACATCGGCGCAGCGCTCGACAGCATCGCGTGGCAGACCCTCGCGCCCGCAGAGACGATCGTGATCGACGACGGCTCGACCGATGGCGGCGGGGCGATCGTGGCGGCGCGCGACACGGCGCGGTTGATCGCGCAGCCCAATCGCGGCGTCGCCGCAGCCCGAAACGCTGGCCTCGCCGCGGCGGCGCAGCGCTTCGTCGCGTTCCTCGATGCCGACGATCTCTGGTGCCCTGGCCACCTCGCCGGTCTCGTCGAGCTGGCAGGGCGTTTCCCCGATGCCGCGGTGTTCGGCGCGCACTTCCTTCCCGTGCCGGCAGAGGCGACGCTCGAGGACGCGAGGCGTGCCGAGACTCCGGAGGGACATTTGCGCCGCGCCGACTACGTGGCCGAGGCCGCATCGGGCATGCCACCCTTCTTCACCTCCTCCTGCATGGTGCGTGCGGAGGCGGCCCGCGAGCTGGGTGGGTTTCCGGAAGGCGAAAGCCACGGCGAGGACATGGCACTCTGGATCCGCCTGTCGGAACGGGATGGCGCCGCGGCAACGACGTCGACCGGCGCGCTGTATCGCCGCTCGGGAACGGGGCTGACTGGCCGGACCGTAGCCGTGCCGGACGCCGCCATGCGCGCGATCGACGCACTGCTTCCCGCTGCAAGGCCCGAGCGGCGGGACGCACTGCGCGCGCTTCGCTCACGGCTTGCGCTTGCCCATACGCTCGATGCCCTTGCGCGGGGCGACAGGGCGTGCGCGCGTGCCGCACTTGCCGAGGCGGGAAGCGCCTTCGCTGCCCGGCGTCTCGCGGCGCGCCTGCTTCTCGCCCTGCCGGCCCCGGCCGCACGCGCTGCCTTCACCCTGCGCACCGCACTCATGGGGCACGCATGACCTGCCCGATCTGCGGCCATGCCGCCTCCTGGCCAATCCCATGCCGACGTGAGCCGGAGGTCGATCGCTGGCGTGCCGAGCGCGGCGAGACGGGCCCAACGCCGTGGCGCCTCTGCCAACGCTGCGGCAATGGCTACCCGGCCTTCACGCAGGACTTGGCCGTGCTTGCCCGCATCTGGGAAGCGAACCGAACGCGGGATGATCCCGCCAAGGCTGCCGCTCTCTGGGCGGAGCGCCGGCGCATCGCACGCCTCGGCGGCGAGCGCGCGGTCGCCTTCTACGGGCCACTCGCAGCGGTGCGTACGGGACGCTTCCTCGACATCGGCTGCGGCCTCGGCAGCACGGTACGTGCCTTTGCCGATGCCGGCTGGGACGCACTCGGCGTCGACGCCGATCCCGCGACGAAGCCTGTGCATGAGGAGTTCGGCATCGCCTCGCGCATCGGCCAGGTCGAGACGCTCGATCTCGAAGGGGGGTGGGACATCGTCCACAGCGCCCACGCGATCTATTTCGTCACCGACCCGATGGCGTTTCTCGCGCGCGCCAGGTCCGTGCTTCGGCCCGACGGCCTTCTCGCGATCACCATCGCGGACGTGATGGCCTGGGATGACAGCACCGAGCCGGCCTATGTGCACACATTCTTTCCGACCGGGCAGTCGATGGCCTACGCGATCACGCTTGCCGGGTTTCGCGTGGTCGCGACGAGGCGTGCCAAGGGCAGCATCCACATCGCCGCGTGCATCGGCGCCGCGCCTATGCCGCCCGTGTCGCCATGGATGATACGACTGGGCCATGTTTCGCGGCCCCTGCGCTACGCCCTGGTTGGGCGGCCGATGACCATCCTGCGGCGCCTGGCGAAGAAGGCGATCGGGCGCGGATGAGCGAGCCTTCTCCCTCGCCCTGGCGGTTGTTGCTGCCGCGGGGCAGGATGACGTGGCGCCTCGTGCGGCTGGCGCTGCTCACCTTCGCGATGGCTGTGCTTGAGGCCGCCGGCGTCGGCTCGATCGCCCCCCTCGTCGTCGTGCTTCAGTCGCCGGAGGCTTTCGCCGGCACACGGGCAGGCGAGGCCCTCGCCGCGCTGCTCGGCGGTGCGGAGCCTGCGTACCTGGTTCCGGCCGCCGTCGCTGCCGTTGCCGTGCTGTTCGCGGCAAAGGCGGTGGTGACGCTCGCGCAGGGCTATGCCTCGCACCGCTTCGCCCAGGCCTTCTACGCCGACCTCTCGACGCGCATCCTCGCAGGCTACCTGGCGATGCCCTTCGCTCGACATGCGGGCACGAACTCGGCCGTGCTGCAGCGGAACGTGACGACAGAGACGCGGATGATCGTCGACAGCATCGTCCTGCAGTCCATCACCGCATCGGCTGAGATCCTCGTCGTCGCGATGATCCTCTGCGTGCTCGTCTGGCTGAACCCCGTCGTGGCGCTCGGAGCCTTCCTCGCCGGCGCGGTGGCGCTCGGCATCGGCGCGGTGATCATCCGCCGCGTCGGCGCACGCGAGGGAAAGCTGCGTGAAGTGACGCAGGCGGCAATGCTCAAGCTTGCGCAGAGCGGGCTTTCCGGAATCCGCGAGGTGAAGATCGCCGGCGCCGCCCCTGCCCTTCTCGAGCGCTTCGCCACCGCCGCCGCGCGGCATGGCCACGCAGTCACCGTTATCGGCTGGATGCAGGTGGTGCCGCGGGTTGCGCTCGAGGCGCTGGCGATCCTGATCGTGCTGGCGGTGTTCCTGCACGCGCTGATGACCGGCACCGCAGCAGCGACGCTTCCGCTGCTCGCCGTCTATCTCGCGGCCGGCTATCGGCTGCTGCCCTCGCTGAACCGCCTCTACGTCAGCGGGCTGATGATCCACTACGCCTGGGCGGGGTTCCGCGCCGTCGCGCCCGGGCTTGCAGAGGCCGCTGCGGCTGGCGAGACCACGGCTCGGGCAGTGCCCTCGGAAGGGCTGACGCTGGAGGGTCGCGGCCTCGGCTTCACCTATCCGGGTGGTGAGCGCCCGGTTCTGCGCGACGTCGACATTGCCGTGCGCCGCGGCGAGATGATCGGCATCGTGGGCGCATCCGGCTCTGGCAAGACCACGCTGGTCAACATGCTGCTCGGGCTGCTTCCGCCGGAGAAGGGAACGATCGTACTCGACGGGACGCCGATCGCTGACGAGGCTGATCGCGCGAGGCTTCGTGCCACGGTTGCCTATGTCGCGCAGTCGCCCTTCATCGCCGACGATACGCTTCGAGCCAATCTCACCCTCGGCGCGGGTGCGGTTGATGACGCGCGCCTCGCCGACGCGACTGCCCGCGCGCAGCTCACCCCGGTCGTCGCCGCACTCCCCGACGGTCTCGATACAAGCATTGGTGAGCGTGCCGCCCGGCTGTCGGGAGGCGAGGCGCAGCGGATCGGCATCGCCCGCGCGCTCTATCTCGACCGCCCGATCCTGGTGCTGGACGAGGCGACGAGCGCGCTCGACCAGGCGACCGAGGCGGCGCTGCTCGCAGCGCTCGGCGGCCTGCGCGCGGAGAAGGCGATCATCGCGATCTCGCACCGGCCAGAAGCCCTTGCAGGCTGTGACCGCGTCTATCGCGTTGCCGAGGGGCGCGTCAGCCTCGTCTGACGGCTTGCGCATCGCAACGCTTCGAGGCACACGCGGATCACCAACCACGAAGGCACGCGCCGATGGCAGGGTTCCTCCGCCGCCTGTTGCGCCCCATCCGCCGGGAGCTTGCAGCGCGGGCGCCGCTCTCCGTCGGCTGGGTCAGGCGCGATGATGCATCCTGGCTGGCCGCCCATTTCCAAGGGACGACCTTCCGGCCACCTGCACCGCCGCAGTCGGCATTGATCGAACGGATCGCCGCTGAGACGGAGGCACTCGGGCAGCAGGCCCTGTGGGAAGGCTACGCCGAGGCCTACCTGCGCGACGCGGCCCTGCCCTGGGCCGGCAAGGCGATGACCCGCTCGAGCGAGCAGGTGCGGTCGCAGCCGCGCATGGGGCGCGTATTCGCCTGGCTCGCCGCGACGCGCAGGCCGCGCGTGATCGTCGAGGTCGGAACCGCCTTCGGCATCTCGGGCATGTACTGGGTGGCGGGGCTCGAGCAGGCTGGTGCCGGCGAGGTCGTCACCTTCGACCCCAACGAGACCTGGCACGCGATCGCCAAAGGCAACATCGCCCGCATCTCTCCCCGCGCGACCGCCGTCCCCCGCACCATGGAGGACGCGATTTCCGAGACGCTGGGAGGCCGCCCGGTCGATCTCTGCTTCATCGATGCGATCCACACCAGCGAGTTCGTGCGCGCGCAGCTCGACCTGATCCTGCCGCGGCTCGCCCCCGGTGCACTGGTCCTGCTCGACGACATCACCTTCTCCGACGACATGGCCGCATGCTGGCGGGCGCTGGCCGAGGACAAGCGGTTCCGCGCCTCGCTCGCGCTCGATGACCGCGTCGGGCTGCTCGAACTGCCGTGACCGAAATCTGGCCACGCGTGACGGTCGTCGTCGTGACGCATTTCTCGGCCGCGGTCATACGCCCCTGCCTCGCGGCGGCGGCAAAGGCCGCGCGGGTGATCGTGGTCGACAACGCCTCGGGGGACGACACGCGCGAGATCGCGCGGGCGACGATTCCCTCTGCCACCGTCATCGCCAACACCGTCGGCGTCGGCTACGGCAACGCGGCGAACCAGGGGCTCGCGGAGGCTGACACCGAGTTCGTCCTGCTGCTCAACCCCGATGCGGTTCTCGCACCCGATTGCGTTCCCCTGCTCGTCGCGGCCGCAGATCGCTGGCCCGACGCCGGCGTGCTCGCCCCCGCCTTGCGCAGCCCGGAGGGGGAGTGGGAGGTGTCGCACGATGTCGGGCTGTTCGCCCGGCCCGCGCTCGGCCCGCGCACCGACAGCGAACCGGAAGGCGACATCTGCGCCGAGTACGTCTCCGGCGCGGTGATGCTCATCCGCCGCAGCGTCTACCAGCAGGTCGGCGGCTTCGATCCGGCGATCTTCCTCTACTACGAGGACGACGATTTCTGCATGCGCGTGCGCCAGGCGGGCCATGCCCTCGTCCGTGTCGCGGCGGCCGTGGCGTCGCACCTCGGCGGCGGGTCGATCCCGCCGACGCCGGAGAAGCGGCGGGAGAAGTTCTTCGCCATGGCCTGGTCGCGGCTGCACATCGAGGCCAAGTGGCGCGGCCGCGCCTCGGCCTGGCGCATCGGCCTGCCGCTGCTCATCCGGCATGGGCTGAAGGCGGCCGGCTACGCGGTGATCGACCCCGGCGGCAAGGGCCTTCGCGATGCCGCCCGGTTCAGGGGAACGCTGGCCTGGCTCAGCGGCCGCCCCTCGCGCTGAGGAGGGCAAGCGGCATCGCCGCGAAGGCCACCGAGATCCACCACCAGTGCTGCCAGGCGCCGTAGCTGAGCAGCGACACGACCGTGGCTGACGCCGCGACGGCGGCGCCCGCGGCGAGAAGCTCGCGCCCAGGCAGCCCTGCCACCGCCCGGCCGCAGAGGAAGGCAAACACGACAGCGATCGCGAGGCCGAGGAAGCCGAGCTCGAGCCTGATCTGCAGAGGCATGGAATGCGTGTGCAGCGGAATGAGTTCGGCGGCGCCGCGCGGCGCGGTGAGGAAGAAGTTGCGGATCGGGCCGCGGATCTCGAACCGGTCGAGCCGCGCTGCATCGGGATTGTCCCGGCCACCGGGAAGGGCGCGCGCAGCGTCCATGCCGAAGCCGGCGAGCGGGCGTTCCGCCGCCCGCTTGGCAGCGTAGTCCCAGATCAGGGTCCGGTGCACGGCGGATAGAGGCAGCAGCCCCGCACGCGTTGCCCCGGCCGCGATCTGGAACAGCACGAGCGGCCCGGCGAGCACGGCAAGCGCGAGGGCGAGCGGCAGGATGCGGCGGGCAAGCCGGGGGAACGCAAAGGCGATGCCTGCCGCACCGATCGCTGCGATCAGCGCAAGCCGGGCCGCCTCGCTGGTGCTGGCGAGGACGGCGGCCGCGGCGAGCACGCCAAGCGCTGCAGCCGCCCTGCCGCCCCAGAGCCGATGCACGGCAAGGATGGCCGGTGGCGTCAGAAGTGCGAGCAGCGTCGCTGCGGGCTTCGTCCCTTCCGGGCTACGCGGCGGGGTGGGGAACCCACGCACCGCGTTGTTGAGCGGCGCGCCGGCGAACAGCTCGACGAGCAGAAGCAGCGCACCGAGACCGACGGTGGCCACCAGCGCGACCAGGACGGCACGCGGCGCCACCTCGGCCGCCGGGCGCATCGCAAGCAGCACCGTGCCGAGCGCAGCCCCAAGACCGGCCAGCGCAACCCCTCCGCGCAGAGCGAGGGACGGCTCGATCGCCCAGAGCGAGGAGGCGATGGCCCAGAGAGCAAGCAGCCCGGCGCAGGCGAGCGGAGCGGCTCGCCGCCAGGCGCCGCGGCCTGCGAGCCACAGAAGCGGCACGGCTGCGAGCGCCATGATGAGGGCGAGCGGGACGAGGCCGCGGTTCTGGATCAGCGCAACCGGCATCGCCGCGGCAAGGCCTGCGGCGATGACGGCGAGGGGAAGGGAAACTCGGGTCACGCGACGCTGCTTACTGCGGATCGCGGCCGGGCGGAAACGGCGTCTCGCGCAGTCGCTCTGCGGCCGGCGCGGGCCTCCTGCAACCGCCGGGTGAACCCCCCGGCCATATTGATACGCGACCGTCCAGGCACCACGTCCCGAGAGTCGAACGGGCAGGAAGATGGGGCTGTAGGGTTTGCTTTCCTTGCGCTATTCTTCCGTGCTTGAGTGACTACGGGCAGGCAACAACAGGTTATTCCCTTGGAAGACGATACCGAGAGCGGCGCCGCGATCGAGGCGCCTGTGAAGTTCTTCAATCGTGCGAAGGGCTTCGGATTCGTAACGCTCCCCGATGGGCAGGACGTGTTCTTCCACGTCAGCTCCCTCACTGCGATCGGGCAGACGGCAGTCGATCAGGGCGACGTGCTCGTCTGCGAGGTCGGCGAGGTGCCGCGCGGCCGGCAGGTGACGCGCATCATCGAGGTGAAGTTCGGCGCCGCGCCAATCCCCGAGGGGGAGGAGCGCCCGCGCCGCGACTTCGGTGACCGCCCGCCGCGGCGCGACTTCGGCGGCGGCGGCTTCGGCGACAGGCCGCCCAGGCGCGACTTCGGCGGCGGTGGCTTCGGCGACCGGCCGCCCAGGCGCGACTTCGGCGGCGGCGGTG
>NZ_VFAC01000002.1 GCF_007644105.1 Elioraea rosea | reverse complement strand
GACACGATCAACGCGGGCGATGGCGACAACGAGGTCACCGATGCCGGCGGCAACAACCGGATCACGGCTGGTCTTGGCGCCGATCGGATCACGACCGGCGCGGGCAATGACACGGTCAATGCTGGTGCGGGCACCAATGTGGTCCATGCCGGCGACGGAACCAACAGCGTCACGACCGGCGCGGGCAACGACACGATCACCACAGGCATCGGCAACGACACGATCCGGGCCGGGGCTGGTCTGAACGTCATCGATGCTGGCGATGGCGCTAACAACGTCACGACCGGCGCAGGCAACGATACGATCACCACGGGCATCGGCAACGACACGATCAACGCGGGCGATGGCGACAACGAGGTCACCGATGCCGGCGGCAACAACCGGATCACGGCTGGTCTTGGCGCCGATCGGATCACGACCGGCACGGGCAATGACACGATCAATGCTGGCGCGGGCACCAATGTGATCGATGCCGGCGACGGAACCAACAGCGTCAGGACCGGCGCAGGCAACGATACGATCACCACGGGCATCGGCAACGACACGATCAACGCGGGCGATGGCGACAACCACATCAGCGATGCTGGGGGCAACAACAGGATTACCACTGGTTCCGGATCGGATACAGTAAACGCGGGCGCCGGTGCGGATACGATAAACACTGGTGCGGGTGACGATTTCATCAATGCTGATCTCGGGAATGACGTCATCAATGCTGGCAGCGGCGACGACACGATCATTGGTGGAGCGGGTGCCGATAGGCTGTCCGGCGGACTTGGAGCCGACATATTTGTCTTGGACACTCTCGCTGTTGGAGTGTTCGACACCGTGGCTGATTTCGCGGCGTCGCAAGGCGACAGATTGAAGTTCGATAGTGGCGCGTTTGCTGGACTGGCGCATCTTGTGGGTGACGCTTCCGCTCTCGCACAGGCTTTGGTCGTCGGGAGAGATGCCGTCCCGCTGGACGACGATGACCGTCTGATCTTCGACACGAGGACGAAAGCACTGATCTATGACGTCGATGGAACGGGCGTTGAGGCAGGCGTACACGTCGCGACACTGACGGGAGTGGTGACTCTTTCCCCGTCACAGTTCTGGATCGCCTGAGCCCGCGCAGTGGTAACGCCAGGAGCGGTGGCCAAGTGACCTGGTGCGGTGACTGAGCGTTCGTTCGCGAGGATTCGACCGCGAGCATCGCCCTCGGTCACTCGGCCGTTACGCAACACCGAGGTCCCGAGGTCGTGCTGCTCAAGCTAACCTTGAAGCGCTCCGCAGGCCGCGCCTCGAGCCAATCGTGGCGGAGGCGGAGGGTGCCCGAGCGAACCTTCGCTTGCGCCGATCTGGAGCCGCGAGCCTCGGCCTCGGCCGGCCGCTCGCAGCGAGCTTGGTTCGCCTGTTCGCACGGTCCGCGCGACCTACTCCGCGAAGCGGCCGGTGGCGTCGCGATCTCGGTCGTAACGCCTTTGCAGCGGAAACGGTGGCAACCAGGACTCGCGACGGATGACCCAGCTTTCGTAGCTTGGCACCAGCAGGTCTGGGGCATCCAGGCATCCCAGGTGCACTTCAACGTCGTCTGCGCTGCGTGCGAACACGGACGAGCCGCAGCGGCCGCAGAAATGCCGTCCGGCGTAGTCGCGCGTCTGTCCATCGATCGTCACTGCATCCTCAGGGAACACCGCGGCTGCGTAGAAGAGGGCTCCGTGATGCTTGCGGCAGTCGAGGCAGTGACACAGGCCGACCCGGTAGGGGCGTCCCGACGCCACGATGCGGACGTCGCCGCACAGGCATCCGCCGGTGAACTGGTCCATCCTGCGATTCCTCTGAGGTCAGGCGGTCGGAAGAGCCATGGCGACCGGTACGGTTATTGCGATTGCCCGCTGCCGCCGGCCGGTGGCGGAGGGAGTGCGCCGGCATTCGAACCGTCACCGAGCCCACAACAACGGAGCGGCGCATGCGCAGCAGCAATGGCGGGTCATAGAATGACATGGGTGCCGCGTTACCCATCGAGTGCAGGTATCGTGCGCACTCGGTGCGCCATCCATCTACACTGGGGTAGCGGATATACATGGGCGAAGATCGGCCGCCCGGCACCAGAGGCGGAATGAGAGCCTCCTTCCGCGAGCTTGAACCTCGTGCGATCAACTGGATCTTCCCTTCCAGAAGGACCCCAACCTGCGCCTGCTCCGATAGCCTGCCGCGAGTGTCAGCGAAGACTACTTCTACTTTCCAGCATCCTTCTCGCGGACGCTCAACACCAAGTTCGGTCGCGACTGTTCGTTGTTCGCTGATGTCTGTCCAAGGTGTGGGACCGCGCACCACATAGCGCCCTCCATTTGTCCCTGGAGCGTTAGCCACAAATCTCTCAATCCCGCGCCGTCGCATGATATCGGGCCTGATCATGTAAGGTGTAGCGCCCTGGGCGGGATCCGCTGGAGGTGTCAGAACGAGCACGGGCAACGCATGCTCGGCCACTACTAGGCGTACGTAAAACGACTCTGGAACCGCTGCTCCTTGGTCAGCTGCCGTCGCCGTTTCCCGAGCGTTGGAAAGGGCCAAGAAGAACAAAAAGATTGCCCCGATGAAGGCGCAGGACGGCATGTCATTGTCGCGATCGCCGCATGCCAAAGAATCCTAACGGAAGAGATCGATCACCGTGTGGTTCCCGCCATATGCCGATACGCCCCGGGAGAAGTGCCCGAATGGCGTTTGAAGGCAGCGGAAAGGGCTGCTTCCGAGCCGTACCCAACCGCAGCGGCGATCTGAGCCAGGCCAGCTTGGCCGTTCTTCAGGAGCTTCTCGGCCTCGCGCATTCGGCGGCGAAAGAGGTAGTGCATCGGCGGCTCGCCTACTAACGAATGAAATCGATACGCAAATGCCGCCCGCGATTGTCGTGCCTCGTGGGCCAGTGACGCGACGGTCCAGTCCTCGCAGTACCTGTCGTGAATGGCTGCGAGTGCTCTCGCGACTCCGGGATCGCGCATTCCCTTCAGCCAACCGGACTGCTGCACGTCCTCAAGACCATGCCGTAAGGTCCGAACGACCAGAGCCGCCGACAGGCGTGCGAGCACGACGTCGCTTCCGGGCCCCGTTTCGAGAGCCTCCGCCGTGATGGTCTCGATATAGCCCCGCAACCAGCGGGCTGCGGCCTTGTCCGCTCCCGAGACGCGCACCATGCGCGGCAGGCCCTGAAGCGCCGGGTGATCCCGGTCGTTAAACACGAACGCGCCGCAAATGATGACCGTCTGCTCGCCGCTACCGCTGTGCACGAGGCGACCCCCATCGCTCGCGGCGCTAAGTTGAGTGGTCGGCGTGGGGGTTAATTTCCTTGCGTCGCGTGAGCGCAACACGTGCTGCTCGGCGCGCGGGGCGATGAGCAGGTCGCCTGTGTCGAGCGGTTGAGGCTCGTCATCTCGAAATACGATCTCGCAGCATCCCTTGGCCACAAAGTGGATGCCTCTCAGCCCTTCTTGATCGAATGAGATGGACCACGGAGCGGCAAGCTCAAGCCTCCGGTAACCGGCGGCGGCAAAGTCCATCTCACGAAATAGCGACGCTAGAACATCCACAGCCACTCGCAGTTCCAGACGCTGGATTAAGAACTTTAGACGCCAGCGAATGGAGAGACAAGCACCGTGCGGGTACCTGTGCGGCGTGATGCCATTCCGGCATCGCCGGCAGTTGAGGATCAAGAATACGATGTCTGCGATTAAGCTCTACACAAGCCCGCTGTGCCCCTACGCGCAACGGGTGAAGCTGGCCCTTTCCGAAAAAGGGCTTCTGGTCGATGAGATCTCCGTCGATCCGCGAAAAAAGCCCGACTGGTTCCTAACCATATCGCCGGGTGGAAGAACTCCGCTTCTTGTCCACAATGGTGTGCACATATCAGAATCCGCGGTTATCAACGAATACGTCGAGGAGGTCTTCCCCGAGCAACCGCTCCTGCCCAAGGCACCGGAGCAACGTGCGCTCGCCCGTGTCTGGATCTCATTCGCCGACTGGCGGATCTACGAGCCGACTCACCGCTTGCTGCTCTGCCGGAATCCCAATGAGCAGGACCGGCTTGCAAAGGAAATCGCCTCCGCGCTTCTCTTTCTCGAAAAGCATGCACTTGCGGCGCACAACGGTCCATACCTGCTTGGCGACGAGTTCAGCCTCGCGGACATTTCGCTTTTTGCTTGGTTTGAGCAAGTGGCCGTACCGGAACGCTTTCGCCAATTCCGTCTGCCCACGCCGTGCGAACGCATCTCCGCATGGCGAGTTGCCGTCGCTCGCCGTTCAAGTGTCAAGTCGGTGATGAAACACCCTGACTATTATCTGCAAGGGTATGCGCCGCTGTTTGATCAATTCGAGGCAGGAATGTTCGATGTTCCTCCGGCTAATCTGCATGTGACATCGGTTTGAGCAAGGTCTTCAGACACTGCGTGCTAGAAGCAATTCTCGTCGTCTGGCGCTTCGGATACGTCGGCTGTATTCGTCGCTCTCGCCACACTGTCCATGCAGACGATGCGCGCTTTTTAGGTCTCAGGAGGGCCGCGACGAGATCCGTGTCGGAAACCACGGCGAGTTCAAACATCGAGTTCGGGATGGGCATGGATAATTACCCGCGATTGCCCGAATCCTTTGGCGCGAGATCTCCGAAACCGTAGATATCGCGCGTCAGGGAGACCACCAGATACTGCATCTCGCAGCAAAACTCGAAGGTGGGGCTTCGAGGCGAACGGACGTTCGTCCCGTGTGACGATGACGAAATCCTCGTGCTAGGTGACGTCCGGCGAACGCGGCTCGGGACTTGGTCGATGGGCACGGTGGCGACGCCCAGAGTGCGCGATTCGCGGTTTTTGGGGATGGCAAAGAGCGAACGATCGACGTCTTGCCGGGCATAGGCGAAAGCTGCTGCATGACGACGTCGAAACCGGCGGACGAGACAACGCTCGTGGTCCCGCTCCAGCAGCTAGGCGATCGGCTCAGCGAATTCCACCGCTCGGTCGAACTTCACAGCGCCTATGGGAGCCCGCACGAACAGCGGGCTAATGAGCATCCGTCGGAGGCAGCCAAGGCAATGGCCGACCGCGGATCTCGAAGGTTCAACCGATCGGCCAGCCGGCCGCCATGGCGGTCCGCCAGAGCGGGTCGCTAGGAGAAATGCACCAAATGACAATCGGCGAGTTCAGCCACCTCTTCGAAGTTCCGGGCCACATCGCCTACTTCAACACGGCCTACAACGCGCCCTTGCTGCGAGCGTCGCGGCAAGCCTTGGAAGTGGCTGCGGGACTGAAGAGCCGCCCGTGGGAGCGGATGCCGGAGCATTTTTTTCAGGACGCCGAAGCAATTCGGCAGCATTGCTCCTCGCTCTTCGGAGGCGTGCCCGACAACTTCGCTATTATTCCCGCTGCGAGCTACGGCGTTAGCACCGCTGCGCGCATCATTGAGCCGCGCCTTCGGCGAGGGGACATCATATTGATGCTCGAGCAAGAGTTTCCTTCGAACGTTCTCCCGTGGTTGCGAGTGGCCGCGGAACGCGACGCTGAGATTGTGAGGGTCGAACGGCCTGAGGATGGAAACTGGACCCAGGCCGTCCTGGATCGGTTAGAATCACGGGCCCGCGTCGCTAGCCTACCGGCCTGCCACTGGACCGACGGGGCGCAACTGGATTTGGCGGCCATAAGTCGAGCCTGCCGCAGCAGGGATGTCGTCCTCTCGCTCGACGTTACACAGTCGCTCGGCGCTGTTCCGATCGACTTGGCGGACGTCCGGCCCGATTTCATGGTCGCCGCGGGGTACAAGTGGTTGTTGTGCCCTTATGGGGCGTCGTTCTTCTACGTAGATTCACGCTGGCACGGTGCGCGGCCGCTCGAGGAAGGCTGGTTGACGCGCGCCGGTTCTGAGAATTTCGCCGGTCTTGTGGAGTATCAGGAGAACTACCGTGCCGGAGCGCGACGGTTCGACGTTGGGGAGACCTGCGTAACGACCCTGCTTCCGGGTGCGATTGAAGCGCTCACGCAAATCGAGCGTTGGGGAATTGCGAAGATCACCGGAGAGCTCGACAAGATAACCGGACGTATCGAGCGAGCAGTCGAAGACCTCGGCTACGGGGTTCTAGCGCGTGACCACCGCAGTCCACATATTCTCGGACTGACGTGCAAGGAACCGCAAAGGCTTATCGGACTGTTAAGGGCAAACAACGTCTATGTCAGCCAGCGCGGAGAGGCGGTTCGTATAGCGCCGCATCTGCATATCACCGAAGCTAATATTGAAAGACTGATAGAGTCCTTCCACCAAGCCGTGTCAGTTGCGCGGTAGGGGCGTCCATGATTGGAACTCTTGGCTGTAGGGTTGCCCCCGTGATGAGGTGTGTGAGCGCCCTGATCTCCTGAGCGCGTGCGAGCCGCGGTCAGTTTGTCACGCGGGGCAGGCTGACGTTCGGACCATCGCTGATGGGGCGAGCGTCTCCAGGCTCATGTAGCGGGGTTGGACTGCCAATTTGTCGCTCTGCTCGAGCAGGATGGCGCCGACGAGGTGGGTGACGGCGACGCAAGCTCCTGCGCGCAGCACTGACAGCCCCCTGGTCGTCGTATCTCGAATGGGTGCAGGGCGAATGGGCGGAGAGTGCCGACACGGCCGAAGGCCGCTTCGCCCATCGGGTCGCTGACAAGCCAGGCGGCAAGTTGCCCGAGGCAGACGACCTCGAGGATGACGCGCGCATCCACGCTCACTCCGTCACGCTTTCGTCGGAGCGGCTTGGCGTCATCGCGAAGCTCGATCTCGTCGAAGGCGAGGGCGGATGCGTCCGCCCGGTGGACTACAAGCGCGGTCGCCGCCCGCATGTTGAGAAATCAGCCCATCTCCCCGAGCGGGTTCAGCTTGGCATCCAGATCCTGCTTCTGCGCGAGCATGGATATGCCTGCGACGAAGCGATCCTCTACTTCGCCGAGAGCCGCGAGCGCGTCACCGTGCTGCTCGATGACGAGCTGCACGCGGCGGTCACCTCTGCCGTTCATGGACTTCGGCTCATGGCAGCGTCGGGGCGCATTCCGCCGCCGCTCGAGGACAGCCCGAAATGCCCGCGCTGTTCCCTCGTCGGCATCTGTCTGCCCGATGAAGTGTCATGGTTGCGCAACGGTCGGATCGAGCCTCGCCCGTTTGCGGTTGCGCGTGCCGAGGCGCTGCCGCTCGTGGTGCAGGAGCATCGCGCGAGGATCGGCAAGGACGGTGAGACGCTTGTCGTCACGGTCGAGGGCGAGAAGGCTTGCACCGCGCGCCTTGCCGATGTGTCGCAGGTCGCGATCTTCGGTCAGGCTGCGCTGACGACGCCTGCGTTGCACGAGCTCATGCGTCGCGAGGTCCCCGTCACGTGGCACAGCGCGGCTGGGTGGTTCATGGGGCATACGTTTGGTCTCGGGCACCGCAATGTCGAGCTGCGAACTCATCAGTGGCGCCAGAGTTTCGAGGCTCCATTCTGCCTACGATTCGCGCGCGGAGTCGTTGCGGCAAAGATTCGCAATGCGCGCACGCTCGTCCGCCGCAACCGGCGCGGTGGCGAGCCGGCGGACGAGTTGCTCGCCCTGCTCGACCGCGATCGTGAACAGGCCGAAGCCGCGCATGATCTTCCCACACTTCTCGGGGTCGAGGGGTTGGCAGCGCGCCGCTACTTCGCCGGTTTCGCGCAATGCCTCGCCGAGGACAGCCAAGGTCGGCGGCGGTTCGATTGGGACGGGCGAAACCGTCGCCCACCGACCGACCCGATCAACGCGCTGCTCTCGTTCACCTACGCGATGCTGGTGCGTGCGTGGACGGTTCAGCTCTCCGCGGTCGGGCTCGATCCGTATCGTGGCTTCTACCATCAGTCGCGATACGGCCGCCCGGCGCTCGCGCTCGACATGATGGAGCCGTTCCGGCCCCTGGTGGCGGACTCGGCCGTTCTGCTCGCGTGCAACAACGGTGAGATCGGGCCTGGTGACTTCATCGCGCGCGCTGGCGCGGTTGCGCTGACACCTTCTCGCCGCAAGGCGATCATCGCCGCGTTCGAGCGGCGGCTCGACCAGGAGATCACCCATCCCCTGTTCGGCTATCGCGTTGCGTATCGTCGGCTGTTCGAGGTTCAGGCGCGGCTGCTCGGGCGCTTCCTGGCGGGTGAGATTCCAGACTTGCCGCACATCATAACGCGTTAGGGCATCACGGATGCGCAGCGCTGACCACCTCTACGTCGTGACCTATGACGTGCGCGATCCGAAGCGATGGCGGCGGTTGTACAAGGCGATGCAGGGGCGTGGCGCGTGGCTTCAGCTCTCGGTGTTTCAGGCACGGCTGTCACGTCGCGGCCTCGCGGATCTAAGGGAGGCGGTGAGCGCAGTCATCAAGCATGACGAGGACCACGTCATGATCCTTGACCTGGGGCCTGCCGACGACGTGAAGCCACGTGTCTCGAGCCTTGGAAAGACCTTTGAGCCCGTGTCGCGCCATACCATCATTGTGTGACTGTGCGGCTGAGGGTGGCTGGACCTCGCCGTGCTGCCGCGAGCGCTCCGGTGCCCGCAGCAGTGTGGGCAGTGCTCGCAGGGGCTCTTTGACATGGTGGATCAGGAGGTTGAGCCTTGCGGGCGAGCCGTTGGCTCGTCTAGCTGACTGGGCTTTTCCGAGCGAATGGCCGAGCTCTCGCGAAGTGCCTTGTACGTCGTTGTCTTTGACTGCCATTTTCGGGGCAGGCTCTTCCCCGGCACTCGTGCCGGGGCCTCATTGAAGCTCGAACTCGATGTCTGTCTCGCCGCCGTTCGGCCAGGCTCTCTTCCCCGGCACTCGTGCCGGGGCCTCATTGAAGCTTCTCATGCGCCTTCGCGAGCGCGTCGAGCCATCGCCTCTTCCCCGGCACTCGTGCCGGGGCCTCATTGAAGCAGCGAGTTCTCGGCCTACACCAGCGGCGGCAGGTGGTCGACCTCTTCCCCGGCACTCGTGCCGGGGCCTCCTTGAACACTGTCTGCCGCGAAGAGAGAGAGAGTCGATGCGCGGTTCTCCCCCAGCTCCACTGGACCTCCAAATTGACCTGCGAACCTCCGAAAACCAGTGCGGCCATATGCTTATGATTTCGCAGCGATCTTACCGGTTTACCGGATCATGCAGGTCAACAGCTTTGGAGAGAACTGGCCGCCAGAGAGCCGAGTTTCGCCGGTGCTCGGAAGTGGCGGTCACAAGGTCAGTGGCGAGAACCGCGGGAAACTTGCCGTTCCGGCCCGTCTCAGCTCCGCCGGAGAGCGCGCCTCGATAGCCGGCTGGCGGAGGGAGTGGGATTCGAACCCACGATACCGTCTCCGGTATACCCGCTTTCCAGGCGAGCGCCTTAGACCACTCGGCCACCCCTCCGGCGGGCGGCACATAAGCAACTCCGATGGCCCGGGGCAACCCCGATGCGACGGGGCTAGGCCCCACCGACGAGCGACCCACCCCGGGCGATGACGCGGCCGCCGGAAACCACCAACTGCCTTGGCGACCGGGACACCACGGCCTCCGCCACGGTTTCGGCCTCGACGAGAACGACGTCGGCCCTCGCGCCGGGCTCCAGCACGTGCCCGTCGAAGCCGCAGCCCCTGGCGCCCGCCGCGCTCACCGTCTCGAGCGCCCAGAGAAGTTCCTCGTCCCGCCTGAGGTTGCTCCTGAGCCCGACGATCATCGCCCGCTCGAGCATGTCTGGCGTGCCGTAGGGGCCCCAGGTGTCGCGCATCCCGTCATTGCCCGCGAACAGCGTCACGCCTGCGGCGCGGCACATCGGCACCGTCGGAACCGGGCGTGATGGGGCGGCGGTGGTGGCGATCGAAACCTCCCACTGC
This sequence comes from Elioraea rosea, assembly GCF_007644105.1. GTDB lineage: Bacteria > Pseudomonadota > Alphaproteobacteria > Acetobacterales > Acetobacteraceae > Elioraea_A > Elioraea_A rosea. Next base: position 304,290 of record NZ_VFAC01000002.1, on the reverse strand, counting down.
GCCATTCGCGCGAGAAGTGCATCGCGCTGGGCGGGCTCGATCATCGCGAGGCAGAAGCCGTGACTGATCACGACGCTGCCGCGCATGCCGAGCGCTGCCGTGCGCTCGAGGATGAGATCGAGAGAGAAGGCGCCCATCTCGCCTGGCTCGTGCAGGTGGATGTCGACCGGCTTGCCATGTTTCTGAGCCAGCCCGAACACCACGTCGAGATGGCGCACGGGGTCACGGTCGATCCCGCATGGATCGAGGCCGCCGACCACGTCTGCCCCCGCCGTCATCGCTTCGTCGAGCAGCCTGTCCGTGCCAGGCATGCGCAGAATGCCCGATTGCGGGAAGGCAACGACCTGCATGCGCTGGATGGGCGCCATGGTCCCGCGCGTCGCGATTACCCCGTGGAGGTGCTTCAGCCCCGCATCGGTGTCGACATCGACGAAGGTGCGCACCGAGGTCGTGCCGTTCGCAAGAAGCCGCCGCGCCATGGCCAGGGAGGCTGCGCCGGCGTCATGGTTGGTCTCGGCGCGATAGCGGCGCTCGTTGTCGATCTTGTCGGTGAGGTTCGGGCCGACATCGTTGCGGTACCAGCCAAGGCCCCATAGCGTCTTGTCCAGGTGGGAATGGCCTTCGACAAGCCCCGGCAGCGCGAGAAGTCCCCGACCTTTCTCCACGTCCGCGCCGGCCGGCGCGGCGCTCGAGGGGCCGATCGCCGCGATTCTGCCGCCCTCGATGAGGATATCGCAGGCAGCCTCCCCGAGCGGGCGGACATTGCGGATCAGCACCGTATTCAACTCCCTGCTCCCAGAACCCAGCTTCGGAAGAGTGCGAGGTCGATATTGCCGCCGCACAGGATGAGCCCGATGCGCTTTCCCGCGAGGCGGCCGCGCTCGGCGAGCGCCGCGGCCAGCGGAGCCGCGCCGGCGCCCTCGGCGAGATTATGCGTGTCGGTCCAGTACGCGCGGATCGCCTCGGCCACCTGGTCGTCGCTCACCGTCACGATGCGCGCAGCACCACGCAGGATGATGGCGAGCGCCTCCGGGTCAGGCATCCGCGTTGCCATGCCGTCAGCGTTCGTCGTCGCGCGCTCGGTCTGCACCACGCGGCCTGCTGCGAAGGAGAGGGCATAGGCGTTCGCCCCATCGCTCTGCACGCCGACGATCTCTGTCGCAAGCCCGAGGGCGTCGCGCGCCACAATCAGGCCGCAGATGCCGCTGCCGAGCCCCACCGGCACATAAACCGCCTCGAGCGGTGGCGCTGCGCGGAAAAGCTCCAGAGCGTAGCTCGCCACGCCGGCGACGAGGTCCGGCGCGAAGGATGGCGCGAAGACCAGGCCCTCCCGCTTCGCGAGCGCCTCGGCGTGGAGGCGTGCCGCATCGAAATCCTCGCCATGTTCGACGAGCCGCGCACCGAAGGCCCGCATCGCGGCGTTCTTCTCGGTGCTGTTGCCGTAAGGCACGACGATCGTGACCGGCACGCCATGACGCGCCCCGGCATAGGCGAGGCTCTGGCCGTGATTGCCGCGCGTCGCGCTGACGATGCCGGGAACGTCCGGCCGCGCTGCCTTCAGCCGCTGCACGTAAACGAGCCCGCCCCGCACCTTGAAGGCACCTGTCGGCGTGTGGTTCTCGTGCTTGACCCAGGCTTCCGCGCCGAGGCGGGCGGAGAGAAGGGGCCAGGCATATTGAGGTGTCGGCGGCATGGCGGCATGGACGATCCGCTGCGCCGCCTCGAGGGTGTCGAGATCGAGCATCGCAGCAGGCTAGCCGCGTTCTGCGCGCGGGGCCATCCATGCTGCCGCCTGGGCCGCCCTACGCGCAGTCGCCGAGATGCGACGCGGCGTCGACGCCAACGCTCGCCGCTGCCTCGGCGAGTTCCGCCCTGGTTCCTGCATCGAGCGCGAGCCCTTCGCCGAGCAGCCGTGCGCGCCGCATCCGCTCGGGCTCGCCAGGCAGCATGATCTCCTTGCCTTCTCCGCGCTCCGACGTCACCCACGCAAGCAGCGCGTCGCGACGCTCCGCATAGGCCGCCTCGCCCCCGAGTGCGCCAGGGTCGAGGATGACCGAGAGCATGGAGTTCGTGATTGCAGGCGACGGCTCGCCGCGCTGCGTCTCCGCGCCCAGCAGGGCGCCGGCAAGCATTTCGCAGGCGAGGGCGAGCCCGAAGCCCTTGTGCTCGCCGAAGGGAAGCAGCGCTCCAGGCGGCGCGGCGAAGAGCGCCGCGGGATCGTCGGTCTCGCGGCCTTCGGCATCGAGCAGGATGCCAGGAGGCACGCGCTTGTTCGCGCGGCGCGCGACCTGGACCTTGCCGACAGCCCAGCGGCTCGTCGCGAAGTCGACGATCACCGGCTCGCCCTCGCCGCAGGGGAACCCGGCCGCGAACGGGTTGGTGCCGAGCCGGGCCTTCGTTCCCCCGAACGCCGCGACCGCCGCGTGCGCGGGGACGTTGACGAAATGGATGGATACGAGCCCGGCAGCCGCGCACTGCTCGGCCCAGGCGCCGATGCGGCCGATATGGTAGCTGTCGCGCAGCGCGACGATGGCGGCCCCCTCGCGTCTCGTTCGTGCGATGCCGAGATCCATCGCCGCACTGGCCATCGCCGCGCCCGCGCCGTTGCCGCCGTCGCAGACGAGAACCGAGCCGCTGTCGCGCATGACCGCGAGACGATGGTTCAGCCGAAGATCGCCACGCGCGACGGCGGCGAGGTAGCCGCGCACGAGCCCGACGCCGTGCGAATCATGGCCGGCGAGGTTGGACGCGACGAGGTGATGCGCGATCAGCCCTGCCTCCCCGGCGGCCGAGCCGGCGGCTCGGAAGATGGCCGCGACATAGTCTTCCAGGCGGGCGGCAGGCACTGCCATGCGTGGTTTGTCCCACCTCACAGTCAGATCGCCACCGTCAGCCCGCCGTCGACCGTCACGATGCTGCCTGTCGCGTAGCCTGAGGCCGGCGAGGCGAGATAGAGCGCGGCGGTGGCGAGTTCGTCGGGGGTGCCCCAGCGCCCCATCGGCGTGCGCGAGGCGATGCGGGCCTCGAAGCCCGTGTCCGACTGGCGCGTCGCCGCATTGCCGTCGGTGAGGAAATAGCCTGGCGCGATGGCGTTGACCGTGATGCCCATCGGCGCAAGCTCGACGGCGAGAACCCGCACCAGGCCGAACAGACCGGTCTTCGCCGACGCATAGCCGACCATGCCCGGTCGAACGACCATGCCGTTGATCGATGAGGTGAAGATGATGCGGCCGCCCCCGGCATCGGCCATGTGGCGCGCTACCGCGCGCGCGAGGCGGAAGCCGGCGGTGAGATCGGTCGCGATCACGCGGGCCCAGTCCTCGTCCGTCTGTTCGAGGGCTGGCTTGCGCACCGTGGTCGCCGCATTGGCGATCAGGATGTCGAGACGGCCGTGCTGTTCGACGACCTGCGCGACGGCGGCATCGCAGGCGGAGGGGTCGGCGACGTCGAAGCACAGCGCGGCGGCCTTGAGGCCTTCGCGCGTCAGCTCCGCCGCGCGGGAAGCAAGCGTTTCGGCATTCCGTGCGTTCAGCGCGACCGTCGCGCCCGCCGCGGCAAGCGCCTGCGCCATCGCCCATCCCAGCCCGCGCGACGAGCCGGTGACGAGGGCGACGCGGCCGGCGAGGCCGAACAGCGAGGCGGGCGAGAGGCGCTGCGCGATGGAACCGCCTGTCATCGGTGCCCTCACTGGAAGTCGATGCGCGGGTCGATGTAGACGTAGAGCACATCGACGGCGAGGTTGATCAGGACGTAGATCAGCAGGATCACCAGGATGGCGCCCTGGATCAGCGGATAGTCGCGCGTGCTGATCGCCTGGATCACGAGGCGGCCGAGGCCGGGATAGGTGAACACCGATTCCGTGACGACCGTGCCGCCGATGAACCCGGCAAGCGCGATGCCCACGATCGTGATGAATGGCAGAAGCGCATTGCGCATCACGTGCCGGACGACGATCGTGCGTTCCTTCAGTCCCTTCGACCGCGCGGTGCGGACGTAGTCGGAGTTCAGCTCGCCGATCAGCGACCCGCGCAGGAACCGCGCGAAGATGCCCGACACGTAGAGGCCGAGCGTCAGCGCCGGCAGGATCGTGTTTCGCACCGCCTGGACTGGGTCGCTCCAGAACGGCACGTAGCCGGATGCCGCCGGCAGCAGGCGGAGCTCGACCGCGAAGAGCAGGATGAGCAGGATGCCGACCCAGAAGGTCGGCACGCCAAGCGCCAGCGCGCTCCATCCGCTCAGCGCACGGTCGAGCCACGAGCCCTGGGCAAGCGCGCTGCCGAGCGCGATGGGGATGCCGAGAGCGAGGCCGATGACGGTGGCAAGCGCGGCGAGCTGGAGCGTTGCCGGCAACCGTTCCGTGATCAGCTTCAGCACCGGCTCGCGGCTGTGCAGCGACAGCCCCAGATCGCCACCGAGGGCGCGCAGGAGCCAGTCGCCGTACTGGACGATGATGGGGCGGTCGAGGCCGAACTGCTTCGTCACCGCCTCGATCTGTTCCGCTGTTGCGTTCTCGCCGACGAGCACGCCGACCGGCCCGCCCGGAACGGCATACATCATGGCGAAGATCAGCGCGGAGGCGCCGAGCAGGACGGGCAAGAGCTGCGCGAGGCGGCGGAGAACGAAGGCGATCATGGGCTCTCGACCGGCCGTGCCAGTGGCGCGTCACGGCCCTCGAGGACGGACGAGAGAGCACGCCCGATCGTGTCGAAGGCGAGGATGGTCACGGTCAGCACGAGCCCTGGCAACACCGCATAGGTGGGCGCCTCGTAGAGATACTCCTTGCCTGTCCGCAGCATCTCGCCCCAGCTCGGCGTCGGCGGCGGGATGCCGACACCGAGGAAGGCGAGTGCCGCTTCGAGCAAGATCGCCACCGAGGACAGCACCACCATCTGCGTGAGGATCGGGCTCCACGAATTCGGCAGGATGGTGCGCGTCAGGCTGTAGGCAGGCGTGCCGCCGAATGCCTCGACCGCGGTGACGAAGTCGCGCCTCCTCAGGGAGAGCACCTGCGCGCGGGCGACGCGCGCGAAAGTCGGCACGCCGGTGAGCCCGACCGCGACCAGCGCCGCGGCCTGGCTTCTTCCGAGCACGGCGATGAGCGCGAGTGCGAGCATGATGCCGGGAAGTGCAAGCAGGAGATCGACGATGCGCATCAGCACGGCATCGCGCCAGCCGCCGAAGAAGCCTGCGACGAGCCCCATTGGCACGCCGATCGAGGCGGCAAGCGTGACTGCGCCAGCCGCCGTGACGAGCGAGGTGCGCGCGCCATAGACCGCCCGGGCCAGGATGTCCCGGCCGAGCTCGTCTGTGCCGAACGGGTAGTCGCGCGAGAGGCCTTCCAGCATGCGCACGAGATCCTGCGCGAGCGGGTCGAGCCCCAGGAGGGGCGCGAGGATCGCGGCCACGGCGAGCGCGGCGAGCCAGGCGAGTGCGACGGCCGCAGCAGGCTGCGCGAACACGCGCTGGGCGACGTGCCTTGCGGAGACGAGCATCCCGCTCATGGCGCGGCACCCATAGCGTGGCGCAGTGGCGCGTCAGGCTCGAGCGGGCCCGCATGATGGCAGGCGACGCGCGTCTCGCTGTCGCCATGGCGGGCGAAGTTGGGCGCCTCCCGGACGCACAGCGCCGAGGCGCGGAAGCAGCGCGGGTGGAAGTGGCAGCCCGGCGGGGGCGCGGCCGGGTTGGGGATCTCGCCCTCGAGGATGATGCGTCGCCGCCCGGCAGCCTCGCTCACGTCCGGCGCAGGGACGGCCGAGAGCAGTGCCTGCGTGTAGGGGTGCGTCGGCGCGTCATAGAGGGTCCGCTTGTCGCTCTCCTCGACGATCCGGCCGAGATACATGACCGCGACGCGGTCGGAGACGTGCTTCACGATCGACAGGTCGTGCGCGATGAACAGGTAGGCGAGGCCGAGCTCGCGCTGGAGGTCCTGCAGCAGGTTGACGATCTGCGCCTGGATTGAGACGTCGAGCGAGGCGACGGGCTCGTCGAGGATCAACAGCTTCGGCTTAAGGGCGAGCGCGCGGGCGATGCCGATGCGCTGCTTCTGCCCGCCCGAGAACTCCCGCGGCAGCCTGTGCGCGGCGGAGGCGGGAAGGCCCACCACGTCAAAGAGCTGAGCGATCCACCGCGCGCCGCCCATCTCGTCGTATAGCCCATGGATGCGCAGCGGCTCGGCCACCGCGTCGCCCACGTTCAGCATCGGGTTCAGCGACGAGTAGGGGTCCTGGAACACGTACTGCATTCGCCGCCGCACCGGCCGCAGCGCCATCCTGTCGAGGCCGGAGATCGCCTTGCCGTCGAACACGACGCGGCCAGCCGTTGCCGGAACGAGGCCCATGATGGTTCGGCCGGTCGTCGTCTTGCCGCAGCCGGATTCGCCGACAAGCCCGAGGGTTTCGCCCGCCGCGAGCCTTAGGCTGACGCCATCGACGGCGCGCACCGTGCGCACCACGCGTCGCAGCAGGCCCGCGCGGATCGGGAAATGCACGACGAGGTTCTCGACCTCGAGAAGCGGCGCTGCCGCGCGGGTCGGTTCCGGCTCTGCAGGTTGGGCCGCGACCGACGCGGCCTGCGCCGGAGGCCGCACTTCATCGGCGAAATGGCACGCTGCGGCTCGCCCCGGCGCGAGCGGGCGGAGCGGTGGTTCCTGCTCAGCGCACAGCGCACGGTCACCGCCTATGGCGCACCGGGGGCGGAAGCTGCAGCCCGGCGGCAGCGCGCCGGGGTTCGGCGGCTGCCCTGGAATGGGATCGAGCCTCCCTCCGGTCGCGTCGATGCGCGGTGCGCTTCTCAGCAACGCTGCGGTGTAGGGATGCCGAGGGTGGGAGAAGATCTCGCGCACCGTTCCGGTCTCGACGATACGCCCCGCGTACATCACCGCGACACGGTGCGCGACCTCCGCAACCACGCCGAGATCATGCGTGATCAGAACGACTGCCGCGCCGGTTTCCTTCTGCCGCCTCGCGAGCAGGTCGAGCACCTGTGCCTGCACGGTCACGTCGAGCGCGGTCGTCGGCTCGTCGGCGATGATCAGCCTCGGCCGCCCCGCCATCGCCATGGCGATGACCGCGCGCTGCCGCATCCCGCCGGAGAACTGGTGCGGATACTGGCTCGCGCGGCTCGACGGATCGGCGATGTCGACCTCGCACAGAAGGGCGACGGCGCGGGCCGGCGCATCGCGCTGGCTCAGCCGGCCATGCGCGATCTCGCCTTCGGTGATCTGCCGCCCGATCGGCAGGAGCGGGTTCAGCGTCGTGCTCGGATCCTGGAACACGACGCCGATGTCGTTTCCCCGCATGCGCCGCAGCGTATCGGCTGGCGCGCCGAGAACGCTTTGCCCGGCAAGCGTGATCGTGCCGCTGACCTGCGCCGATTCCGGAAGCAGCGCCGCGGCGGCAAGCGCCGTCACGCTCTTGCCGGAGCCCGACTCCCCGACGATGCCGAGCACCTCGCCCTCGTGCACGTCGAGATCGACGCCGCGCACGGCGCGCAGCGGTGCATCCGCGCCCGGAAAGGTGACGGCGAGCGACCGGATCGACAGAACCGGTTCGGGCATCAGGCCTCGCTCGTCACCCACGCGCGCCGCGGCGGCGCCCGCCCCTCACCGCCTGACGGCTGTCGTGCGGAGGACGAGCATGTTGTCCATGTCCAGCGTGAAGCCGGAGACGTTCTTCGCCGTGACGATCAGGCCTGGGTTGTAGGTGTTGGTCGGGATGCCGAAGGACGTCTCGACGAGGACCTTGTTGAGGTGGTCATACGCCGCCTTCACCTCGGGGCCGGAGCCGAGCGTTGTGTTGATCCGCTCGATGGCCGCGACGTATTCGGGGAAGGGGTGCGGCTCGCCGAGGATCGGGTTGTTCGCGGTGCGGTAGATGCTGTTGGTGGCGACGCGCGAAGGGAATTTCTGGATGTTGCCGACGCCGCCGAAGATCGTGTCGAACCGGCCCTTCAGCATGGAATCGACCAGCTCTGCGCCCTCCTTCATGTCGAGCTCGATGTTGATGCCGACGCGGCGGAGCGTGTTCTGCACGACCTGGCTGATCGCGACATCCGGCTGGCTCCCGGCGTTGACGACGAGCTTCCAGTCGCTCATTTCCGCCTGGCTGAGCCCCGAGCGCTGCAGCAGTTCACGCCCCTTCTCGATGTTGAAGGCATAGGTCTGCGCATAGCTCGGATCGTAGGCCGGGCTCGAGGGCGCCCAGGGAAGTGCTACGACCTGGCCGAGTCCCGCATAGCCGACGCGGAGGATGCCCTCGCGGTCGATCAGGTAGTTGAAGGCTTGGCGGAACTGGGCGTTGCGGAAGGGGCCGCGCGTGGTGTTGATGCGGAACACCTGCACGAGCGGTCCGGGCCCGTCGAGCACAGGGTAGCCCTGGGATTTGAGTCGCGCGGCGCTGCGCGAGGAACCACCATAGATGACATCGACGCCGCCCGATTCGAGCGAGGCAGTCGCCGCCGCGTCCTGCGAGAAGATCGTGAACACGACCTCCTTGGTCACGGGTTCGCCCTGGCGCCAGTAATCCGGGTTGGCGACGAGGCGGATGCGCTGGCCCACCGCGCGCTCTGCGAGCTTGTAGGCCCCGGTTCCGGCAGGCGTCTGCTCGACGGTCGCGATGCCCGCCGGGTCGATGACGGCGATGAACTGCAGGAGGTCGGTGATCTGCCGGTCGGGCACCGGCCCCTTCATGTTCAGCCGGATCGTCTGCGGATCGACAACCGTCCAGTCCTGGACGATCGACATCGTCGGGTAGAGGTTCTTGCCTAGGCTCGGGTCGGCCGCCTTCTTCAGCGTCGTCGCCACCGCCTCGGCAGTCAGCGGATTGCCGCTGTGGAACTTCACCCCACGGCGAAGCGTCACGGTCACGGATCGGCTGTCGGGCGCAATCGTCCATGCCTCGGCAAGGCTCGGCTCGGCGCGGCCTTCCGGCGTGTACTCGATCAGCGTGTCGTAGAGGTTCTTGATCAGGCTCGCGTTGACGAAGGAGAACTGGTGCGGATCGTAGTTGGCGATGTCGGTGAGAAGCGCGATGCGCAGGGTTCCCGGCGCCGCCGTCTGGGCCGCGGCGGGCAGCGCCGCGCCAAGCGGCAGGCCGACGGCGAGGGCGCCAAGCAGGCTGCGGCGGTCGGTCGTCAATACGGTCATCGTGGCCTCCTTCTGATCGTTTCTTGTCCCTTGCCGCGGCCGCGCCGCCTCAGGCGGAGCGTCGCGTTGCGGGAGAGGTTCGCGGCGCGTCCCACCGCTCCATCCGCTCGAGAGGGTAGATCGGACGGGGCAGCCGCTTCCAGGGAAGCGTGAACACGTCCGATTGGCCGGGCCCGCGCGTGTCGGCCCGGATCACCCGCTTCGTCATCGAGGCAAAGTACTGGAAGTTCGATGCGGTCTTGAGAACGACCATCTTCGCGTCCTGGGGCTCGATGCCGAAGGCGCGGTACACGTCGGGGAGGTTGCCGGCGACGCCGCGCAGCTCGCTCACCAGGAGCGTTACCGGCCCGATCTCGAGAACCGCCGTGCGGCCCATGTCGATCTCGGCATCCTGGTAGCCCCGCACCGGCACCTTGCCGCCGCCGAGCCGCCGCACCGTGCCGGTGACGTCGATGGGCGAGAAGAACGCCGTCGCCGTCTCGCCGCCGACCGGAAGCGTTACCGTCGCGCCCTCGCCAGCCTCGAACAGCCGAGCGACGACGCCGGGGGCGACCATCGGCACGAGAGCCGGGCCGCGGATGCGGAGCCGAAGCATCGCCTCGAGCAGGAGATTGCTGTCACCGGCCGCACCGCCGAACACGGTGTCGCCCGTGTCGCTCAGCACGATCACGCCCTCGGGCGCCGCATCGGCCTCGAGCACGGCTTCGTCGATGCCGATCGCCTCGCGGACGAGGAAGTCATCGCGCAGCGACCAGGCGAGCGCGGCGAGCTCGTCTGCGAGCGTCTCGGCGAGCGCCTGGTCGCCATTCGTCACCACGACGGCCGTCCAGCCGCCCTCGTCGACGTCCAGCCAGGGCTGCATCGGGAACGGTACGGCCTGGAGAACCCGAGGGTCATCCTCCATCGCGCGGGCCCGGTCGAACCACGTCTTCATCGGGCCATGGGCGGTGAGGAACTGCTCCTGGTGCGTCACGAGCGGGATCTTGCGCATGACCATGCGCGGTGAGAGCCGCTCCGACAGGATGCGCAGGAGAAGCCGCGTGCCTATCAGCCCCGTGTCGAACTGATCATGCGGCTGGGTCCTGTGACCGACGATGGCGGTGACGGAGCCGACCATGCGCCGCGTGACGTTGGCGTGGTGGTCGAGGCCGAGCAGGATCGGCACGTCCGGCCCGAGGATCTCGCGGCAGAGTGCGGCCTGGACGCCTTCGACATCATCCTCGCCCTCCGCGGCGCAGGCACCGTGCAGGTAGAGCGCAAGCCCGTCGAGCCGCCCCGCGGCGGAGAGGCCTTCGCGGATACGGTCGAGGAAGAACTGGTGAGACTCGCGATCGATCCGTCCGCCGGCGACGGCATGCGCGCGGACGATCGGCACCGTCTCGACGGCGAGGCCGGACTCCGCCACGGCGCGCAGGTGGCCTGCGACCTGGCCGGTGCTGCCCGCCTTCTCGATCACCTCCGCGCCCTGGTGGAGCCCGAAAGCACGGTAGTCGGCCAGCGTCGTCAGGCGCGGGTTGAAGTCGTTCGTCTCCTGCGAGACGTGGATGAGCCCGATACGGAGCGTCATGACGCCGCCTCGAGCGGGAGCGCGTCGAGTGGGGCGAGGGGCCGCCGCGCCTTGCGGTAGGTGACCTTCAGCGGGTCGTGGGGGAACGGTCCGCCGCTGTCGAGATAGTGGATCGCTGCCATCACGTTCGCGAAGGCGGCGGCGAAATGGTTCGATGACTTCACGATGACCATCTTCTTCCGCGAGAGATCGATTCGGAGCTCGGTGAAGGCCGCCGGGCTGAAGGTCTGCGAGCGCTTGCTTCCGAGAACGATGTCGAGATTGCCGATCGTCACCGCCGCCGCGGCGCCGAGCGAGACGCGGCTCTGCTCGAAGGGGATGACGAGGTCGTCCGTCACGCTTCGGACGCGCACATGGGCATCGACAGGCGGGCCCGACACGGGCGTTGCCTTGCCGCCGATGCGAAGCCAAAGCTCGGCGCCGGGCCCGGCGGCGTGGCAGAGCGACACGGCGATGGGGTCCCACAGCACGCCGACGGCGGCTGCCATGTCGGGGTGGTCCAGCAGTGCGGCGATGGCGGCGGTGCCATCTCCCGGCACGCCGCCGCCCGGGCTGTCCCAGCGGTCGCCGAAGGCGATCGGGTGCGCGGGGGCGGACCGTGTCAGCGCGATCGCTTCCTCCGGCGTGTAGTGTGGCGGGGTGGCGGCGCGGGCGAAGCCGATGACCTCCCGGCCGAGCTGCTCGGCAAGAGCCCTCGCCTTCGGCCTGTCGTCATCGGTGATCGCCAGCGTGCGGGTGCCGACCTCGGGCACGTCGCCTGCCGAGAAACCATGCGCGATCGAGATGGAGAGGATGCCGTCCTTCCCCTCCATCGCCATCAGCCGATCCACGAAGGCGCGGCCCTGCGGACGGTTCGTCATGTAACCGCCGCCGAGGGTCCGGCAATCGTAGAGCGCCATGGTGGGCCGTATCTCTCCCCGTGCGGTGCGAAGTGCCAGATCGACGAGATCGTCGGCCCTTGCGAGGAAATCGGTGTGTGGGAACTCCTTGAACAAAACGACGAGGTCGCAGGCGGCGACGCGCTTCTCCGTGAGATGGCAATGGAGGTCATACTCGGCGCCGATCACCGTGTGCGGCCCGGTGATCTCCCGGGCCCGGGCAAGTAGGTCGCCCTCGCAATCATCGTAGCCATCGGCCACCATCGCGCCGTGCAGCCCGAACAGGGCGATGTCGAGCGGCAGTGCGGCGCGAAGCTGACCGAGGATCTCGTCGCGGAGACTCTCATAGGCGGCGCGCGAGACGAGCCCGGCCGGCTCGGCCCAGGCGCTCGTTCCCTCGATCAGCGTGAAGCCATCCGTCGCGGCGCGGCGGCGCGCGGCCACCACCGGGGCTGAACAGAGCGTCGGCGTGTCGGGGTGTTTTCCCGGCGGCGCGTAGAAGGCCTGCTCGAAGGCCGAGCGGTCGACAGGCAGGGGGGCGAAGGTGTTCGTCTCTGTCGCAAGCGAGGCGACGAACATGCGCATCGGCACGTCCCCTCCGAAGCATTCCCGATCAACCAGCCCACGCCGGCCTGCCGATGCGGGTGCGCAATGCTCACGCCGGTGCCGAGGCGTGTCAATCGCCAATACGCCGCCGCCGACCCTTGAAGGCGAGGGCGAACTTGTGTGAACTGGACCGACGGCGCGGCAACGGAATGTTCCGTCCGCAACCGGTTCCGTGCCCTGGGAGGGTCGCCGATGGGCTTGCGCATCCTGCTCGCAGGCCTCTACCACGAGACGCACACCTTCATCGACGAGATCACGCGCGCAGACGCCGTCACCACCCATCGCGGCGAGGCCCTCCTCGCCCGGCGGGGGGATGGCTCGACGATCGACGGCTTCCTCTCGGTTGCCGCCCGCGAGGGCTGGCAGGTGGTGCCGGCGCTCGACATCGGCGCGATGCCATCAGGCACGCTCGACCATGCCGTGTTCGAGGCATTCTGGAACGAGTTCGAGGTCGCGGCGCGCCGTGCGCTGCATGACGGGCTCGACGGCGTCTGGCTCGGCCTCCATGGCGCCATGGTCACGACCGGCTCGCTCGATCCGGAAGGGGAGCTGCTCGAGCGTCTGCGTGACCTGCCAGGTGCGGGTTCGCTTCCCGTGTTCGGCGTGTTCGACCTGCACGCCACCTTCACGCAGAGGATGGCGCGCTTCGCCGATGCCCTCGTTGGCTATCGGAAGAACCCGCACACGGATGCCTTCGAGGCCGCGGCCCTCTCGGCGACGCTGCTCGGGTGTGCCCTTTCGTTGGGCCGACGTCCACGGATCGTCGCGCGCACCTACCCCATCGTCTGGCCACCGACCGGTACGGGAACCGACGACCTGCCCATGCGCGCCCTGTCGGAGGACGCGCGCAGGATCGAGCGGGACGATCCCGCCATCTGGTCCGTCTCGATAGTCGGCGGCTACGCCTTTGCCGACACGCCGGATACCGGCGTCTCGGTCGCGATCGTGACGGAGGGCGATGAGGCGCACGCTTCCCGGTATCTCGAACGGCTCGGCGCGATCGCGCACGAGCTGCGCGAGGCGGGCGTGCCGCAGGAGTGGAATATCGACGCGGCGATCGAGAACGCCCTTTCCGCGCCACGCCAGGGGCCGGTGCTGATCGTCGAGCCTGCCGACAATATCGGCGGAGGCTCACCGGGCGATTGCACCACGGTGCTTCGGGCATTCCTGCGCCACAGGCTCGATCGTGCAGCGGTCGTCATCAACGACGCCGATGCCGTGGCGGCACTTGCCGGCGTGCCGCTTGGTACGACGCTTCGCCTCGCCTTCGGCGGCAGGCATGGACCAGACCCGGGGCCGGTGGAGGCCGAGGTCACGCTTCGGCAGCGAAGCGATGGGCGCTTCACGCTCGAGGACCGCCACAGCCATCTCGCCGCCATGCGCGGCATCCATATCGACATGGGCCCCTGCGCGACGCTTGAGGCGGGCGGTGCGACGATTCTGCTCACCTCGCTGAAGACCCCGCCCTTCGACCTCGGGCAGTTGCGCTCGCAAGGAATCGTTCCGGAAACGTGTGCGTTCATCGGCGTCAAGGCTGCCGTCGCGCATCGCCGCGCCTATCAGGAGATCGCGGCAGCGAGCTACACGGTCGCGACCCCCGGCGCCTGCCCGAGCGACCTGACGACGCTGCCCTACCGGCACCTGCGCAGGCCGGTGTTCCCGCTTGACCCGCCCTTTCGGCCCCCAGCCCTTTCCACTCGGTGAGGCGGCAGCGGCGAGGATGACCACTCGGTAATTAGGGTCTTGTTTGCGTTTGCATGCGAGGTTCTGGCGGTAACCCATCAGCCGCCAGACCCGAAGGCCCCACCCAATGACGACGAACGCCGGCGAGATTGGCACCCGCGTGGAGTACATGCGCCTCGACCGCAAGGCGGTCGATGCACTCACCCAGACATGGGCGATGATCGAGCCGGAGCTCGATCGAATCCTCAGCGTATTCTATGCCCACTTGGAACGGATGCCCGAGACGAAGGCGATGCTCGACCGGCATGCCAAGCGCGGGCTCGACTGGCTCAAGTCGGCGCAGCGGCAGCACTGGGAGCGCCTGTTCTCCGGCCGTTTCGATGAAGGCTACGTCGCGGGCGTTCGCCGCGTCGGCACGGCGCATGCCCGCATCGGGCTCGATCCGCGCTGGTATCTCGGCGGCTACTCGCTCGCTCTCGCAGAGATCGGGCTCGTCCTCGCCGCGAAACATCGCTGGAAGGCGCAGCGCGCTGCAGAACTCATGTCGGCAGTGACCGCTGCGGTGTTCCTGGATATGGACCTTGCCCTCTCCGTGTATTTCGAGGAGGCAAAGGCGGCGGCGACGGCAGAGCGCGGCCGTGTGGCCGACGAGTTCGACCAGGCGGTCGGCGCCATCGTCCAGGCCGTGGCCTCTGCCGGCACCGAGCTTCAGGTGAGCGCAGAGACGCTTGGAGGCATCGCTGCACGTACGAACGAGCGCGCGCAGACGGTGGCCTCGGCGAGCACCCAGGCGACGGCGAACGTGCAGATGGTCGCTGCCGCAGCTGAGGAGCTTTCCGCGTCCGTGTCGGAGATCAGCCGCCAGGTCGGCGAGAGCACGCGCATCGCCGACATCGCCGTTGCCCGTGCCCGCGAGACCGACGCGACCGTCCAGGGGCTGGCCGAGAGCGCGCGGAGGATCGGCGACGTCGTCGGCCTGATCCGGACCATCGCGGGGCAGACGAACCTGCTTGCGCTCAACGCGACGATCGAGGCGGCCCGCGCGGGCGAGGCGGGCAAGGGCTTTGCCGTCGTCGCCTCCGAGGTGAAGAATCTCGCGGTGCAGACCGCGAAGGCGACCGAGGACATCAGCAACCAGATCGTCGCGATCCAGACCGACACGCAGCAGGCCGTCACCGCCATCCAGGGGATCGGCGCGGTGATCGAGCAGACCAACTCGATCGCCGCCGCCATTGCTGCGGCGGTGGAGCAGCAGGGGGCGGCCACGCAGGAGATCGCGCGGAACGTCCAGCAGGCCGCCGCCGGCACCGACCAGGTGAATGTCAGCATCAGCGATGTCGGCGCGGCTGTGACGGAAACGTCCGACGCGGCGAAGGAATTGCATGGCGCGGCCCGCGAGCTCGCCCGCAACGGCGAGATGCTGCGCGGCCAGATCGCCGAGATCCTCGGCCGGCTCAGGGCGGCCTGAGCATCGTGTTCAGGCGGCGGTGACGCCGCCGTCCGCCACGACGATCGCGCCGGTGATGAAGCCGGCGGCGGGCGAGAGCAGGAAGCGGATCGTGTGCGCGATCTCCTCCGCCGTTCCGAAGCGCCCGAGCGGGATCGAGGCGAGGAGCCTCTCCGCCCGGGCGGCGTCGGATCGTGCGAGCGCGGTCATCGGCGTGGCGATCGGGCCGGGGGCGACGGCGTTGACGCGCACGCCGCGCGGCGCGGCCTCGAGCGCGAGCGACTTCGCGAGCCCATTCAGCGCCGCCTTCGACGCCGTGTAGGCCGCAGCACGCGGGTGGCCGACGAGGCCGATCTGGCTCGAGACGAGAACGATCGATCCTCCCGAACCCAGCAGCGGCAGCGCATCGCGCGCCATCTCGAAGCTCGCCGTGAGATTGACGTCGAGCACCGTCTGCCAGGCCTCGCGATCGGTCTCGCTGCTGGCGCGATGGTCGAACAGGCCGGCGGCGAGGGCGACGCCATCGAGACCGCCAAGCCGCGCGGCGGCCTCCCGTACCAGGCCCGAGGCACCGTGCCGCAGGTCGGCGACGAGAACCCGCTCAGGCGCGACCAGCGCCTGCAACCTCTGCGCCTCCACCTCGTCGCGGGCGAGGCATGCAACGGCTGCACCGTCCGCGAGGGCAAGGCGCAGCAGCGCATGGCCGATGCCGCTTCCTGCCCCCGTGACGAACAGGCGCATGCCCGTAAGATCAGAGCGCAACGACATGCGAGGGAGGCCTCCTTTGGCGACGGGCGACAATGCGGAGATCGAGGCGAGGCTGCAAGCGGTGCGCGCCAAGCGCGGGTATCTCCTGCCCCATCACGGGCTTCTCGCGATCACGAGCCCTGCGATGCTCGAGGCCTACGACCATGCCTATACGGAGCTTGCGATCGCGCAGCGCGTGCTGTCGCCGCATGACCGGGAATTCGTCTGGCTCGCCATCCTGATCGCGACCGATGAGGCACTGGCTACGCACCACATCGCGAAATTCCAGGGTGCAGGCGGAACGGATGCGGAGGTGGAGGCAGCAATTCGCCTCACGGCCTGGGCGGTCGGCGCGCGGGCCTATGCGTTCGTGCAGGAGCATTGGCGGGCGCACCTGCCTGGCATCGATGTCGGGGCGAGCTATCGGGCGGCGCTTGCCGCAAATGCCGGCGACGTGAAGCTGCGCATCGCCGTGCCGGCCGCTGCCGCTGTGCACGCGGCGCGCGGCGACTGGTTCCTGCTCGAGCAGGCCATCATGATGGCCTATGCGCGCGAGGTTCCGGAGGTCGAGCTCGCTGAGGCGATCAGCCTGATGATGTTCCCGGGCAGCGTGCCGCGCTTCGTCGAGGCGGCGGGTGTCTGGCTCGGCCTGATCCGCGCTCGCCGAGTCACACCCTCGCCGAGCTTCGCAGCCTGGGCGGCGCTCGAGGGCCAAGGCGGCTTCGACGAGGCCTCCGGAAAGACGCGGTAGCGTTTCAGTAGGGAGCGGGCAGGACGCCTTCCTTCGCGGCTTCCTCCCAGAACGCAACCGCCTCGATCAGCGTGTTCCCGCCGCAGGGGATCAGCATGTAGCTCAAGCCCTCGCAGGCCTCGCCTGGCGTGATGCCGCCCTGGAAGGTGCGGGCGAGGTGAAGCACCGTACCGGCCCGCTCGCGGCGCGCGGCCATCGCCACCGCGGCGACGAGATGCGCAAGCCCGGGGTCGAGCCCGTCTCGCGCTGCGTCGAAGATCGTGAGATAGCGCGCTGTCAGTGCCTCGGGGAGCGTCCAGGCCGCCCAGTTCGTTCCCGAGAAGCCGATCACCGCGAACGCCTCCGTCGCCGCTGCGATGGCGACGGCGCGGGCGATGTCGTCGTTCGTCATGCCCGCTGCCGTCGCGCGCCGCATGTGGATGAAGCCGTGCACCTCGCGCGCGGCGGCGAGCAGCCCGGCCCACACGGTTTCGCGCTGCACGGGCGTGAGCAGGCGCTTCTCCAGCGTGAGCGACTCGTAGAACCGGTCATAGTCACGCAGCAGCGCCGGCGCGTGGCGGGCGAACAGGCGGTGATAGGGCAGGGTGTAGCCGCGCTTGGCCTCCACCTGCGCAAGGATCGCTGCGCCGTCGATGTCCGGGGTCGTCATGCCGTCTCCGCCTTGATGAGATCTGCTGCACGCTCGGCGATCATGATCGTCGGCGCCATGGTGTTGCAGGAGGTGATCGCCGGCATCACGGAGGCATCGGCGACCCGAAGCCCGGCGATGCCGCGCACGCGCAGCGCGGGGTCGAGCACTGCCATCCTGTCATGCGCGGGCCCCATGCGGCAGGTGCCGACGGGGTGATAGACCGTATCGGCCGTACGCCTGATCCACGCATCCACGTCGCTGTCGCTGCGCACGTCGGGCCCGGGCGAGAGTTCCTCGCCGCGCAAGCGGTCGAAGGCGGGCTGGAGGAAGATGTCGCGCAGCAGTGCAACGCCCCGGCGCAACACCACCCTGTCCGTCATGCTCGAGAGGTAGTTCGGCATGAGGCGGGGATGTGCGCGCGGATCGGCCGAGGCGAGCTCGAGGCGGCCGCGACTCTCGGGGCGCATCTGGAAGATGTTGGCGAAGAAGCCTCGGCCGCGCTCCGGCGGCATGCGCATGCCGATGAACGGAATGGGCATGGTCGCGCTCGACAGGCCGGGCAGGAAGTTGGCCTTGAGGTCCGGCGTGTCGAGCGCGGGGTCGCTGCGGAACTGGCCGCCGACAAGAAGCGGAAACGTCGCCGCAGGCCCGGTCCCGAACGCCCAGGCGCGCAGCACGGCGAGCGCGGCCCTGTCGGGCCTGCGGAGCCGGTCGAGCGTGACGTCCTCGCGGCACGCATGCTCGACGCGGATGAGAAGGTGATCCTGCAGGTTCGCGCCCACACCCGGCAGGTCAGCCACCACGGCGATGCCGTTGCGCGCGAGCTGGTCGGCCGGGCCGATGCCGGACAGCATCAGGAGCTGCGGGGAGTTGATCGCGCCGCCGGCAAGCACGACCTCGCGCGCGGCGCGCAGCACCGTGCCGTCGAGCAGTGCGACGCCCACCGCGCGCTGGCCCTCGATGATCACGCGCGCGACCTGCGCGCCGGTGCGGACTGTCAGGTTCGGCCGCCGCTCTGCGGTGTCGAGAAAGGCGCGCGAGGTGCTGGCGCGGCGGCCTGAGGCGATCGTGAAGTCCTGCGCTCCGGCACCCTCCGTGTCGGCCCCGTTGAAATCCTCCGTCACGGGATGGCCGGCCTGCACCGCGGCGTCCATCCACGCGGCGAAGAGCGGGTTCTCCCAGCGCGGCCGCGTTACCGCGAGCGGGCCGTCCCTGCCCCTCAGAGCCGGGTCGCCATGCTGGCAGGCTTCGCTGCGACGGAAATAGGGCAGAACCTCCGCATGGCTCCAGCCCGGCAGGCCGCGTTGCGCCCACGCATCGAAATCACCCGGCAGCCCGCGGGCATAGACCATACCGTTGATCGCAGTCGACCCGCCAAGGGCGCGCCCGCGCGGCCAGGAAAGGCGGCGGTTGTCGAGCTGCGGCTCGGGTTCGGTGATGTAGCCCCAGTTGGCGATGCGCGAGCGAAGCAGCACCCCGGTCATCAGCGGCACGCTGAACAGCGGCCCCCGTGCGGCACGGCCTGCCTCGAGGAGCAGCACGCGGAGGCGAGGGTCCTCGGAAAGCCGCGCGGCGATCACCGCGCCGGCCGCGCCGGCCCCGACGATGATGACGTCATTCTCCCGTTCCGCCATGTGGTTCGGAGGTCTCTTGTCGTTCCGGCCCGCTGGTGCCTTAGTAGCGGCAACGAAAGCACGGGCTTGGGAGCAGGCAAATGGGCATCTCGCGCAGGAGCGTCATGACAACGGCGCTCGCACTGGGAACGCTGCCGCGCGTCGCGATCGCGCAGGCCGTGCCCGAGCTGCAGACGCTCCGCTCTACCTCGAAATCCTGGCTGTGGGCGGCGGAGGACTATGCGACCGCAGGCGGCTTCTTCGAGCGGGCGCGCGTCAAGGTCGTCTCGAACGCCTCGAACCGCGGCACGAACATCGCCGCGCTCGGCGGCTCGGGCGTCGACATCGTGCTCGGCGACCCGGGCGAGGCCATGCGCGCGCGCAGCCAGGGCTTCCCGGTGAAGAGCTTCGTCGGCACGGTGAACAAGTACGCCTCCAATGTCGTGATCCGGAAACCGGTTCTCGAGCGTGCGGGCGTGACCGAGAGCTCTCCCGTGCCGCAGAAGATCGCTGCGCTAAAGGGGCTTCGCCTCGGCACGACGGGCCCCGGCGCGGCGCCGGATGCGCTGTTCCGCTGGCTCGCCCTGCAGGGCGGTATGGACCCGAACAGCGACCTCCGCCTCGTGCCGATCCAGGGTGGTGGGCCAGGCATGCTCGCCGGGCTGCAGCAGAACGTCATCGACGGGTTCTGCCTTTCCTCGCCGACCTCCGATCTCGCCGTGCAGGACCGCGACTGTGCCTACTTGTTCAACATGGCGACGAATCCACCGCCCGAACTCGAGCAGTACATGTACATCATCGCCTCGACCAACGAGGCGACGCTGCGCAACGCCGGCAAGCGCGAGGCGCTCGTCCGCTACTGCCAGGGGATCGCTGCGGCGCTGAAGGCCATGCAGAGCGACCGCCCGGCGCTGAAGGCCTGGGCCGACAAGTGGTTCGAGGGCCTGCCGCCGCAGATCGCGGAGGTGTCGTTCGAGATTAACTCGAAGATCTTCTTCGACAACCCGCTGCCGCGGGCGGACCTCTTCCAGAAGAACGTCGACTTCATCAACGCCGTGCAGCGCACGATGGGCGCGGAGCTCCTGCCCGCGAGCGTGACCTTCGAGGCGCAGTACGACCCGAGCCTCGTGACCGAGGCGCTCGGGCGCGGCTGACCGGCGGCATGGCAATCGCGGTCGAGGCCGTCGAGAAACGCTACGTCGCGCGCGGGCGGGAGACGGTCGCGCTCTCGCCGATCGATCTCCGGATCGAGGCGGGGGAATTCGTCGCCTTCGTCGGCCCTTCCGGCTGCGGCAAGTCGACGCTCCTGAACATGGTCGCCGGCATCCTGCCCGCGACCGCGGGGCGCATCCTGCATGACGGAAGGGTGGTCGACCGCATCAACACCCATGTCGGCTACATGACTCAGCAGGACAGCGTCCTGCCCTGGCGCACCGTGTTCGAGAATGTCGAGCTTCCCTTGCGCTTCCGTGGCCTTGGCTCGGCCGAGCGCCAGCAGAAGGTCGGCGAGATGCTGAGCCGCGTGGGTCTCTCGGGCTTCGAAGCGGCCTACCCGATCGAGCTGTCGGGCGGGATGCGCAAGCGCGTGGCGCTGGCCCAGCTCCTCGTCTACGAACCCGGCACCCTCCTGATGGACGAGCCGTTCGGCGCGCTCGATGCGCAGCTCAAGCTGCTCATGCAGAAGCAGCTCCTGGATATCTGGGCGGCAGGCCAGCAAACGGTGGTGTTCGTGACGCATGACCTCGCCGAGGCGGTGACGCTCGCGCAGCGTGTGGTCGTGTTCAGCGGCAGGCCAGGGCGGATCAAGGCGATCGACGAGATCGACATTCCCTATCCGCGCGACCCTTTCCGCGTTCGCTTCCTGCCCGCATTCGAGGCCGCCTATGCGCGGCTGTGGGACCAGCTCGCCCCCGAGATCGCCAAGGGCGAGGCGGTCTAGCCATGGCGCAGAACATCGACGAGGCAGCCGCGATCGGCAGCGGCGGGGCGGTGCGCAGCGCGGCGGTCGCGGAATGGGATGCCGCGCAGGCCGGGCGGCGGCGCATGGTGCTGCTCGGCCGCATCCTCGTTGGCGTCCTGTTCCTCGGCTTCTGGGAGTATGCTTCCGGCCGGCTGATCGACCCGCTCTTCGTCTCCTCTCCGAGCGCGGTGGGCATGCGGCTGTGGCGATGGACCGTCACCGGGTCGCTCTGGACGCATCTCTCGGTCACGCTCTACGCGACAGCCTTCGGCTTCGTCATCGGAGCGGCGATCGGCTTCGCGCTCGGGCTTCTGTTCGGCCGGAACCAGACGGTGGCCGACATCTTCGACCCCTACATCACCGCGCTCTACTCGATCCCGAAGATCGCGCTCGCGCCGCTCTTCATCATCTGGTTCGGCATCGGCATCGAGAGCAAGATCGCCGTCTCTGCCTCGATCGTGTTCTTCGTCGTGTTCCTCAACACGTATGCCGGGGTGCGCGACGTGAACCCGATCTACATCCACGCCACCCGCATCATGGGCGGCGGCGGCGGCGAGGTTCTGCGCCACGTGATCATCCCCTCCGCGTCGAGCTGGGTGATCACGGGTCTGAAGGTGTCGGTTCCCTACGCGCTCGTCGGCACCGTCATCGGCGAGTTCATGAGCGCCAATCGCGGCATCGGCTTCATCATCAGCCAGGCGACCGGCCTGTTCGACACGACCAGCGTGTTCGCCGGACTGTTCGTCCTGGGGCTCGTCGGAGCGCTGATCAACGTCGCGCTGCGGCATACCGAGGCCTGGCTTCTCCGCTGGAAGGGCTGAGCGGAGCGCGGCCGTCGGCGAGGTCGTCGAGGATCGGGCAGTCGGGCCTGTCGTCGCCATGGCAATGCTCGGCAAGCCGCGTCAGCGTCGCCGCCATCGCCTCGAGCGCGGCCACCTTCTCCTGCAGCGCCGCGGCATGTTCGAGCGCGATGCGCTTGACCTCGGCACTCTGGCGCGACCGGTCCTGCCAGAGCCCGAGCAGCCCGGCGATCGTCTCCATCGGAAAGCCGAGCTCGCGGGCGCGGCGGATGAAGCGCAGCGTGTGCACCTCCGCCATGGAGTAGTCCCGATAGCCTGCCTCGGTGCGGGCAACCGGGGCGATCAGCCCGGTTGCCTCGTAGTAGCGGATCATCTTCGCCGACACGCCGGAGGCCCGGGCTGCTTCGCCGATGTTCATCGCCGCCTCCTCAGGCCCGTGCCGCTCGCGCTGTCGGGGCGGCCTCGGGCGGTGCGGTGGGCGCACCCGCATCGAGCCTTCGGCCGAGTGGCAGCCGCCTGAGCCGCAGCGCATTGCCAACCACGAACACGCTCGAGAGCGCCATCGCCCCGGCGGCAAGCATCGGCGACAGCAGGATGCCGAAGACCGGGTAGAGCACGCCCGCTGCAACGGGGATCAGTGCGGTGTTGTAGGCGAACGCCCAGAACAGGTTCTGGCGGATGTTGCGCATCGTCGCGCGCGAGAGAGTCACGGCGCGGCCGACGCCCGCGAGGTCGCCTGACATGAGCACGACATCGGCCGCATCGATCGCGACATCGGTTCCCGTGCCGACGGCGATGCCGATATCGGCCTCCGCCAGCGCCGGGGCGTCGTTGATGCCGTCGCCGACGAAGGCGATGGCGCCGTGGCGTTCACGCAGGGCGCGCAGCGCGTCGACCTTGCCTGCGGGGCGCACCTCCGCCACCACCTCATCGATCCCGATGGCGGTCGCGATCGCCTCCGCCGTGCGGGCATTGTCGCCGGTGATCATCGCGACCTCGAGCCCGGCGCCCCGGAGCGCGGCGATGGCCTCGCGCGTCGTCGGCTTCAGCGTGTCGGCGACCGCGATCACCGCCGCAACCCTGCCGCCGATCGCGGCGAACAGCGTCGTCTTGCCGGCATCGGCGAGGGCGGCCGCCTCGGCGTCGAGGGCCGCGGTGTCGATGCCACGCTCGGCCATCAGGCGCGCCGCGCCGACGAGCACCTCCTCGCCGCCGACGGTGCCGACCGCGCCCATGCCTGGGATCGCCTGCACCGCTTCGCTGCGCAGGGGCTCGACCCGCTCGCGCTCGGCCGCCGCAACGATCGAGTGCGCGACCGGGTGCTCCGACATGGCCTCGACGGCTGCGACCCGCGCGAGCACCTCGGCACGGCCGAACCCGCCTGCGACCACGAGGTCGGTCAGCTCAGGCTTGCCGCGCGTCAGCGTGCCGGTCTTGTCGAGCGCGACGACACGGACGGCCGAGAGGCCTTGCAGCGCCTCGCCCCTGCGGAACAGGATGCCGCCCTCCGCGCCGCGGCCGGTGCCGACCATGATCGAGGTCGGCGTGGCCAGCCCCATTGCGCAGGGGCAGGCGATGATCAGCACGGCGACGGCGTTGACCAGCGCGAAGGTGACCGCTGGCTCGGGCCCGAAGAAGAGCCAGACGAGGAAGGTGAGCGCAGCGGCCGCCATCACCGCAGGCACGAACCAGAGCGTGACGCGATCAACGAGCGCCTGGATCGGCAGCTTCGCACCCTGCGCCTGCTCGACCATGCGGATGATCTGCGCCAGGACGGTCTCGCCGCCGACCTTGGTCGCGCGGAAGGCCATCGCACCGTTCTGGTTCACCGTGCCGCCGACGACCGCCGCGCCCGGCTCCTTGGCGACGGGCATGGGCTCGCCGGTGATCATCGCTTCGTCGACAAAACTCGTCCCTTCGATGACCTCGCCGTCGACCGCGATGCGCTCGCCAGGCCGCACCTCGACGATGTCGCCAGGCCCGACCTCGGCCAGGTCGACCTCGACGACCGCCTGGTCGCGCCGGATGCGCGCGGTGCGCGGCTGAAGCGCGACGAGGCGGGTGATCGCCTCCGAGGTGCGCCCCTTGGCGCGGGCCTCGAGGAACCTCCCGAGCAGGATGAGGGTGACGATCACCGCCGCGGCCTCGAAGTAGACGGCGACGGTTCCGGCCGGGAGAACCGAGGGCGCGAAGGTCGCCACCGTGGAGTATCCGTAGGCGGCGATCGTGCCCACGGCGACGAGCGAGTTCATCTCCGGCGCGCCGCGGAACAGCGCCGGAAGGCCGATGCGGTAGAAGCGGAAGCCGGGGCCAGCCAGCACCGCAGTGGTCAGAACGAACTGGATGATCCAGCTCGCCTGTAGCCCGATCGTCTCGGCGATCAGATGATGCATTCTCGGAATGAGATGCGAGCCCATCTCGAGCACGAAGACAGGCAGTGTCAGGATCGCGGCGAGGATGAGGGCGCGGCGGAGCCCGGCGGCTTCCAGCTCGCGCCTGGCCGCGCCCGTGTCGGCATCCGACTGGCCTTCGCGGAGGGCGCGCGCGGCATAGCCCGCCGTCTCGACCGCCTGGACGAGATCCGCCACTGCCACGGCGCCGCGGGGGATCGTGACCGTCGCGCGTTCCGTGGCGAGATTGACCTGCGCCGAGATGACGCCTGGAACCGCCGCGAGCGCGCGCTCTACGCGCCCCGTGCATGACGCGCAGGTCATCCCCTCGACTGCGAGGCTCACCGTCTCACGGGGCACCTCGTAGCCGGCCCCCTCGATCGCGCCGATCGCGGCGCCGAGAGCAGGCGCGCCGTTGAAGGCGACGGTCGCCCGCTCGGTTGCGAGGTTGACGGAGGCGGAGGCGACCGAGGGGAGGGCAGACAGTGCGCGTTCCACACGGCCGACGCAGGAGGCGCAGCTCATCCCCTCCACGGGAAGCAGAACGGGTCTGGTGCTGGGCATGGCGTTCATGGCGGTACCGGCTCCTGCCGTCAGTGATGACCGCACCAGGAGATAAGGCTTCCCATCATGGTAAGGTCAAGTGCATGGCTTCCCTGCGCGCCTCGAAGGGCAGGTCGACATTCCCCGCCCGCTGGGGATGATGCGCCGCCCTTCCCGCAATGCGCAGATGCGAGCTGCCCGTGACGCACGACCCTCTTCTCAGCCCTTCGAGCGTTGCCATCGTTGGCGCGTCCGACGATGCCGCGAAGCCTGCGTCACGTCCGCTGCGCTTCCTGCGTGCCGGGGGCTATCGCGGCCGCGTCTACCCCGTCGCCCGGCGCGAAACCGTGCTTGGCGAGCGCGCCTGGCCCGGGCTCGAGGCGCTGCCAGAACGGCCGGACCATGCCTTCATCCTGCTCCCGGCCGATGCCGCGGTGGATGCGGTTGGCGATTGCGTGCGGCTCGGCATTCCGGCGGTGACGCTGCTCACGGGCGGCTTCGGCGAGGCCGGCGCCGAGGGCGAGGCGCGCGAGAAGCGGCTTCGCGCAGTTCTCGCGGGTGGCGGAACGCGCATTCTCGGACCCAACAGCATCGGGCTCGCCAATCTCGACGCCGGCGTCGTGCTCACCGCGAACGCGGCCTTCGCGGAGCCCAACCTGCCGCGCGGTGGCCTGTTCGTCGCCTCGCAGAGCGGTAGCATGATCGGCGCGATCATGTCCCGCGGTGCGGCGAAGGGACTCGGCTTTGCCGCGCTCGTCTCCGTGGGCGCTGAGCTCGACCTCACGATCGGAGAGATCTGCGCACGCTCGATCGATGATTCCGCCGTGACGGGCTACATGCTGTTCCTCGAAACGATCCGCGGCGCCGATCAGCTGAGGCGCTTCGCTGTCGCGGCCGCCGCGAAGGGCAAGCCCGTCGTTGCCTACAAGCTCGGCCGGTCGGAGGCCGCGGCCGAGCTCGCACAGTCCCATACCGGTGCGCTTGCGGGGGACGATGACCTCGCAGATGCGTTCCTGCGCGATTGCGGCATTGCCCGCGTCGAGACGCTCGAAGGGTTCCTCGAGGCGCCGGCGCTTCTCGGGCGACTTGCGATCCGCCCGCGTGGCGCGCGCCCGCCCGCCGTGGGGGTGGTGACGACGACTGGCGGCGGTGCGGCAATGATTGTCGATCAGCTCGGCTTGCGCGGTGTCACGGTGGCAGCACCGAGCGGGGAGACGCGTGCGCGGCTCGCGGCTTCGGGCGTCGGGCAGGATGGCGGGCGCATCCTCGACCTCACCCTTGCCGGCGCCCAGTACCCCTTGATGAAGGCGGCCCTCGATGCGATGCGCAGCGCGCCGGAGTACGACCTCGTGGTCGCCGTCGCAGGCTCCTCGGCGCGGTTCCAGCCCGAGATCGCCGTGCGCCCGGTCGTCGATGCGGCACGAGAATCGGGCGCGCCACTCGCCGCGTTCTGCGTTCCCGAAGCGCCCGCTGCGCTTGCTGCGCTGAGTGAGGCGGGCGTTCCGGCATTCCGTACGCCCGAGGCCTGCGCCGATGCCGTCGCTGCGGCCTTCGCCCGGCGCCCGCCGCGGATGGTTTCGGCCACGCCGCTGCCGCAGGGGGCCATGCGGTCCCTCGATGAGTGGGAGGCCTACCAGGTTCTTGCCCGCGCCGGCGTGCCGCATGCTCCGGCCGTCGTCATGCCGCTCGATCAGCGCGCAGCGGCGAAGCTGCCCTTCGCTTGGCCTGTCGCCGTGAAGGCACTGGACGCGCGGCTCGCGCACAAGAGCGATGTCGGCGGCGTGGTGCTCGGCGTCGCGTCGCCCGCCGCGCTGGCTGGTGCCGCGCAACGGATAGCCGCCTCCGTGGCCGACCATCGCCCCGACATCGTGCTCGAGCGGGTGCTCGTCCAGCAGATGACGCCCGCGCTCGGAGAGGCGCTTGTCGGGTATCGAAACGACCCTGCCCTGGGCCCGATCGTGCTGCTCGCCGCCGGAGGGGTGAACACGGAAGTTCTCCGAGACAGGAGTGTCCGGCCCGCGCCGGTCGATCGTGCGATGGCCGTGGAGATGATCGGCGAGGTCCGCGCCTTCGCCATGCTCGCGGGGTTCCGTGGCGGCGCCCGGGGCGACATCGCGGCGCTCGCGGACGTCGTGGTCGCGATGTCGCGCCTCGGCGACCTGCCTGGGATCGCGATTGCGGAGTGCGAGGTGAACCCGCTTCTCATCGGCGCGGAAGGCGAGGGCGCCGTCGCAGTCGATGCGGTGATGCGCGTCGTCGAACCGGACTGACCCGTCACTCGACCGACAGGGCGTCGCGCCGCCGGAGCACGGCACTGGCTGCCGGCGCGGGGCCCTCCTCGGCGCTCGCGGCGCGCCGGCGCAGCACGGCGTTCACCTCGGCGCCGAGCAGAAGGGCGAAGATGCCGACATAGAACCACATGAGCAGGCCAACGGCTGTACCCAGAGGCCCATAGGTTCGGTCATACGCCGCCCAGTCGCTGACATAGATCGAGAACAGGGCCGAGGCGACGGCCCAGAGCAGCGTTGCGACGAGCGCGCCGGGAATGACGCACCGCCAAGGCTGGCGCGGCCCGGAGGGGCCGAAGCGGTAGAGGGCCGCGAAGCCGAGTCCGACGATCACGAGAAGCGGAATGATTGTCGCGCTGCGCATCGTGACGATCCGATCATCGGGTACGCCCATGATCGTCAGGACGGGGGGGAGCGCCACGAGCGCGGCGATGACGATGATCGCCGCGACGATGGCGGTCAGCGCGATGCCGAGCGCTATCGCCTGATAGGCGAAGAAGCCGCGTGTCTCGACGCGGCCGGAGGCAAGGTTGAGCGCGCCGATGAGGCCGCGCACGCCTGCGGCGCTGCTCCATGCCGCAATGCCGAGGCTGACCCAGGCCTGGAACTCGAGCCTCGGCCGCTCCGTCATCACAAGGTCATGCAGGCGGTTGGCAATCAGCTCATGCGTTTCTTCTGGGAGGAACTGGGCCAGGAGGTCGAGCTGCGGTTCGACGGTGGCCGGGTCGAACATCAGGCCGTAGAGCGCGACAAGCAGCGACAGCGCGGGAAACAGCGCGAGCAGGGCGTAGAACGCGCAGCCCGCCGCCGACAGGGAGATCCTGTCCGACGTCGCGGCGTGCCAGACGGCACCGATCATCGTTTCGCGTTCGCGGCCCATGCCTCACCGTGCGGCCTTCGCTCTGTAACGTGTCTAACCCAAAACGAGAAGCCGGCGCGCGAAGGTCGCGCGCCGGCCCTGCTGGCAGTGAAGTGAAGAGGCTGCGTCAGCCGCGGCGGTCCTCGTAGCGGAACTCCGGGCGGTTCTTCAGGCTCTCCTTGGTGGCGCCCGCGAGCGACCAGCGCTCACGCTCGGCGTTCCAGCGCAGCTCGTTCATCGGAACGGAGACGAGCCTCTCGCCGATCCCGAGGAATCCGCCGACCGACACCACGGCGAGCATCGGGCCCTGTCCCGCGGGGATGACCAGGTCCTCGACCTCGCCGATCGACTCGTTCTGCTCGTTGTAGACGTTCGCGCCGATCACCTTCGAGGCGCGAATCGTTGCGGGGCCCATCCGGGTGGCAGGTGCAGTGGCCATCGGCGCCGTCGGCGTCGCAGGCTGCGTCGCACTCGGAGCGGGCATGGCGGGGGAGGCCGGCGTGGCGGGGGCCTGGGCGAAGGCGAGCATCGGCGCCGCCATGAGGCCGGCTGCGAGCGTCATGCGGGCGAGCGGAAGACGTGTGCTCATGGGGTAACTCCCTCTGGTTGGGGTGCAATCCTGCACCACTGCACACTCAACGCTGGCGGTCCGGCGGGGTTGCGGCTCGGTGCCGGTCGATCCGCTTTCGTGCTCAGAACAGCGGCCGCGGCTCCGCCGGCTGTTCCCAGTAGAGCGCCACGCGCCGGAGCGCCCGGAGGTCGCCGATCGACAACGTTCCATCGGCGAGGCGGATCAGGCCTGCGCGCCTCAGGTGCTGGATCGTCCGGTTGGTGTGCACGATCGAAAGCCCCAGCGCGTCGGCAACGTGCTCCTGCGTCAGCGGGAATGGAATGGCGTCGCCCTGTTTCAGCCCCGCCGCCTCGGCGCGCTTGAAGATGTGCACCATGAGTGCGGCGATGCGCTCGACCGCCGACCGTCGCCCCACGGACAGGATCGCATCGTCGACGAGGCGTTCCTCGTGCGCGGCAAGCCAGGTGAGCGCGAAGCCGAGCGGCGGGTGCGACTTGTAGATCGCCCAGACCGTCTCGCGGCCGAAGGTGCAGAGCGAGACATCCGTCAGCGCCTCGACGCTGTGCCTGTGGCTGTCGAGCATGTGCGACTGCAGCCCCACCAGGTCTCCCGGCAGGAGCACGTTCATGATCTGCCGCCTTCCGTCGCTCAGCGTCTTGTAGCGGAAGGCCCAGCCTGACAGCAGCGTGAACATGTACTGGGCCGGCTGGCCTTCCGGCAGGATCGTGCCGCCGGCCACGACATGCAGCTGCCCGAGCTTGCGGCGCGCGATGAACGTCCGTTCCTCGGCCGACCCATCGATGAACCCCGGCAGGGGCCGGAGCGGGCAGTGCGTGCACGGGAAGGGTGGATCGAGCGTCGCTGCGCGCATGTGCAGACCTATCACAGGTTAATGAAGATCGGTTCCGGCACCGGTATAGAGCACGTTCCGCCGAACAGGGGAGAGAGGCCATTCCAGTCCGCGTTGCCTTGCAGCGGCTTCGCCTTCCGTCGCTCTGCGCGGTCGCGGTGGGACTGCTCGCCGTGGCCTGCCTCGCGCCGCTCCTCTCGCGGGAGTCGATGCTCGGGCCTGCGCTTGTGGCGCTCTTCGCGGCCATCGCGCTCGCGGGTTTCTGGTCTGGCCTGGTGACTGCTTCGGTCCTGGCCGTCGCCGGCATCGGGCTCTTCATCGCCACGAGGCCGGAGGTCCCCCAAGGAGCCGCCGAGCTGCACTGGTGGGTTCAATCGGCGGAGACGATCATCGACGTCGGCTGCCTTGCCCTGCTCGCCTCCGCGCAGGTCCTGCTCGTCGAAGCGCTTGTCGCAGCGCGGCGGGCTCTCGCGGCCGAGCGGGCGCATCAGGAGGCGCGCCTCTCCGCCGAGCGCGCGGCCCTGACCGAGGTGCAGCATCGCAATGCCAACGCGCTGCAGTTCGTGGCAAGTCTTCTGTCGCTGCAGGCCGAGCGAGTTGCGTGGGCCGAGGCTGCCGACGCCCTGGCCGATGGCTCGGAGCGGCTTCGCACCATGGCTGGGCTGCACCGCAGGCTGCATGACCCGGCGATGACGGAGGACGGGTTTGCCGCGCTGGTGAAGGACGTGGCGGAAGGGCTGCTCGCGGCACGCGGCTACGTCGTCGGACCGGGCGGCATCGCGCTCGATGTCACGATGTCCGACCTCCTCAGGCTTGGTGGTCCGGCGGGACTGAATGCAGCGGTCCTGATCATTGCAGAGGCGGTGACGAATGCCGCCAAGCATGGCTTCGTCGGCCGGGATACTGGGCGGTTGCGAATCTCGATCGGCCCAAGCGGCGATGCGCTCGTTCTTGCCGTCGAGGATGACGGGGTGGGGCTGCGCCCTGACCTTCCCGAGGACAGTCTCGGTCTCGTCGTGATGCAGGCTATGGCGGGGCGTCTCGGAGGCGACTTCGCTCTGGCCGCCAGTGAAGCCGGCGGCGCGCGCGTCACCGTGACGATACCGAGTGATCAGGCTCCTTCGATGCCGCATCGGACAGCGTAGGCGCCGCCTGCGTCAGCGGCGACGGAATGCGGCCACCGCCGTTTCAGCGAGCAGCCCGCCCAGTATGGCAACGGGTGTGCGAAGCGTCAGCGCCTTGGCGGTGGCGCCGAGTGCCGCGCCGGATGTCGCCTGCATGAGCAGGGCCGAGCGCAGCGCGGCAGCTTCCGCCGCTACGGGATCGCGCCGCGGGCGCGCGACGACGACGAGAACGACAGCGCAGAGCGCATCGCCCATCGCAAGAACAAGCGCCGCCTGGACCGGGCCCAGTTCAGCGACAAGGGCCGTCCATGCCGCGACATGCAGCAGCGCTAGAGCCGCGAGCCCGAACAGCGCGGCGGCGGCGATCAGCGCGGTGCGGTGGAGCCCGGTGGAGACGCTGCGCCGGATGCGCAGCGCCTCCGCCTCGGCTGCCAGCCTGAGCAGGCCGACCGTCTGCATCGCTTAGCGTCGGGCCAGCAGGGCCACGAGGAAGCCCGCTGCCGCGGCCATCGCGAGCGCGGCGATGGGCTGGTCACGCACCGCCTGGCCGACGCGCTCGGTCTCGCGACGCGCCGTCGACACGGCGTGCTGAGCCACACCTTCGGCGCGACCCGCCAGCTCGGAGACAGCCGGCGCCACCCGGTCGTTCATCAGCGCTTCCACCTTGCGGCGGAGCTCGGCGATCTCGGCCTCAGCAGACCACTCGGTATTGGAAGAGGAACTGGCCATCATGATCTCCTGTTGGAGCGTGTGTGCCTCGAGAACGCCCGAACGAGCCTGCGGTTGCGGAATGCTCGTCGTGCCGCTCATGCAACCATGCCGAGCCGCCGGCGTTCCCATGCCACGCCCCGCGCCCCTGCGGTGGCCCTGAGGAGAGACCTGCGATGAAGTCGATCATTCTCTACCTGCTCGGCGTGCCTATCGTCCTGATCATCGCGCTGAACATCTTCGGCGTTCTATAAACCAGGAGACGGACCCGGCGCGGGCGCCCATCCGGCCCGCCCGGCTCCTTCCCGCATGAGCGCGCGTCAGGCTGCTTCGAGGCGCTGCTCGTCCTGATCCTGCGGGATCGGGAATTCGACGATGATGCGCGTGCCCTGCTCGGTGTCCATCTCGAGCTCGCCGCCAAGATGCGCCGCAAAGCCGCGGATCAGGAACAGGCCGAGCCCCTCATTCGCCGTCGGCTCCGCCATGCCCACGCCGTCATCCGCGATCTCGAGGATCGCCTTCTCCCCATCGCGCCGGAGCGATACCCGGATCGTGCCGCGCCTGCCATCGGCGAAGCCGTGGCGCATCGCGTTGCTCACCGCCTCTGTCATCAGGAGTGCGAGCGAGATCGCCTGGTCCGATGGCAGAGCGATATCCTCGACCTTGATGTCGATCGTCACCTTGTTGCGCCGATCGGCTCCGAGCGTTTCCGAGAGCTGGCGGCACAGATCGTCGAGGAACGGCCGGAGATCGGCCTGCTCGTAGTTCCGGCGCATGTAGAGATGCTGGTGCAACGTCGCCAGCGCCTGCACGCGCTCGCGCGCCATGGCGAACTCCGCGCTAGCCCCAGGCTCGCGCGCACGATCAGCCTGCAGGTTGAGGAGCGAGGCGACGATCTGCAGGTTGTTCTTCACCCTGTGATGGATGTCGGCCATCAGCAGGTCCCGCTGCTCCAGCGCCGCGCGCAACGCGCTCTCGCGCTCGGCGATCGCCGCCGATGCGGCCGACAGCGCGTCGGACAGCCGGGCCACCTCGCGCGGGCGGAAGGCGGTGTCAGGCGCGGTGAAGGCCTGCCCAGGCGCCCAGCCGGTGACGGCAGAGGCAAGGCGGCGCAGTGGCCAGGCGACGGTCAGTTCCACGCCAGCGATGACGGCCAGGATACAGGCGGTGAGGAACAGGCCGAGCTCGATCGCACGCGCGACGAGGCGGTCGCGCGCCTCGCGCTCGACCTCCGCCGTGGCGACACTGCCCAGCACGCGCACATTCGGCTCGAGCGCCGCGATCGACCAGGCGTAGCCCCGGCCGTCCCGCCCCTGTCCGGAGAATGTGGCAGAGCCTGTCAGTGACGCGGCGACGAGGATGTCAGGGGGCGGAAGCTCGCTGTCCGGCGCCTGGTTGAGCGCCAGGACCTTGCCGGCCCGGTCAAGCAGCCAGAGCCCATGTTCGTCGCTCGCCGGGAACGCCCGATTCTCGTTCGACAGGATATCGAGGCGAAGCGCGGCCCCCACGATCCCGATGAGCGTCCCGGAATCGTTGCGCATCGGGGCGGCGCCGGTGATGACCGGCCGGCCCGAGATGATGCCGTTCATGAACCCGCCGAGGACGAAGTGATCCTCCGCCAACACCGAGCGGTAGTAGTCGAGATCGGTGTAGGCGATGTCGCGCGGCGCCGTTAGTGCGCTGCAAACCGTGTAGCCGGCCGGATTCAGGATCCAGATGTTGGTGTACCGTTGAAGGAACAGGGCATGGATCTCGCCGAGCGCGCTGTCGCATGACGCCGCGTCTCGCGCCAGAAGATCCTGGCGACCCGCGAGCGACTCGACCAGTTCCTGCAAATTGTCGAACGATGCGGCCTGCCGGCCTGCGGCCGATTCGACGAAGACCTGGGCCTCGCGGCTCGCGCGGGAGAGCGCGTTCTCGTACTCGTTCCAGGCATTGGCGCCGGCGATGCCAAGAACGGGGATCGTTGCCGCGGCGACGAGAACGAGAAGCCGCGCACGAACGCCGGAGGACCATCTCCCCGGCGGCGCCTCGGTCCTTGCCGAGGGGCCTGTTCCGGAGGTCATTTCTTCTCGTTCCGGTCGCGATCCTGCTCGATCAGACGGATGAGCTCATCGGGCAAGGGCTCCTGCGCGACGCCATCGAAGATCGCGTGAAGCTTGCCGCGAAGCCAGGAGTCGAAAGCGGAATCCGCCGCCATCTTCTTCGGACCGCCCGGAGAGCCGCGCGCCGCGGACGCCGTGGTCGGCGTCTCGCGGCCCGGGTCGGTTCCCTTCCTGTCGTTCTGTTCGGTCATCAAGTCCTACAGCTCAACGGCTCCTTCAGCCGTGCGTCTCGCGAGTCCGTGATCTTAGTGGAAATCGGTGCCGTTTTGCGAGCACCGATGGCGCGGCCGCTGCGGCTCGGCTTCTCGTCCTCGCCGAGCAGCCAGGCCTCGAGCTGGCGCCGCGCGCGGAAGACACGGCATTTCGCGGTGCCAACGGGGCAGCCGAGCGTCGCGGCCACCTCCTCGTAGGACTTGCCTTCTACAGAGACCATCACGAGGGCGACACGATGATCGACCGGCAGGCGGGCAAGGCCCTGTTGCAGCTCCGCCATCACGAGGCCGCTGTCCTGCGTGGCCGGACGGGCGAACGCTGCGCTAGGTGCGTCCTCGATGTCGGTGTGCGGCCTGGCGCGGCGGCGGTCCGACAGGAAGCGGTTGCGCAAGATGCGATACATCCAGGCGCCGAAATTCGTGCCCTGCTCGAACTGGCCCTGCGCCGAAAGTGCATTGACCACGGCCGACTGGACGAGGTCGTCCGCGTCGGCGCGGTTTCGCGTCATCGCCAAGGCCTGGAGGCGCAGCGCTGGAAGCGTGGCGACGAGAAGCGAGTGGAACTCGCCCTCGGAGGCTCGGTTTGCGTTGCGGTTGCGCGAAGTCGTCGTCGCGGTCGCCCCTTCGGCCACGCAGCGATCCGCGCTGGGACGCTCTGCGGAGATCTGGTCGGTCGCGGTCAGATTCACGATGTCACCTAAACGATTGCCTCGATGCCAGGCCAAATGATCGGCGCGGCAATTCGGTTGCCTCGGACCAATGCGTGTGACGCAAGACAGGTATGCATAGAATAGGGGCAACCGGTGAGACCCGCCGGAGTTCCCTTCTCGGGCCGCCATGTCCGGCGGGCGAGAGCCCCGGCATGATGTCGGCCAAACCCATGAGATTCATCGCGATATGCTGCTCACTGTGCACGACGTGACGTGGCCTAGCCGAACCGGCGGTGCAGGACTGCGCGCGCGCGGGATATCCGCGCCTTGATCGTGCCTTCCGGCACGCCGCAGATCGCAGCGGCCTCCCCGACCGAGAAGCCCTGGGCGGAGACGAGCAACAGCGCCTCGCGCTGGCCGAGTGGCAGGGCGCGGATCGCCTCGTCGAGCGCCGACAATTCGCTCGCCGCGTGCTGCGAGGCCTCGACCCTCGGCTCCATCGCGCCCTCGCCATCGCCGTCATGGGAGATGATCGTCATGCTGCGGCGTCGCTTGCGACGCTGTTCCTCGAAGAACGCGTTGCGCAGGATGCGGAACATCCACGCGGCGAGGTCGCTTCCCTGCTGCCAGCTTGCCTCGGCCCCGAGCGCGCGCAACAGTGCATCCTGCACGAGGTCGTCGGCCGCGGTGGTATCTTTCGCCAGGAAGCGGGCGAAGCCGCGCAGCCTGGGCATCAGCTCGATGAGCCCTTGCCGGAACGTGGCCGAGGAGCCCGTCATTCTCCCCATGCTTTCGGTGAACGGGGTGCTTTCGGTGATGGGCGATGCAGTGCCATGGCGGTTACACGTAAGCCGTCTGTCGGAGGAACCAAGATGACCGAGTCTAGTCGCGACATCCTCGTGCGCACCCTGCCGATGGCGCGCCGCTACGCGCGAGCGCTCACCGGCTCGCAGGAAGCAGGTGATGGGCTCGTTGCGGAAGCGCTTCGGGGCGACCTGCCGCCGCTTGAGCCGCGGCTCGCGCTCTATGCCGCAATCACCGAGCGGGCGCCAGAACGACCGGACGCCCAGGGACTGTCGGCCCGCCAGAGGCAGCTCCTTCTCCTGACCGCGCTCGAGGACCTCACCATCGACGAGGCTGGCCAGGTCGTCGGCCTGTCCGGCGAGGAGGCTGGCCGCGAGCTCGAGGAGGCGCGGGCGGCGCTGCGCGCGACGGCGGCGACGGACGTTCTCGTGATCGAGGACGAGCCGATCATTGCGATGGACGTCCGCCGCCTTGTTGAGGCGTGCGGGCACAGGGTGGTGGGAGTCGCCGCGAGCGAGGCCGAGGCCGTCCGTCTCGCGACCGAGAAGAAGCCCGGGCTCATCCTCGCCGACATCAATCTCGGCAGAGGCGGCGATGGCAGCGCGGCCGTCGCGCGCATCCAGAAGTCGATGCGCGTGCCGGTGATCTTCGTCACCGCCTACCCGGAGCGCCTGCTGACCGCACGGGGCGCGGAGCCGACCTTCATCATCAGCAAGCCGTTCGAGCCGCGCGCGCTCGCGATCGCCACTTACCAGGCAACGACCACCAGCTCCGTGCCGATCGTGTGATCGGCGTCGCGTTGCCGGCGCCGCAACCGGTGCGCCGCGCCGGCGTTTTCCCCGCAGGTGCCGCGTTGCGCGGCGCTCATGAGATGAGGAGTTCGCGATGAACTGGGACAGGGTCTCCGGCAACTGGAAGCAGATGACCGGCAAGGTGAAGGAGAAGTGGGGCCAGCTCACGGACGACGACCTGACGGTCGTCGACGGCAAGCGCGAGCAGCTCATCGGCCGCATCCAGGAGCGATATGGCATCGCCAAGGACGAGGCCGAGCGCCAGGTGAAGTCCTGGGAGGATACGCTCTGATCGACGTCCGCCACGTGGCGTGACGCATACGGAGTGACGAGGACGCCGTCGCGGCACCGCCGCGGCGGCGTTCGCTTGTTCGGGAAAAGACGATCGGGTCCGATACGAAGGAATCTACGGCATCGGTTGCAGTGCGGCGCTGAAACCGGGCAATGCACGCCACGTTGTTGCGGCAGCGTGCAACGTTCCCCAGGAGGTTTCCATGCTCGGCTATGCGGCGCTCTTCTTCATCCTTGCCCTGATCGCGGGCATCCTCGGCTTCGGTGGGATTGCCTCCGCCGCCGCGGGTATCGCGAAGGTGCTTTTCGTCGTGTTTCTCATCCTTCTCGTCGTCTCCCTCGTCACCGGCTTCGTTGGAGCCGCGTGAGCGACGGCCGGCGCGGCCTCCCCCTCCCCGCGCCGGCCGTCTGCTGCTTTTCTCCTCGTCACGTACCGCCCGCCCGATCCTCCTCGGAGGTTGCGGGCGGTTCTAATTCTGCCGAGGCAGGGCGCGCGGTACGGTGCCGCAACCAATCGCGCCTCTCGGCGTTGTGTGCTGGCGAGGACATTGTCCGCGCCACCTGTCCGGAGAGGAGCTTCGTGCACATGCCCAGTCTTGCGCATCCGCGCGCGACGGAACCGGTTGCGGTTCAACGCAGCGGCGCCGCACCGCGTGAGGGTGCGCTGCGCGTGGGGCTCGTGGTCAACGCGCGCGCGCGCGGCCTCGCAGAGCGGCAGGATGGTGCGTCCGCCTTCGCGGTAGCGCTCGAGGATCACGGCTTTGCCCTCGCAACCCCGCCGAAGCCTGATCTGCCCCTCGAGGAGCAGCTCGCTGCGATCCTTGGCGCGGATCCTGACGCCGTCATCGTGGCGGGCGGAGACGGAACCGTCTCTGCTGTGGCACGGTCGCTGGCAGAGACGGGCATTCCCATCGGCATCCTGCCGTGCGGAACGATGAATCGCCTCGCTTGCCGCCTTGGCCTCCCCGACGACCCGATTGCCGCTGTTGAATCTCTATCAACTGCGAAGCGTGCGGCGTTGACGGTGGGCACCGTGAACGGACGGATCTTCCTCTACCAATCCCTCATCGGGCGCCCGGCACGGCTTGCGCGATTGCGCGAGCTGCAGCGGAAGCCGGGTGAGAACTGGCTCAAGCTCCTCGTTGGCGCGCTGCGCGCACTCGGGCGCCCGCTCCGCCGCCGGCGGATACGCCTCATCGGTCCCGACGGCTGGCGTCGCGATGCGGTCGCTGCGGTCGTCACCGTCCCCGGTCCGCAGGAAGACGGTGGGCTCCGCGCCGATGCGGTGACGCGATCGGGCGTGATGATGGGCGCGCTCCAGGCCTGGCGATGGTTCCGCGGGCGGTTCGGCGAGGCGCCTGCCGTCGAGCGCGTCATCCTGCCGCGGCTCTCCGTCCTCTCGCGCACGGGGCACCTGCGCCTCACGCTGGACGGCGAGATGTGCCTGATGCCACCGCCGCTCCAGTTCGAGGTCGCGCATGAGACCTGTCACGTCCTCGTTCCGGGACGGGCTGCGTGACCGGGCGCATCGCACACCTGTCTGACCTGCATTTCGGAACTGTGGAAAACGGGCTCGATGCATCCCTTGCCGAGGACCTCGGCGAGCAGGGCGCCGATGCCGTCGTCGTCACCGGCGACCTGACGCAGCGGGCGCAAGCGGATGAGTTCACCGCGGCGCGCCGCTTCCTCGATGGCTTGGGCCTTCCGGTACTCGCCGTGCCGGGCAATCATGACATCCCCGCACATGATCTGCTCGCCCGCTTCGGCGACCCATTCGGGAGGTGGCATGCCTATTTCAGCCCGTCCACCGAAGGCATGATTGCACTCGGCGACACGTTGGTGATCGGCCTGAACACCGTGCGCCGCATGGCGGCGCATCTCGACTGGTCGGCTGGCAGGATCTCGCACGAGCAAATTGCCAGCATCGTCTCGGCGCGCACGGAGCGCCGGGCGCGCAGAGTGGTGCTCGCGCTCCACCATCCGCCCGTCCATCCGGATTGGGCAGCGCATCGACGCCCACTCGGACGAAGCCGTGCGCTCCGGGCGACGCTCGGGCGAACGGGCGTTGTGGCAATCCTTGCCGGGCATCTT
Organism: Elioraea rosea; assembly: GCF_007644105.1. Lineage (GTDB taxonomy): Bacteria > Pseudomonadota > Alphaproteobacteria > Acetobacterales > Acetobacteraceae > Elioraea_A > Elioraea_A rosea. The sequence goes on along the minus strand of NZ_VFAC01000002.1, from coordinate 266,188 downwards.
CATCGCCCGCTGATGCTCGAGCAGGGGCGAGGACTTCCACCGCAGATCGTCTCCGGCTCGTCGTTGTCGCATCGGCACGATGGCCATGGCAACAGCTACAATCTCGTCGATGTCGGCGCGAGCCGCATTGATGTGACCGTGCGCCAGAGGCGCGGAATGCGGTGGCTCGCGGCCCCGATCCGCCCGGGTCCGGCCGATCTCGAAGCCGTTTCTGCCCGGGTCGGAACCGGCGGTGCGGAGAACCTGTCGTGAGGCCGACACGCCGAAGCGGCTTGCGGGCGCTTGCGCCGGCAGCGGAGGCCTGGTCCCTCAACGGCGCTATCATCCTCGGCATCGTCTTTGCGGTGCTTTATGTCGGCCAGGCAGTGTTCGTGCCGCTCGCGCTCGCGCTGCTCCTCTCCGTCGCGCTCATGCCCCCAGCATCCTGGCTTGAGCGGCGAGGTGTGCCGCGTGTTCCGGCCGCACTGATCATGATGTTCCTCGCGAGCGCCGCGATCGTTGGCGTCCTGCTTCTCGTCGTCTCGCAGGCGATCACCCTCGCGGCCGAGCTGCCAGGCTACGAGTTCACGCTTCGCCAGCGGCTGCTGACGCTGAGCGACGGCTCTGGCGTGCTCGACCGCGCGGCAGAGACATTGTCGCGGCTGGCCGAGCAGGCCTCCTCGTCTCCGCAGCGCCAGACGGAACAGGTTCCCATCGTCGTGACTGATCGGAGCCAGACGCGGGGCACGCTCGCGCGGCTGATCGAGCTCCTGTCCTGGGTCGCGACACCCATTGCGTCGCTGGCTCTCGCGCTTCTGCTCGTGACATTCCTGCTCGTGCAGCGGGAGGACGTGCGCGACCGCGTGCTCCGGCTTGCCGGCACGCATGACCTGCACCGTACGACACGTGCGATGGCGGATGCGACGGAGCGGGTCGGCCGCTATCTCCTGATGCAGACGGCGCTGAACGCGCTGTTCGGAACGGCGATGGGCATCGGTCTCTGGGCGATCGGCATCCCCAACGCCGCCCTCTGGGGCGTGCTCGGCTTCATCCTTCGCTACGTGCCGTTCATCGGGGTGTGGATCTTCCTCTGCTTCCCGGTGCTGGTGACGCTTGCGACCACCACGGGCTGGATGCCGCTGATCCTCGTGCTTACGCTGTTCGTGGTCGTCGACATCGTCATCACCTATGCGCTCGAGCCGACGCTCTATGGCAGCAGCACCGGCATCACGCCGCTCGCGCTTCTACTCTCCTCGGCTGTGTGGACGGTGCTGTGGGGGCCGATCGGGCTGATCCTGGCACCCGCGATCACGGCCTGCCTCCTCATCATCGGCCGCCACGTTCCGTCCTTCTCCTTCCTGAACGTTCTGCTTGGGGAAGGGGAGGTGCTGCCCGCGCCGATGCGGTTCTACCAGCGGCTCTTGGCCAAGGACATCGAGGGTGCGATGGCGATCGCCAACGAACAGGCCGAGCAGACCTCGCAATCCACAGTGCTGCAGGAACTGTTCGTCTCGGCGCTCGAGGCGGCCGCGCAGGATCGGCGCGCATCGGCGCTGCGGCCGGTAGAGGCCGCAGGCGTCTCCGTCCAGCTCGCCGAGGCGGCACGCCGCTTCGTCGAGGAGCCGGAGGATGCACGCCGCGGCCCTGCCGTCCTCGGGGTGGCCGGAGCGCTCGACAGGGCTGCCGCGGCGATCGTCTGCGCAGCGTTTCGTGCCCAGGGCCAGGCGCCGCTCGAGCTTTCCGACATGGACGGAGAGCTGCACGGGCGCGCAGTGGTTCTGGTGACGGCCGGTGCCTCGCAGTCGCGCATCTCGAGGGCTGCCGGCTGGGCGCGCCGACGTGGCGAACCTGCCAATTTCGTTCAGTTCGGCGAGGCCCCTCAGTCGCCGCCTGAGGGGCTCACGATCATTCCCGCTGCACTGCGCGAGCTCGTTCCCGCAATCCCACTTGGCCGTGACCCGGCTGCCGTCCGCGATGCCGAGCCGCGTGGCCTCGCGGCGTCGTGATCGGGCGGGGCAGCGATGCTCGCGCCCATACGCCCTCGACTGAAACCGTGCCTGGAGCAGCGCGTTTGAGTGTCATGAATCAGCAAGGAGGACACTCGATGAAGACCGTTCGCATCGTTGCCTGCACTGCGCTGATGGCGCTCGGCCTCGCGGCGTGCGGCCAGTCCACCGGTGAGCGTGCGCTTTCGGGCGGCGCGCTCGGCGCCGCAGGCGGCGCTGCGGTGGGTGCTGTCACCGGCGGCAGTGTTCTTGGTGGTGCCGCTCTTGGCGGCGCAGCGGGTGCCGCAGCGGGTGCCCTGACGAGCCCGAGCGACGTCAACCTCGGCCGTCCTGCCTGGAAGTAGTCTTCGCCTCCCCTCTCCCCTTTCTCCTGGTTGGCCCGGCCGTGTGCCGGGCTTTTTTTGTGCAGCTCAGCCGCTAGCGGCGTCGAGTTCCGCGATCGCCTCGGCATCCAGCTGGAGCGTGGCCGCGCCGACGAGTTCCTTCAGCTGTTCCGGTGTCGTTGCGGACGCGATCGGCGCCGTGATCCCCGGCCGCGCGATCTGCCAGGCGAGTGCGACCTGGGCCGGCGTCGCCTTCAGCTGCCCGGCAACACCGTCGAGCGCGGCGAGCACGCGAAGCCCGCGGGGCGTGAGATACTTTCCCGCACTCCGCTTGCCGCGAACGCTCTTGTCGAGATCGGCCTCGCTTCGGTACTTGCCCGTGAGGAAGCCGGCGGCAAGCGCGAAATAGGGGATGACTCCCACCTGCCTGTCGCGGCAGAGCGGCAGCAGGTCTGCCTCGATGCCGCGTTCCATCAGATTGTAGTGGGGCTGCATCGTCTCGAAGCGCGGCAACCCCGTCCGCTCGCTTGCCTCGAGCGCGGCGATGAAGCGCTCGGCGCTATAGTTGGATGCGCCGATCGCGCGGACCTTTCCCTGCCGCTTCAGGTCGGCGAAAGCACCCAGCGTCGCTTCCAGCGGCGTCGCCTCGTCATCCTTGTGAGCCTGGTAGAGGTCGATCACGTCCGTGCCGAGGCGCTTGAGGCTGTCCTCGACTGCGGTGGCGATCCAGGCCGGCGACAATCCCTTGCCCCGCCCCGGCATCTCCATGCCGACCTTGGTCAGGATCACGACGTCCTTCCTCCGGCCAGGCCTGGCTCGGAGCCATTCGCCGATCACGGATTCGGATTCGCCTCCGGAATGGCCGTCTGCCCAGGCTGAGTAGACATCCGCGGTGTCGATCGCCGTCAGTCCGGCATCGACCAGGGCGTCGAGCAGGCGGAACGACATTGCCTTGTCCGCCGTCCAGCCGAAAACGTTTCCGCCGAAGATGATGGGCGGAACGGTGATGCCCGATCGGCCGAGTGCGCGTGCCTGCATGCGATCCTCCAGTTTTCTGCGTCGGACGTTCTGCCTTGGGTGACTATGCAGCCGCGCGGCCGGAAGGGCCATGCCGCACGCTCACGCCTCGCTCACCGCGACCGCGACCACCGATGTGCCGAGCAGGTCCTGCAGGTTCGGCGCACCGCCTGCGGTCCACACCGCGTCCTGCTCGCCTGGGCGGAGGAGGCGCCAGCGCGGAAAGCGCGAGATCGACGCGGGCAGGGGGATGCTCGTCGCCCGCAGCGCATCGGAGGGCGAAAGGGTCACGCGGCCCGGCACGAGCAGAGCAGAGGGGTAGGGCAGGCCGACGATCAGCAGCCCCGCCTCGCCCGTGCTGCGCGCCGCGCACAGCACGCGCTCGCGGAGCCTGCCGCGCGCCGTGAGGCCGATCCAGGTGCCCTCATCGAAGAGAGCGGGGTGCCTGCGCCGAAGGCCGAGCAGGAGCCTCGTCCAGCGCGCCTTGATGCCGCCGTCGCGCCACTCTTCCCCCTCCGGAGCGTCGAGAAGGGCCGCGAGTACGGCGAAGTCGACAGGCCTGCGGTTGTCGGGATCGACAAGGGAGAGGTCCCACCGCTCGGTGCCCTGGTAGATGTCGGGAATGCCCGGCGACACGATCTTGAGTGCCACCTGAAGCAGGCCCTTGGCAGCGCCGGCGGCGGCGATCGCCTCGGCCTGTGCGCCGACTTCCCGATCAAACCGCGCTGGCCGTTCGGCCGCCATCGCGGCGCGGAGGAAGGCGAGGCAGGCCTGCTCATAGGTCTCGTTCGGCAAGGCCCAGTCGCTGTGCCGCTTGCCCTCTCTCAGCGCCTTGACGAACCATCCCTCGATGCGTTGCAGGAACGCATCGACGCCCGCGCGATCATCCGCGTCGAGCCGGATCGGCCAGGCGCCGACCAGCATCTGGTAGAGATGCGCCTCGTCGCCCGGGTCGGGCGCATCTCCGCGAAGAGGCGCGTTGAGCCGTCGCCACCGCTCGAGCGTCGCGACCCAGGAGGCAGCGTTCTCCGACAGGACGGCCAGTCGCGCGCGCACATCCTCGCCGCGCTTGTGGTCATGCGTTGCCGTCGCCGACAGTGCGTGCGGCGTGCGCCGCCGCGCGGCCATGAACCGATGAAACACCGACGGCGCGATGGCGAGCCGCGACGGGTCGGACCCGACCTCGTTGCGTGAGACGAGACGAAGGTATCGGTAGAACCCCGTATCCTCGACCGACTTCGCAGCGACCGGCCCGGTCAGTTGCTGGAATCGACGTATCGCCTCGAGCATGTCGCGCCGCGCCGGGCCGGGCGGAGTCGTGCGAAGCTTCTCCCCGGACAGGATCGGCCGAAGGAGCGCCAGAAGCGCACGTTGAGTGGCGCGCACGTGCCGCCCAGCGCGGGTGAAGGCCCAATCGAGGACGTAGGCGTCTGCATCGCGCCCGCCGGCGAGAGCGGCGTAGGTCCTGTATACCGGGAACTCGGTGATCACCGCCCGCAAGGCGCGGCGGATCGCGGTAAAGGTGTGGTCGCGCGTCGTGAGGTCGCGCTGCAGCACGCGGTGGATCGCAAGCGCCGCCGCGGCGAGCTCGGCGGCAAGATAATCGGCGAGGATCTCGCGCCGCGCCTGGCGCTCGATCGCGTGGAAATCGGCCGCGTCCGGACACAGCTCAGCCCAGGCTTCGGTCAGCGCAGCCTCGCCTCCGGCGTCATGCAGCACGGCGCCGATCCGATCCATGACCTCGTAGCCGGTGGTGCCGTCGGTCATCCACTCCGCGGGAAGCCGCTCGTGATGCGCGAGGATCTTTTCCACGACGATCCAGGGTTCGCGGGAGAGCCCCTCGGGCCGCGAGGCCGCCTGCGCCGCCATGCGCCGTCGCAGCTTGCGGCAATAGGCGCGAGGATCGGCGAGGCCATCGACATGGTCGATCCGGAAGCCATCGACGAGCCCTTCCGCCCAGAGCGAAAGCAGCAGCCCATGGGCCGCATCGAAGGCGCCCGGAACCTCGACACGGAAGCCGGCAAGGCTGGTGATGTCGAAGAACCGCCGGTAGTTGATCTCGTCGGACGCCGCGCGCCACCAGCTCAGGCGATACGATTGGCGTTCCAGGAGCGCATGGAGATCGTCAGGCCCGAGGCGGGTGAGGGCTTCCGTCAGGCGTACGATGGCTTCCGGCTCGCGCAGCGCGTGCGCCAGCAGGCGCTTGGCGGCTGCGGCCCCGTCGCGTTGGCGCGAGCGTGGCAGTCGCTGGAGCGTCGCGAAGGCATCGATCGCCCCGTCGAGCGGCGCGATGCCCGTCGGCGATTGCGGAAGGAGAGAGCGGTAGTCGCGCGGGGCGATCGGGAAGCGGTGCTCGTGGTACCAGGCCGAGAGCGTGCCGGTGTCAGCGTCCACGCGCAGAGCGATGTCGCCCGTCGCCAGAACCTCGCCGTAGGGGGCGCCGAGGAAGGGCGCGAGCACGCGGCCGGCAAGGCGAGGATCGGCCACCTGCCAGTCTATGTCGAACCATTCCGCATAGGGGCTCGCCGGCCCCCATTCGAGCACGTCCAGCCAGAGCGCGTTGTCTGCACCGCCGACACCCATGTGGTTCGGAACGATGTCGAGCAGCAGCCCCATGCCGTGACGGCGGAGCGCCGCGGAAAGGGAGCGCAAGCCTTCGAGCCCGCCGAGGCCCGGGCTGATGCGCCCGTGATCGATGATGTCGTAGCCGTGCGGCGAGCCCGGACGGGCCGCGAGAAGCGGAGAGGCGTAGAGATGCGAGATGCCGAGGCTGTGCAGGTAGGGAACGACCCGCTCGGCGTCGGCGAGGGTGAAGCCTTCGTGGAACTGTATCCGGTACGTCGCGGTCGGCGTCATGCGCCGGCATCCTCGAGGAACCAGAGCGTGCTGTGGGCGGGCAGCACGCCGTGCGCCACGTCATCGGCGGCCCGGGGCGGAGTCGCATGCAGCGGCGGCCTGTCCTCTGCGGCGACGGACACGCCGGCAGTGCCGAGATTGGCGAGAAGGCGCAGCGTCGCGCCGTCTCCCATCAGCCAGGCGGCGGTAAGCGCATGCTCGCCGATCGCGGATGCGCCGAGCGAGCGCGTGCCGGCGAGGCGCGGGATGATCGCCTGGTGGCGGAGCGCAAGCAGGGCGCGCGTGTGGGCCAGCGCCTCGGCTGCGTCGGGTGCGCGCGCCTCCGCCGGGTCGAGCCTGCTCCGCTCGAAGGTGGCGGGGTCGTTCGGGTCGGGGATCGAGGCGCCGCGTGCCGGGTCGCCGAACGACGCGAACCGCCCGAACTCGCGGAGCCTTCCTTCGCGAACCGCATCGGCGAGCGTGCCCTCGAAGTCGGTGAAGTAGAGGAAAGGGTTCTGGCTCGCCCATTCCTCGCCCATGAAGAGCATCGGCACCTGGGGCGAGAGCAGGAGCAGCGCGCGTGCGGCTGCGAGAGCCGGAACAGGCGCGAGCGTCGTGAGCCGCTCGCCATGCGCGCGGTTGCCGACCTGATCGTGGTTCTGCAGGAACAGGACGAAGGCCGTGGTTTCGAGATGCGCCGATGGCCGCCCCCGCGCCAATCCGCCGCGATGGAGCGACGTCTCTCCCTGATAGGCGAAGCCTTCCGAAAGGCAGCGCGCGAGATGCCGCGCCGGCGCATCGGCATAGTCGGCGTAGTAGCCGTCTCGCTCCCCTGTCAGCAGCACATGGAGGCAATGATGACCGTCATCGTTCCACTGCGCGTCATAGAGCGACGGCCCGAGGTGGGTCGCATCGTTGTCGTCATGCTCGAGCACGAGATGCACGTGCCGCCCCGGCTCGACGGCGTGCCTGACCCTTGTTGCGAGCTCGCGCAGGAAATGCTCGCCCGGGGAGGACTCGATCGCATGTACGGCATCGAAGCGCAGCCCGTCGAAGCGGTACTCGTTCACCCAGTAGACGGCGTTCTCGATGAAGAGATCCCGCACCGCCTTCCTAGAGAAGTCGATCGCCGCGCCCCAGGGCGTGTGAGTGCCGTCGGCGAAGAACCCGGCGGCGTAGCTGTGCAGCCAGTTCCCCTCGGGGCCGAAATGATTGTAGACGACATCGAGGAACATCATCAGCCCATGGCCATGGGCCGCATCGATCAGCGCCTTGAGGTCATCCGGCGTGCCATAGGCCTCGTCAGGCGCGTAGGGCAGGACGCCGTCATAGCCCCAGTTGCGTGTGCCAGGGAAATCGGCGATCGGCATGAGCTCCACCGCGGTGACACCGAGCGCGGCAAGACGCGGAAGCTCCGCCATCACGCCGCGGAAGCCGCCGCAGGCGCCAGGGTGAAGCTCGTAGAGGACCGTCTCGTGCCATGGCCTGCCGCGCCAGTCGCCGTGGCGCCAGCGATAGGAGCCTGGGTCGACAACCACGCTACAGCCGCTGACGTCGCCCGCCTGTGCGCGCGAGGCCGGGTCAGGCACCGAAAGCCCCGGCGCGACCCGGTACCGGTAGCGCGTTCCGGCGGGTGCTACGGTCCGGAGCGAGAACCACTGCTCGCCGTCGGTATGCATCGGCAGCGATCCGTGGCCGTCGATCTCGAGAGCCACCGCGGCAGCGGAGGGCGCCCAAAGCCGGAACCGCGTGGTGCCGTCATCCTGCAGCTCGGCCCCGAACGGCAGGTGGTGGCGGAACAGCCGCCCGCTCATTCCCTGGAAAGTCGTGCCGCGAGCACCGCAAGCGTGTGCCCGGGAACATCGTAGCCATCGGGCTTCGCCACCGTCGGCGCTTCCGGCGCGCCGCTGTCGAGAACCAGCGTGAACTCCGCTCCGTCGAGGTCGGGCGGCGCGAAATGCACGGTGTTGTCGGCCGCGTTCAACATGATGCGCAGCACATCCGTCGCGCCGGGTTGGGCGGACCGCCCCGCGAGCTGCAGCGTGAAGGCGCGGCGCGTCGGGTCGTGCCAGTCCTCGGGCGAGAGGCGCGCGCCGTCGGGCTCGGTCCAGGCGATGTCGGGAAGGCCGGGCAGAAACTCCTCGCCGTGCAGGAACGTGTCCGAGCGGAGCACCGGGTAGGCACGGCGAAGGGTTGCGACGCGCGCGGTGAAGTCGATCATGCCCTCCGCTTCCGGAGGGCTCTCGTCACCCCAGACCATCCAGGAGATCGCATTGTCCTGGCAGTAGGCGTTGTTGTTGCCGCCCTGGGTGCGCCAGGCTTCGTCGCCCATCAGCACCATCGGCGTGCCGTGCGCGACGAAAACGGTCGCGAGCATCGCGCGGGCAACACGAAGGCGCAGCGCCCTGATCGCGGCATCGTCGGTCTCACCCTCCGCGCCCCAGTTGGCGGAGCTGTTGTCGCTGTGGCCGTCGCGATTGTCCTCGCCGTTCGCCTCGTTGTGCCGCTCGGCGTAGGACACGATGTCGCGCAGCGTGAAGCCGTCATGCGGCGCGATGAAGTTCACGCTCGACCAGGAGCGGCGGCGGCTGTGATCGAAGAAGTCGGCCGAGCCGGCGATACGCGCCGCAAGCTCGGGCCGAAGCCCCTCGTCACCGCGCCAGAAGCGGCGCACGCCGTCGCGGAACCGGTCATTCCACTCCGCGAAACCGGGAGGATGATTGCCGAGCTGATAGCCGCCGGGCCCGATGTCCCACGGCTCCGCGATCAGCTTCACCTCGGCCAGCGCGGGGTCCTGACGGATGGCGTCGAAGAAGCCCGAGCCCTGGTCGAACCCGTTCGGCTCCCGTCCGAGGATGGTGCAGAGATCGAAGCGGAACCCATCGACGCCATACTGCATGACCCAGTGGCGCAGGCTGTCCATCACGAGCTGGATCACCCGCGGATGGGAGAGGTTAAGCGTGTTCCCGGTGCCGGTGTCGTTGATGTAGTAGCGCGGCTCGTCCGGCATGAGCCGGTAGTAGCTTGCGTTGTCGATGCCGCGGAACGAGAGGGTGGGCCCCAGCTCGTTGCCTTCGGCGGTGTGGTTGTAGACGACGTCCAGGATTACCTCGATGCCGGCTTCCTGGAGGCGCCGGATGGCGATGCGCGCCTCCTCCGGGTCGCGCCGCGAGAGGTAGCGCGGTTCGGGCGCGAAGAAGCCGAGCGTGCTGTAGCCCCAGTAGTTCTTGAGCCCGCGCTCGACGAGGAACCGATCATCGACGAAGGCGTGGATCGGCAGGAGCTCGATCGCGGTGATGCCGATGCGCTGCAGGTGCTCGATCACGTAGGGATCGGCGAGCGCGGCGAAGGTGCCCCGCTCGTGCGGCGGCACGCCGGGCAGGGATGCCGTCATGCCCTTCACATGCGCCTCGTAGATCACCGTGTCGCGCCAGTGGTGGCGGGCAGAACGCGAGGGCCGCAAAGCGGGGTGGGCCGTGACCACCGCCTTGGGCATGCCCGCGGCACTGTCGCGACGGTCGCGCGCGAGGTCCCCGCGCGGCGCGCCGAGCCGGTAGCCGTAGAGCGCGTCGCTCCATTTCAGCTCGCCGATCAGCGTCCGCGCATAGGGGTCGAGCAGGAGCTTGTGCGGGTTGAAGCGATGGCCCTCGTGGGGGCGATAGGGGCCATGCACGCGATAGCCGTAGGGACGGCCGGGCTCGACCATCGGGAGGTAGCCGTGCCAGATGCCGTCCGTGCATTCGGGCAGATCGAACTGCGCGATCTCGCGCTTGCCTGACGGGTCGAACAGGCAGAGCACGACGCGCTCGGCATGCGCCGAGAACAGCGCGAAGTTGGCCCCTCCACCATCATAGGTTGCGCCGAGGGGGGAGGGGTGACCAGGCTCCAGCCGCGCCGGAAAACGGGGCAAGGCTAGCTCGCTTCCGGAACGAGGATCAGCGTTGCGAGCGGTGGCAAGGTCAGGACGATCGACTGCGGGTGGCCGTGCGACGGGATGGGCTCGGCCAGCACCCCTTGCGTGTTGGCCACGCCAGAGCCGCCATAGATCGCGAGATCGGTGTTGATGTGTTCCACCCATCGGCCGCCGAAGGGCACCCCGATGCGATAATCCTCCCGCGGCACGGGGGTGAAGTTGCTCACCACCAGGGCCGGCGGGTCTCCCGGTTGGCCGAACCGGCAGAATGCGAACACGCTGTTGGCCCGATCATCGCCTACGATCCAGGCGAAGCCCTCGGCTTCCACGTCACGACGGTGCATGGCGGCGCGCGCGGCCATCACGATATTGAGATCACGCACGAGGCGCTGCACGCCTGCGTGGCTGGGGTCGTCCAGCAGGTGCCAATCGATCGATGCATCGTGGTTCCATTCCCGTTCCTGAGCGATCTCGCCGCCCATGAAGAGGAGCTTCTTCCCGGGATGGCCCCACATGAATGCGAGATACGCCCGAAGGTTTCCGAAGCGCTGCCAGCGATCGCCCGGCATCCGCCCGAGCAGGCTTCCCTTCCCGTGCACCACCTCGTCATGCGACAGGGGCAGCACGAACCGCTCGCTGAAGGCGTAGAGCAGGCCGAAGGTGATCTCGTCGTGGTGGTGGGCGCGGTGGATCGGGTCACGCCCGATATAGCTCAGGGTGTCGTGCATCCACCCCATGTTCCACTTGTAGCCGAAGCCGAGCCCCCCTTCGGAAGCGGGGCGGGAGACGCCCGGCCATGAGGTGGATTCCTCGGCGATCACCATCGCCCAGGGCGCGTGCGTCGCCACTGCCTCGTTCAGCTCCTTGACGAAGCCGACGGCCTCGAGGTTTTCGCGCCCGCCATGGATGTTCGGCACCCATTCGCCTGGCTTGCGCGAATAGTCGCGGTAGAGCATCGAGGCCACGGCATCGACGCGGAGGCCGTCGCAGCCATAGTCGCGCAGCCAGTGCAGCGCCGAGGCGATCAGGTAGCCACGTACCTCGTGCCGGCCGAAATTGTAGATCAGCGTCGACCAGTCATGGTGGTAGCCCTCGCGCGGGTCTGCGTGTTCGTAGAGGGCGGTGCCGTCGAACCGGCCGAGGCCGTGCGCGTCCGTCGGGAAATGCGCGGGCACCCAGTCCACGATCACGCCAAGGCCGGCGGCATGGCAGCGGCCGACGAAGCGGCGGAACGCCTCGGGCGGGCCGAGCCTCGATGTCGGTGCGAAGAGGCCGATTGGCTGGTAGCCCCAGCTCCCCTCGAAGGGATGTTCCGTCACCGGCAGGAGCTCGAGGTGGGTGAAGCCCATGCCCGACGCGTAGGGGATGAGGCGGTCGCCGAGCTCGTCCCAGCTCAGGTGCCGGCCATCCTCGTGCCTCTGCCACGAGGTCGCATGCACCTCGTAGATGGAGATCGGCGCATCGGGGGTATGCGGCGGGCCACGCCCGATCCAGCCGGAGGACGGGCCGGGGCGCGGCACGATCGAGGCGGTCGCGGGGGCACGCTCCGCCTCGCCGCCGCAGGGGTCGGCCTTCAGGGGGAGAAGCGAGCCATCCGGCCCGAGGAGCTCGTACTTGTAGCGTTCGCCGGGGCCGAGGCGGGGGATGAAGATCTCCCACACCCCCGCCTCGACGCGCCTGCGCATCGGGTTGCGCCGACCGTCCCAGCCATTGAAGTCGCCCACCACCGAGACACGCTGCGCGTTCGGTGCCCACACCGCGAACCGGACGCCCTCGACGCCGCCGATCGTCACCACATGCGCCCCGAGCACGGAGCCGAGCTCGCGGTGCCGCCCCTCGGCGATCAGGTGCAGGTCAAGCTCGCCGAGCAGCGGCGGGAAGGCGTACGGGTCCTCTCGCTCCTCCTCGCCATCGGGCCAGGCGATCCGAAGGCGGTAGGGCGCGTTGCCCGGAACGGCGCCGGCGAACAGCCCGTGCGGGCCGACGGCATCGAGCGGCGCCAGCATCGCGCCGTCGTCCGCAACCGCGGTGACGGCACGCGCGCCGGGAAGCAGGGCGCGCACGATGCGCCTGCCGCCGCTCTCATGCGGGCCGAGCAGGGAGAAGGGGTCGCCATGCCTGCCGGCGGCGAGCGCCTGGAACGCCGGTCCGAAAGCGTCCATCTCAGCCTCCCGCGTCGTCATTGTCGCCCGCACCGGCAAGCTCGAGAAGCGCACGGACCGGGATGGCTGCCCAGCCCGGGCGGTTGCGCAGTTCGTAGATGAGCTCGTAGGCGGCCTTGGCGGCAACGAACAAGTCGATCAACCCGCGCCGCTCCTGTTCCTCGGCCGGCCAGGCGGGCGAGGTGCCGATTGCCTCCTGGTAGGCGGCAAGGAAGGTCGTGCACGCCTCCGCGCGCCATCGCGCCAGGAGCTCCGGCCGAGGGTCGCTCGTGCCCGGTGCATAGGGCGTCAGTTCGCGGAGCGCCGCCTCGGCGGCATAGTCGAGGCTTCTGAGGATTCCGGCGACGTCGCGCGCCGGCGTGCTCTTGGCACGGCGTTCGTCGAGCGGCCGAAGCGGCTCTCCCTCGAAATCGACGATCACCGCATCGCCCGCAGCGACGAGAACCTGGCCAAGATGGAGATCGCCGTGGATCCGCGTGCGCAGCCCCCCGGTCACGGCCGGAAGCCTCTGGCGCATCCGGGCCAGCAGCCTGTCGCCGGCCTCGAGAAGGGACGATGCGTTCGCCCGTGCATCCGGCGGAATATCGTCGATCCGCTCGGCGAGCAGGGCAAGCGCGGCGCGCGCCTCCTCCACCGCGGCGTCCCGCCAGGCGCGCACATCGGCATCGCGCAGAGGTTCGGGCGCGAAGGCGGCGTCCTCGGAGGGCCGTGCGAGCGCGAGATGCATCTCCGCGACACGCTGGCCGAGCGTGGCGAGGAAGGGCGCGAGGGTTTCTACCACCTCCGGTGCCGCGGCGGCCGGTGCGGCCTCCTCCGCGACGCCGTCGGGGACAAGCGTCTCGTCAAGCCGCCGCTTGATCTGGCCGAGCGTCCAGCCCCACGCATCGCCCTGGTTGCGGACGAACGCCTGGGCGACGGCGATGGTCCGCTCCGTTCCCTCCGCATCGACATGCACGACATCGCCGAGGAAGGCCGGCGTCGCGGGAAAGCCGCCCTCCGTCGTCAGCGCCTTGCCCATCTCCGCTTCCGGGTGGATGCCCGGGATGACGTGCCGGACGAGCTTGATCACCACATCACCCTGGACCATCGTCGTGTTGGACTGTTCGCCGCCGAAACGGGTGATCGGCGCATCGGCCCCGGGAAGCACCGCCTCGAGCAGGGGCGAGGGGCGGAAGCGAAGCTCGCCATCTCCGAAGGGCAACACGGCTGCCGTGGCGAGGGAGGAGACCATCGCGCGGATGAACCCGTCACGCGAGACCGCGTCCGTCACGATGCCGACGCGGCGGCCACGCCTTGCCCGCGCCAGCGCCAGCTGCGTCGAAAGCGCGGAAATGCGCTCGCTGTCCTCGAACACGACGGCGAGCGGGATGACGTAGCGCTCCCCGCTGCCGAGCGGTGCCTCGACCTCGATGATGACCATCTCGCCTTCGTCGGTCGGCAGAGTGGCGGCGGCGACCACCCGCGTCTCGCCGAGCCGCGTTCCCTTGCCCTGGTACCAGCGCCTGAGGGGCAGGTAGGCGGGGAGGACCTGCTTCTCGAAGGTCACGCGGTCCTGCTCGCCAAAGGCGGTGCGCAGGCCTTCGCGAAGCACGAAGGTGACGAGGTCCGGCATCGGCGTGGGCGTCGGACTGTGCCAGCCGGGCAGCGCATGCTCCTCGGCAAGCATGAACCAGTAGAAGGCATAGGGCGGCAGCGTCAGCAGGTAGGTGAGGTCGCCGATCGGGGGAAAGGGCGTTCGGCCGAGAAGCTCGACCGGAACGCGCCCGTGCCAGACGGAAAGGTCGAGCTCGACCGCCTGGTGCGAGCGCGAGAGGTTTGCCACGCACAGGATGCTCTCCCCCTCGTGCTCGCGCACATAGGCGAGCACCTTGCGGTTGCCGGGATAGAGGAACCGATAGCTGCCGCGCCCGAACACTGCGGCGTGGTTCTGCCGCACGGCGATCATGCGCCGCGTCCAGTTCAGCAGGCTGTGCGGGTCGAGCGACTGGGCCTCGACATTCACCGTCTGGAACCCGTAGAGCGGGTCCATGATCGGCGGCAGCACGAGGCGGGCGAAATCGGCGCGGCTGAACCCGCCGTTGCGGTCGTTCGACCACTGCATCGGCGTGCGCACGCCGTCACGGTCGCCGAGGAAGATGTTGTCGCCCATGCCGATCTCGTCGCCGTAGTAGATGACGGGCGTTCCGGGCATCGACAGAAGCATGCTGTTCATCAGCTCGATGCGCCGCCTGTCATGTTCGAGAAGCGGCGCGAGCCGCCGGCGGATGCCGAGGTTGAGCCGTGCCCGGCGGTCGGAGGCGTAGGTCGTCCAGAGATAGTCGCGCTCCTGGTCGGTCACCATCTCGAGCGTTAGCTCGTCATGGTTCCTAAGGAAGATCGCCCATTGGCAGGTCTCGGGGATGGGCGGCGTCTGTCGCAGGATGTCGGTGATCGGGTAGCGGTCCTCCTGGGCGATGGCCATGTACATGCGCGGCATTAGCGGGAAGTGGAACGCCATGTGGCATTCGTCGCCCTGGCCGAAATACTCCTTCACGTCCTCCGGCCACTGGTTCGCCTCCGCGAGCAGCATCCTGTCGGGGTAGTGCGCGTCGATCTCGGCGCGGATCTTGCGGATGACCTCGTGCGTCTCGGGAAGGTTCTCGTTGTTGGTTCCCTCGCGCTCGACGAGATAGGGCACGGCATCGAGCCTCAGCCCGTCCACGCCGAGGCGGAGCCACATGTGCATCACGTCGGTGATGGCGCGCAGCACGCGCGGATTGTCGAAGTTCAGGTCGGGCTGGTGGCTGTAGAAGCGGTGCCAGTAATAGGCCTGGGCGGCGTCGTCCCACGCCCAGTTCGACTTCTCCGTGTCGAGGAAGATAATGCGCGTCTCGGAGAAGCCCTTGTCGTCGTCGCGCCAGACGTAGAAGTCACGCTGCCAGGAGCCAGGCTTGGCGAGGCGTGCGCGCTGGAACCACTCGTGCTGGTCGGAGGTGTGGTTGACGACGAGCTCGGTGATGACGCGCAGGCCACGCCGGTGCGCTTCGGCGACGAAGCGCTTGAAGTCGCGCATCGTGCCGTAGTCGGGGTGGATGCCGCGGTAGTCGGCGATGTCGTAGCCATCGTCGCGCCGGGGCGAGGGGTAGAAGGGAAGCAGCCAGATCACGTTGACGCCGAGGCCCGCGATGTAGTCGAGCTTGCGGATCAACCCCTCGAAGTCGCCGATGCCGTCGTCGTTGGCATCAAAGAACGATTTCACGTGCACCTGGTAGATGATCGCATCCTTGTACCAGAGCGGGTCAGTCATCGTCATGCGGCGGCTCCAGGCGGCGACAGGCGCCAGATGGCGTAGGGAAGCACGGCGGAGTCGAGACGGAGGTGCTGAACCTTGCCGCGCCATCGCCACGTCCGGCCCGTCATGAGGTCCTCGACGCCTACTTCCGCGTCGTCGGGAAGGCCGAACTCCCAGAGCGGGACCTCGAAGCTCGCCTCCTGCGCCGCGAGCGGGTCGAGATTGACCGCGACGACGACGAGGTTGCGCCTGTCGGGTGTCATCTTGCGATAGGCGATGACCTGGTCGTTCCAGCAATTGAGGAAGCCGATGCCGAGATGCGTCTGCAGCGCGGGGTTCTCCCGCCGGATCCGGTTCAGCGCCGTGACCTCGGCGACGATGTTGCCCGGACGGTCCCAGTCCCACGCGCGGAGCTCGTATTTCTCGCTGTCGAGATACTCCTCCTTGCCGGGCAGCGCGGCGGCCTCGCACAGCTCGAACCCGCAATAGGCTCCCCAGAGGCCGGACATGGTGGTGGCGAGGGCGGCGCGGATCAGGAAGCCGGGCCGCCCCGAACGCTGCAGGAAATGCGGATTGATGTCGGGCGTGTTGACGAAGAAATGCGGGCGATAATACTCCGCCGCATCCGTCGTCGAGAGCTCGGTGAGGTACTCGGTCAGCTCCGCCTTGGTGTTGCGCCACGTGAAGTAGGTGTAGGACTGCGTGAAGCCGAGCTTGGCGAGCCGCTTCATCATCTTCGGCCGCGTGAACGCCTCGGAGAGGAAGATCGCGTCGGGGTGCCGCGCCTGCACGTCGGCGATCATCCACTCCCAGAACGGCAGTGGCTTGGTGTGGGGGTTGTCCACCCGGAACGTCTTCACGCCCGCCTCGATCCAGTGAAGGATCACGTCGCGCAGCGCGATCCAGAGCGAGGGCACAGCCTCGTCGGCATAGAAGTCGACGTTGACGATGTCCTCGTACTTCTTCGGCGGGTTCTCGGCGTATCTCAGGCTGCCGTCCGGGCGCCAGGCGAACCAGCCCGGATGCTGCTCGAGCCAGGGGTGATCGGGGCTGCACTGGATCGCGAAGTCGAGCGCGAGTTCGAGGCCATGCCGTTCCGCGGCGTCCACCAGGCGGCGGAAGGCCGCGGCATCGCCGAGCTCCGGGTGCAGCGCGTCATGCCCGCCCTCTGCCGCGCCGATCGCATAGGGGCTGCCGGGGTCTCCCGGGCCTGCCTTGAGCGTGTTGTTCCGCCCCTTCCGGTTCTTCAGCCCGATCGGGTGGATCGGCGTGAAGTACAGCACGTCGAAGCCCATGCCGCGAATGCGTGGCAGGTGACGGATCACGTCGTCGAACGTGCCATGGCGGGAGGCGTCGTCCGCTGCGGATCGAGGGAACATCTCGTACCACGAGGAGAACCCCGCGGCCCGCCGGTCTGCCATCACCGGGTAGGTCTTCTCCGTCCGCACCGCCTGGGTGCGTTCGGCCCAGCGACGCATCAGCCGCGCGGTGTCATCGGAGAGGAGCTCGTGCAGCGCGGTACCCTCGCCCGCCTTGCCGACGCGGGAGAGAAGGGCAGCAAGAGCGGCCTTGTCCTCCCCCGTCGCTCGTGCTGCGGCCTGCTCGATGAGCGCAATGCCCTCGCGGAGCTCGAGCGCGATCGGAACGTCGGCTGCGTGCTTCTTCTCGATCTCGTCACGCCAGCTCGCGAACAGGTCCCGCCATGCCTCGATGGCAACCTCGTGCAGGCCGAGGTAGGTGAGCGGCAGCAGGCCCGACCAGCGGTCGTTCTGCCCGCGCTGCATCGGCGCCTCGTGCCAGCGCTCCTCGCCCGCCGCGCGCCACAGCACCACGGCAGCGAGCATGTCGTGCCCATCGGCGTAGATGTCGGCCGAGACGGCGACGCTCTCGCCGGCGATGCGCTTGACGGGGAAGCGGCCGTCATCGGCCGTCGGGGCGACGCGCTCGATCGCGATCCTCGGCATCGCCCGCGCCGCCGCCTTGTCGAGCGGCTTCGTTGGCCGCGTCCGCACCCCGGCAGCCTTGCCTGCGAAGACGCGAACCTCCCCGGCGGCAAGCCTGATCGGGCTGCCGGGCGTGAGCGTCTCCCCGCTCTCCTCAGGGAACAGCGCGCGCAGCGATGGGAACCGACCATCCAGGCCCGAGAGCGCGGCGTCGGGAAGGATCGTCGTTGCCTGGTGCATGGATGCGTTCGCGAACACCACCGCCACTTCCTCGGCCCGACGGAGATCGCCGCCCGAGGCGCGCGCAAAGATGGCGACCGGCTCGCCTGGTCCTGAGAGGGGAACGAGTTGCCCGGCCGTCGAGAGCGGGGCGAGGCCGCTCGCAAGCTCGATCGCCCGAGCGATCGATTGGTGCAGGGAGTGGTCTCCCCGACCATCCTCCCAGGCCCAGTCGCCCGGCCGGTCGGACGTCATGTCGAGCGGGCGGGTGGCCGCGTGCTCGAACCCCATCGGAACGAACATTCCGGCGCCGGTCGTGACCGCCACGGCGAGCGCGCGTTCGCAGGCTGCGCGCCGCGCGGTCTCGTCCTGGTCGTCACGCGCAACCCGGGGCCCCGCAGGGTCCTCGACGAGGCCGATCGCGGGAAGGCCCAGGCGCCGGTCTTCGTACTCGCGACCGAGCCATGCCGCCCGCCCATCCCACCACGGCGTGCTCGCGACACTATGGGTGAAGCCCGCGTCCGCCAGTCCGGCCACGGCCTCGGCCGGCAACCCGGGCGTCCACGCCAGGGCGAGGAGGTCGCTCCGCGCCCCGCGCGCCTCAGCCAGGACCCGCCGCCAGACGGATGCCGGGGCATGGCCTGGCCGCAGCGCGCGGACACCGCCGACGCCGGCTTCGACCCAGTCGCGAAGCAGCGCTCCGAACAGCGCGGCGACACGCGCCGCCCGGTCGCCATCATCGGTCCGGCTCAGCGCCGCGTCGCCCGGGCGGAGCGGCTTGCGGGGATCGAGCGGCGCCTCGGGGCGGCCAGGTTCGGGCTCGAACAGATCGGGCGAGGACGCGACGAGAGGGGAATCGGCGGCGAGGCGATCGACAGCGAAATCGATCATCAGCCTCATGCCGTGCCCGGCCAAACTGGCGCTGAGCGCGCGAAGGTAGGAGGTGGTGTCGCCGCCGCCGAGCACGGCGTGAAGCTGATCGGGATCGGCGAGCTCGAACGGCGAGCCTGACCGTCCGGGCTGGCAGGGTGGGGCGATCAGGAGCGTGTCGAACCCCATTCGGGCGATCCGGGCAATGTGCTGGCCCGCCGCCTCGCCTGCCCCGAGCAGAAGCGGCGAAGCGTAGTAGATCATCGGCGCGCGGCTCGCCGCTCCATTTCCGCTCCGGCTGGCCGTGCCATCCCGGCCTGGGCTGGCCGGCTTGCGCCTGCCCGTCATCCGCTTCGCATCGCTCATCGTCGCCTCAGGAATTGTTGTCACTCCCCGATCACGTTTGCCAAGTTAGTAAGAATATGCTCCGGCGCGACTGAACATCATGGGTCCTCCATGACAGTCATCCATGATCGGAACGGGTATCCGATCCAGAAATCGTATTGAGGGGTATAGACCGAAGGCTAGGCGATCGTTCCAAAGCGCGTCAAACGATTTTGGGGTGAATGCCCGGCCGAAGCCACCGACTTAGTCTCGCCGTGCCCTACTCTCACCGATGTGAGTCGTGCTCCCCGAAACCCGATCGACGGACCCGCGTTATGCGCGCTGCGTTCACCGGCACGCACGCCAGGGTCCCATGTCGAAGTGGAAGTGGTCGCGGTGCGCGGCGTCGTGGTCGGGGCCAAGCACGGCCTTGAACCAGCGGCAGGCGCCATCACGCACCGCGCGAAGGAACGCCGCTGGCTCGGCCCCCTCGTTCCAGTGCCGGAGCAGGCTGATCTCGCGCCCGTCGGCGAGCACGAAGCCTGCGATGTCGATGGCATTCGCCGTCGCGTGCTGGCTTCGCCGCCCCGAGGAGGCGTGGTTGACGTTCCGGCACGCAAAGGTCCCGAGATGCCGGATCGACGCCACCTCCGATCCGAGATGCTCGCGCGCCGCGGGCTGCAGCGTGTGCCGTTCGAACAGCGTCCACGCGGCGGCGAGGCGGCACGTCACCGTCGGCGTGTTCGGCCTTGGTGCCACGGCCGCCGGAAGCAGCATCGCGTTCTCGATGGGGCAGCCGACGGCCGAGGGTCGGTCCAGCACCGGTCGCGTCGCGATGGAGGAGATGTCGAACGCCGCGCGGCAGGCCTCTCCGTCACCGCCGAGGCGGCGAAGCTTCCAGGCCGTCATCGCATTCGGCGGGGCGGCGAGGTCGAGCGGTTCACGCGGGTCCCATTCGGGCGGCAGGTGGCGAAGCGCGACGACACCAAGGCCGCCGAGCAGGAGGGCAATGGCGAGGGTGACCAGCAATGGACGCATCGGGGGGAGATGGGGTCGGTCCGCGCCGCGTCGGGCCGGGTGACGCAATCCTGAACGCGACCGTCGCGGCGGAGGCGAGCGCGGACTGCGGAAGCCATGCGCCGGTATGGGTCTGTGCTGATGGATCGTTCATGCAACTTCCGGTATGGTAGGCACTGTCTGGCGGATCGAGGCGCGACGCGCCCACGCGTTCCGAGGACGCAAGCCGGGTCCTCGTGCCGTTGATGGCGTGCGCAGGCGGCGTTCCTGGCCGAAGGGGAGAGGGTGGTCGTCAGGCGGTGGCGGATCGCGCTGTCGCCCGGTCTGGTGGTTTGCGCGGCGGACTGCCGCCAGGAGATGGTCGATCGCATGGCTGATGCCCCCCGCCAGCCTGCCTCCGGTACGGAAGCCTCCGCGGCCGAGGCTCGCCGGCTCGCCGCCCTCGCCCGCTATGCCATCCTCGACACGATGCCGGAGGATGCGTTCGATCGCTCGGTCCGGCTCGCCAAGCAGATCTTCGGCGTCCCCCACGCCCTCGTCACCTTCGTCGATGCCGAGCGTGTCTGGTTCAAGGCCCGCATCGGGGTGGATGTGCAGGAGGTGCCGCGGAGCCATTCCATCTGCACCATCGCGATCCTGGGCGAAGGCCCATGCGTCGTCCCCGATGCCCTGGCCGATCCGCGTTTCGCGTCCAATCCACTTGTGTCCAGGGCGGACGGCCTTCGCTTCTATGCCGGCGCGCCGCTCGTCACCTTCGATGGCCACGCGCTTGGCACGATCTGCGTGCTCGACACCGTCCCGCGCCCGGGCCTGACCGACGCCGAGGCGCGCGCGCTGACCGATCTCGCCGCGTCGGTGATGTCGGAGCTCGACCTGCGCCTGAGGCTGGCGGAGCAGCGCAAGCAGATCGCGCGGAACCGCCTCGCGGAGTCGATTCTCGCAAGCGTCGCCGAGGCGGTTGACTTCGATGCCGCGACCCGCTCCGTCATGCGGGCACTGCGTGATGCAACGGGTGCCAGCCTTTGCCTGTTCTGGCGGCTCGCCTCCGATGGCCGGTCGCTCCAGCTCGTCGGTGGCGACGGCGTCGGCCCGATCGCCGATCCCCACTATCTCGAGCGGCTGCGCTTGCTGCACCTGACGGTCGACAACGCACCGGTCGGCGCGGCCATCGCACGCGGCGAACAGCTCGTGATGCCTGACCTTCGCGCCGCCGACCTCGACCGCTACCCGGGGCTCAAGATGGCCGTGGAGCACGGGATCAATGCGCAAGTCTTCGCGCCATTCTCGCTCGGCGACGAGCGCTACGGCCTTGCCCTCGGATTTGCGACGGGCGCACGGCGAGACCTCGCTGCGGTGCTCGAGTCGCTCGGCGACATCGCGACCACCATCCGCCCGCTGCTTCGCCGCCTCCGCGATGCCCAGCAGGTACGCCTGTTCCGTCGGGCAGTGGATGCCTCGAACGACCTCGTGATCATCACCGACGCAGCGCAGCTCGACGAGCCGGGCCCGGTGATCGAGTACGTCAACCCCGCCGTCCTCGCGCAGACCGGCTACAGCGTGATCGAGGTGCTCGGCCGAACGCCGCGGCTCTTTCAGGGGTCCGAAACGAGCATCGAGGCGAGGCAGGCGATCCGCGCAGCGCTTCTGGCCGGCCGGCCGGTGCGGCAGGAGATCGTGAACCACCGCAAGGACGGCGCGCCCTACTGGAGCGAGTTGTCGATCTCGCCGGTGCGCGACGCAGACGGGTCGCCGACGCACTTCATCGCGATCCAGCGCGACATCACCAAGCAGCGTGCGGAGGCAGAACGCTCTGCCGAACGGGAAGCGGCATTCCGCAGCCTGTTCGAGGGCAACCCGATCCCGATGTGGCTCTATGACAACGAGACGTTTGCGTTCCTGAGCGTCAACGACGCCGCCGTCGAGGCCTATGGCTGGTCGCGCGAGGAGTTCCTGCGCATGACCATCCTCGACATCCGCCCGAAGGAGGAGCACGAGCAGGTCGTCGCGCTCGCGCGGTCGCTGACCGAGAAGGGGGCCGTATCCGGCCCTTGGCGCCACCTGACGCGCAGCGGCGCGGAACGCACGGTGCAGATTGTCAGCCGTGCCACCCGTTTCGGCGGCCGCTCTGCCAGGTTCGTCGCGGTGTGGGACCTCTCGGAGCGGCTCCGTGCCGAAAGCGACCTTCGGAGGAGCGAGGCCGCGCTCGCCGATCGCGCCGACGAACTGGCCGAGACGCAGCGGCTCGCCCGTGTCGGCCGGTTCTCCTACGAGCCGACCGAGGCGCGGATCGTCTGGTCAGAGGAGCTGCTGCGCCTGTTCGGCCCCGCGGCTGTGCCACGGTCGACGGCCGAGAGCGGGTTCGGCCTGGTCGAGCCGGACGATCGCGAGATGCTGCATCGGGCGCTCGAGGAGGCAGCCGAGGCCGTGCGCCCGTTCGCCTGCGAGTTCCGCATCGACCCGGGAACCGGCACGCCGCTGCACATCCGCGCCGAGGGCACGCCTAAGGCGGAGCCGGACGGCCGCACGCACATCGCCGGCTACTGCCAGGACGTCACGAAATCCCGTGCCGCGGAGCTTGCGGCCGCGCGCGCGGAGAAGCTTGCCTCGATCGGCCAGCTCACCGGCGGCATCGCGCACGACTTCAACAACCTGCTCACCATCATCGCGCTCAATCTCGACATCGCCGAGGACCGGATGGACGAGCCGGAGCTGCGCGAGCTCATCGCCGTGGCGCGCGAGGCGGCGCAGAACGGCGCGGCGCTGACGCACCGTCTGCTCTCCTATGCGCGGCGCCTGCCGCTTCGCCCGAAGGCGATCGACATCGTCGCGTACATGCGCGGCTTTCTCGAGCTCGTTGCGCGATCGGTCGGCGAACGGCACCCGCTTCGGCTCGACCTCGCGGCAGGCCCGCTGGTGATCGATGTCGATCCGGCCCAGTTCGAGGCCGCGCTTCTGAACCTCGTGATCAACGCCCGCGATGCGATGCCGGAGGGCGGCCGCATCACCATCTCGATCGCGCCCGCGGCGCTCGAGGAGGATGCGGCAGGCGACGCGCCGAAGGATGCCGTCGCCGTGACGGTCGCCGACAACGGCCCGGGCATCCCGTCCGACATCGTCGCCCAGGTGTTCGATCCGTTCTTCACGACCAAGCCTGTCGGCAAGGGAACGGGGCTCGGCCTCTCGATGGTGCAGGGGTTCGTTGCGCAGTCAGGCGGGCGGGTGACGCTGGACACCGCCGAGGGGGCCGGGACGCGGCTCAGCATGATCTTCCCCCGCCTAGCCTCCGCGGGCACGGTCGCCCAACCAGCCGCCGTGCGCGGCGCCCTGCCGCGGCTGCGCGTTCTCGTCGTCGAGGACAACCCGGAGGTCCGCCGATCGGTCGAGCGGCTGTGCGGCGAGATCGGCCTGTCGCCGACCTGCCTCGCCACGGCGGAGGAGGCGCTGCACTGGCTGGGACAGGGTCATGCGGTGGACCTGCTGCTCAGCGACGTGATCCTCCAGGACGGGATGGACGGGTTCAAGCTCGCCGCTTCCGCGCGCGCCCTCCGCCGCGGCCTGCCGGCGATCCTGATGTCCGGCTACACGGAGGACAGGCTTCTCGGAGGCGACGAACTTCCCCCCGAGATCCTGCTGCTCAACAAGCCGTTCGACCGGGCGGGCCTCGTCGCTGCCGTGCAGCGTGCGCTGGCAATCGCCGCGGCCCCGGGGCAGGCGCCAGCCGAAGGTGCCGCGCCCGCCTGACCGCCCACGCGCCGGCGGGCGCGGTTCAGTGGAACACCCGGCCCGAATCGATCACCACGGTCTGGCCGGTCATCGTTGTCGTGCGGCACATGGCGACCACCATGTCGGCGCAGTCATCCTTGTCGGCGGCCTTGCCCAGCACAGCACCGGCGGCAGAGCGCGCGACGAGGTCGGCCGGCAGGTTCGCCGTGGCCCGCGTGCCTTCGAGCAGCCCCGGCGCGACGCAGTTGACGAGCACCTTCGGCGCCAGGGCCACGGCCATGCAGCGCGTGAGATGGATCAGCCCCGCCTTCGAGACGGCGTAGGCGACGGAGGAGCCGCTCGGCCCCAGTCCGGCGACGGAGGAGATGTTCACGACGCGCCCCTCGCCATGCACCTTGAGATGCGGCGCGGCTGCCTTGATCAGCCGGAACGGCCCGGTGAGGTTGATCGCCATCATCTTCTCCCACAGCTCGACGGTCAGCGTGTCGAGGTCGGCGAAGGGAATGGCGATGTTGAAGGCAGCGTCGTTGACGAGAATGTCGAGCCGGCCGAACCGCTCGAGAACGGCCGCGACTGCCACCTCGGCGGCCGCGCCGTCCTCGAGGTCGCAGGCGAATGCGGCCGCTTCGATGCCATGCTGCGCGGCAAGCTCCGCCGCCACGCCCTCGGCCTGCTCGCGGCTTCGCGCGTAGACGACCGCCACGTGCACCCCATGGCGCGCGAGGGCATGGCAGATCCTCTGCCCGAGGCCGCCATTGCCGCCCGTGACCAACGCGACCTTGCCCGTCAGATCCATCCGCTCATCCCTCCCTGCGCGCCCTGGCCCCGGGCGCTTGCATTTCCGTGCCGGAGGGCGACTCTCAACGCCAGGATGACAAAGCTCAAGCTCGCCGCGCGCCTTTTCTGCCTTCTCTTCCTCCTGCCGCTCGGCCTCTCCGCGGTGCTGCATGCCGCGACCGCACCGGGGCCTGACTGGCGCCGGGCCGATCGCTCGAGCGCGGGGCTGCTGCGGCCGGCCGCCGAGGCGCGGCAGGCGGTCGTTCGCGTCTTCGCCGCGCCGACGGTGCGGTGGCGCGGCATTTTTGCTGTGCATTCGTGGATCGTGATCAAGCCCGCCGGGGCGGACCGCTACATGCGCTACGACGTCACGGCCTGGGGGCAGCCGCTGCGTGTGAACGGGTTCGAGCCGGACGGCCGCTGGTTCGGTCGCGCGCCCACCGTGGTGTTCGCCGCCGATGGCAAGGCCGCGGAGGCGCTGATCCCACGCATGCAGGCAGCGATCGAGGCCTATGGCTGGCTGCGCAGCGGCGACTACCGCGCCTGGCCTGGGCCGAATTCCAACACCTTCGTCGCCGCGGTGCTCGATGCCGTGCCGGAAGCCGGCGCCTCGCTTCCGCCGACGGCGATCGGACGCGACTATCCCTATGACGGACGCTGGCTTCGCCCCACGGCGAGCGGCACGGGGCTTCGCCTCACCCTCGGCGGCTATGGTGGGCTGGCGGTTGGCGCCGTCGAGGGGGTCGAGCTCAACGTGCTCGGCGCTGTCGCGGGCATCGACGTGCTGCGCCCCGCGGTGGTGTTGCCGGGGCTGGGGCGCCTCGGCGTTTCGGCCTCCGCCTGGGCGAAGTGACCGCAGCGCATCAGGGCATCAGCAGGCCGCCATTCACCTCGATCACCTGGCCGGTGACGTAGCTGCTCATCGCCTCTGAGGCGAGGAACAGGAAGGCACCGACGCATTCCTCGGCGCGCCCGACCCGGCGCATGGGGATCTGCGCGGCGATGGCGGCGAGCATGTCGGGTGGCGTGGTGCGGTGCTGCAAAGGCGTGTCGATCACGCCGGGCGAGACGCAGTTGACGCGGATGCCTTCGGCCGCAAGCTCCTTGGCCATCGTGCGCGTCATCGTGGCGACGAAAGCCTTGGCGCCGGCGTAGAGCGCCGAGCCGCCGCCGCCTCCCGTGCGGGCGGCGATCGAGCTCACATTCACGATCGCGCCGCCGCCTCCCTGCGCCCGGAACTGCGCGATCGCCGCGCGGCAGGCTTCGAGCACCGGCCGGACGTTGACGTCGATCTGCCTCGCCAGCAGCGTGTCGGGCGTGTCGGCGACCGGCCGTCGCTCGACCAGGTCGCCGGCATTGTTGATCAGCACATCGAGCCGCCCGAACCGCGCGACCGTCTCGGCGACGAGACGGGCGGCCGTTCCCGCGGCCGCGATGTCTCCGGACAGCAGCTCCGCCTCGCCGCCCGCGGCCTCGATATCGGCCGCAACGGCCTGTGCTTCCCCCGCGCCGCTCCGGTAGTGCACGGCAACACGTGCACCGCAGGCGCCGAGCCCACGGGCCACCGCCGCGCCGATCCCGCGGCTCGCGCCGGTGACGAGGCAGGCCTTGCCCGCGAGATCCTCGATGCGCATGGGAGCAGTGTAGCGCGCGAGGCAGCGGCGGCTACCAGGCGCAATCGAGAAGCGAGCCGAGCTGGCCGACGCGCCGCTCGATCACCGCGGCACGCTGGCGTACATAGGGCCCTGGCTCGGCGGCGGACCAGGTGAGCGGGCTCGGCAGCACCGCGGCGAGCAGCGCCGCCTCGCGCGGGCTGAGCGCTGCTGCGGGCTTGCCGAAGAAGCGACGCGCCGCAGCCTCGGCACCGTAGATGCCCGGGCCGAACTCGACGATGTTAAGATATACTTCCAGCACGCGCTGCCGTGGCCAGGCGAGCGCGAGCTGCGGCGTGAGCCAGGCCTCGATCGCCTTGCGCAGGGGGTCGCGCCCCGGCCAGAGAAGCAGGTTCTTCGCCGTCTGCATCGTGATGGTGCTGGCGCCGCGAGGCCTGTCTCCGCGCCTCCAGGCCTCGACCTCGCCGCGCAGTGCATCGACATCGAACCCGAAGCTCTGGCGGCAGAAGAGGTTGTCCTCCGCCGCGATCACTGAGGCGGCCAGCGCGGAGGAGATCCGCTCGCGCGGAACCCAGGCCCGTTCCCACCCATGGCCCTGCAGGAGGCGGATCGCCATCAGCGGGGTGGCCTGGGGCGGTACGAACCGGAACAGCAGGATGGCGGCGAGTGGCAGCAGGATCACCGCGGCAAGCACGGAGATGATGAGCCGCCGCAGGCGCCTCGGCCATGGTGATCTGGTCGCGTTCCTGTCAGGCATTCCCGGGCGGCGGAGCAGGAGGGTTGCTCGCCCTTCACACCACAAGCCGTGCGCCGGCGCCACCCACCGCAGGCGCGCAGGCGAGGTGACCAGCGAAGCTGTGACCGTCAGGCGGCCTCGTCGGTCCGTGTCGCGCCGATGGCGGGCTCGGGCGTCCTGTCGGTGGACTCGAGCTGACGGAACGGCCCGCGCGGCCCTTCCGCGGCCATCAGCACGCCCCAGGTGAAGTCGAAATACCAGCCGTGCAGGGCGAGCGTGCCGTCGCGCACGCGGTCCGCGACCCAGGGGTAGGTCATCAGGTTGCGCAGCGACACGAGCACCGAGGCGCGCTCCGCATAACGGGCGAGCAGAGCCGGTTCGGCCTCCGTGACCAGCATCCTCACCTCCTCGCGCGCCTCCGCCAGCAGCCCGACCCATCGGCCCATGAACTCGAAGCGCGGGTCGGCATCGCCGTACTCCATCAGGCTGCGCACGCCGCCGCACATGGCGTGGCCGAGCACGACGATATGGGAGACGGCAAGCCCCTTCACCCCGAACTCGAGCGCGGAGGAGACGCCGGCGAGACGCCCGTCGGGCATGTAGGGCGGAACGAGGGCGGCGACGTTGCGGATCACGAACACATCGCCCGGTCCGGCATCGGTGATCATGGTCGGGTCGGCGCGGCTGTCGGAACAGCCGACGACCATGATCTGCGGCTTCTGCCCCTCCCACACCAGCTGGTCGAAGAGCGTGTGGTCGGTCTCGAAATAGGCCGCACGGAACCTGTCGAAGCCTTCGACGAGCCGCGCGAGCGCGGCGCCGGGCGTCGTCACTGGACGAGTGGAGTGGCGGCCGCGCCGTCGAGCTCGACACCCTCGATGCGCGCGCGCCCGGCAAGCAGCGCGATGAACTGGTGCACCGCGCGACGCCAGGACGTCTCTCGCAGGAAGCGCGCGACATCCTCGCGCACCGCCTCGAAGGGAAGCTGCCGCGGCTCGGCGCGCTCATGCAGCCAGAGCACATGCATGCCGTAGCGGCTCTTCACCACGGTCGGGCAGATCTGCCCGGATTCGAGCGCGGAGAGGAACGTCTCGACCTCGGGAACCAGGCTTCCGCGCGTGACCTGGCCGAGCCGCCCGCCCTGCTTGCCCGAGGGGCAGGCGGAATGCGCCTCGGCAAGCGCGCTGAATACAGAACGGTCTGCCAGCACCCGGTCGAGCAGGTCGCGGGCCCGGGCCTCCGCGGTTCGGCGCTCGGTCTCGTCGGCAGGGTCGGCGGCGATGAGGATGTGGCTCGCGTCCCAGAGCTCCTTGCTGCGGAACCGGGCGCGGTTGGCATCGTACCAGCGACGCAGCGACTCCTCGTCCGCCTCCGGCACGCTCACCACGTCGTCGAGCAGGGCCTCGATCATCGCCTCCTCGGCGACGAGCGTGCCGTCCTCGGGCGGGGCGATGCCGCGTTCCGCTGCCGCGTCGAGAAGCAGGCGGCGCACGACGAGAGCGCGCGCCGCCTCCTGCCAGGCGAGGTCCCGCGTCGGCGCGGGATGGTGCTGCATCTCCGCGGCGATCTCCCGCTCGGGGATGACCGTATCGTTCACGCGTACCGGCATTGCGCTCACTCCGCCGCTGTCGGCCGCGGCGGCAGAACGGGGCCGGGCCGCCGTGTGGCGCCGCCGCGCCGGCGCACGATCTGCCAGGTGCGGAACAGGTACCAGATCGGGACGGAGAAGATGTGCACGAGCCGGGAGAACGGCGTCAGCAGGAACAGCGTCATTCCGAGCACGAGATGCGCGAGATAGGGGAAGGGCAGGCCGATCACGAGCTCCGAGGCCCGCGCCTGGAAGGTGAGGATGGCCTGGCTCCACGACGCGAGCGCGAGCATCACCGACCCGTCGCTGTGCGACATCGAGAAGGGCAGGGTGATGAGGCCGAGTGAAAGCTGCACCCACAACAGCACGAGGATCGCGAGATCGGCGAAGGTGCTGGTGCGGCGGATGCGCGGGTCGACCAGGCGGCGGTGCATCAGGATGCTGAGGCCGATGAAGCAGACGACCCCCGCCGCCCCGCCGCTGTAGATCGCGAGCGCCTGCTTGGTCGCCGGGCTGATCGCCCACTCATAGCCCCAATGCGGCGTCAGCAGGCCGAAGAGGTGGCCGAAGAACAGGAAGAAGATGCTGTAGTGGAACAGGTTCGAGCCGAGGCGGAGCTGGCCCGTGCGGAGCATCTGCGAGGAACCCGAACGCCACGTGTACTGGTCGCGGTCGAAGCGGATGAGGCTGCCGATCACGAACACGCCCATGCAGATGTAAGGGTAGATGCCGAACAGGAAGCCCTGAAGATAGGTGGTGAAGCTTTGATAGAGCTCGACCATGTCGCGGTTCCTTCAGCGGGTGGGCTGGCTGGCGCGAAGCGTGCGCAGCCGCTTGATCATGGCGGCGACCTTGCTTCGCGCGCCTTCCTTGTCCGGGTCGTTCTCCGGGCCGAACGTGACGGGCGCGTCCTCCCACGCGCGGTCGATCGCCTCGGGGTCGTCCTCCTCGGCCGGCGCGGGCGGGGCTTCCGGGGCCCGGCCTGCCTCGGCGAGCATTGCGGCGATGACGCCCGCGTAGGCGCGCGCATCGGCCGTGCCGCGTCCGGCGAGCCGGGCATGCAGCTGGTCGAGGATCGGCGCGGCCTGGGTGAGGAGATCGCGGGTCAGCGGCTCCGGGGCGACGGCGAGGAACTCGAGGAACAGGGGCAGGTAGTCGGGCAGCTCGTTTGCCGGCGCCGCCCAGCCCGCCGCGTGGTAGGCCTCGACAAGCGCCACCATGGCAGGGCCGCGGTTGCGCGTGTCGCCATGCACATGCTCGAAGAGGTTGAGCGAGCACGAGCGGCCGCGGTCGAACAGCGTGCTGTAGGCCTCCTGCCTGTCGAGCAGCTCGCCCGCGGCGAGCCGGCGGCACAGCCGCGCGAGCGCGCGAGCATGCCGATCGCCGAAGCCGGACGTCGCGATGGCCTCGGTGATCTCGGGAAGGGCTGCGCGCAGCGCTTCGTCGGGGTAGTGCAGCAGGGCGGAGAGGATTCGGAAGCGCCGGTTCATCGCGCGTCCTCCTTCCGCTCGGCAGGTTCGTCGACGCGCGGCGGCGCCATGCGACCGGCAGAGGGACCGAGCGCCGAGAACAGGTTTCCCACCGTACGGCCGTCGTAGCAGCCCTGCCCGAAGCTGAAGCCGCAGGAGGATTTCAGGTCGAAGGCATTCTCGGCGTATTCGCGATGCGTCGAGGGAATGACGTAGCGGTCCTCGTAGTTCGCGATCGCGAGCGTCCGATACATGTCGTCGATCTGCGCGCGCGTCAGCCCGACAGCGTCGAGCATCGAGGTATCGTTGCGGCCCTCGACGGTGCGGGCGCGCATGTGCATCCGCATCGCGAACATCCGCTTCAGCGCGAGCACCACCGGCGCCTCGGCCCCCGCCGTCAGCAGGTTGGCGAGGTAGCGCACGGGGATGCGCAGGCTGTCGATGTCAGGAAGGCCCTCCTTCCAGCCGACATGCCCCGCCTCGACGGCGGACTGCACGGGCGAGAGAGGCGGCACGTACCAGACCATCGGAAGCGTGCGGTACTCGGGGTGGAGCGGGAAGGCGATCTGCCATTCGACGCACATCTTGTAGGCGGGGCTGCGCCGTGCCGCGTCGAGCCAGGCATCGGGCACGCCATCGGCACGCGCCTGGGCGATCACCGCGGGGTCATGCGGGTCGAGGAAGATGTCGAGCTGGCTGCGGTAGAGGTGCTGGTCGTTCTCGACCGAGGCCGCCTCCTCGATGCGGTCGGCGTCGTAGAGCAGGACGCCGAGATAGCGGATGCGGCCGACGCAGGTCTCCGAGCACACGGTCGGCTCGCCTGCCTCGATGCGCGGGTAGCAGAAGATGCACTTCTCTGCCTTACCGCTCTGCCAGTTGTAGTAGATCTTCTTGTAGGGGCAGCCGGAGACGCACATCCGCCAGCCGCGGCACTTCTCCTGGTCGATCAGGACGATGCCGTCCTCCTCGCGCTTGTAGATCGAGCCCGAGGGGCAGGAGGCGACGCAGGCCGGGTTCAGGCAGTGCTCGCAGAGGCGCGGCAGGTAGAACATGAAGGTGTTCTCGAACTGCCCGTAGATCTCCTTCTGGATGCCCTCGAAGTTCGCGTCCTTGGAGCGCTTGCGGAACTCGGTGCCGAGGATCTCCTCCCAGTTCGGCCCCCACTTGATCTCCATCCGCTCGCCAGTGATGAGCGAGACGGGCCGTGCCACCGGCATCGTCTCGCTTTCCGGCGCCGTCTGCAGGTGGGTGTAGTCGAAGGTAAAGGGCTCGTAGTAGTCGTCGATCTCGGGCAGGTCGGGGTTGGCGAAGATGTTGGCGAGGATGCGCCACTTGCCGCCCTGGCGAGGAATGATCTTTCCGTTCGCCTTGCGCTTCCAGCCGCCCCGCCACCGCTCCTGGTTCTCCCAGTCCTTCGGGTAGCCGATGCCAGGCTTGGTCTCGACGTTGTTGAACCACGCGTACTCGACGCCTTCGCGGCTCGTCCACACCTGCTTGCAGGTGACGGAGCAGGTATGGCAGCCGATGCACTTGTCGAGGTTCAGCACCATAGCGATCTGGGCACGGACCTTCATGATCTGATCTCCCTTGCTCGCGCCGCGCTCACTCGGCCGCCTTGAGGTCTGCCGCCTGGTGCGTCAGGCGCGGACCATCGAGCCATGCGACATTCGCCATCTTGCGGACGACGACGAACTCGTCACGGTTCGTGCCGATCGTTCCGTAGTAGTTGAAGCCATAGGCCTGCTGCGCATAGCCGCCGATCATGTGCGTCGGCTTGATGACGGCACGGGTGACGCTGTTGTGGATGCCGCCGCGGGCGTGGGTGATCTCGCTTCCCGGCACGTTCACGATCTTCTCCTGTGCGTGGTACATCATGATCATGCCCTTCGGCACGCGCTGGGAGACGACGGCGCGGGCACAGAGCGCGCCGTTGAGGTTGAACGCCTCCACCCAGTCATTGTCCTCGATGCCGGCCTCCGCGGCGTCGACCTCCGAGATCCAGACGATCGGGCCGCCGCGCGAGAGCGTCAGCATGATCAGGTTGTCGGTGTAGACCGAGTGGATGCCCCATTTCTGGTGCGGCGTGATGAAGTTGAGCGCGATCTCCTTGTTGCCGTTCGGCGCGCGGCCCGTCATCGCCTGGTGGGCCTTGAGGTCGATCGGCGGACGATAGACGCAGAGCGCCTCGCCGAAGGCGAGCATCCAGGGATGGTCCTGGTAGAGCTGCTGCCGCCCCGACAGGGTGCGGAACGGTATGAGCTCGTGGATGTTCGTGTAGCCGGCGTTGTAGCAGACCTCCTCGCTCTCGAGCCCCGACCAGACAGGCGAGGAGATGATCTTGCGCGGCTGGGCGACGATGTCGCGGAAGCGGATCGCCTCGTGCTCCTTGGGCTTGGCGAGGCCCGTGTGGTCGATCCCCGTGGCCTTGCCGAGGGCCTCCCACGCCTTCACCGCGACATGCCCGTTGGTTTCGGGGGCGAGATGCATGATCACCTCGCAGGCATCGATGTCGCTGTCGATGCGCGCGAGCGGCGTCTCGACGCCAGGCACCTCGACGGTGCCGTTGAGCTGGCGGAGGAACTCAACCTCGTCGCCGGTCTTCCACGTCATGCCCTTGCCGTTGTTGCCGAGCTTCTCGAGAAGCGGGCCGAGCGACGTGTAGCGGGCATAGGTGTTCGGATAGTCGCGCTCGACCACCGTCACGCCAGGCATCGTCTTGCCCGGGATCGGCGCGACCTCGCCCTTGCGCCACTCCTTCACGACATGCGTCTGGCCGAGCTCGGCAGGGCTGTCGTGCATCAGCGGGGTGAGCACCACGTCCTTCTCGACGGCGAGATGACCTCTCGAAAGCTCGCTGAACCGCTTGCAGATGCCCTTGAAGATCGCCCAGTCGCTCCGGCTTTCCCAGGCGGGGTCCACCGCCGTGGTCAGCGGGTGGATGAACGGGTGCATGTCTGAGGTGTTGAGGTCGTTCTTCTCGTACCACGTGGCGGTGGGCAGGACGATGTCGGAGTACATGCAGGTGGTGCTCATGCGGAAGTCGAGCGTCACCAGGAGGTCGAGCTTGCCCTTCGGCGCCTCGCCGTGCCAGGCGACCTCCTCCGGCTTCGCCCGCCCCTCCTCGCCGAGGTCCTTGCCCTGCACGCCGTTCTGCGTGCCGAGCAGGTGCTTGAGGAAGTACTCGTGACCCTTGCCCGAGGAGCCGAGCAGGTTCGACCGCCAGACGAACAGGTTGCGTGGCCAGTTCACCGGATGGTCGGGATCCTCGCAGGACATCGTGATGCGCCCGGCGGAGAGCTCGCCCGCGAGCCAGGCCGGAACCTCCTGCCCGGCCTTGGCCGCGTCGGCCGCGACCGTAAGCGGGTTGAGCGCGAGCTGCGGCGCCGAGGGAAGCCAGCCCATGCGCTCGGCGCGCACGTTGAAGTCGATCAGCGCGCCGGAGAGCTTGCGCGGCGCGGTGGGCGAGAGGATCTCGCCGACCGACACCGTCTCGTAGCGCCACTGGTCGGTGTGCGCGTACCAGAACGAGGTGGAGTTCTGCTGCCGCGGCGGGCGGTGCCAGTCAGTCGCGAAGGCAAGCGGGATCCAGCCCGATTGCGGCCTCAGCTTCTCCTGCCCGACATAGTGTGCCCAGCCGCCGCCGGACTGGCCGATGCAGCCGCACATCACCAGCAGGTTGATGATGCCGCGGTAGTTCATGTCGGAGTGGTACCAGTGGTTCAGCGCGGCACCGAGGATCACCATCGACTTGCCGCGCGTCTTCTCGGCATTGTCGGCGAACTCGCGCGCGACCGTGACGATCTGCTTCGCGGGGATGCCACACACCATGCCTGCCCAGGCCGGCGTATATGGGGCCATGGCTTCGTAGCTCGCCGCGCCGTCGCCGAAGCCACGCTCGACGCCGTAGTTGGCGAGCATGAGGTCATAGACCGTCGCGACCTTCGCCTCCCTCCCGTCGGCGAGCGTGATGCTGCGCACGGGCACCGTCCTCGTCATCGTCTGGCCGAGCGCGGTCGGATTGAAGAAGGGCTGCGCGAGATCGCCGAAATAGGGGAACGTCACCTGCGCGGTGGCGCCGTCTCCGACCAGCGAGAGCCGCGGCGTCACCGACTCGAGCGTGCGGGCATCGCGCCCCTCGAGGTTCCACTTGCCCTGCTCGCCCCAGCGGAAGCCGATCGAACCGGTCGGCACGTAGGGCTCGCCCGATGCATCGTCGATTGCGACCGTCTTCCAGTCCGGGTTGTTGGTCTGGCCCGCATTGTCGGCGAGGTCCGAGGCGCGGAGCTGGCGATCGGCAACGAGGCGCCCGTCCTGCTCCGCGAGCAGCACGAGCATCGGCATGTCGGTGTAGCGGCGGCAGTAGTCGACGAAGTACTCGCCCCTGTCCTTGGCATGCCACTCGCTGAGGATGACATGGCCCATCGCCAGCGCGAGCGCGGCATCGGTGCCCTGCTTCGGATGCAGCCAGAGATCGGCGAACTTCGAGGCTTCCGAATAGTCCGGCGTGACCGTCACCACCTTCGTGCCGCGGTAGCGCGCCTCGGCCATGAAGTGGGCATCGGGCGTGCGCGTCTGCGGCACGTTCGAGCCCCACATTATGATGAAGCCCGCATTGAACCAGTCCGCGCTCTCGGGAACGTCGGTCTGCTCGCCCCAGGTCTGCGGCGAGGAGGGCGGCAGGTCGCAGTACCAGTCGTAGAAGCTCATGCAGACGCCGCCGATCAGGGAGAGATACCGGCTGCCTGCGGCGTAGCTGACCATGCTCATCGCCGGGATCGGCGAGAAGCCGATGACGCGGTCGGGCCCCCAGGTTTTCACCGTGTGGACGTTCGCGGCGGCGACGATCTCCTCGGCCTCCTCCCAGGAGATGCGCACGAACCCGCCCATGCCGCGGACGGCCTGGTACTCGCGCCGCTGCGCGGGATCGTCCTGGATCGACTTCCAGGCGAGGACGGGGTCGCCATGCTTCGCCTTCGCGGTGCGCCACAGCTTGATGAGCCGCTTGCGCGCCATCGGGTATTTCAGGCGGTTGGCGCTGTAGAGGTACCAGGAGTAGGAGGCGCCCCGCGAGCAGCCGCGCGGCTCGTGGTTCGGCAGGTCGGGCCGCGTGCGCGGATAGTCCGTCTGCTGCGTCTCCCAGGTGACGATGCCGCCCTTGACGTAGATCTTCCACGAGCATGAGCCGGTGCAGTTCGCCCCGTGCGTCGAGCGCACCACCTTCTCCGTTGCCCAGCGGGAACGATAGGCATCCTCCCAGGCGCGGCTCTCGGTGGTCACCTCGCCATGGCCGTTGGAGAAGGTGCCGGCGTATTTCTGGAGGAAGGTCAGGCGGTCGAGGAAGTGGCTCATCTCGGATTGTCCTCCTGTCTCAGGCCGCGGCGGGGGCAGCGGGGCGCTGCCGATGCTCGATGTCGTAGAGAAGGCCACCTCTGCGCGTGTAGACCGCCCAGGTGATCGCGATGCAGCTCAGGTAGAAGGCGAAGAAGGCCCAGAGCGCCGCCTGCGGCCCGCCGGTCATCGCGATGGCGGTGCCGTAGCTCTTCGGGATGAAGAAGGCGCCGTAGGCGGCGATGGCGGAGGTGAAGCCGATGATCGCGGCACTCTCCTTGTCGGCCTGCACGCGCCGCTCGGTGGCGTTCGCGCCGGGCATCAGCCGCGTCATGTCCTTGCCCATGATCGCGGGGATCATCTGGAAGGTGGACGCGTTGCCCACGCCGCTTGCGAAGAACAGGAAGAGGAAGCTTGCGAAGAAGCCCCAGAACGCGCCCGGCTGGTCCTTGATGCCGATGAAGTGGATCACCCCGTAGACGCCGAGCGCCATGGCGACGAACACCCAGAAGGTGACGCGGCCGCCGCCCCATCGGTCCGACACCCAGCCCGTCACGGAGCGGGAGACGGCGCCGACGAGGGGGCCGAGGAACGCAAACTGGAGCGCGTCCACCTCAGGGAACTGGGTGCGTGCGAGCAGCGGGAAGCCGGCGGAGTAGCCGATGAAGGAGCCGAACGTTCCGGTGTAGAGCCAGCACATGATCCAGTTGTGCTTGCGCTGGAAGATGACGGCCTGGTCTGTGAAGGAGGCCTTCATGCTGGCGATGTCGTCCATCTTGAACCAGGCGGCGAAGGCCGCTGCGGCGATGAACGGCACCCAGATGAAACCGGCGTTCTGCAGCCAGAGCCTTGTCTGCGCTCCCGCCTGCGTCACCGTGGCCGGATCGCCGCCCAGCGCGCCGAACACGCCCGCTGTGATCACGAGCGGCACCACGAACTGCACCGCGCTGACGCCGAGATTGCCGAGCCCGGCGTTGAGCGCGAGCGCGTTGCCCTTCTCGCGCTTGGGGAAGAAGAACGAGATGTTCGCCATCGAAGAGGCGAAGTTGCCGCCACCGAAGCCGCAGGCGAGCGCGAGAAGCAGGAACACCCAGTAGGGCGTGGCGGTATTCTGCACCGCAAGGCCGATGCCCACCGCGGGGATCAGCAGCGACCAGGTGGACACGGTCGTCCAGAGCCGCCCGCCGAAGATCGGCGGCATGAAGGAGTAGAACACCCGGAGCGTCGCGCCGGAGAGGCCGGGCAGGGCGGCGAGCCAGAAGAGCTGGCCCGTGTCGAACCGGAAGCCGACGGCGGGAAGCTTCGCCACGACGACCGACCACACCATCCACACCGCGAAGGCGAGGAAAAGGCACGGGATGGAGACCCAGAGATTGCGCCGCGCGATTGCCCGGCCCCTGTCGGCCCAGAACTGCTCTTCCTCGGGCCGCCAGTCCTCGATCGCGTGGCCACGCAGGGCGCCTGCCTGCGCGGGTCCGTGGATGGGCTGCATCTCGGGAAGCTCGGGCAGCCCGGCGAGCGCCGGCCCTGCCGCCTCGCGCTCCATCCTGAGGATCGCGACATGCATCCACACCAGCGCCACGGTGCTGATCGCGAACAGAAGCATGAAGCAGGACTGCCGGATGCCCGTGAGGTCGTTCATCAGGCCGAACACGATCGGCAGGATGAAGCCGCCGAGGCCGCCGATCAGCCCCACGATGCCGCCCACCGCGCCGACATGGTTCGGGTAGTAGACCGGGATGTGCTTGTAGACGGCCGCCTTGCCGAGGCTCATGAAGAAGCCGAGCACGAAGACGAGAACGATGAAGGGGATGACCCCGGTGGCGAGCCGGAAGGTGATCGGCCCCTGGATTCCGTCCACCACGTAGGTCGTTGGCGGATAGGACAGGATGAAGCTCACGATGACGGAGACGCCGAGCGTCCAGTACATCACCCTCCTGGCGCCGTACCTGTCCGACAGGACGCCGCCATAGGCGCGGAAGATCGAGGCCGGAACGGAATAGGCGGCGCCGATCATGCCGGCGGCGGCGATGCCGAACCCATAGGTGTCGATGATGTACCGCGGCAGCCACAGCGCCAGCGCGACGAAGGCGCCGAACACGAAGAAGTAGTAGAGGCTGAAGCGCCAGACCTGGATGTTCTTGAGCGGCACGAGCATCGCGGAGAGGGGCTCCGGCTTCACGCCCGCGGCCCGCCTCGCCTCCAGCTGCGGGTCGTCCTTCGTCGTGAACCAGAACACCGCCGCCATCACCAGAAGCCCGAGCGCCCAGAGCTGCGCGACCGCGGTCCAGCCGAACGCCACCATCACGAGCGGAGCGAAGAACTTGGTGACCGCAGCGCCGACATTGCCCGCGCCGAACACGCCGAGCGCGGTGCCCTGCTTATCCTTCGGGAACCATTTCGAGACATAGGCGATGCCGACGGCGAAGGAGCCGCCCGAGATGCCGACGCCAAGGGCCGCGATGAGGAAGGTGGGGTAGTCGTACGCGAAGGTCAGGAGGAAGGTCGCGATCGCGGCCGAGACCATCACGCCCGTGAACACGATCCGGCCGCCATACTGGTCGGTCCAGATGCCGAGGAGCAGGCGGATCAGGCTTCCCGTCAGGATCGGCGTGCCCACGAGCAGGCCGAATTGCGTGTCGTTCAGGCCAAGATCTCTTTTGATCTGAACGCCGATGATCGAGAAGATCGTCCACACCGCGAAACACACGGTGAAGGCGACCGTGCTCATCCACATCGCCTGCCGCGCGCCAGGTGGGACCGCGTCGGGGAGAGGCTGACCCATCGTTCTATGCTCCGTCCTCACCCGGAAGTCGGGTGCTGAAGGAAGCCTCATCGTGGCAGCACCAGCGGTTGTTGAGCCAGATCAAGTTTGGCAACCGCGCCGCGCTTTTGTTTTATGGTGCAGCGCATCGATCAAGCATCGCCTTGACATTTGCCAAGGTTCGGGAGGGCGCAGCCATGCTGGGACGACAGGCGATCGATCTGCTCCGGGAAGCCGGCGTTGGATCGGCTTTGAGCGATGCGAGTCTCGGCCGGCTGCTCGCGGGAAGCATCGTGCAGATCCTCCCCGCGGGAACGGTCCTGTTCGAGGAAGGGACCGTTCCGGAGGCGGCTCATGTCGTGCTCACCGGCCGTGCCGCGCTCGTCTCCACCGCGAAGAGTGGGCAGGAGACCGTGATCGAGATCTTCGGGCCCGGAACGTTCCTGCTCGTGCCGGCCGTCGTGCTCGGCCTTCCCTACCTGGCGTCTTGCCGGCTGATGCAGGAATCCCGCGTGATGACCATCCGTGCCGATGTCTTCCGCGCCGAGCTCGACGGTGAGCCCCGCTTTGCCCGCGCGGTGGTGGACATGCTGGCCGGCCACTGGCGCCTGCTGATCGGGCAGATCAAGGACCTGAAGTCCCTCGGTGCGACGGAGCGGCTGGCCGACTGGCTGCTGCGCGAGAGCGAGCAGGCGGGCGACGTGATCGCGTTGACCGAGACGAAGCGTGTTCTCGCCCGCCGGCTCGGCATGAGCCCGGAGAGCTTCTCGCGCGCCATCGCTGCGCTGAGCGACCAGGGCGCGATCGCGGCGACCGGCAGGACGGTTCGGGTGAATGACCGCTCGAGGCTTGCCTCCGCAGCGGGCCGCTTGGGCTCGATCGCCGGGGGCTAGCGAGGGGCTGCCTGACCTACGCTGCGGCCTCCTCGAAGCGCAGCAGCGCGAACCAATGTCCGCGCAGCTGCCCCGCGTCGGCGAGGTGGCCTGTGCCGTCGAGCGCGAGGTGTCGGCGCATCACCGTGTCGGAGAGGTTGCCGCCGATGATCTCCGCGGCATCGGCGCCGACGGAGACGACGATGTCGCCATGGCTCGTGAACGGCTCGATGCGCGACGCGGCCTCGAAGGTCACCGGCCGGTCTGGCGCCCCGTCGCCGAGGCCGGCGCGCCATTGCACGACGATGTCGCCACGCCGCAGCGCGGTCGTGCCGATCGGGTACGCGCGATAGGGCTGTGCCCCCCCCTCGGCCGCGCGGCGGATGGCATCGCGCACGTAGGTGCTGTGCCATTCGCAGTAGGCGAACCAGGGCGCGCCGGACGAGGCGAACCACACGCCTGCCCCGATGAAGGCGGCCGACCAGGCCCAGCGATCGCCCGCAGCATCGACCGTCCGCCCATCGACGTGGCGATAGGCCGGGCGCTCCGCGGCATCGCCGACGATGCGCCAGTATTCGGCGATCCAGCCGTTGCAGGGCTCCTCGTCCTCGAGCCTGCCGAGGAAGCGCGCTTCCTCGCCTTCCGCCCAGGCGGCGAGGCGGTCAGCGGTCGTATCCATCCGTGCCATCGTGCGCCGAGTCTTCACCACGCGGCCGCGCCGGGCAAGCCGGAGCCGCGTTGACACGCTGCCGACCGTGCTTCCACGATGCCGCCGGCTGTGCAGGGAAGGTGCTGTGGTGAGCGAGGAGACACTCGAGGTTCCTGACCATCTGAGTGCCGCGCAGGCCGATTTCTCCCGCGCGGTCGCCTTCATCGATGGAACCTTCGTTCCGCTTTCCGAGGCCCGCATCCCGGTGCGCGATTTCGGCCTGATGTATGCCGACATGACCTACGACGTCGTCCATACCTGGCGGGGCGGCTTCTTCCGGCTCGAGGACCATCTCGATCGCTTCGAGGCCTCCTGCGCCGGGCTTCGGCTCGCCCCCGGCCTGCCGCGCAATGCCCTCGCCGCCTTGCTTGCAGAGCTCGTCGACCGAAGCGGACTCGCCGACACGCTCGTCTACTTCGCCTGCACGCGTGGCCAGGCGCCGCCAGGCTCGCGCGACCCGCGCACGGCAGCGAACCGCTTCTTCGCCTATGCCCAGCCTCTCGTGCTGCGCGGCCAGCCGGATGAGATGCGGCGCGGTCTCGATGCGACGATCTCGCGCGACATCCGCCGCATTCCCGCTAATTCGGTGAACCCGGTTTGGAAGAACACGCACTGGGGCGATTTCACCCGCGCGCTGTTCCTCGCCAAGGATGCCGGCTTCGACACGACCATCCTGCTCGACCAGGAGGGCAACGTCGCGGAGGGGCCTGGGTTCAACGTGGTCGCGGTGACGCGGGAAGGTCTTCTCGCCGCCGAGGCGGGTGTGCTCGAGGGCATCTCCTGCCGGACGATGATGGAGATCGCGGCCGATCTCGGCATCGCAGGCCGCTACGGCACTCTCGCGCCGGAGATTCTCGCGGCAGCGGACGAGGCCTTCATAACGTCGACGTCCTGCGGGCTGTTCCCTCTCACGCGGCTCGACGGCGCGCCGATCGGTTCGGGCCGGCCAGGGCCGGTCACGACACGGCTGCTCAACACCTATTATCGGCGCAAGAACGAAGGCTGGCGGATCACGCCCGTCGCCTCTCTTCTGCCCAATACGTCCAGGAGGGCTTCATGATCCCTACCCGCGCCCTGTGCGCCATCGGCCTCGCCGCGATGCTCGCCGCCGCGCCGGCCGGGGCACGAGACCTCACCATCGTCGCCGGCGGCGGCCCGCTGCAGGACCATATGCGCTCGACGCTGTTCCAGCCCTTCGCGCGCGCTTCCGGAATAGCGGTTGCGGACACCTCCTACGACTACAATGTCGGCCCCATCCGGGCGATGGTTCAGGCGCGCAACGTCACCTGGGACGTGGTGATGGTCGAGGCGCCCGATCTCGTTCAGGGCTGCGAGGACGGCGTGTTCGAGCGGATCGACTGGTCGGTCGTGCGGCGCGACAAGTTCCTGCCGGGCGGCGCGATCACCTGCGGCGCGGGCGCGATCGGCTGGGGCGTGGCGGTATTCTACGACACGCGCCGCAACGCGAACGGGCCGACCACCTATGCCGAGTTCTGGGACACGCGCACCTTCCCGGGCAAGCGGGCTCTCCGGCGCGGGGCACGGATCACGCTGGAGGTTGCGCTGATGGCCGACGGCGTTGCCCCGGGAGACGTCTATCGCGTGCTCGCAACCCCCGAGGGCCAGGCGCGCGCCTTCGCGAGGCTCGATGCACTTCGGCCGGAGCTGATGTTCTGGTCGGGCGGGCAGCAGCCGATCGAGCTCGTCAATGCCGGGGAGGTTGCCTACGCCGTAGGCTTCGTGGGGCGGACGACGAATGCCATGCGCTCAGGTGCTGCCTACGCGCTCAAGTGGGAGACGCTTCTCTACGCATACGACTACTGGGCGGTGGTGCGCGGCTCGCCGCACGCACCGGCAGCGATGCGCATGATCGAGTTCATCACCGATCCTGCGCCGCTTCTGGAGTTGACCAGGCTCTGGCCGATCAACCCCGTCACAGCGGCGGTGGCGAACGATGTGGAGGTGCGCGCCCGCAACCCGCTGATGATGACCAACCACGTCGAGAAGGGGCTCAACATCTCGACGGAGTTCTGGATCGAGCACGGGCCGGAGCTCGAGCGCCGCTTCGCCGCCTGGCTGAACCGCTGACGGTCGGGTGAGGGGGCAGAACGCTCTCGCAGCGGTCCTCGTCGCGCCGCTCCTGCTTCTGCTCGCGGCGGCGTTCCTTGTGCCGCTCGGCACGACGCTGCTGACGGCGGTGGCAGATCGCGAGCTTGCCGATACGCTTCCCCGCACGCACCACGCGCTCGCCGCATGGGATGGAGAGGCGCTTCCCGGCGAGGAGGCTTTCGCTGCCGTCGCCGACGAACTGGGCGTCGCGCTCGAGGAGCGCAGGCTGGGCCCGCTCGCCCAGCGCATGAACTTCGCCGCCGGCGGCCAGCGCGCGCTGCTTCTGCGCACCGCGCGGGCCGCGGACGGCCTCACTGCGCCGTACGCGGTGTCGCTTCCCGCCCTCGATCCGCGCTGGGGTGAGCGGGACACCTGGCTCAGGCTCCGCGACGCCACCGGCCCGGTGACGCCGCTCTATCTCCTGCGCGCGCTCGATCTCGACCAGGCACCAGGCGGTGCGGTGACGCGCATGGGGGAGGAGGACCGGCTGTTCCTCACCCTCTTCCTCCGCACCCTCGGCGTGGCGGTGATCGTGACGCTTCTGGCCACGCTTCTTGCGGCGCCCGTCGCCTTCCTGCTTGCCTCGCTGCCGCCGCGCTGGGCCGGGCTCGGGCTGCTCGCCGTGCTGGTGCCGTTCTGGTCGTCGATCCTCGTGCGAACCACTGCCTGGTTCGTCCTGCTGCAGCGCGAGGGGCCGGTGAACGCGACCCTCGTCGCGCTCGGGCTGACGGAGGCGCCGGTCCAGCTCATCGGCACGCGCATCGCCGTCATCGTCGCGATGCTGCATGTCCTGCTCCCCTTCGCGATCCTACCCGCCTATGCGGCGATGAAGGGGATCGACCGTGCGCTCATCCGCGCCGCGGCCTCGCTGGGGGGCTCACCTGTGCAGGTGGCGCTGCGCGTCTACCTGCCGCTCGCCTTCCCCGGCATCGCCGCAGGCGGGTTCATCGTGTTCCTGCTCGCCGTCGGGTTCTACATCACGCCCGCGTTGCTCGGCGGGCCGAGGGACCAGCTCGTCGCCTCCTTCATCGCACTGTTCATCAACCGCGAGGTCAACTGGGGCATGGCGGCTGCGCTGTCGGTGCTCCTGATGGGCTTCGCCGCCTGCGCGATCGCGGCGGCGCGGCTCTTGCTTCCGGCGGCGCTCAAGGGGCGGCTGTCGCCATGAGCGCCGCCTGGGCCTGGCGGGTGGCGATCGGGGCGCTCGCCCTCCTCGTGCTCGCCTTCCTGCTGGCGCCGATGGCCGCGATCATCCCGCTGTCCGTCGCACCGACCGAGGTGATGCGTTTTCCGCCGGAGGGCTTCTCGCTCCGCTGGTATGAGGAGATCTTCACCTCCGGCCGATGGCTTCTCGCCGCCCGCAACAGCCTCGTCGTCGCCGTCGCCACCACTGTCGTCGCCACGACGCTCGGCACGCTTGCAGCGCTCGGGCTCACGCTCGGGCGCTTCCGTGGCAAGGCCGTGCTGATCGCCCTGTTCAGCCTGCCGATCGTGACGCCCTCGATCGTCACCGCCGCCTCGGTCTTCCTCGCCTTCTCGCTTGCGGGGCTTTCCGGCACGCTCGCCGGCCTCGTGCTGGCCCACACCGTCGTCGCGGTGCCGTTCGTGCTGATCGCCGTGCTCGCGGCGCTGAAGGGCTTCGACATGACGCTGCTCCGCGCCGCTGCGGCTTCCGGCGCGCCGCCGCATGTCGCCTTTCGCCGCGTCGTCGTGCCGCTGATCGCCCCGGGCATCCTCACGGGCGCGGTGTTCGCCTTCGCGACCTCGTTCGACGAGTTCATCATCACGCTCTTCATCGCCGGCCCGGCGCAGTACACCCTGCCGCGGCAGATCTATGCGAGCGTGCGCGAGTTCCTCTCTCCTGCCATCTGTGCAGCCTCCGTCATGCTCTTCCTGTGCTCCACGGTGCTGCTCGCGCTGACGAGCTGGGCCCGGCGGCGTCAGTAGGTCGCACGGCCGCCGGAGATGTCGAACACCGCGCCTGTCGAGAACGACGCCTCGTCCGAGGCGAGCCAGCAGATCAGCGAGGCCACCTCCTCGACCAGGCCGAACCGGCCCATCGGGATCTTCGAGAGCATCCAGCCGATGTGCTGCTCGCTCATCTGCGCGAAGATGTCGGTCTTCACCGCAGCAGGCGTGACGCAGTTCACCCGGATCGGCGTATCGGCGAGCTCCTTGCCGAGCGCCTTGGTCAGCGCGATCACGCCCGCCTTGGCAGAGGAATAGGCCGCCGCATTCGGGTTGCCCTCCTTCCCGGCGATCGAGGCGACGTTGACGATCCGCCCACGCCCGCGCGCGCGCATGCCAGGCACCACGGCACGCGAGCA
The DNA here is from genome assembly GCF_007644105.1 of Elioraea rosea. Lineage (GTDB taxonomy): Bacteria > Pseudomonadota > Alphaproteobacteria > Acetobacterales > Acetobacteraceae > Elioraea_A > Elioraea_A rosea. The sequence continues at coordinate 222,294 of NZ_VFAC01000002.1, read as the reverse complement.
GAGGAACACCCCCGTGAGGTCGATGTCGATCACCCGCCGCCAGGCATCGACCGGATAGCTCTCGACCGGCCCGTTCGGCCCGGTGATGCCGGCATTGTTGACGAGGATGTCGACCGGCCCGAGCGCCGCCTCCGTTGCCGCCACCGCCGCCGCGACGGACGCATCGTCCGCCACATCGACCTTCACGGCCGCGCCGCCGAGCCGTGCGGCGACCTTCTCCGCCTCGGCGAGGTCGACGTCCCAGAGGGCGACGCGCCCGCCTTCGGCCGCGATGCGCTCGGCGACGGCCAGGCCGATGCCGCGCGCCCCGCCGGTGACCGCGGCGACGCGGCCTGCGAAACGATCCGATGCCATGATGGTTCTCTCCTGGTCAGGCCATCCACGGCGGCACGGGAAGCCCCTTGCCGCTCAGGAACTCGGGATTGAAGAGCTTGCTCTGGTAGCGCGCGCCGCCGTCGCAGAGGATCGTGACCACCGTGTGGCCAGGTCCGAGCGCGCGCGCCACCCGGATGGCCGCCGCGACGTTCAGCCCCGCGCTGCCGCCGACGGAAAGCCCCTCGTGGATCGTCAGGTCGAAGACCTGCTCGAGCATCTCCTCGTCCGTCACCTGGATCGCATCGTCGATCGGCGCGCCCTCGAGGTTGCCGGGAACGCGGCTCTGCCCGATTCCCTCCGTGATCGAGCTGCCCGAGAGCTCCAGCGTGCCGCTGCTCTTCCAGGAATAGAGTGCACTGCCCATCGGGTCGGCGAGCGTGATGCGCACGGCGGGCTTCCGTGCCTTCAGCGCCATCGCCACGCCGGCTAGCGTCCCGCCCGTGCCGCAGGCGCAGGTGAAGGCATCGACCGACCCGCCGGTCTGGTGCCAGATCTCCTCCCCCGTCGTGGTGCGGTGGCCCTCGCGGTTGGCAAGATTGTCGAACTGGTTCGCCCAGATCGCCCCGTTCGCCTCGCTCGTCGCGAGCTCCTCGGCGAGCCTGCGCGAGACATGGACATAGTTGCCGGGGTCCTTGAACGGGGCTGCCGGGACGAGGCGAAGCTCGGCGCCGATCATGTGCAGGAACTCGATCTTCTCCCGGCTCTGCGTCTCCGGCATCACGATTACGCTCCGGTAGCCGCGCGCGTTGCCGACGAGGGTGAGGCCGATGCCGGTGTTGCCGGCCGTGCCTTCGACGATCGTCCCGCCTCGACGAAGCAGGCCCTTGGCTTCGGCATCGCTCACGATCGCGAGCGCGGCGCGGTCCTTCACCGACCCGCCCGGGTTCATGAACTCGGCCTTCCCGAGGATCGTGCAGCCCGTGGCCTCGGATGCGCGCCGAAGCCTGATCAATGGCGTGTTGCCGATGGCGCCGATGAGCCCGTCCGCAACGCCGCCCGCACCTGTCTCCACGCGTCTCTCCATGCTTTCGCCAATGCCAGCGCGACGCTACACAAGCGCCAGAGCGGCGCGGATGCAACCTGGGCCCGGCCGCCGCATGGGAGGATCTGCATGAGCGACATCCCGAACGTGACGGTGCGGGAGACCTGGGAGGCCCTGAAGCGCGACCCGGCGGCCGCCCTCGTCGATGTCCGCACCGATGCGGAGTGGACCTATGTGGGCGTGCCCGACCTCTCGGAGGTTGGCAAGCCGGTCCACCGCATCGCCTGGCAGCTGTTTCCCGCCATGTCTGTCAATGACGGGTTCGTCACCGCGCTCGGCGAGCAGGGGCTCACCCCCGGCCACAAGCTCTATTTCCTCTGCCGTTCCGGCGCGCGCAGCCTTGCCGCAGCTAAGGCCGCGAGGGAGGCCGGATACGGCGCGTGCTTCAACATCGCCGACGGGTTCGAGGGGCCGCTCGATCCCGCCGGCCACCGGCGCACGCGTGCCGGCTGGATCGCCGCGGGCCTGCCCTGGAAGCAGGGCTAGGCGGATGAAACGCCGGGGCCGCGGCACGCTCCCCGCCCTGCATGTGCGCGTCGATCTCGTGCCGGGCGTCTCGTTCGGCCCCGGCAAGGCGGACCTGTTGCAGGGCATTGCCGAGACGGGCTCGATCGCGGCCGCCGGGCGCCGCCTCGGCATGAGCTACAAGCGCGCCTGGTCGCTCGTCGAGACGCTGAACGCCATGTTCCGCTCCCCGCTCGTGGCCGCGACGAAGGGTGGGGCCGCCGGAGGCGGCGCGACGCTGACGGGCGACGGCGAGGCGGTGCTCGCCCGCTACAGGGCCATCCAGGCAGGTGCGGCCGCGGCGACGGCGGAGGACCTCGCTGCGCTGCGGCATGCCGCGCGCGAAGCCCCGAGCGACGGCGGGTGACGAACCTCACGTCATCGGCCTCCTGAACGCGCTATCGTCCGCCCTCCACAAGAGCTGCCCTGCAGCCATGGGTAAGGAGCGCGACGATGGCTTTCAGCAAGACGCAGTTCGAGACCTTCGTGGACAGCCTGGGCCTCAACTTCTTCAACGCGGACGAGCTTCTCGTCGGCCGCTACAGGCCGGACAACGGACCGCCACCGGTGACGATCTGGCACAACATCGTGCCGACGATCCTCATCCTCGATCATCTGCGCGAGCATACGGGCTGCGGCATCAAGCTGATTAGCGTCTACCGAACGGAGGCGTACAACGACCCGGAGAAGAACAAGGGCAGGGCCCCGCTCTCGCAGCACCAGGCCTTCACGGCGATCGACTTCCGCGTCACGGGCATGAAGCCGGACAAGGTGGTGCCGATCCTCAAGGGCTGGGAGAACAGCGAGTGGTTCTGGTCGCCGCTCGACTTCCAGCGCAAGGCGGTGAAGGTGAGCAAGGGGAACATTCCGTTCGGTGAGATGCCACGCAAGGTCTCTGCCGGCGTGCTCGGCTGCTGGTTCACCTTCCGCGGCTTCGTGAAGCCCTACATGAAGCAGAACTTCACCCATCTCGACACGCGCGGGATGCTGTCTGGCGAGGATGACGACGGCGAGTGAAAGCCGGCCCGATCATTCTACTGCCGCGGCCGTCTGGCATCGGTTTCGTCTGGCATCGGTTTCGCCTGGCATCGGGTTCCCGTGCTTCCGGTGCTCACGGGCCGGAAGCCCGCTCCGCTCCGGTTCTCGGAAACCGCGCCATCCGGCTCACGGCAGCGAATGCTCAGGCCGGCTCTGAACGCTATCGCCGCGCGACGGCCTTGTGCTCGAGCCGGCTGAGCAGGCGCACCACCGGCCAGAGCATGAGGAAATAGACGATCGCCGCGGCGACGATCGGCGAGGGGTTGTAGGTCACGCTCTGGGCCTGGCGTGCCTGGAACAGCAGCTCGGGCAGTGCGACGACGGAGGCGATGGAGGTGAGCTTCACCACCTCGAGCGTGTTCGAGACGAGGTCCGGCAGGACGTTCCGCACGGCCTGCGGCAGGATGACGTAGCCCATCGTCTGCGTGGCGGAGAGCCCCGTCGACCGTGCCGCCTCCACCTGCCCACGCGGGATGCTCTCGATGCCCGCTCGCAGGATCTCCCCATAATAGGATGAGGTGTTGAGGAAGAAGCCGATCGCCACGCAGCCGAAGGCGCCGATCTCGATGCCGGCGAAGGGCAGGCCGGCGTAGATGAACACGAGCAGCACGAGGGGTGGAAAGGCGCGGAAGAAATCCACCCACGCGATCAGCGGCCAGCGGATCATCGGGTGGCGGAACACCGACAGCACCGCGAGCACCACGCCGCCCGCGAGGCCGAGCGGCACGGCGGCGAGGATGAGCAGCAGCGTCATCCACAAGCCCTGCAGCAGGATCGGCGAGGCCGCGCGCATCACCTCGATGTTGAAGAAGGTGAAGAGGAACTCCTCCATCGCCGGCTACCGCTTCCAGGCGAACCGCGTCTCGACCCAGCGGCCGAACGCGACGACGGGGATGAACAGGATCAGGTAGGCGATCGCGCCCAGGGTGAGCGGCGAGGGGTTCGAGGAGAAGGCGACGGCTCCCGAGGCGACCGACAGGATCTCCGCCACCGCCACGACGCTGCCGAGCGCGGTTCCCTTGGTGATCGCGATCGTCCGGTTCGTCAGCGGCGGGATGCAGATGCGAAGCGCCTGCGGCAGAACGACATGGGTTAGCGTCGCGGTGAAGCCGAGGCCGGTCGAGCGCGCGGCTTCCCACTGCCCCTTCGGCACGGCGAGGATGCCGCCCCAGACGATTTCCTCGGCAAAGGCGGCGAGAACGAGCGTCAGGCTGATCCAGGTCGAGACGAAGCCCGACGGCGCCGGCCCGAGGCTCGGCAGGCCGAAGTAGATCAGCACGATGATCACGAGCGGGGGAAGCGCGCGGAACAGATCGACCACGAACACGATCAGCCAGTTTAGCGGTCGGATGCCGAAGCTGCGGATGACGGCGAGCGCAAGCCCCAGAGCGAGGCCGGAGACGACGATGAGAAGCGCGAGCTCGACCGTCAGGATGAACCCCTCGACGATCTTCGGCAGGTACTCGGCCATCACCTTCCAATTGAAGAAGGTGAAGACGAAACGGTCCCAGTCGGTCATCGCACGGCTGGGCTCAATGGTCGAGCTGGCGGAGGAAGGCGCGGGTGCGCTCCTGCTGCGGGGCGCCGAACACCTGGGCGGGCGTTCCCTGCTCGACGATCACGCCATGGTCCATGAACACCACGCGGTCGGCCGCCGCACGGGCGAAGGCCATCTCGTGGCTGACGACGACCATCGTCATGCCGGCCTCGCGAAGTGACCGCATCACGGCGAGCACGCCGCCCACAAGCTCGGGGTCGAGCGCCGAGGTGGGCTCGTCGAACAGCATCACGCGCGGCTCGAGCGCGATGGCGCGCGCGATGGCGACGCGCTGCTGCTGGCCACCCGAAAGCTCGAGCGGGTAGGCCTCTGCCTTCTCTGCGAGCCCGACGCGCGCGAGCGCGGCGTCGGCGAGCTCGTCTGCCTCCGCGCGCGATTTGCCGGCGACCTTGCGCAGCGCCAGCGTCACGTTCCCCCGCGCCGTCATGTGCGGGTAGAGGTTGAATTGCTGGAACACCATGCCGATGCGCTGGCGGGCGAGATTGATGTCGGTCCGGCGGTCGAGCAGGTCGATGCCATCGACCATCACCGAGCCGGAGGACGGCGTCTCGAGCCTGTTGCAGCAGCGCAGAAGCGTCGACTTGCCGCTTCCGGACGGGCCGATGACAAAGACGAGCTCCCGCTCCGACACGACGAGATCGACGCCCTTCAGGACATGAAGGGCGCCGAAATGCTTGTGGATGCCTATCGCATCGACGATGGGGCGCGCTGTCGCCACCCCGCTCAGCACCCCTTCTCGTGCGGCGTGGCGTCGTAGCCGGCGAGGCCAGGCACCCCGCGGCCCGGGAAGGGCGTGTTCTCGGCGTCGTCTGCCTCGGGCTTCACACCGAACCACTTCTCGGAAAGCTGGGCGATCGTGCCGTCCTTCTTCATGCACTCGAGCACCCGGTCCACCTCGTCGCGCAACTCCTTCGACTGGAGCGGGAAGGGCGCGGCCCAGTGCGCGCGGGTGTCGCGCAGCACGAGGTCGGGCACGAATTGCGGAGTGCGGGTCGCGGCATAGCGCACCACCGTGTTGCCCGCGAGATTGCCATAGGCCCGGCCGGCGATCACCGCCTGCACGGCGTCTGTGTTGGTGTCGTAGGCCTGCACCGTGAAGCCGTACCGCGCCGCGTTCGCCTGGGCCCACGTGTCGTAGGCGCTGCCCTTGTTCACCGAGATCGTTTTGCCGCGAAGCTCCTCGAGGTCCTTGATCGGAGCCGAGCCGCGGCGGATGCCGAACTGGAAGGCCGTGTAGATGTAGCCTTCCGTGAACAGCATGTTCTGGGCCCGTTCCGCCGTCGCCGTCGTCGGCGCGCAGAGGAAGTCGTAGCGGCCGGCATTCATCGCGGGGATCAGGCCCGAAAAGCTCGCGCTGTCCATCTGCAGCGGCCGGCCCATCCGCTTGGCCACCTCGTTGAAGAGGTCGACGTTGAAGCCCTCGATGCCGCCGCCGAGCTTCGGCATCGCATGCGGGGCGAACGTGCCGTCGACCGCGCAGCGCAGCGGCGCCTGCGCTGCGGCCGGGCTTGCGAGGCCGAGGCAGGCTGCCGCCGCGCCGGCGAGGAGAAGCCGTGATCTACCCATGATGAACACCACCTGTTCTTCGTCGGTTCAGGCCAGCATTGCGCAGCAGGCGCCAGCCGGCAACCGCACCGCTTCGCCGCGGGAGGGCCGATTACCCGGAGCGTTGATCATGGGGGGCGGCGCCTGTAGCGTCCGGGCCAGGGATGCATCGTCACGGGAGGTATCGAGATGCCCATCACACCGCGCCGCACGCTCATGGCGGCAGCCGCACTCGCCGGGCTGGCGCTCGCCGGCCCTGCCACCGCGCAGGCGCCGCAATTCTTCCGCATCGGCACCGGTGCGGCCGGCGGCACCTATTATCCGATCGGCGGCATGATCGCGAACGCGATCTCCTGCCCGCCTGGAGCGCCGTGCCGCGATGCCGGCGGCACGGCCGGCGTTCCGGGCCTCGTTGCCGTCGCTCAGGCGACCCAGGGCTCGGTCCAGAACGTGAACCTCATCCAGTCCGGCGCGGCAGAGAGCGGCTTCTCGCAGTCCGACGTCGCGCACTGGGCCTATACCGGCACGGGCCTGTTCGAGGGGCGGCCGAAGGCAGACCGGGTTCGCTTCATCGCCCATCTCTTCGGCGAGCAGCTGCACGCCGTGGTGCGGCGCGATAGCCCGGTGCAGAGGCTCGAGGACCTTCGCGGCAAGCGGGTGGTCGTCGGCCTCCAGGCGTCCGGTGCGCGCATCGGGTCCGAGCTCGTGCTCGATGCGGCGGGGCTGAGGGGGGCATACACGCCCGAGTACCTTTCCGCCGCGCAGGGCGTGGAGCGGATGCAGGACCGCGGGCTCGATGCGGTTCTGCAGGTCGTCGCCGCGCCGGCTGCCGCCTTCACCGAGTTCTGCAGCCGCGCGGGCTGCCGCGTCCTGCCGTTCACCGATGCGCAGATCCAGGCGGTGAACCAGCGCGCGCCGTTCTACAGCCGCGGCGTGATCCCGAAGGGCACGTATGAGGGCGTGACCGAGGACGTGCCGACCCTCTCGGTCGGCGCGGTGTGGATCGTCAGCTCCCAGGTTGCCGATGATCTCGTCTACGAGATCACCAAGAGCCTCTGGAGCGAGACGACGAAGAGCCTCCTGCAGCGCGGCCATGTTCGGGCGCGCGACATCGTCGCCCAGACCGCGCTCGAAGGGCGGGGCGAGGTGCCGCTGCATCCGGGCGCGGAGCGGTTCTATCGCGAAGCCGGCATGCTGCGCTGAGCGTCCTTTGACCACGTGGCGGGTGGTGCGGCAGCGCGCCACCCGCCGCGCCTGAAGCAGGGCGCCGCATGACCACATCGATCGACTACGACAAGGCCTCCGAACTCGAGCGGCAGTACGACCCGGAGCTGAACTTCCGGACCTTGCACGGCCCCGCCGGGGTGCTCGTGTCGTTCACGCTCGTGGCGCTCTCGCTCTACCAGTACTACACGGCGGGCTTCGGCGTGCCGCCGGAGCATTGGCACAACGCGATCTATCTCGGCGCGGTGCTCGCGCTCATCTTCGTCCTGTTCGGCGCGGGGCGGACCGACACGCCGGGGATGATGCCCCGCCTCGGCGGCGTGCCGGTGACCGACTGGCTGCTCGCGGCGGTGTCGATCGTCGTGGTCATGTACCTGCCTTACGACTTCAGCAACCTGACCTTCCGCATCGGGGTGCCCAATACCTGGGACCTCGTCATGGGGACGATCCTCATCGTCCTTGTGCTGGAGGCGACGCGGCGGTCTATGGGCATCGTTCTGCCCATCATCGTCATCATCTTCATCCTGTACGGATTGTTCGGGTACCTGGTTCCCGGCGTGCTGGCCCACCCGGGCGCGAGCTTCGGCAACTTCATCAGCCAGCTCTACATGACGCAGGAGGGGATTTTCGGCATCCCCATCAAGGTCGTCGCCACCTTCGTGTTCCACTTCGTCCTGTTCGGCGTGATCGCGACGAAGATGGGCCTCGGCCAGTTCTTCATCGACATCGCGACCGCCGCCGCAGGCCGCTACCCGGGCGGCCCGGCGAAGGTGTCAGTGCTCTCATCGGCCTTCTTCGGCACGATCTCGGGCTCCTCGATCGCCAACACGGTGACGACGGGAAGCCTCACCATCCCGGCGATGATGAAGATCGGCTATCGCGGCACCTTCGCAGGCGCAGTCGAGGCGGCGGCGAGCGCTGGCGGGCAGATCACCCCACCGATCATGGGTGCGGCCGCCTTCATCATGACCGAGTTCCTCGGCGTGCCGTACACCACCATCATCATCGCGGCCATCGTTCCGGCGGCGATGCACTATCTCGGCGTGCTCATCCAGGTGCACCTCGAGGCCAAGCGCAGCGGCATCCGGGGCATGGAGGAGCACGAGCTCCCGAGGGTCTGGCCCACGATCAAGCGCGGCTGGCCGACGGTGATCCCGCTGATCATCCTCGTCGGCACGATCATGGAGGGCTACACGCCCTACCTCGCCGCCTTCAACGGCATCACCGCCTGCGTTGTCGTCGGCTTCCTGAACCCGATGAACCGGATCACGCTGCGCGACCTCTGGGACGCGCTCGAGACGGGTGCAAAATATGCCCTCGCCGTCGGCGTCGCGGCGGCGGCGGTGGGCATCGTCGTCGGCGTCATCACGCTGACGGGCGCGGCGTTCCGCCTCTCCTTCATGGTGACGCAGGCGGCCGGCAACCTCGCCGCGGAGATCTACCCCATCTTTGCGATCCTGCCGTTCGAGCTTGCCTCGATGCAGGGCATCACCCTGTTCCTGACGCTGCTCTTCGTGGCGCTCACCTGCATCGCGATGGGAGCGGGCATTCCGACGACTGCGCTCTACATCGTGCTCGCAGCGATCGCCGCCCCGGCTGTGGAGCAACTGGGCGTGCCGCCGATCGCCGCGCATCTCTTCATCTTCTACTACGGGCTGCTGGCCGACCTGACGCCGCCCGTCTGCGTGGCCGCCTATGCCGCGGCCGGCATCGCCGGCGCCAACCCGTTCAAGACGGGGTTGACCGCCTTCCGCCTCGGCTCCGCCAAGGCACTTGTGCCGTTCGTGTTCGCCTATTCGCCGGCGATGCTGATTGTCGCGCCAGGCTTCACGATCGGCGAGTTCCTGCTGGTGACGACCTCCTGCGCGCTCGGTGTCTGCGCGCTCGGCGTCGCGCTGACCGGCTATGCGTTCGCGCCGATGGGCTGGCTGTCTCGCGCGCCGCTTCTGGCGGCGAGCCTGCTGATGATCGCCCCCGGAACGACGCCGACGCTGATCGGAACCTGCATCGTGGTGCCGATCCTCGCCATCAACTACATGGCCGGGCGCGGCAGGGTTCAGGCGGCGTCCGGGTAGAGGCGGCGAAGTCCCCCCTCGGAGGCGGCGCATCGCCCCCGCTCGGTGATCAGGCCGGTCACGAGCCGCGCGGGCGTCACGTCGAAGGCGGGGTTGGCGGCAGGGCTGCCGGGCGCGACGACGCGGAGCGTCATCGGCGTGCCGTCTTCCGCCTGGCCGTGCACATGCGTCATCTCGCGTGCCGACCGTTCCTCGATCGGGATGTCGCGAAGCCCGTCAGCGACCGTCCAGTCGATCGTCGAGAAGGGCAGCGCGACCCAGAAGGGCACGCCGGTGTCGTGCGCTGCGAGCGCCTTGAGGTAGGTGCCGATCTTGTTCGCGACATCCCCGTTGCGGGCCACCCGGTCGGTGCCAACGAGCACGATGTCCACCGCGCCGCGCTGCATCAGGTGCCCGCCCGCATTGTCGGCGATGACGGTGTGCGGCACCCCATGCGCGCCGAGCTCGAACGCCGTCAGCGCGCCGCCCTGGTTGCGCGGCCGCGTCTCGTCCACCCAGACGTGGATGTCCAGCCCGGCATCGTGCGCGGCGTAGATCGGCGCGGTCGCCGTTCCCCAATCGACGGTCGCCAGCCACCCGGCGTTGCAGTGTGTCAGCACGTTCACCCGCCCCTTGCGGGCAGCGATCGCGGAGAGAAGCGGCAGACCATGCCGGCCGATCGCTGCGCAGGCGGCTTCGTCCTCGTCGGCGATGGCGATGGCTTCGGCCCAGGCGCGGGCTGCACGGTCGGCCGGCGGGACCGACGCCGCCGCCCGGCGCACGCGGGCGAGCGCCCAGGCAAGGTTGACCGCCGTCGGCCGTGTGGCGGCGAGCGCTGACTCGGCCTCAGCAAGCGCCGCGTCCGAGGCACCCTCCCGAAGCGCGAGGGCGAGGCCGAAGGCGGCCGTGGCCCCGATGAGCGGCGCGCCGCGAACCTGCATCGAGCGGATGGCGTGCGCCGCGGCGCCGGCATCGCGGATCGTCAGCCACTCGACGCGCCAGGGAAGCAGCGTCTGGTCGAGCACGCGGAACGACGCGCCGTCGGCTCCGGGCACGATGCTCCTCGTTGTCTCGCCGCCGATGCGCATCAGTGCGTGAGCCGCTGGTGCAGGACGCAGATGAGCGTGAAGAGCCGCCTCGCCGTGTCGAAATCGACCTCGATCTTGCCGTCGAGCCGGCGCCGGAGGAGCTCTGCCGCCTCGTTGTGAAGGCCGCGGCGGCCCATGTCGATGGCCTGGATCCGTGTCTCGCGCCCTTCGCCCACCGCCTCGACATGGGCGTGGACCATCATCAGGTAGTCCTTGATCAGCCGCCGGAAGGGACCCATCGCGAGCACGATCGCCGTGATCGGCACGCCGTCCGCCCGGCGGATGTCGAAGGCGAGGCGACCCTCGATCAGTCCGAGATGCAGCCGGTACGGCCCCTTGGGGGCGCCGGCGGGAACGAAACGGTTCTCGTGGAGGATGTCGGCCACCGCGGTCGCGCGGTCGGCCTCGAGCTCGTCGTTCAGCCGCGTCAGCGCCTCGCCTTCCAGCACCACCTCAGCAATGCGGCTGTGGTGTGGCATCGCCCGGTCAGGCCGGTCGGTCAGGCAGGTCTGGTCCGTTCTCGGTTCCCGTGACGCCGAGCCGGAGCATGAGCCCGACCGTCGCGCCCTTCACCGGGCGCATGATCAGAAGGCAGAGGACGAGGGTGAGGGGGAGGAAGATCGCCGCCATCGCCCAGAGCGACGGCTCGTAGGCGCGCTCCATCCACAGCATCAGTGGCACGACGATGTGACCGACGATGAAGATGGTGAAGTAGGGGGGAGCGTCATCCGCCCGCACGCGGCCGAGCGGCGCATGGCAGTGGCTGCACGCGCGCCGGACCTTCAGGAACCCGTCGAAGAGCGGGGCCTCACCGCAGACCGGACAGCGGTTGGCAGCACCGCGCCGCAGCGCCTGCCAGAGCGGCGGCGGCGTCCAGGCGGGAGCCTCGACCGAGCGTGTGCTCGGTTGCCATTGGGTCATGGCGCCGGCGTTTCCTGTTGTGTTGCGCTGCACCATGGTGATCTGTTGGTTGCAGCGGTGCAAGTCAATACGGAGAGGCTTGCGCGGGCGGCTGGCATGCCCACACTGCCGGACATGAGCGGCCGCATCCTCTTCATCAACCCGAACAGCAGCACCGCCTGCGGCGCCGGCATCGCCGCGGCGCTCGCGCCGTTCCGGGCGCCCGGCCTTCCAACGCTCGAGGTCGTCTCGCTGCCGGAAGGCCCGCCGGCCATCTACACATGGGCGGACTGGTTCTCTGCCGCCGGCCCCATCCTCGCCTGCATCGGGCGCGAGCAGGAGCGGACGGACGCCTTCGTGATCGCCTGCGCGTCGGACCCCGCCCTGCCTGCCGCCCGCGAGGCGACGCGCCGGCCCGTGTTCGGCATGTTCTCCTCCGCTGTGCTGCAGGCGCTCGGGCTCGCGGAGCGGTTCGGGGTCATCGCGATCGTCTCGGCGTCCGTCGCCCGCCATGCGCTCGCGCTCAGGCAGCTCGGCGTGGAGGCGCGGCTTGCTGCGGAAGTGCCGCTCGACGTGACGATGGACACGCTGCTCGACCCCGTGGCCGTGCGGGCGCGGATGATCGCCGCCGGCACGGAGCTCGTCGCGCGCGGCGCGGGTGCGGTGGTTCTCGGCTGCGCGGGCATGGCGCATCACCGCGCGGCGATCGAGCAGGCGATCGGCGTGCCGGTGGTCGAGCCGGCGCAGGCCGCGGCGGCGCTTGCTCTCTCCCGCGTGCTCGCGCTCGGGGCCGCAACCCTGGACCGGGCTGCGGAATGAGGCCGCTGGCCCTCCTCGCCATGCTCTGCGCCGCGGGGGCGGCAGCGGCCATGCCGCCGCCGCCCGCCCAGGACGAGGCCGGGCAGGACCGCATCACCGGCGAGGAGTATGTGCGCCAGGGCCGGTTCGACCTTTCGATCCCCTTCCTGATCGAGGCGACGAAGCGTGACCCGATGGTCGCCGACCTGCACGTCTATCTCGCCTTCGCGCTCAGAAATGTCGGGCGACTGGACGAGGCGGGCGCGCATTACCGCTTCGCGCTCCGCCTCGAGCCTGAGAACCGCTGGGCGCTCGCCTATTACGGCGTGATGCTCCTCGAGCAGGGCGAGCGGGCGGAGGCGACGGAGATGCTCGCCACCCTCCGCCGCGTCTGCGAGACGACCTGCCCGGAGCGTGACGAGCTCGAGCGCGCCTTCGCACCCCGCTCCTGACCCGCCTCAGACGACCGGCGGCTCGACGGCGCCGACCTGCGAGACGATGCGCTGGTAGTGCTCCGGCCGGCGATGCGCGGCGAAGTTGAAGATGCTCGTGCGGCCCAGCCTGCACATGTCGAGATCGCAATCATGGGTGACGAGCTGGTCCTCCCAGCTGTCAGCCATCGCGACGATCTCGCCCTGCGGATTGACGATGATGGAGTGGCCGAACAGCTCGGCCCCGTCCTCGATGCCCGCCTTGGCGACGCCGACGCCCCAGGTGGCGTTCTGGTAGCAGCCAGCCTGGATTGAGAGGTGGGAGTGGAACACGCGCAGGTGGTGCGCCTCCCAGCCCTTGGCGTCCTGGTTGATCGAGGGCGTGTTGTAGCCGAGCAGAACCATCTCGACCGATTGCAGCCCCATCACGCGCCAGGCTTCCGGCCAGCGCCGGTCGTTGCAGATCATCATGCCCATGTTCAGCCCGTCCGACACCCGCCCCATGGCGGAGCGGATCACGGGGAAGCCGAGATTGCCGACCTCGAAGTAGCGCTTCTCGAGGTGCTGCACCTTGCGCTTCTCGTCGAACTCGGCGTGGCCGGGCAGGTGCACCTTGCGGTACTTGAGGATGATCCTCCCGTCCGGATTGACCAGGATGGCAGTGTTGAACCGGCGCGGGCGCACCGTGCCGGTCTCGTCCGCTTCCGTGGTCAACTCCGCATAGCCGAGGTGGAAGCCCATCCGGTAGCGGCGCGCGGCCTCGAACAGCGGCGCGGTCTCGTTCGACGGCATCGCCGTCTCGAACCAGCTGTCCGCCTCGGCGATGTCCTCGTGGTAGTGGCGCGGGAAGAACGTGGTGAGCGCGAGCTCGGGGAAGACGATCAGCTCCACGCCGCGGCGATGCCCTTCCGCCATCAGCGCCAGCATGCGGTCGACCGCCACTTGGCGGCTGTCGGCCTTCTGGATCGCGCCGAGCTGCGCTGCGCCAACGGTGATGCGACGTGCCATCCGCCCCTCCCTGTGTCCTGCGCCCGCAGTCCAGCATGGAAGGGAGCGGGAGGAAATCCCGCTTCACTGCGGAGGCTCGGCGCCCACCTGCTCGACGATCCGCCGGTAGTGCTGCGGCCTGCGATGGGCGGCGAAGTTGAACATCTTCGTCTTTCCCTGCTCGGTCGCGTCGAGGTCGCAATCGGCCACCAGCACCTCGTCGCCGAGCGTCTTGGCCTGCGCGACCACGAGCCCGTTCGGGTCGACGATGCACGAGCCGCCGATCAGCCCCGCGCCATCCTCGTTGCCGGCCTTGGCCACTGCCACGGCCCAGCAGGCGTTCATGTAGGCATTGGCCTGCGCGGCGAGGGTGGAGTGGAAGGTGCGGAGCTCGGCACTCTCGCTCTCTCCGCCATTCGGGTCATAGGCGGCGGAGTTGTAGCCAACGAGCACCATCTCCGCCCCCTGCAGCGCGAGCGACCGCCAGGCCTCGGGCCAGCGCCGGTCGTTGCAGATGAGCATGCCCATGATGCCTGCGCCGAGGGTTGCGGGCGTGCGGAAGCCGGGGAAGCCGAGATCGCCGTAGGCGAAGTAGCGCTTCTCGAGCTGCTGGTACTTCTGGCCAGGCTTGACCTGCTCGGAGCCCGGGAGGTGGACCTTGCGGTACTTGCCGAGGATCGTTCCGTCGGGCGCGACGAGGATCGAGGTGTTGTAGCCGCGCCGTCGCACCGCCCCGTTCCCGCCCGGGCCATCATCGAACGCGGCGCGGTCGAGCTCGGCATAGCCGAGATAGAAGCCGACGCCGAGCGCCTTCGCGCGGTCGAACAGCGCCTGCACGTTCGGGTTCGGCATCGCGGCTTCGAAATAGGAGAGAAGCTCCGCCTCGTCCTCGATCGGCCAGCGCGGGAAGAAGGTCGTGAGCGGAAGCTCCGGGAATACCGCGAGTGTCGCACCCTGCTTCGCCGCCTGCTGGAGCATTGCGATGAGCCGCGCGAGCGTTGCCTCGCGCGTGTCGGCCCGCTGCACAGGGCCCATCTGGCAGGCGGCGACGCGAACGACCCTTGCCACGGTCCTCAACCCTTCTTCTGGCGCGGAACGAACCGGCCATGGCCCGGCTTGTTCTTCACGGCCTTGCCGTCCCACACCGCCTCGCCGCGCAGATAGGCGGCAGCGACCCGCGCCTTCATCGCCCGCCCGTGGTAGGGGCTCCACCGGCACTCGGGGCGGTCGACGATGGTCGCCTCGTCGAAGCTGAACTCGCCGGGCTCGAGCACGCAGAGATCGGCGTCGTAGCCGATGGCGATGCGGCCCTTCTTCGGCAGGAGCCCGTGGTACCGCGCGGGCTCCTCCGCGCAGTACCTCGCCATCAGCGTCGGCGAAAGGCCGCGCTCGGCCAGAAGCGTGTACATCAGCGGCGCGAAGCTCTGCAGGCCCGTCAGCCCCGCGCCGCACTTGAAGATGTCGGCATCCTTCTTGCGGTCTGCCGGCCACGGCGCATGGTCGGTCGAGACATAGGCGACGGTGCCCTTCAGCAGCCTGTCCCACATCCGGTCGACCTCCTCGGCCGTGCGGAAGGGCGGGTTGCACTTGCCCCGCCCGCCGAGGCGGACGATGTCGTCCTCGGTCATGCAGAGATACTGGATGCACGCCTCGCCCGAGGCCTGCATGCCGAGGTCGCAGTAGATCGCGGCGAGGTCGAAGCCGCGGGCGAGCGAGGAGTGGGCAATGTGCACATGCGCGCCCGTCGCGAGCCCCATCTCGAAGATGGTGACGTTGGCGAGGTTCTCGGCGAGAGGGGGGCGGGTGCGGCAGTGCATGATCGGGTCGGTGCGGCCGGAGGCGAGCGCCGCGGCGGTCAGCCGCTCGACGAGCTCCTGGTCCTCGTTGTGCACCGCCACCATCAGCCCTGTCTCGGCGATCAGGGCGAAGGCGCGTTCCATCTCCGGGTGGTCGATGCGCGGGAAGCGCACCGCGTCATATTCATAGGTGGAGAGCTTGAAGGCCGAGGCGCCGGCATCGGCGAGGCCCTTGATCGCCCCCGTTCCGCCGGACTTGGTGATGGTGCCGTAGAGCGCGACATCGACATGCGCGCTGCCGTTCACGACCTCGACCTTCTCCCTGAAGATCGACGCATCCGTCACGGCCTTCGGGATGTCGTAGGGCATGTCGACGACGGTGGTCACGCCGCCGGCCGCGGCCGAGCGTGTCGCATGCTCGATGCCGGGCCAGCCGATGGCGGAGGAGGTGTGCATGTGGCCATCGACCAGGCCAGGCAGGACCTTCATGCCGCGATGGTCTGCCACGCTGCGTGCCTGCGGCGGCGTGCCGGCGCCGATCGCTGCGATGCGGCCGTCGCGCACGGCGACATAGCCGCCCTCGAGAACGGTGTCGGAGGTGACGATGTCTCCGATGACGAGGCTGTCGAAGCTGGCGTCGGGCGTTCCGGTCATCGGTGATCTGTCTCCCAGGGGCATGAGGTCGTCTTGCGTGCGCGCGAGCGGCGGGTCTAGGAAGGCGCGGCGCCGGTGGACATCCCAGTCAAGAACGCATCCCGGCGCTGATCAAGTGCAGGCCTCTTCATGAGCGCGGGCCGCGCACTGGCGAGCGAGGAGAGAAGCCCCCCATGAAGCTCCATTCCGTCCGCGTCCACCCGTCGAAGGATCTGCTGCCGCGCGAGGAACAGCTCGCCTGGAAGATCGCGGGCGTGGCCACAGACAAGGTCGCCGTCCAGAAGGACGTCGCCGAGATGATCGTGAACAGGATCATCGACAACGCCGCCGTCGCGATCGCAGCGGTCAACCGCCGCCCCGTCGTCTCGGCGCGGATGATGGCGCTCGCCCATCCGCGGAAGGGCGGGGCGACCGTGTTCGGGCTGCCTGCGGCAACGACGGTGAGCCCGGAATGGGCGGCCTGGGCGAACGGCACGGCGGTGCGCGAGCTCGACTTCCACGACACGTTCCTGGCGGCGGATTATTCCCATCCCGGCGACAACATCCCCCCCGTGCTCGCCGTCGCGCAGACGGTTGGCCGCTCGGGGAAGGACCTGATCCGCGGCCTCGCCACCGCCTACGAGATCCATGTCGACCTGGTGAAGGCGGTCTGCCTGCACCGGCACAAGATCGACCACATCGCCCATCTCTGCCCCGCCGCAGCGGCAGGCATCGGCACGCTGCTCGGGCTGAAGCAGGAGGTGGTGTTCCAGGCCGTACAGCAGGCGGTGCATGTGAGCTTCGGCACCCGCCAGAGCCGCAAGGGCGAGATCAGCTCCTGGAAGGCCTACGCGCCTGCGCATGCCGGCAAGCTCGCGGTGGAGGCGGTCGATCGCGCGATGCGCGGCGAGGGTGCGCCGAACCCGATCTATGAGGGCGAGGACAGCGTGATCGCCTGGATGCTCGCCGGCCGCGAGGACCGTTCGCACGAGTACCACGTGCCTCTGCCTGAGCCTGGCGAGGCCAAGCGCGCCATCCTCGACAGCTACACCAAGGAGCACAGCGCCGAGTACCAGAGCCAGGCGCTGATCGACCTCGCCTTTCGCATGCGCGAGAAGATCGAGGACTTCTCGGCGATCGAGAAGGTGATCATCCACACCTCGCACCACACGCACTACGTGATCGGCACCGGGGCGAACGACCCGCAGAAGATGGACCCGAACGCCTCGCGCGAGACGCTCGACCACTCCATCATGTACATCTTCGCCGTCGCGCTCGAGGACGGGCGGTGGCACCACGTCGACAGCTACACGCCGCGCCGGGCCAAGCGGCCCTCCACCGTCGCGCTCTGGCACAAGATCGAGACGACCGAGGACCCCGAGTGGACGCGCCGCTACCACTCCGATGATCCGAACGAGAAGGCCTTCGGCGCGCGCGTCGAGATCCTGTTCAAGGACGGCACCCGGCTCGTCGACGAGATGGCGGTGGCCAATGCCCACAGCCTCGGCGCGCGCCCGTTCGGCCGAGAAGACTACATCCGCAAGTTCCAGACGCTGACGGACGGGATCATCACGACGCGCGAGGCCAACCGGTTCCTCGCCGACGTTCAGGACCTCGCAGCCATCCCAGCCGGCGGGCTTGCGGTGCTCAACGTCGCCGTGCCGCCGAAGGGGCTTACCCTCGCACCGGGCAAGGGCATCTTCGATGCGCCCCTGCCGCCCAAGCCCGAGGCGAAGGCCAAGCGCGTCGCCCGCTCGGAGGCTGCGAAGGGCCGCACGGTGGCCCGGAAGAAGGGACGGGCGACGAAGAAGGCGGTGCGCGCCCCCGCCAAGGCTGCCCGTGCCAAGGGGAGGCGCTGATCGCCCCGCGGCGACGCCCCAAAGAGGCCAATGCCCAGTGAGGAAGGCAGGATGAACGAGATGACGAAACCGGAGGTCCACAAGGGCCTCGCCGGCGTGCTGGCGGATGTCACCGCCGTCTCCAAGGTGATGCCCGAAACCAACAGCCTCACCTATCGCGGCTACCCCGTGCAGGACCTGGCAGACCAGTGCAGCTTCGAGGAGGTCGCCTACCTCCTCCTCGAAGGCGAGCTGCCGACCCGCAAGCAGCTCAACGCGTTCAAGAAGGCCGAAGTCGCCGAGCGCGGCATCAGCCGGGCGCTGGTGCGCGTGATCGAGGAGTTCCCGCGGAAGGCGCACCCGATGGACGCGATCCGCACCGCGGTCTCGTTCATGGGGATGGAGGACCCCGAGGGCCAGGACACGTCGCTCGAGGCGACGCGGCGCAAGGCGCTTCGCCTCTACGCCAAGATCCCGACGGCGATTGCCGCGATCGCGCGCATCCGCAAGGGCCAGCGCCCGATCCGCCCGAAGGCGGAGCTCGGCTTCTCGGAGAACATCTTCCACATGTTCTTCGGCAAGGTGCCCGAGAAGCAGATCGTGAAGGCCTTCGACGCCTCGATGACGCTCTATGCCGAGCACAGCTTCAACGCCTCGACCTTCACCGCGAGGACGGTGACGAGCACCCAGGCCGACCTGCATGCCGCCATCACCGCCGGCATCGGCGCGTTGAAGGGCCCGCTGCATGGCGGGGCCAACGAGGCGGTGATGCATATGCTGAAGGAGGTCGGCACACCGGCCAAGGCGCGCGGCTGGATCGACGACAAGCTCGAGCACCGTGCCCTGGTGATGGGCTTCGGCCACCGCGTGTACCGCACCGGCGACAGCCGCGTGCCGACGATGGCGAAGTACCGCGACCAGGTGGCCAAGCTGCGCGACGGCGGGACGTGGCTCGAGATCAGCGCCATCCTGGCCGAGGAGATGCTCGCGAAGAAGAACATCCACCCGAACCTCGATTTCCCGGCGGGGCCCGCCTACTACATGATGGGCTTCGAGATCGACTTCTTCACGCCGCTCTTCGTCGCGAGCCGCATCACCGGCTGGTCGGCCCACGTGCTCGAGCAGATGCAGGACAACCGGCTGATCCGCCCGCTCTCGCAGTATGTCGGCGAGGCGGAGCGTCCGGTGACGCCGATCCGCTCCCGCGGCTGACCCTTTCCGGGCACCGCGACATGTGCAGAGGGCGCGGGGCACCCCCCGCGCCCTTCTCGTTTCAGCGCCCCGCCGGCGCATCGTAGCCTCTGCGGAAGCTCTCGCAGGAGGAACGACCCATGGCCGATGCCGTCTCCAATCCCGAATACGCCTGGTTCAACGGCCGCCTGGTGCCGTGGGACGAGGCGCGCGTGCATGTCTTCTCCCCCGTCGTGAAGTACGGCACCGGCATCTTCGAAGGCTTGCGCGGCTACTGGAATGCCAGCGAGGAGGAGCTCTACGTGTTCCGCCTCGCGGAGCATCTCGACCGCCTGGCCTTCGGGCTGAAGGTCATGCGCTTCGACGCCGGGCCCGCGCGCGCCGAGATGGAGCGCGCCGTGCTCGAGGTGCTGCGCGCGAACCGTTTCAGGGCGCCGGCGCATATCCGCCTCTCGGTGTTCCTCGAGGGCGACGGCGAGATGAGCGCGACCGGCCCTGTCGGCATGGCCTGCACGGCCGTGCACCGCCCGCCGACGAAGGCCCTTACGGAAGGCCTTGCCGCCGGCGTCGTCTCCTGGCGCCGGCCGGAGGACAGTTCCCAGCCCATGCGCGTGAAGGCGAACGCCAACTACCAGAACGGGCGCTTCGCCGTGCAGGAGGCGCGGGCGAACGGCTATGGCGCGGCGCTGCTCCTGAACGGCCGCGGCAAGCTCGCCGAAGGGCCCGGCATGTGCGTCTTCCTGGTGCGCGACGGCGTCGCCGTCACGCCCTCGATCACGAGCGACATCCTCGAGAGCATCACGCGCGACAGCGTCATCGAGCTCCTGCGCGAGGATCTCGGCATCGCGGTGGAGGAGCGCGAGGTCGACCGCACCGAGCTCTACGCGGCGGAGGAAGTGTTCTTCTGCGGCACGGCGTGGGAGGTCACGCCCGTGACTTCCGTCGATCGCCTCGCCGTCGGCGACGGTGCGGTGGGCCTGGTGACGCGCCGTCTGCAGGAGCGCTACTTCGCCGTCGCGCGCGGAACCGTCGATGCGCGGGCGGCGTGGCGCACGGCGGTTTACGCGAGCGAAGGAAGCAAGCGCGCGGCGGAATGAGATGCGCGGCGCGCACCGTGCGCGCCGCATTCCTGCCACCGCGCAAACATCATCGGCACGCCTCGCGCACACGCGATGCGATTTCGTGCACGAAATGCGTGCAAGCGATGTCGTTTTTGTTGACACGCGTCACCACCACACGCATAGCGTGATGTTGCGGAAGCAACATGCATTCCGATTCGCATTCGCGATCGCTGCATCGAATCGCTCCGCGCAGGGAAGGACGGTCCATGGACCGCATGTTCGTCGAAGCCGCACCCGCGGCGACGACCTACCCGGAGAAGCACAGCGCGGGCGATCGTTTCCCGGCCGAGATGCTTTGCATCGACACCGTGATCGCCCTCGCCGCAACGGTGCGTCCGCCTCGTGCGGCATCGTCGCAGCCGCTCCGGTTCCCCGTTGCCCAGGCGGCCCGCTGGCGCCGCCGCGGCGAACCCGTGCAACGGGGAAGGGCATGCCTGTCCGTGACCTCATCGAGAAGGAGTTTGTGCACGTGACCACCACGAAGGTCGTGCCGGCGGCGGTTGAGGCCATCCGTGCGGCAGAGGAGGCGGCTGCCGGCGATGATCGCGCGCAGCCGATGGCGATGCGGGCTGCCGTGAAGAAGGCCGCTCCGAAGCGCAAGCCTGCGGCCAAGAAGCCGGCGGCGAAGAAGGCCGCGCCGAAGCGGGCGGCTGCCGCGAAGAAGCCGGCCGCACGGAAGGCCGCGCCGAAGCGCGCTGCTGCCGCGAAGAAGCCGGCTGCGAAGAAGGCTGCTCCGAAGCGGGCGACCGCTGCGAAGAAGCCCGCGGCGAAGAAGGCCGCGCCGAAGCGCGCAGCTGCTGCGAAGAAGCCGGCCGCCAGGAAGGCCGCGCCGAAGCGGGCGGCCGCCGCGAAGAAGCCGGCCGTTCGCCGTCCGCGCAAGACGACAACGCCTGCCGCGCCGGCGACCGAATCGCCGAGCACCTGATACGCGTCACGCCATCCCCCGGGGTGGCGATCGCGAGCGCGCCGGCGGTGCCCCCGCCGGCGCGTTTCGTTTGTACGTGGCCTCAGCCGAAGGTGGCGAGCAGGTCGTCCACCTGCGCGGGCGTCAGCAGCCGCGCCTTCTCGCCGCGGAGCAGCATGAACAGCTTCGCCGCCTCCTCGAGTTCCTCCGCCGCATAGACGGCATCGGTCAGGCTGCGGCCGGAAACGACCGGGCCGTGATTGGCGAGCAGCACCGCCCGTGCGCCGCGCGCCGCCTCGGCGATCGCCGGCTCCATTGCCGCGTCCCCTGGCCGGTAGTACGGGACCACGGGCATCGCCCGGCCGATGCGCATCACGAAATAGGGCGTGAGCGGTGGGATCGGGTTCGCCGCGTCCGCATCCGCAAGGCAGGAGACGGCGGTGGCCCAGGTGCTGTGCAGGTGCACCACTGCGCCGGCATCCTCCCGTGCCGCGTAGAAGGCCCGGTGCATGAACACCTCCTTCGACGGCTTGTCTCCCGCGACATGGGCGAAGGAGGCATCGAGCCGCGCGATGCGCTCCGGCGCGAGGCGGCCGAGGCAGGAATTGGTCGGGGTGATCAGGAAGCCGTCATCGAGCCTCATCGAGATGTTGCCCGCGCTGCCGACGGAGAAGCCGCGCGCGAACAGCGAGGCGGCAAGGGCGGCCATCTCCTCGCGTGCGGCGCGCTCGGCTCCGGTCATCGCCCCGGCTCCAGCATGGCGAAGGCTTTCAGGAAGAAGTCGCGGGCGCCGAAATTGCCGCTCTTCAGAGCGAGCAGCAGCGGCTCGCCGCCCGCTCCGTCGGCGAGCGTCCAGGGCACCCCGGGGTCGATCTCGGGCCCGATGCGCAGGCGCCTGACGCCGAGCCGCTGCACGACCGCCCCCGATGTCTCTCCGCCGGCCACCACGAGGCGGCGGACGCCGCGTGCCACGAGCCCCTCCGTGACGGCCGCGAGCGCTGCCTCGACGAGCGCGCCCGCCGCCTCGCGGCCGAGCTTCTCCTGCAGCGCGGCGACCTTGTCCGGCGTGGCGGAGGCGGCGATCACTACCGGCGTCGCGCCGAGCCTGCCCTCCACCCACGCGAGTGCGCGGGCCGCGAGCGCCCCGGCATCGGGTTCGGCCAGCGCGTCGAGCTCGAGTGTCGGCACGGCATCGCGCGCGAGGCCGATCTGGGCGAGCGTTGCGCGCGAGCAGGAGCCGGCGACGACGGCGGCATGTCCGGCCGGCAGCGCCAGCGTGTCGGCGCCCGCGGTCGCGGCGAGGCTTCCGTCACGCACGAAGTTCGCGGGAAGCCCCATGGCGATGCCAGAGCCGCCGACGAGAAGGGGGATGTTCGCTGCAGCCTCGCCGAGCGTCATCAGGTGCGCGTCCGACACCGCATCGACGATGCCGTAGCGCATACCGCGCTCGCGGAGCGCCATCATCGCCCGGCGCGTCGCGTCCGCTCCCGCCTCGATGGTCGCAAACGGAACGAGGCCGACCGTGCCGGTGCTCTGCCGGCCGAGGACGCGCACGAGGTTCGCGTCCGTCATCGGCGTGAGCGGGTGGTTCTCCATGCCGCTCTCGTTCAGGAGGGCAGAACCGACGAAGAGATGGCCCTGGTATACGGTGCGCCCGTTCGTCGGGAAGGCAGGGCAGACGGGCGCGAAGGGAGCATCGAGCGCATCGAGCAGTGCATCGGCCACTGGCCCGATATTGCCCGCATCGGTGCTGTCGAAGGTCGAGCACACCTTGAAGATGACCTGCCGCACGCCCGCCTTCCGAAGCCAGGCAAGCGCGGCGAGGCTGTCGGATACCGCCTCGCCGACCGGCGCGGTACGCGACTTCAGCGCGACGACGACCGCATCGGCGTCCGGAAGGGGCGCCGATCCGTCCGGCACGCCGATCATCTGCACCGTGCGCATGCCCGCCTTCACGAGGGTGTTGGCGAGGTCGGTCGCGCCGGTGAAGTCGTCTGCGACGGCGCCGAGCAGGATGGGCATCACATCACTCCTTGTCCGGAAGCGCGAGCAGGTCGCGATGGCCGATGACGAGCGAGAGCCGACCGGCAGCGACGGCCTCGAGCCGAGCCGTCCGCCAAGCCGAGATGCGCGAGGCTGAGGCGGGCAGCGCGTCCGCCGCAGCACCCGCATGGCCCTCGACCATCTCGGCGAGAAGCGCTGTCGCGACGCGCGGCACCAGCCAGTCGCTCGCAGCTGTGGCGACGCTGAACCCTTCCTCGGCGAGAATGCGCGCGAGCATCGCAGGCGCGGCCTGGCCCATCGCGGGGCCGAACCCCTTGTCGCTCCGCATGTGCCGCGCGAAGCCGCGGCGGATCAGCGCGTCATCGGGATGGCCGGGGATGAAGCGGTCACGCCCATCCACCGTCAGGCAGGCGAGGAAGGGCACGGCAAGCCGTGCTGCGAGCCGGCGCGACCATGCGGGGGAGACGAGGTCCATCAGCGCCGAGCAGACCACCGCATCGTGCCCCTCGAGCGGGAGGTCATCGGGGCTGTCGCCGAAATCGGCGACGCGTGCCTCGATGCGCCAGGCACCGCCCGGTGCGTGCACGAGCAGCGCTCCTGAGGGCGCCGTCACCTTCCAGCCCTGGCGTTCGGCCCATTCGGCGGTACGCTCGAAGCCATAGGCGAGAAGCGTTTCATCGGCATCGAGCATGGTCCAGGCCTGGGCGCGGCCGATGCGCGGGGCGAGCCAGCGGAACAGCGAGCCCGCGCCCGCGCCGAGCTCGAGCAGGCGCGGCCGCTGCGGCAACGCGGCCGACAGGCGCTCGGCGAGATGCGGCGCGCGGGCGAGGGCATCGAACGGCTCGCGGCGCCTGAGCCAGTCGGCGCTGAACCCCTCGCTCACGCTGCCTCGCGCGCGATCGCGGCCACGAACGCATCGGCCTGCGCGTCCCAGTTCGGCAGCTTCTGGCCTGCCGTGAAGGCGTGGTCTGCCATCCGTCTGCGAAGCTCGCCGTCATGGATCAGCCGGCGCATCGCGCGGGACAGCGCCGCCCATTCGCCTGGCGGGACGATCACCGAGGCCTCGACGGGCGCGAGCTCCGCCACCGCGCCGCCGGCCGTCAGCGCAACCGGTACGCCGCGCTTCAGCGCCTCGGCCACCGCCATGCCGTATCCCTCGTGCCAGGTGGCCAGGGCGAAGACATCCGCCTCGCGCCAGAGCCTGGCAAGCGCCTCGTCGTCCACCTCGCCCGCGAAGGTGACGCGCGCCGCGATGCCGAGCTCCTCTGCCATTGCCGCGAGCCCCTTCGCATGCACCGCGTCGCGCTCGAGGCTGCCCGCGATGGTGAGTTTCCAGGGAAGGTCGGTCAGCCGCCCGAGGGCGCGGAGAAGCAGGTCATGCCCCTTCCGCGGCACCGCTGCACCGACGGAGAGGATGGCGCAGCCAGCGGCGCGGCTTCCTTGCGAGCGCGGTGCGTCCTCGGTTCCAGGTTCGACGACGGTGATGCGGCCAGCATCGATGCCCATCTCGCTGAGCTGCCGCGCCGTGCTGCGGCTCGTCGCGATGAGATGCGCGAGGCGGGGAAGCAGGCTCGCCTCCTTCTCGCGCAGCACCGCCGCTTCGGCGTCCGTCAGGCCCTTCTCGAGCGGGGTGGGGTGGTGGATCAGACCGACGGCGCCGACGCCCTCGACGGCCTCGGCGCAGGACGCGAAGGCCGGAAGCGCGAGCCCGTCGATGATGAGGCGTTCATCCGGCGCGCGATCAGCCAGCGCCTGCCATGCCGCGGCCTCGGCTTCCGCGTCGGGCAGCGGGTGCCGGCCGGGCAGCTCGACCACACGAACCGCGTGTCCGCGCGCGCGAAGCCCCTCGACCATCCGGCGGTCATAGGCATAGCCGCCGCTCACCGCCGAGAAGGGCGCGGGAACGACCAGGGCGAGCGTCATCCCACGGGCCCCTCGAACGCCGCCCAGGCGAGCGGGCTCTCGCGCAGCAGAACCTTCAGCCCGGTGACGCGTTTGCCACCCGCGCCGAGCCGCCCCTCCTTCAGCGCGGCGACGAGGAGCTGATGCACATGCGCTGCCATGAACTCCGTCGTCGTGTTCCTGCCGGAGAATTGCGGCAGCACGTCGAGATTGTCGTAGTCGAAGCTGTCAAGCGCGCGGCGAAGCTCGGCACGGGCGAGCCCGATATCGACGACGAGCCCGTCGGCGTCGAGGCTGGCGACGCGGAACTCGGCCTCCACCGCATAGGTCGCGCCGTGCAGCTTCTGGGCCGGGCCGAACACGTCCCCCTTGAAGGAGTGGGCGATCATCACGTGGTCGCAGACGGTAAGGCTGAACACGGTTGGATATCCCCTAATCGTCGTTGCGGTGGCGCACGACATGGCAGAGCACGCCTGGCGTGGCGGCAAGCCGCGCCATGGTGGCGGGAAGATCGTCGAAGGCCGAAGGGCCGTCCAGAAGCGCGTCGAGCCGCGCGTCCTCGAGCAGCGCGAGCGCGATCGCGAGCCGCTCGCCATGGCTGCGCCGCCCGCGCATCGCGCCGCCCACATTGCCGACCTGGGAGGAGAGGAGGCGCAGGCGGCGGCTGTGGAAGTTCTCGCCGAGCGGCAGGGCGATCTCCCTGTCGCCGAACCAGGACGCCTCGACGATCCGGCCCTCGAATGCAGCATGGGCGAGGCAGAAGCGGAGCCCTTCTGCCGACCCGGAGGCATGCACGATCAGGTCTGCCTCGCCCGCTGCATCGCCTGGCGCGGAGAAGGGGAGGCCGAGCGCCGCGGCCGCGCCTGCCTTGCCGCTGTCGGCATCCACGACGGTCAGGCGAACCCCCGGGATCTGCGCGAGCAGATGCGCCGCGAGCAGGCCGACCACGCCTGCGCCGACGACGAACATGCGTTCGCCCGGCAGTGCCGCGGCGTCCCAGGTGATGTTGAGCGCCGTTTCCATGTTGGCCGCAAGCACCGCGCGATCGGTCGGCACGGCGTCGGGCACGGGGCTCAGCAGCGTCGCGGGAACGACCAGCCGCGTCTGATGCGGGGCGAGGCAGAACACGCGCCGGCCGAGCAGCGGCGCTGGGCCTTCGCGGACCATGCCGACGGCGCTGTAGCCGTATTTCACCGGAAAGCCGAACGTGCCCTCCTGCATCGGGCAGCGCATCGCGGCGTGCTGGCTCTCCGGAACGCGCCCGGTGAAGACCAGGCTCTCCGTGCCGCGCGAGATGCCGGAGGCCAGTGTCTCGACGACCGCCTCGCCTTCGCGCGGTGGCTGCAGCGTCTCGGCGCGGATCGCGCCCTTTCCGGCGGCGACGACCCAGAAGGCCCGCGCCTCGTCGGTCGGCGTCGTCATCGCGCGCAGGCCGGGCGGGCGCGGGCGAGCGCGAGGTCGAACAGCGTGTCCGCGCCGAGCGTGTAGGTCTTCGCCTCTGCCCGCAGCCCGTCCTCCGGCCGCGTCGCTTCAGGCAGGACGAGCGCGGAAAGGCCGGAGCCGATCAGCAGCGGCGCGACGGCGACGTGCAGGCGGTCGAGCAGCCCCGCGGCGAGGAAGCGCCCGACCGTGACGCCACCTCCCTCGACGAAGAGATGCGTCAGTCCGCGCTGCCACAGCCTGCGCAGGAGCAGGGCGAGATCGAGCCGCCCGCTCGCATCGCGGGGCAGGCGGACCACCTCCGCCTCGCCGTGCCGCTGCGGCCCGGCGACATCGGCGGCGCAGACGAGGAGTGTGGGCGCGCCGCCGGAGAACACGCGGTAGGCGGGAGACAGGCGACGCTCGGTGTCGAGGACGATCCTGACCGGGGTCTCGCCCTTCACCTCGCGCGTCGTCAGCTGCGGGTCATCGGCAGCGATGGTCCCGGCGCCGACGAGGATCGCGTGGTGCAGCGCGCGAAGCCTGTGTGTGTGGATGATGTCGGCACGGTCGCTGATCCATTGCGAGACGCCCGAGCGCGTGGCGATGCGACCGTCGAGGCTCTGCGCGAGATGGGCCGTCACCCACATCCCATCCGGGGCGACGGGCGGCGCGGTGACGGGACCGAGCAGCGCGGCGAGCTGCGCTGCCTCGGCATCGGCCGGCACTGGCAGGGGACCTGCCTTGCCACCGCGCCGCCGCAGCAGCGCTTCCCACATCACCGCCGCATCGGCGCCCCGTACGAGATTTCCCATGCAGGGGCTTCTACCGCCCGATGCTGCCGGGCGGAAGAAGCGCAAGCAGCGCCTCGGCGATCAGCCCCGACGCGAGCGGAAGCCAGAAGCCGGTCAACAGCCTGAGCCAGACGAAGCGCCAGCCCATCAGCGGCGCTTCCCACACGATCACGCGATTGATTGCGAGGACCGACCAGGCGGAGATGAGCGTGACCATCTGCGGCGCGCCCGCGCCGCTGTTCCAGAGCGCAAGCACGATCGGGAAGGACACGAAGGGCCCGCCCGGGATGAAGGCGCCGACGACGGTCGCAAGCAGGTGCCCGCGAAGCCCGGTCTCGGCGCCGAACAGCACCGCGGCAAAGCGCTCTGGCACCAACACGGTGAGAAACCCCGCCATCGGCAGGGCGAGGATCATCACCGGCAGAACCGATTTCAACGTGCCGAACGCGAAGCGCACGCCCGAGGCGATGGCAGGCGGGTCGCGCCGCCAGAGCGCGAGCCCGGTTGCGATCGTCACGGCCCAGATGAGGATGCCCGTCGCGGTCATCGGCCTCAGACGCGCCAGGGCGGCAGGCGCCGCGCGAGCAGCCCGGCGAGGATCGGCAGAGGCAGCGAGGCGAGGAAGCGGAGGGCCGCGAATTCCGGGCCGAGGATCGGGATCTCCCAGACGAGGATCCGCTGGAACCCGTTAAGGGACCACGCGGTGATGTAGGCGATCAGCGCGCCACGGTCGGCTCCGCCCGCGGCGAGGGCGAGAACGAGTGGGAACGCCGCCATCGGCCCGCCGGGGGTCGCCGCACCAGCCACGGTGGCGATGGCGAGGCCGCGAAACCCCGACTCCGCACCGAGCCAGCGGCTGATCGTGTCGCGCGCGATGCCGGCCTGGACGAAGCCCGCGAGCAGCAGCG
The DNA here is from genome assembly GCF_007644105.1 of Elioraea rosea. Classification (GTDB taxonomy): domain Bacteria; phylum Pseudomonadota; class Alphaproteobacteria; order Acetobacterales; family Acetobacteraceae; genus Elioraea_A; species Elioraea_A rosea. Next base: position 194,240 of record NZ_VFAC01000002.1, on the reverse strand, counting down.
CCGCGCCGAGAACGGGAAGGATGGTGAGCGCGAGGCCCCAGGCGATGGCGAGGCCCTGGACGACGCTGTCCGAGCCCTTCACCGCCCAGGCAGCGAGCCCGCTTGCCCCGGAAAGAGCTGCCACCACGAGCAGGCTCGAGCGCGTGCCGCCGTTGCGCGCAGGCAGGTTCGGTACGGGCGGGGACGGAGGAGACGTCATCGGGCCGGGCGACGATGCGCCGCGGCGCACCGTCCGTCCACCGCCCTAACGCGGCCGCAACGATGGCATCCGCCGCTCAGGCGTTCGCGGAGAACCCGACCGGCTGGGGCGGAGCGGCATGGCCCGGGGCGGGGCGCGGCGGTGCGTAGAGGGCGGGCTTCGGCGTCGCGGCGGCGGTGAGGGTGCGCACCACCATGTCTTGCGCAGCGAGCGCGCGCTCGAGCATTCGGCGATTGGCGGCGGCGAGCTCGCCGAGCCGGGTCGAGAGTTCTGACAAGGCATCGCGCTCGCCGCCGGCTGCCTGGCTGCCCCCCTTGCGCACGGCGGCTTCTGCGGCTGTGAAGGCCTCGACCGCGCGGCGCTTCTCCGGTGCGATCATCGCCGCCGTGGCGAGATCGAGGTCGGTCAGCGCGCGGTTCTCCGCGACGAGAAGATCCGACAGCCGCACGCCGGCGGCAATCAAGGCCTGAAGCATGGTCGTCTCCCTCATGGATGCGCCGGTTGTCATGGCGCCGTCGCGTCCTGCATCGCGGGTTGAAGCCTCTCCTGCGCAGCGATCATGTGGCGCAGCACCATCTCGCCGATGCCGAGGCCGCCGCTCGCAGCGGTGAGGCGCGCGTACTCGTTGACGAGCATCGGCGCCCAGGCGGCCTCGCCCTTGCCGCCCGTTCCGAAGGCCCCGCCATCGCCGGTGCCGGCGAACATCGGCTGCAGGAGCGCACCGAGCGCCATCGCCTCGAAATCCTGCGCCGACTTCCGCATGGCGGCGAGATCCTGGCCGGTGCTTCGCAGTTCCGGCGTTCCGCGCAGGGCAGCGTCCGCCGCAGGATTGGGGCCGAGCTGCATCTCACATCACCTCGAGTTCGGCCTGCAGCGCGCCGGCTGCCTTGATGGCCTGCAGGATCTGGATCATCTCGCGCGGCCCGACGCCGAGCGCGTTGAGGCTGCGCACGAGGTCCTGCAGCGTCACGTTGCCGGGTACCACGCCGAGGCGGCGGTTGTTGTCCTCCTGGATCTCGATCTCCGTGCGCGGCACGACCACCGTCTCGCCGTTGCCGAAGGGGTTTGGCTGGCTCACCTGCGGGGTCTCGGTGACGCGGATCGTGAGGTTGCCCTGCGCGATCGCGACGGTGGAGACGCGTACGTTCGCACCCATAACGATTATGCCGTTCGCCTCGTCGATGATGACGCGCGCCACCTGGTCGGGCTCGACGCGGAGCTGCTCGATGTCGGTGATGAATCCGACGAGGTTCGCGGCCGCGGGCCCGGCGATGGCGATCTGCACCGTGCCGGGGTCGGTCGGGCGCGCGACGGGGCTGCGGGCGAAGCGGTTCACCGCCTCGGCGATGCGCCGCGCGGTGGTGAAATCGGGGTTGCGCAGCGTCAGCCGGATGCCGTTGCCGTTGCCAAGGGTGAAGGCGAGCTCGCGCTCGATCGTCGCACCGGAGGCGACGCGGCCGGCGGTGGGCACGCCGCGGGTGATGCTCTGCGCGGCACCCCGCGCGGCGATCGCACCGGTGGCCACCTGGCCCTGGGCGACGGCGTAGACCTCGCCATCCGCGCCGAGCAGGGGGGTGACGAGAAGCGTGCCGCCGGTGAGGTTCGTCGCGTCGCCGAGTGCTGCGACATGCACGTCGATCCGCGCGCCGGCGCGGGAGAAGGCGGGGAGCTGGGCGGTGACCATGACGGCGGCGATGTTCTTGGTGTCGAGCCGCTGCTCCTGGTCGCGCGTGTTCACGCCAAGCCGCTCGAGCATGCCGATGACGCTCTGCCGGGTGAAGGGGGCGGCGGCCATCCTGTCGCCCGTTCCGTTGAGGCCGACGACGAGGCCGTAGCCGACGAGCTGGTTCTGCCGCACGCCCTCGACGTCGGCGATGTCCTTGATGCGGACCTGCGCCGCGGCCGGAAGCGCGGCGAGGGAGAGCGCGAGGAGGGTGATGAGCAGGCGGCCGGGCATCGGAATGCGTCGTCCTTCGCGGCGAGGGTCAGTCGCCTTTCCGGTCGCAACCGCCGTGCCACCGTCGAGGCCAAGGAAAAGCCAGGGATTCCGCCCCTCGCAGCCGTTCCGGACCCGGCAAAACCTGCCGATTGCGGACGAAGCTGCCTATCGTCACTGTGCAGCCTGGAGGTGGGTGATGGTGAAGATCACAGGCTATGGCCCGATCGCGCCGCCCGCGCGGCTTGGCCGCGCCACGGGTGCGCAAGGGCGGTTCCGCGTACCGGCAGACGGTCTTGCGGGCGCGGCGTCCGAGGCGCGCGAGGCTGCGTCGGCCGAGGGCGTGACGATCGCCGCGTCGCTGATCGCGCTTCAGGAAACGATCGCCGGGGGCGAGCGTGACCGCGAGGCGCGGCAGCGGGCCGAGAGCATGCTCGACGAGCTCGCCGGGCTGCAGCGCGCGATGCTCGGCGGCCGCATCTCGCCCGAGAGGCTCGCCGCACTGGCACAGCTTGCCGACGAGCCGGGTGTCGCGGCCGATCCGCGGCTGGCCGACGTCGTCGCCGCCGTCAGCCTTCGCGCGAAGGTCGAGCTCGCACGGCTCGAAGTGGCGCGCGCGCGGCGGGAGGCGATACCCGCCTGAAGCATCAGTGGCGGGGCAGGCCGGGACGACGCTTACTGAAACCGTTTTGTCTCAATGGGTTGGCGCCTGCTTTGCAGGCTTGGCGGCGACGGGGCGCGCAAGTATAGTCCGCCCGCCTCGCGGCCCCGGGAAAGCGCCGGGGGGAGAGGCCAAGGGGCGGTAGCGCCCGACCCAAGGGGACGTGAGATGATCGTGACGTTGCCGCCCGACTATCGGCCCTCCGACGCCGAAGAGTTCATGAACCCCCAGCAACTCGAGTACTTCCGGCGCAAGTTGCTTGCCTGGCGGGCCGAGCTTCTGAAGGAGGCGGACGAGACCCTCGCAAGCCTGCAGAACGGCGGCATGCAGGAGCCCGACATTACCGACCGTGCGTCCGCCGAGACCGACCGTGCCCTCGAGCTCCGCACGCGTGACCGTGCCCGCAAGCTGATCAGCAAGATCGACCAGGCGCTCGAGCGCATCGAGAACGGCACCTACGGGTACTGCGAGGAGACGGGCGAGCCGATCACGCTCCGCCGGCTCGAGGCCCGGCCGATCGCGACGCTGTCGATCGAGGCGCAGGAGCGGCACGAGCGGATGGAACGCACCCACCGCGACGACTGACCGTCTCGCAGGGCGTTGCGGCACCGGGGGGGGCACGCATGCCGTTTGCCTCCCACGTCCGCTTCGGCTACCTAGGCGGCACGGACCCGTAGCTCAGCTGGATAGAGCGCTGCCCTCCGAAGGCAGAGGTCGTTGGTTCGAATCCAATCGGGTCCGCCAAATTATCTACGCTAATCAAGGGTCTAGCGGAAGCGTTTTTCGGCTGCCGCGTGCTGCAAGTGCTCACGGAAGCACCACGGAAGCAGTCAGCGAGAATCCGCCGGCCTCTGGTCGAGTCTCGGATTCGCTCTGGCACGTGAGATGCTGACCCTGATGAGACGCCGTGCGCGTCGTCCCCGGGGGCGAAATCGGTGCCCCCCGAGTGCGCGGACAGCCCGCCTCGGCCGATCGCTCCGGAATGTGATTGCAAGCAGTTCATCTACTCGGGCACGTTCCTGACCTTAGCGTCTCAAGAGGGCCGGTCCTGCGCGCCGGCGGCGCGCTCCATGGCCCGCGTGCGACCGGGATCGGGGTCGGCCGGCGTTAGAGGCTGGCACAGGTGCCGCAACGGCCGCAGCGGCAGAAGCGAAGTGCGACGCTTCAAGGCGCGATCGACCTGCGTCGGCGAACTTGCCTGGGTCTGGGCAAAGGATTTCGATGCGCTTCACCCGTTCTGGCGGCACCGGCTGTAGTTCACCGGCGACCGGCTGGTCGCCTGGGCGTGGGCCTGCCTGCCGTATCGGATCGCGCGCGGCGACGGGACGTTCGGTGAAGCGACGACGGCCAACCTGACCTGGCAGCTGCATCCGGACGACGCGCCGCTGCTGACGGAGATCCTGGACTGGCACGATCAGGTTGCAGGCGACGTCGACCGGTCGGTGACCGCGCAGTCGGCGGATGCCGTGGCGCCGCCCATCATCACTGAACACGGTTACGTGTTCGACGCCGATGCCGGCGGCGATGACGGGCCCTGGGTGCAGTTCAACGCGCGTGGACTGACCGACCTGCCTGCTCCCGTCCTGCCCGAAGGCTTCCGCTTCGTGAGCGGCGGCGACATATCGGCGACGGAGGCGGTCCAAGCGCATCGGGCCGCCTGGCCTTCATCCCCCCTCACCGAGGCGGCGTTCGATCGGGTCCGCCGGACCTGGCCCTATCGGGCCGACCTGCATACGCTCATCGCGGCACCGGACGGAACGCTCGTCGCGAGCACGATCATCTGGATGGACGAGGTGACGCGCACCGCGGAGTTTGAGCCCGTGGGCACGCATCGGGAGTTCAGGCGACGCGGCCTGGGAACTGCGTTACAGCTGCACGGCATGCATCTGGCGAGGGCAGCGGGCGCGACCCGCATGCTTGCAGCCTGTCGCGGCGCACCGGCGCATTCCGCCGCGCGGAACATGTACTACGGCGTCGGCTTCCGCGCCCTGACGCGCGACCTGCCTCACATCAAGGTCGCCGTAGGATAAGGCGTGACTTCGGACGAGTGACGGGAGTGTCAGGCTATCGGCGCGGCGTTGCCGCAACGCGGTGATCGGCGGACGACATGCCCGTCGCCGCCGTGACGATCGCGCGCCTCAGCCAGAGGTGTCTGGGCGAGTCCTGCTGCCGCGCATGCCAGACGAGGCTCATCGAATAGCGCCCGAGATCGAGGGGGGGCGGCAGCGACACGAAGCGCCGCATGTCGGCGGCCGCTCGTGCCAGGCTTGCGGGCAGCGTCATGACGAGATCGGAGCGGGCGGCGATCTCGACCGCCGCGAAGAAGTTCGGCACGCGCAGCTTGACCCGTCGGGTTCTCCCCATGCGCGCAAGCACCTCGTCGACCGGTGCGGCCCCGACGCCGGTGACGCTCACCACGATATGGTCGAGCGCCAGGTAGCGATCGAGCGTGAGCTTCCTCGCAAGCGCGGGGTGGTTCGCGCGCAGCAGCGTGACGAGGGTTTCGTCATACAGGCGGCGGCGCTGGGTGCCGGCCGGCGCTTCGTCGATCAGCCCGACCATCGCATCCGCGACACCCTGCTCCAGCGCCTCGATCGGGTTGGCGCCCGGCGCGACAATCTCGAGATCCAGGGACGGCGCCTCACGGTCAAGCAGGGCGAGCAGACCGGGTGTCAGCGCGGCGGCCTGGAGATCGGGCATGAGAAGCCGTACGCGGCCCGTCGCCGCCTTCGGATCGAAGGCGCGCGAGTCGAGCAATTCGCCGACGCTCCCCAGGATCGTGCGCAGCTGGGGGCGGACCTCCTCGGCGCGGGCGCTGAGCACGTAGCCGCCGGCACCATCGACCAGCAGCGCGTCCGAGAACAGCGCGCGCAACCGCCCCAGCGCACGGCTCGCGGCCGGCTGGCTGATGCCCAGCCGTTGCGCTGCGCGCGTGACGTTTCGCTCCTCCAGCAGGGCGTCCAGCGCCACGAGCAGGTTCAGGTCGGCCCGGCGTAAATCCGCTTCGCGCATACGTACAATATTTCACATGCATTGGACGCATGTAAGCGGCGTCGCTACCCCAAGCGCCATCACGCAACGGATGGAGTGTCGACCATGCATGTCGTTCTTGGCGCGAATGGGCGGGCCGGCGGCGAGACGGCGCGCGCCCTGCTGGAGTCTGGCGAGCCGGTGCGCGTCGTCCTGCGCAACGCTCGCCACGGTGAGAGATGGGCCGCTCTCGGCGCCGAAGTGGCGGTCGCACGCATCGAGGCTGCCGATGCCATGGCCCATGCCTTGAAGGGCGCATCCGGGGCCTTCCTTCTCAACCCACCGCCGGCGGACGGCGATCCTTTCGTGCGCACCGGAGAGCTTGGCGCGGCTCTGGCCGCCGCGGTGCGGCGCGCTCGCCTGCCCAAGGCTGTGATCCTGTCGTCGGTCGGGGCGCAGCACGCTTCCGGCACCGGCGTGATCGCCACGCTCAACCGGTTCGAAGCCCTTCTGGATGGGGCATCGCCGGCAACGGCCTTCCTGCGGCCCGGGTACTTCGTCGAGACCTGGGATGAAGTGGCGCCGGCGGCCAAGGCGGACCGCACGCTCCCGACCTTCCTCGATCCCGCAAAGCGCATCCCGATGGTGAGCACGATCGATGTCGGGCGGGCGGCGGCAGGCCTGCTGCGCGAGGAATGGACCGGCAAGCGGATCGTGGAGCTGAGTGGGCCGGAAGACTGGAGCGCAGGCGACGTGGCGACGGCCTTTGCCGCAGTGCTCGGGCATCCCGTGGCGCCGATCCTGGTTCCGGCGGAACGCCGCGCCGCCATGCTCGCGGAGCAGGGCGTGCCCGCCGAGGTGGCGGCCGCCCTGCTCGGGATGTACGAAGGCATCGCCAACGGCCTGGTCACGCAGCAGGCCGGGAACGAACATCGGCGCGGCACGACATCCCTGAAGACGGCCATCGAGCGGATCGTCCCAACGAAGTGACGGGGAATCTGCGCCGCATCCTGCGCGGCCGGTCACATCCGGCGCCCCTGCCTCGTCCTATGGGGACAACCCACAGCAAGGACGGTCCCCGATGACGACCCGCCTGGACTACTTTGCAGCCGCTCCCCAGCTCATGAAGGCCATGCTGAACCTCGACAAGGCCGTGTCCTCGAGCGGGCTTGAGCACAGCCTGATCAAGCTGGTGGAGACACGCGCTTCCCAGATCAACGGCTGCGCCTATTGCATCCACATGCACACACGCGACGCGCGCAAGGCCGGCGAGGTGGAGGCCCGGCTCTATTTGCTCGACGCCTGGCGGGAGGCGCCGCACTACACGCCGCGGGAACGCGCGGCTCTCGCCTGGACCGAGGCGCTGACGCTAGTCGCCACGACCCGTGCGCCGGGCGGTGACTATGACGGGCTGAAGCCGCATTTCAACGATGAGGAGATCGTGAAGCTCACCCTGCTGATCGTCACGATTAATGGCTGGAACCGCCTCGCGATCGGTTTCCGCGCGGTGCCGCCGCAGGCCGCCGCGCCGGCGGCCGCCTGACCATGCAGGGCGAGCCCGACGCGGCCGAGCACTACGTTCCGCTCCGTGCCGAGTTGATCGGGCTCGCTTATCGCATGACCGGCTCGCTCGCGACCGCGGAGGACATCGTGCAGGACGTGTTCCTGCGCTGGCAGGGCGCCGAGCGAAGCAGCATCGCGGTGCCGCGCGCCTGGCTGCTCAAGGCGACGGCCCGGCTCAGCCTCGACCACCTGAAGTCGGCCCGCCACCGCCGGGAGATCTATGTCGGCCCCTGGTTGCCCGAGCCCGTTCTGGAGTCACGGGATCCGCCGCAGCAGGCCGCGCACGAGCGCGCGCAGGACCTGTCCGTGGCGTTCCTGCTGGCGCTGCAGCGCCTCTCACCGGCCGAGCGCGCCGTATTCATCCTGCACGACCTGTTCGAGACGCCGTTCGCGGAGATCGCCGGCCTGCTGGGCCGGGCCGAAGCGGCGTGCCGCAAGCTCGCGAGCCGTGCGCGGGCGCGGCTCGGCGACGCCACGCCCCGACACCGCGTCACCAGCGCCGAGGCCGAACGGATAGCCCGCGCCTTCCTCACCGCGACCCAGACGGGTGACGAAACGGTCCTGCGCGAACTGCTGACGGAGGACGCCGTGCTGCATACGGATGGTGGTGGCATCCGGCTGGCCGCGCTCAACCCGATCGAGGGGGCCGACAGGATCGTGCGCTTCTTCGTTGGCCTCGCGCGCCGGCGGGATGAGGGCATCACCGCGCTGCTGCATCTCGGCCTGGTCAATACACTGCCCGGCTACGTCACGCTGGAGCCCGATGGCCTGCCGCAGAGCACCGCGCTGGAGATCCGCGACGGCCGCATCGCAGCGATCTACGTCGTGCGCAACCCGGAGAAGCTGGCCGCCGTCCAGGCACGGCTGCGCGCGTGAGGCGTTCGAATGCCGCGCATCGACGCCGTCAGGCGGCGCACCGCATCCGCCCGGGCAAGTTGCCAGCCCGGAGCGCCGCGAACTCCTCCGCAATCGTCGGCGGTGCGCTTGCCCGGGCGTACATGCGCTCAAGGAAAGCCTTCAGGGCAGGCGCCGTGTCCAGGAGGCCCTCCTCGTCGGCCCAATCCAGCGTACAGGCCGCGACGAAGTCGGCGACGCTGGGCTCGGTTCCGACGTACCATTTGCGCCCGGTCATGTGGGCGTCGAGCGGCGCCAGCAAAGCGCGGCAGTCGCGCGCAGCACGCCGCACCTCATCCACGCGCCGCTCGGCTTCGGGATAGATGAAGATGTGCAGCGCCATGCGCCGCTGGCTGTGGCCCGCCTTGACTGTGGCCGGGCTGGCCCTGCTGCTGGCGCTCGGCTCCTGCACCAGCACCCCCGCCTTTCGCGGGCCGGATGGGCGCCCACGCGACGGCAGCGTCGCGGAGATGACCGACCTGATGCTCAACGGCGTGCGCCAGCGCATCTGGCTGCGGGGAACGAACACGCGCAACCCGCTGCTCGTCCTGGTGCATGGCGGCCCCGGCGCGTCGGAATCCCCGCTGTTCCGCGCCTTCGTGCCGGAGCTCGAGCAGCATTTCCTGGTCGTCTACTGGGAACAGCGCGGCACTGGCCGGTCGTTCGACCCGCCGATCCCTGGTGAGACCATGCGAATTGAGCAGTTCGTCGCCGACCTTCACGCGCTGATCGACGCGATGCGCACCCGCTTCGGCGCGGGGCCCGCCATCGTCGTCGCGCATTCCTGGGGCACCGCGCCAGGGCTGCTGCACGCCGCGCGGCATCCCGGCGACGTGCTGGCCTATGTCGGCATCGCGCAGGTGGTGGACATGCCGGCGGGCGAGCGCATGTCCTGGCAGGCCGCGCTGGATGAGGCGGAGCGTCGCCGCGACGCCGCGGCGATCGCGGCGCTGCGCACCATCGGGCCGCCGCCGCACGACGTGGACGCCATGCTGGTGTCACGCCGCTGGAACGAGCGTCTGGGCGGGGCGTTCCACGCGCCTGACCTCTCGACCGGCGCGCTGATCTGGCGTGCACTCCAGCAGAGCGAGGTGGGGCTCTACGATCTCTGGCTGTTCGGCCGCGGCAACCGCTGGTCCCTCGAACGCCTCTGGCCGGAATTCTCCCAGCTTCGCCTGTGGCACATGCGCCACCTCGACGTGCCGGTCTTCCTGATCCAGGGTCGTCATGACCGGCAGGTGCCATCGTCGCTGGCGGAGACCTGGTTCCGCACCGTGTCGGCGCCGTTTCGCCGGCTCTTCCCGTTCGAGGAGAGCGCGCACAATCCGCCCTTCGAGCAGCCCGCCGCCTTCGTCGAGGTGATCGTACGCCACGTGACCCCGCTTGCCGGATCGGACTGTGCCGCCGCGACGCCCAACCTGCCCGCCGGCGTGTCGGTGCAACAATGACCGTTGCCGACTGACTCTCGGAGACCATCGCGCGGTGGGCGCGTGGATCGTCGCGACCGTTCGTCGTCGCGATCGACGGGCGGAGCGGGACGGGCAAGTCCACGCTGGCCGCTGCGCTAGCTGAGCGGCCCGATGCGGCGCTGATCGCCGGCTATGATTTCTACTCCGGCGGCACCGCCCTGCACGACGACGAGCCGGCTGTGCTTTCCGCGACCTGCATCGACTGGACACGCCAGCGCGACGTGCTGGCGACGGTGCGCGCCGGGCGCGCGGCAAACTGGCGCGCCTTCGACTGGGACGCCTTCGACGGTCGGCTGGTCGATGCGCTGACGGTGCTGACACCTCGCACCGTGGTCATTCTGGAAGGCGTGTATGCAGCGCGCCCCGAACTGGCCGATCTGCTCGACCTTCGCATCCTCGCCGTCGCGCAGGATGCCGAACGCGAGGCCAGACTGATCGCGCGCGAGGAGACGATAGGTCCGTGGGAGCGGCAGTGGCATGCAGCGGAAGCGCACTACTTCGCCAAGATCATGCGGCCCGAGGCGTTTCATCTCGCCTTTCATCCCACGGCGGGAGACCGGCATTCTGGGGCATCTCGCCCTGACGAACGGAGTTGAGCCAATGCCATCCTTCACTCAGGACCGGTTCATCGTGGAGGAGCGCGAGCCGGACGATGCGTGCGGTCCGGCACAGACTCTATGGATCAGCGAGCCGGGCGGCCTGACGCAGTTCGGTGCGAACATCGAGATCCTGCATCCCGGGTCGCGGTCCTCGCTCAAGCACTGGCACGCGGCGGAAGACGAGATGGTCTATGTTCTCGAAGGCGAGGTCACACTGATCGAGGGCGATTTCGTGACCCTGTTGCGCACTGGCGACGCGGCAACGTTCAGAGCAGGCGTCGCGGTCGGACATTACCTGCACAATCGTAGCGCCAGCCCGACACGTTGCCTCATCGTCGGCACACGCGCGCCAATCGACGCGATCCAATATCCAGACCACGACAGGGTATGCCATCGCGATCGTTCGTTGCCTGACGATGTCTGGACCGTTGGCACGGGGCAGCCGGCATCGAACCCGTACCGGTGACGCGGGGCCTCAGAAGCATGCATCGAGAAAGGCCGCCGCCGCGTCGGAAATGCCAACGATCTTGTCGGTCGCCTGGCGATAGAGCTTGAAGTTCAGTTCGGCTCCCGGCTCGCCGCCGGCCCCACCCTTCAGTGGCTTCAGCTCGTTCCGGCCAAGCCGGCGCTTCGCCAGCGCGGTATGCTGGACGGTGATGCTGACGCGCGGCGTCTGCCGTGTGATGCCGGGTCGTCGCGGTACCGCCTCGGCGGCGGTCACGATCCCGCGTGCGACGAGCCCCGCACCGCCGGTGTTCTCGCTCGCGAACACATACACCACGTCTCCGGCAGCGATGAGCCTGCCGCCGTACATCGTCTTCTGTGCCACGAAGACGAAGGTTTGCGCTTCCGGGTCAGCGATGGCGGTCTTGATGACAAATGACATTCCAACATTATCCGGAACGAACCCGCTCCACAACGAACAGGGCAGAGGCGGTGATGGACGAAATGGTGCGCAGATGGTTCCAGCGTGTCCAGGCGCTCAGGTAGTGCAGCCACTTCGCTTCGGCCCGCGCAATGTTCTCGCCGGCCCCGTCGAGCCGCGTATTCAGCGGCACGTTGAACGCGGCGGTCACGCCCGTCATCCCGGCGAGATGAACGACGGCGCCGAGCATCACCGGCCACGAGCGGGCCCCCCACAGTCCCACGATGCCAAGCAGCAACAGCAGCAGCGCCGCCAGCGGCGTGCCGAAGAACAGAGGCATGAAGGCGGAGCGCAGGATCACGCGGTTGATCGAGCGCATCGCGCCCATCCCGGCCGCGGGAGGAATGGCCCGCAGCGCGGTCATCACGAACGCCGAGAAGGCGAAGTAGACGCCCCCGATCGCACTGCAGCCGAGCGCACCAGCCCAGAGCAGCGCGGTGGCGAGTGTCTCACCCCTCATGGCCCGGCTGGCCGGTGAACACCGCCAGCTGCGCAGCGAATGCGCGCCCGAACGCAGGCCGCGCCTCGCCGCGGGCGACATAGGCGGCAAGGGTGGGGTGTTGCTCGAGCAGCCCCGACCCGGCCAGCCGTCGCAGCACCGTGATCATCATCAGGTCGCCAGAGGTGAAGCCGCCATCGAGCCAGTCGGCATCGCCCAGCCGCGTCGCGAGCTGGCTCAACCGCACATGCACGCGCTGCTTCAGCATCGGCTCGCGCGCAGCGTGCCAGGCCATGTCGCCCTCGAGCACCCGCGCCATATTGAACTCCCAGATCGGCGGCTCGACCGTATCGAGGGCAGCGAACATCCACGCGACAGCCCGTGCCCGCGCCTGCGCGTCATCCGGCAGCAGGCCCGGATGGCGCCCGGCGACATGGAGCACGATTGCGCCTGATTCGAACAGGACGAGACCGCCTTCCTGCCAGGTCGGGATCTGTCCGAACGGATGCAGCGCGCGGTGCGCTGGTTGCATCATGGCATCGAACGACACGAGCCGCACGTCATACGGCTGCCCCACCTACTCCAGCGCCCAGCGCCCAGCGCACGCGCATGTCGCGCGCGAGCCCCCTGCCGCGATCGGGCGAGCGTTCGAACGCCGTGATGGTGGGGATCACCGCACGCGTTCCCGCGCGTCACGCCTGCACGATCACCTCGAACCCGCCGAAGATCATGCGCGTGCCGTCGAACGGCATCTGCTCCTTTGACTGGGCAAGGCGCGGATCGTCGAACACCTTGCGCATGCCCGCATCACGCGTGGCCTTGTCGGGCCAGGTGGCCTAGGCGAACACCACCGTCTCATCGGGCTTGCGCAGCACGGCGGTGTGCAGCGAGTTCACCTTGCCTTCGGGCACATCGTCACCCCAGGATTCGACGTAGCTCCGTGCGCCATGTTCCTTGAACACCACCGCGGCGTCGGCCGCGAGGCTGCGGTAGGTCTCGTTGTTTGCGGTGGGCACCGCCAGCACGAACCCATCGACATACATCGCTTGTCCTCCTCTATCCGCGCCGTGCCGCCTCAATGGCGGCGATGTCGATCTTGCGCATGGTCATCATGGCCTCGAAGGCCCGTTTCGCCTCGCCACCGCCGGCGGCGATCGCCTCCGTCAATACGCGCGGCGTAATCTGCCAGTTCACGCCCCAGCGGTCCTTGCACCAGCCGCAGGCGCTCTCCTGCCCGCCGTTGGCGACGATGGCATCCCAGTACCGGTCGGTCTCCGCCTGGTCGTCGGTCGCGATCTGGAACCGCAGCGCTTGACGCGACCCTCGGCCACGACACGGCCGAGGCCCTGCAGCAAGGGCTCGCGAAGGCGCGATGACGGCAGCCAGCTGGGACGTTGTCTCGCGGCCCTGGCCAAGGCGAGGATGGCGCGCATGGAAACGCCGGACGCTTTCGAGATCATCCGCCGCACGCCGTCCGAACGCACGCGCCATCTCGTCTCCGCCATCGCGGGCTACCGGGAGACACGCGCAGCGGACCATCACCAGCGCGAGACGGCGGGCCTCGTCGTGCCGCTCATCATCAGCCTCGGCACGCCATTCCGGATCGCGCTGGGCCGCGAACCGCATGAGGCGGATCGCGTGGGGAGTTTCGCAGCGGGCCTGTATGCGGGGCCGGTCGACATCCGCTCCGACGGCAGTGCCGCCTGCGTGCAGGTGGATTTCACGCCGCTCGGCGCCTATCGCTGCCTCGGCGGCGCCGTCGTCGATCTCTGCGCGCGCATGGTCGATGCCGGGGATGTGTTCCGCGCGGCGGGACGGGCGCTGGTGGAGCGCGTCCGCGCGACGCCCTCCTGGCACGCCCGGTTCGATCTGGTCGAGGACTTCGTCGCCAGCCGCGACGACTTCGCGCCCTCGCCCGCCATCGCCTACGCCTGGCGCCGCCTCGCCGCGACTGGTGGTGCTGCGCGGATCGCCGGCCTCGCCGAGGAAATTGGCTGGAGCCGCACACATCTGGCCGAGCGGTTCCGGGTCGAGATCGGCGTCGGCCCTAAGCGGATCGCGCGGATGATGCGCTTCCGGCGGGCCTGCGTGCAGGCACAGGTACAGGCTGAGGCTGCCGGCCGCTGGGCCAGGATCGCCGCGTCCTGTGGCTATGCCGACCAGGCGCACCTGATCCGGGAGTTCGTGGCGCTGGCCGGAGAGCCGCCCGGCGCCTGGGCCCGCCGCGTCGCCCTGCGCGACCCGCGCCTGCGGCAGCCGGACGATCCCGCCTTCGGTTGACAAATCTTCAAGCCTGCCGCGCCGGCGGCGACGATGCTGGGCGCGACGACGTTCGACAGGAGCAGCCGATGCCAACGCCCACCACCGAAGCCCCCTGCATCTTTCCGACACTGCGGTGCCGGGACGCGGAGGCGATGATCACCTGGCTGAAGGAGCAGCTCGGCTTCACCGAGCATGCCGTCCACCGCAACGGCGGCATCGTGGAGCACGCCGAACTCGCCCTCGGCTCCTCGATCCTGATGCTCGGCCAGAGCCGCGACGATGCGTATGGCCGGCTCGTCGGCGATGCGGCCGGCCGGCGCACCGATGCGCTCTACGTCGCCATCGCCGATCCTGACGCACTGCATGCGACGCTGGCGGCAGCGGGTACCGAGTTTACCATGCCGCTGCGCGACACGAACTACGGCAGCCGGGAGTTCGCCTGCCGTGACCCGGAGGGCAATCTCTGGTCCTTCGGGACGTATTGGCCCAAGGCGCGCAGCGACGCCAACGGATGACGGCGCGAAGCACGCAGGAGACCGATGACGAGACACCGTGTGCGCTGCATCGCATTGTGCGGTCAGCGATGTGCAGGGGACGCGGCGGGCCTGCGGCGCAGCACCATGCCGCCATGGTGCAGCGTATCCGCGTCGACAAAATCGCCATCGGCGGTGAAGCCGGTGTCGTCCCAGTATTCGATGTGCGTGCCGGTGACCTCGTATCGCCCGAGATAGGCGCGCTCTCGCCGGCCACGGGCTTCGACATAGCGCCCGTTCGGCAGGAGTTCGTGGCGCACATGGCCGTCATCGGTGACCCACATGCCGACATAGGGATGGCTCGCTCGCATGGCGGTGTCCTCGGCGTGAACCGGTGCGCCCAGCAGGGTCGCAGTCAGCAGGACTGCGAATTGGCGGCGCATCGTCAGGCTCCTGTTGCATGGGTGGCGATCGGGCAGCGCGCCACGGCGGCGCCGCCGTGGATCAACTGCTGCACCAGCGGGCGCCGCACGAAGCGGGCTGGAAAGATCGGATCGGGTTCGCTGATCCGATTGAGGCGGTCGGCCTGGTCCGGCGATAACACCACCTCTAGCGCCGCCAGGTTTTCTTCCGTCTGGGCAACGGTGCGGGCGCCCAGGACGGGCGACACCACCGCGGGATTCGTCAGCGTCCAGGCCAGTGCGACCTGCGACGGAGTCGCGCCCGCTTCCGCGGCGACAGCGCGAACCTCTTCCGCGATCGCGATCGCGCGCGCATTGAGGTGTCCGGAGGCGGCGATCACGCCCTTGCGGCTGGGCGACACTGCCGCCTCGCGGGAATCCACCACGTCCGCCCGCGTGTACTTACCCGCCAGCAAGCCGCCGCCGAGCGGCGACCATGGCAGCACGCCGAGCCCGAGAGCCCGTGCCATCGGCATCAGCTCATGCTCGACGCTGCGTTCGACCAGGCTGTATTCGATCTGCAGCCCGACGAAGGGCGACCACCCGCGCAGCTCGGCGAGTGTCTGCATTTCGGCGACCCGCCAGGCGGGCGTGTTGCAGATGCCGGCGTAGAGGACCTTGCCCGCTCGGACGAGATCGTCGAGCGCCCGCATCACTTCCTCCGGCCGCGTCGTCATGTCCCAGGCGTGCAGGTAGAGAAGATCGATCCGGTCGGTGGCAAGCTGGCGCAGGCTCTGCTCGACCGAGCGGATCATGTTCAGCCGGTGGTTGCCGCCCGAATTCGGATTGCCGGGATCGCGCGCCATGGTGAACTTTGTCGCAAGCACGATCCGCTCGCGCTTGCCGCCGATGAACTCGCCGAGGAAGCGTTCCGACGCGCCGTCGGTGTAGTTCACCGCGGTGTCGACGAAGTTGCCGCCGCGATCGACATAGAGGTCGAAGATGCGGCGGGCCTCGCCGATCTCGGCACCCCACCCCCACTCCGATCCGAACGTCATCGTGCCCAGGCTCATGGGCGAGACGCGCAGGCCAGAACGGCCCAGCAGCCTGTAGGTATCGAGCATCATCGTGTGGCTCCTCTCTGATCAACGGCGCGACATCTAGAGAGGGTTGAACCAGCGGAGAACTCGCCCAATGCTGCCCACGGTGGTAAGGTGGAGTAACCAATGGCCGTGGACCTGACCGGCGTCTCCGTGTTCCTCGCCGTCGCGGAGGCGCGAAGCTTCCGCGCGGCTGCCGAGCACCTGGGTGTCACGCGATCGGCGGTGAGCCAGGCAATCCGTCGCCTCGAGGATCGGCTCGGCGTCGCGCTCGTGCAGCGCACGACGCGCAGTGTCAGCCTGACGGAGGCGGGAGCGCAGCTGCACCAGCGCATGGCGCCCGCCATCGGCGAGATCGGCGCGGCGCTGGATGCGACGGCGGATCGCGACAGCGCGCCGAGCGGGCTACTGCGGCTTGCTGTGTCCTCCATTGCCGAGCGCTTCATCGCGGGGCCGCTGCTGGCGGGTTTCGTGGATGCCCATCCTGCCGTCCAGATCGATGTCACGGTCACCGACGAGGAATTCGACATCGTCGCCGAGGGCTATGACGCAGGCGTGCGACTTGGCGAGGTGATCGCGCAGGACATGATCGCCATCCCGGTGTCGGGCGAGCAGCGTCAGACCGCCGTCGCCGCGCCGTCCTACATCGCGCGCTTCGGTGTGCCCGCGCATCCCTCGGAGCTGGTACGGCATCGCTGCATCGGCTGGCGCGCGGCGCCGCACACCGCGCCCTACCGTTGGGAATTCGGCGAAGACGGGCGGGAGTTCGACGTGGCGGTGGATCCGCAGATCACCACCAACGACATGGGGCTGATGATCCGCACGGCCTGCGCCGGTGGCGGCATCACCTTCGGCATGGAGGAAACGTTCAGGCCCCTTGTCTCGTCCGGTCAGTTGGTGCCGCTGCTGCAGATGTTCTTCCCGCCCTTTCCCGGCTTCTTCCTGTACTTTCCGAACCGGCGGAACCTCGCGCCGAAGCTGCGCGCGTTGATCGAGCATGTCAGGTGGCGCGGCACGACGCCCTGATCCTGGAAGCGGTCGCCTACCGGAACAATGCTGCCAGCCGGTCCGCGACGTGTCGTAGAGCCTGGTCGTGCTCGCGGCGGCGGTGCGAGACGAGCGAGAGCGTGAAACCCGCCACGGGAATTGGCGGCTCGAAAACGGCGAGACCTGTCGCCCGCTCCGCCACTCGCTTCGGCAGCATCGCGATCATTGTGGTGGACCGTAGCAGTGGCGCCACCATGTCGAATGTCGGAACGACGAGCCTGACGCGTCGCCGGAGACCGCGCTTTGCGAGCTCCGTATCGAGCGGCGTGCGCGCTTCGCCGCGCCCTGAGACAACGATGTGCGGATACGCGAGCCAGCGCTCGAGCGTGAAGCGACGCGCGGCCGGATGGCCCTCCCGCATGACGACGGCATAGGATTCCTCACTCAATGGCTCGCGGCGCAACTCGTCGTCGGCGGGGGGGGAAACGGAGACGGCAAGGTCGGTCGAGCCATCGGCCAGGGCATGCTTCGCCGCTTCGTTTCCGCGCCACGGTTGCAGAACGATATCGATGCCTGGAGCGGAACCTGCGAGGTCGGCAAGGAGTGGCTCGACCAGCAGAAGCGCGAGAGCGTCTGCCATCGTCAGGCGTATCGTCGCCTGGATTTCGGCAAGCGGGACCTTCGGGGGATCGATGAGCGCCGCTGCCGAGGCCAGCAGGGCCTTCAAGGGCTGGCGGAGACTTTCTGCCTTCGGCGTCAGCCGCATCGTCCCATGACGTCTTTCCAAGAGATCATCCCGGAAAAGGTGGCGGCAGCGCTGAAGCGCCGCGGACGTCGCCGGCTGCGAGAGCCCGACGCGATCGCCGGCGCGGCCGACATGTCCTTCGTCGAGAAGCGCGTCGAGAACGACCAGGAGGTTGAGATCGACTGAGCGTAAATTCACAAGGTGGATAATAGATCAGATCAACAATCGATTGGAAGGATTTCGCTCACGGGGTCATTTTCCGCCCTGTCCGTATCCGACGGACCCGAACCGATCCTTTGCGACAGGCTCGATAGAGGTGGACTGCATCAGATGACCCTGATCCTTCTTTTACACCCTGACCTGTCTCGGTCCCGCGTCAATGCGGCGCTGGCGAGCGCGGCCAGAGGCCTCGCGACGTCCAGATCGCCGACATGACGGCCCTCTACCCGCAGGGCATCGACATGGATCGCGACGGCGAGCGCGAAGCAGCCCGGCTTCTCGGTGCTGAGCGCATCGTCCTTCAGTTCCCAATGCAGTGGTACTCGACCCCTGCGGTGATGAAGGATTGGCAGGACAAGGTGCTCACCCGGATGGGCTACATCCGCCCGGATACGGAGGGCGCCGGTCTCTCCGGAAAGCCCGTCATGATCGCAGCGTCAATGGGCGCCGCCGAGGCCACCTATCGGCGGGAAGGGCGCAACCGCTTCACGGTTGCTGAGCTTCTCGTGCCGCTTCGCGCCACGGTGAACCGCTTTGCGATGGACTGGCGGGACACGTTTCTCCTGTACGGCACCGCCGACCTGGACGCGGTGGCCCTTGCGAATGCCGGGCGGGACTACCGCGACGCGCTCTCCCGCTTCGCGACGTCGCCCATCGTTGCAGGGGCCGCGCGATGAAGCCGGTCCACGACACCCTCCGGGACCTCGAGCGCGGCACGCCGTTCTGGTTCACCGCAAGCGGATGGCTCGTGCCGGCCGGGGTCCTCGGTCAGTTCCTCCTGGCGGGACAAGCGCTGTTCGGAGGAAGCGATTTTTCAACGCATGCCATCCTCGGCTCGCTTCTCGCACTCCCTGTGCTGGTGCTGCTTCTCGGCGCGCTTTCCGTGGGTTGCCTGCGCGGCTTCGGCTGGTGGGCAGGACTCCTCGCCGTCATCACCCTCGTGCAGTTCGTGCTGGCCGGCGGGGATGGCTCACCGCTCCTTGCCTATCATCCCGTCAACGGTGCGCTCGTGCTCGTCGCGAGTCTCGTTCTTCTCGCAAAGATCGAGCGCCGCCGGGCTCACGTCCAGGCGACGAAGGGATCGAACTGATGAACGCCACCCGCCGCGACGTCCTGCGCATAGCAAGCAGCCTTGCAGCAACCACCGTAGCTTCTTCCATCCTCACCTTCGAAGCGCTGGCCGCGGGCCGGCACGCGGACGGCGACAGGCTGCCCGCCTTCATGACCGGCCATTTCAAGCCGGTCATGGACGAGACGACTTCCTTCACGCTTCCTGTTCGTGGCGTGATCCCGTCGGCCCTGTCGGGCAGCTACTTCCGCAATGGTCACAACCCAAAGGACGGGATCAACCCGGGCGCCTGGTTCTACGGTTCGGGCATGGTGCACGGCATCCGTCTCTCCGGCGGCCGCGTCGAATGGTACCGGAACAGGTGGATGCGCACACCAGCGCTGGATGGCGCCAAGCTCTTCCGCGAGGACGGGACGATGGACCTCCACGCCAGTGCTGCGGCGACCAGCATCGTGCGCCATGCGGGCCGCATCCTCGCTCTGCAGGAGGTGAACCTGCCCTTCGAAATAACGCCCGAGCTCGAGACCGTCGGCGCGTACGATTTCGACGGTGCGCTCAAGACGATGATGACGGCACACCCGAAGATCTGTCCCGCGACCGGTGAGATGATCTTCATCGGCAATTCGCCGCTGCCTCCCCATCTCACTTATCACGTCGCGGATAAGGCGGGTCGGCTCGTGACGTCCGAGATCATCGAGGGACCTGGTCCGTCTGTGATCCACGACTTCGCGATCACGAAAAACCACGTCATCTGGTTTGACGGCTCGCTCGTCCTCAATCTCCAGAACGGTCTCGCCTTCCCCTATGATTTCGACCGCGGCTATCGCGGGCGCGTCGGCGTCATGAAGCGTGATCGTTCCGGCGGTGAACCGCCGGTCTGGATCGCCGTCGATCCGCACGTCTCCATCCACCTCGCCAATTCCTGGGAGGATGGGAGCGGGCGGATCGTCATTGAGGGCCCGTTCATGCACGAGCCTTCGTGGAGGTCGGCCAGCGACTTCATCAATGGGTCTGCGCCGCA
The DNA here is from genome assembly GCF_007644105.1 of Elioraea rosea. Taxonomy (GTDB): domain Bacteria; phylum Pseudomonadota; class Alphaproteobacteria; order Acetobacterales; family Acetobacteraceae; genus Elioraea_A; species Elioraea_A rosea. Next base: position 174,308 of record NZ_VFAC01000002.1, on the reverse strand, counting down.
TGACGCGATGCCGGTCGGCGGTTGCTACCGCTCGCGCTGGACGATCGATCCGGCGCAGCGCACGGCCCGCAATGAGATCATGGACGACCTCGTCACCGAGTTCCCTACGATGAACCTCGCCTATACGGGGCGTGAGAGCCGCTACTCATACGCCTGCTCGTTCCCGGGGGGTGGGACGGAGACCTGCGGTATCGCCAAGTACGACCTTTCGACTGGCGAGCGCCAGCACCTCTCGTTGCCGATGGGTGTCTATGCCGGCGAACCGTGCTTCGCGGCCGACCCGACTGGCCAGGGCGAGGATCATGGCTGGCTCCTCACCTACATCACCGATCTGCGGACACGACAGGCCGAACTCTGGATCCTCGATGCCACGCGGGTAGCAGCGGGACCGATCGCCGCGATCGAGATGCCGGCATGGGTTCCCGCCGGGGTCCATGGTTCCTGGCTCGATGATCGCGAGACGTAGGCTCCGAGCCCACTGATCGAGCCAGAAGGCGACACCTGCGGCGAGCGTGATCGCTGCGAGAGAGGCGTGACCTTTCCAGCGCGCATCGCCCACCAACGATCATGGAGCAATTCTCATGACCCAACGCGAAGCCTTCATGTGGAGAGGCGCGTTGTCGGCAGGACACGAGGCCTCCGCCATGAGCTAGGCGCCGACACGGCGCGAGATCATCGAACTGGGAGCGGCCGCGATGGTCGCTCTCGCCGGCCTGCCGCGCGCGGCAGGAGCACAGAGCACCACCTCCACAGAAGGACGAGCCACCATGCCAACCGTGACGACAAACGACGGCGTCGAGATCTACTACAAGGACTGGGGCCCGCGCGACGCCCAGCCCATCGTGTTCCATCACGGCTGGCCGCTCTCGTCTGACGACTGGGACGCGCAGTTGCTGTTCTTCCTGCAGCACGGCTATCGCGTCGTCGCGCATGACCGGCGTGGCCATGGCCGCTCGGCCCAGGTGTCGGACGGCCACGACATGGATCATTACGCGGCGGATGCGTTCGCAGTGGCCGAGCACCTCAACCTCCGCAACGCCGTCCATATCGGGCATTCCACGGGCGGCGGCGAAGTGGTGCGGTACGTCGCGAAGCACGGCCAGCCGGCCGGCCGCGTCGCCAAGGCCGTGCTGGTGGCAGCCATCCCGCCGATCATGCTCCGCACCGATGCCTATCCGGGCGGCCTGCCGATGGAGGTGTTCGATGGCTTCCGCCATGCGCTGGCGGCCAATCGTGCGCAGTTCTTCCGCGATGTGCCGGCGGGGCCGTTCTACGGCTTCAACCGCCCGGGTGCGACCGCGCATGAAGGCGTAATCCAGAACTGGTGGCGGCAGGGCATGAGCGGCAGCGCCAAGGCCCATTACGAGGGCATCAAGGCATTCTCGGAGACCGACCAGACCGAGGACCTGAAGGCGATCACCGTGCCGACATTGGTGATGCACGGCGAGGACGACCAGGTCGTGCCGATCGACAGCTCGGCCAGGATCGCGGTCCGGCTGCTGAAGAGCGGCACGCTGAAGACCTATCCGGGCTTCTCCCACGGCATGCTCACGGTCAACGCCGGTGTGCTGAACCGTGACCTGCTCGCCTTTGTAAAGAGCTGAGCGGGAGTGCGGCCGACGGCAGCGGCGGCCGCGTGACGCGCCGCCACGACAGCACCCTTGTCCACCGCAATCGAAGGAGTGAGCCAATGACCCAACGCGAAGCCTTCTTTCCACCCAACCGCCACGCCCTGTACGAGAAGCATGGCTATTCCGCCGCAGTCCGATCCGGCGACCTGCTGTTCGTCTCCGGCCAGGTCGGCAGCCGCGACGATGGCAGCCCAGAGCCCGCTTTCGAGCGCCAGGTGCAGCGCGCCTTCGAGAACCTCCGGGCGACGCTCGGATCGGCCGGCTGCGGCTTCGATGACATCCTCGATGTGACCAGCTTCCACACCGACCCGCAGGTGCAGTTCGAGACCTTCATGAAGGTCAAGAACCAGCACTTCCCCAACCCGCCGCATCCGACCTGGACCGCGATCGGCGTCACGTGGCTCGCCGGGTTCGACTTCGAGATCAAGGTGATCGCGCGCAGTCCGGTCAGTCCCTGACAATGCGAGACCTGCCCGCATCGCGCCGCCGTGCCTTGCTCGCCGGCATGCTCGGCACCGCTCTCGTCACCGCGCTGTCACGTCTGTTTCCCATCCGTCTGGCCCAAGGCCAGGCAACGGAGGCCGCCATGCCGGCGATCAGCTACCCGGAAACGCGGCGCAGCGATGTCGTGGACGAGCGTTTCGGCTACCGGATCGCCGACCCCTACCGCTGGCTCGAGAACGACGCGCGCAGTGATCGCGAGGTCGCCGCCTGGATGGCCGCGCAGGACCGCACCACCCGTGCCTATCTCGCAACGTTGCCTATGCGCGATGCGTTCCACGCGCGGCTGACCACGCTGTTCGATCACGAGCGGCTCACCGCGCCGCTGCAGCGGGGCGGCCGCTACTTCTTCACGCGCAACGGCGGGCTCCACAACCAAGCCGTGCTCATCATGCGTGAGGGAGTGGACGGGCCTGATCGTGTGCTGATCGACCCGAATGCGTGGTCGAGCGACGGCACGACCGCACTCGCGGAATGGTCACCCTCCGAGGACGGCAGGCTCGTCGCTTTTGGGGTGCAGGAGTCCGGCAGCGACTGGCGGACGATCCGCATCCTCGACGTCGCGAGCGGCGTATTTCTTGAGGACGAGATTCGCTGGGCGCGGTTCACGACCATCGCCTGGGCCAAGGACGGCTCCGGATTCTTCTATTCGGGCTTTCCTGCGCCCGCCGACAACACGCCGTCGGCGGCGCCGGTGGGTGGCCATGCTGTGCATTTCCATGCGCTCGGAACGGCGCAGGCCCACGACCGCGTCCTCCATGCGACGCCCGACCAGCCGCATCTCGTGCACATCATCACGACAGTGACCGACGATGGCCGCCACGCCGCGATCTTCTCGTCCCCCGGGTCGGGCGGAAGCACACCTACGATCGTCGATCTCACGCGCCCCGGCTGGCCGTCGCGCACGCTCGTGTCGAACTTCGATCACTTCTGGGCCGTGATCGGGTGCATCGGCACGAGTGTCATCCTGGCCACGCAGCAAGGTGCTGCGCGCAGCAGGATCGTCACTTTTGATCTGGCTGCCGCCGATCCAGAATTCGTGGAGCTCGTCCCCGAGCAGGACGCCACGCTGAGCGATGCGGTCCTTCTCGGCGGCAGGCTCATCGTCTCCTACCTGGTCGACGCGCAAACCGAAGTGAGACGGTATCGGCTCGACGGCACACCCGACGGTGCGGTGGCGCTGCCCGGCATCGGAACCGCCGGCGGGTTCCGCGGCCGCCTCTCCGACAACGAGGCGTTCTTCACCTTCACCAGCTTCAATTCACCGACCACGATCCACCGCTACGACGTTTCCGCCAAGGCCAGCACGACGTGGGCGAAGGCTGACGTGACGATCGACCCGCGCATCGTCGTGGAGCAGCGCTTCTACGCCTCGAAGGACGGCACACGGGTGCCGATGTTCCTCGTCCGCCGTGCCGACATCGCCGGCCCGGCGCCGACCATGCTGCATGTCTACGGCGGATATGGGATCAGCGTCGTCCCGATGTACTCGCCTGCGCTCCTGGCATGGGTCGAGCGGGGTGGTGTCGTCGCGGTCGCCAACATCCGCGGCGGCGGGGAATACGGCAAGGCGTGGCACGATGCCGGCCGTCTGCTCGCCAAGCAGAACAGCTTCGACGATGTCATCGCCGCGGGCGAATACCTGAAGGCCGAAGGCATCGCCCCGCCGGATGGTCTCGCGATCCAGGGCTCGTCCAATGGCGGATTGATCGTCGGTGCCACGGTCAACCAGCGGCCCGACCTCTTCGCCGTCGCGCTGCCCGGCGTCGGCGTGATGGATATGCTGCGCTTCGACCGGTTCACCGGCGGTCGACTGTGGGTCAGTGAGTTTGGCGATCCTGCCGATGAAGCGGACTTCCGTAACCTGCTGGGCTACTCGCCTTACCACACCATCCGTTCCGGCGCGGCCTACCCCGCGATCCTCGTCACGACCGCCGACGCCGATGACCGCGTCGTGCCCGCCCACAGCTTCAAATACGTCGCCGCCTTGCAGGCCGCCGATCTCGGCGACCGTCCTCGTCTGCTGCGCATCGATACGCGCGCCGGCCACGGCACCGGCAAGCCGATCCCTCAGTTGATCGGGGAGATCACCGACATGTGGGCCTTCGCCGCACGATGGACGGGGCTGGCCTGACCATGGTGATCGACGCCGATCGTGTTCAAGCAAGGAGACTGCTCATGACCCATATCGCTCACGCATCGGCTTGGCGCACCGAGGCCGCACGATGATCACGCGCAGGACAATGATCGCCGGGACTGCGGCGACAGCGGCCAGCGCGCCCGTCGCGCCGCGCGCTGGGTCACGGAGCGGTCTCGGACAACTCGAGGTCTTAGAGGGTCGCAGCGTAGAAAGAGAAAGCCTGGCGAAATCGTTCCGGTAGCGCTCCGAAGGCAGAGGTCGTACGTTCGAATCGTATCGGGTCCACCAATCTCTCTCCCCTTGTATCGTGCGCGGCAGAACGTGCGAGCGCGACCACGCGCTGGCTGCGTGCACGCTCATGCCATCTTCCCCTACGCGCCCAGAAGCGCCCGGGCGGGCAGTCACCGCCCGGCAGCCGGCGGCTTTCAACGGACGGTCGTATGCAAAGTGGCGGGTTGAGCTCGGTTGCAGCCGATTCCGCCTTGCACACTTGCAACGGTCCCGATGTGATTGTCCGACCATGGGGGGAGAGTTCCAGATGCGCGTCTGCACGTTCGCCGCGGTGATTGCCGGTTTCGTCACAGCCACGGCGCCGGCGCTCGCCGCGCCGATCATCTTCAGCTACACCGGCTCGCTTCAAATCTACGCGTTGCTGGACCCCGGCGATTACCGGATTACCGCCGCCGGTGCGTCGGGCGGCCCCACCAACGTAAAGGACGGCGGGTTCGGCGCCCTCGCCGAGGGCATCTTCACGTTCAACGGCACTGAGACGCTGAACATCATCGTCGGGCGGAACGGTGGCCTTGGCTTTGGCGGCGGTGGCGGTGGTGGAGGCAGCTTCGTGTTCCTGCTGGGCAGCCCGGCGACTCCGCTGGTCGTGGCAGGTGGTGGCGGCGGGGCCAATGGGAGTTCCACGGTGATCTCCCAGACAGGCCTCAATGCGTCGCTGACGCTGAACGGCACCGCCGGCGGGAACGCCGGTGGCGCGGGCGGCACCGCGGGCTTCGGCGGAACCTCGGGCGAGAGCGGCGCCTTCGGCGGCGGGGGTGGCGGCTTTCTTGGCGCTGGCATCGGGGTAGGTGGCAATAATTGGGGCGGCGGCGCGGCGACAGGGACCGCGGCGGGCGGCAGCAGCGGAACGAGTGGCGGCAACGGCGGTTATGGCGGCGGCGCCGGCGGCGGCGGCTTCGGGTCGGGCGGCGGCGGCGGTGGCTTCAGTGGTGGCGGCGGTGGTGGCAGCTCTCAACTCGGCGGCGGGCCGGGCGGTGGCGGTGGCTCCTATGTCAATAGCCTTTTCGGCGGCTACATCCCGGGCAGCCAGTCGCTCTCGCTGGTCGACACGTTCGGGGCTGGCTCCGTGACCATCGAGTTCCTCGGGCGCGGCGGCGGCACGGCGGTGCCGGCTCCAGGCGGCCTTGCCGTGTTCGCCGTTGCGCTGTTCGGCCTTGCCATGGTTCGCCGGGTGCGGACCGCGATTGGGTGAGGGCGTCGCGCACTCAGCCTTCGCCCGACGGGAGGTCGCGCACCAGAAGCACGGTGTCGCCGCGGTACTTGCAAGGGGAGGGATCCGGCAGGGGGCGAGCGTCGATGCGGTGGAAACCGTGCCGGAGGTAGAAAGCCTCCGCACGCGGCGTGGCGGAGAAGGTTTGCACGCTCATGCCCGAGCAACCTGCCTTGCGCGCCCTCCGTTCCGCCGCGGAGAGTAGCCGCGCGCCGATGCCCCGGCACCGCCACGCCTCGTAGAGAGCGAAGGCGTTGATGTACCAGCTTCCCGGAACGACCCGCTCCAGTTCCAGGAAGGGACGCAGAACGGGTCCTATTGTCGCGAGGTCGGTATCGTCCTCCTTGAGCCGGTAGCCGAGGATCATGCCGATCGTGCGGCCGCTTTCCTCTGCGACGATGGCGTTGGTCCACGAGAAGCCGCCGACATCGCGCCGTGCCCGGCGGGCGCCGACATCGAGGACGGATTCCCCCGGTTCCGCCATGCCCAACCAGAGCCATTCCGGAATGCCGGCACCGGCAATGGTGATCAGCTCCGCAAGCGCGAGGGCATCTTCAGGTGTCGCGCCACGCAGGGTGATTGGTCCGCTCATTCTCTCCTGTCGCTCCCGGGCTCGCGGCGCATGGTGGTGTGCGGAACCTGGATGATGCCGCAGCATGGCCAAGCGGTGGTGTTGACGCCTGTGTGAAACGACGAGGCCTCGCGGCGGGGGCCACCGGGTCTCAGGCGGCGAGCACGCACAGCCCCTGCGGCCTCACGGCGAGGGCGACCTGGTCCCCCACCTTCCGCGGAGAACCGGTCTCGGGGCAGACGATGAACACCTCGCCCGCCTCGCTATCGACCAGGTATTCCATCGTCGCGCCGAGATAGGCCGCCGCCGTCACGGTGCCGGCGAGTGCCGCGGCAGGGTCGGCGACTGGAACGAGGCGGACCGCTTCCGGCCGTACGGCCAGCGTGATCGCGCCTTCGGCCGCACCGTGATGCGGCAGCACGACGCGCGCGGAGCCGAGCACCACCGTGCCCTCTTCCGGCCCGCGCTGCTCGAGCCGTGCGGCAAGGCGGTTCGACTCGCCGATGAACCCGGCAACGAAGGCGCTCGCGGGGCGCTCATAGAGGTCGCGCGGCCCGCCCTGCTGGGCGATCACCGCATTGTTCATCACGATGATCTCGTCGCTGATCGCGAGCGCCTCGCTCTGGTCATGCGTGACGTAGACGACCGTGAGGCCGAGGCGCTGCTGCAGCGCGCGGATCTCCTCGCGCATGTGCCGCCGAAGCCGTGCATCGAGGTTGGAGAGCGGCTCGTCGAACAGCATCACGCCTGGCTGCAGCACGAGCGCCCGCGCAACGGCGACGCGCTGCTGCTGCCCGCCCGAGAGCTCGCTCGGCAGCCTGTTGCCGAAGCCTTCGAGGCCGACCTGGGCGAGCGCGGCGAGCGCGGCCTCATTGGCGTCGCGCTTGCGCCGGCCGGAGACGACGAGGCCATAGCGCACGTTCTCGAGCACCGTCATGTGCGGGAAGAGCGCGTAGGACTGGAACACCATCGACACGTCGCGCTCGGCAGGCGGCATGCCCGTTACGTCGCGGCCGCCGATCAGGACCCTCCCCTCGCTCGGCTGCTCGAGGCCGGCGATCATCCTCAGCGTCGTTGTCTTGCCGCAGCCGGATGGGCCGAGAAGGGTCACGAGCGTGCCGGGTGCGACGGAGAACGAGACGTCGCGCACCGCGACAGCCTCGCCGTAGCGCTTTGTGACGTTCTCGAAACGGACATCGAGAGCCTTGCGGGCCTCCGTCATGCGCGGGCTCCGGCAGCGAGGGCGGGGGCGCGGCGTCGTATCCTGCGGGAGCCAACCACCACCTGGATGAGGGCAAGCACGGCGCCCATCGTCACGATCAGCGCCGTGGAAGTGGTGATCGCGACACCATAGTCGCCGTTGATCACGCGGTTGATGATGAAGACGGTCGCGAGCTCGTACTCGGCGGAGACGAGGAAGATCACCGCACTCACCGTCGTCACCGCGCGGACGAAGGAATAGGCGAGCGCGGCGATGATGGCGGGCCGGAGAAGCGGCAGGATCACGCGCCTGAGCGCATCGAGTCCGCCGCCGCCGAGGGTGAAGGAGGCCTCGTCAAGGCTGCGGTCGATCTGGCTCATCGCGGCCATGCCGGAGCGTAGGCCGACGGAGAGGTTTCGGAACATGAAGCAGAGAACGATGATGATGCCCGTGCCGGTGAGCTCCAGCGGCGGCACGTTGAAGGCGTAGATGTAGGCCACGCCGATGACCGTTCCGGGAACGGCGAAGGACAGCATCGTCGCGAACTCGAGCGCGCGGCGACCGACGAAGCTCTGGCGCGTGAACAGCCACGCCGCGATGATGCCAAGCGCCGCGGTGAGGGGGGCCGCGACGGCGGCGAGCTTCACCGTCGTCCAGACGCTGTTCCACGCGACGCCGGACCAGATGAGCCCACGCGCCGACCATTCGAGGTCGAACGCGCGCACGAGGTGGCGCAGCGTCGGCGTGTAGTCGCGCCCCCAGGTCTCGACGAAGCCGCCCGTCAGCGCCATCGCGTAGAGCAGGATGGTCAACCCCGCCCAGGGTAGGGCGACGCCGAGGCAGAGCCGGCGCACCCAGGCGGGAAGGGGCGGGTGCACGCCGCCATCGCCCTTGCCTGCGATCGAGACGTAGCTCCGGCTGCCGGTGATGCGAGCCTGCGCCCAGAACGCGCCCAGTGCGAAGACCAGGAGCACGAGCGCGAGCGTCGCCGCCCGGCCAGCATCGGCCTGCGCGCCCACGACGGCGAAGAAGATCTCGGTCGAGAGCACGCCGAAATTACCGCCGAGCACGATGGGGTTGCCGAAATCGGCGATGCTCTCGACGAAGGCGACGAGGAACGCGTTCGCGATGCCCGGCCGCATCAGCGGCAGCGAGACGGTCGCGAAGGTGTGCCAGCGATTGGCGCGAAGCGTCTGCGCCGCTTCCTCCATCGTCGGGCTCACGCCTTCGACGACGCCGATGAGGACGAGGAACACGGTTGGCGTGAAGGCGAACATCTGCGCGAGCCACACGCCCTGCAGCCCATAGATCCACCGCCCGCCCTCGATGCCGAAGGCGCCGTAGAGAAGCTGGTTGACGATGCCCGACCGGCCGAAGATCAGGATCAGGCCGAGCCCGATCACGAAGCTCGGCGTGATGATCGGCAGGATCGTCAGCGTACGCAGCGCGCGGGGAAAGCGTATGCCGCCGCGCGTGACGAGAAGGGCGAAGGCGAGGCCGAGCGCGGTCGTGCCGCCTGCCGTCATCAGCGCAAGCATCAGCGTGTTCCAGGCCACGCCGCAGCGCGGCGCGCCGGCGAGGCAGGCGAGCCCCCAGGTCCGGTCATCGCCGAGGCGGCCGAACAGCGCGCCGAGTGTGTAGGTCCCCTCGCTCGTGCGGAACGCATCCGAAAGCAGGCTCGCGATCGGAAGGAAGGTGAAGAGGATGACAGCGAGCGCGACGGTGCCGACGGCGCCTGCGGTGAACGGGTCACCCCTGAAAAAACCGAGTCCGGCAAGGCCCGTCGTTGCCATCCAGAGGAAGGCGAGAGCGGCGAGCGTCGCGCCGGTGCCGATGCCGAACTGCCGATCGCCCAGCGGCCCGAACACGGCCTCGAGCACCGCGAAGCGCCACCCCCCGAGACCGATCGCGTAGCCCTGGATGATCAGCGCGAGCAGTCCGAGCGTGCCGCACGCGGCAAGCGCGCGTGCGAGGGAGCGCCTGGCAGGCAGCAGAAGCGACGCCGCGGCAGCGGCAGCCGTCGCCAGCACCGGCCAGAGCCACCAGCGCCCGAACAGAAGCGCCTGGCTCACCGCCGGTGCGTGGTCGGGCTCGGTGAGCCATCCGCCCGACCAGTCGATGTCGGCGAGCCTGTCCTGGACCAGGTACCAGGGCGGCAGCACGACCCCGGCGAGAGCCAGGGCCGCGAGCCACAGCGCGGCGCGCCGCATGGCGCCGGGCTCAGCGCGGCAGGCTGTTCACCTCGCGGTCCCACCGCTCGATCAGGCGGCGGCGCTCCGCGCTCTGGCCGTAGCGGGCGAAGTCGTACTCGATCAGCTTGATGTTCTCGAAGCGCGGCGCGCCTTCGGGAATGGGAGCGTTGCGGTTGGAGGGGATCTGGAACTGCTTCGTGTCCGCACCGAGCTTCTGCGCGTCCGGCGTCAGCGCCCAGTCATAGAAGCGCCGCGCGTTCCGCTCGTTGCGCGAGCCGCGGATGATGCTCATCGAGCCGATCTCGTAGCCCGTGCCTTCGCATGGCGTCGCATTTCCGACCGGGAAGCCGGCCACGCGCTCGGTTACCGCGTCATGCACGAAGCTGATCGAGACGGCCGTTTCGCCGCGCGCGACGGCCTTGATCGGCCCCGTGCCGCTGCGTGGATAGGCGTTGATGTTGCGGTGGAGGGCCTTGAGGTAGGTGAAGGCCTCCTCCTCCCCCATCAGCTGCACCATCGTCGCGATCATCACATAGGCGGTGCCCGAGCTGTTCGGGTTCGCCATCTGGATCTCGTTGCGGAACTCCGGTTTCAACAGATCGGCCCAGCACGCGGGCGCGGTGATGTTGCGGCGCGCGAGAAGCTCGGTGTTGAAGCCGAAGCCCAGCGCTCCGGCATAGATGCCGACGGTGCGGTAGCGGCTGTCTGCCGCCTGCTTCTGCGCCCAGGGGTGAAGCTGCTCCATGTTCGGCGAGCGGTACTCGGCCGACAGGTTGTCCTCCGCCGCCTGCAGGTGCGGGTCGCCGGTGCCGCCGAACCAGATGTCGCCGCGCGGGTTCTGCGCCTCGGCGCGGATCTGCGCGAGCACCTCGCCAGAGCCCTTCTGGGTCATCGCCACGCGCACGCCGGTCTCGCGCTGGAACGCGTTCGCGACCGCCTGGCACCACTCCACCTGCGCGCTGCAATAGACGTTCAGCGAGCCCTGCGCGGATGCCCCGCCGCTTGCTGCGACACCGGCCGCGACCAGCGCGGCCAGGAGTGGGCGTGTGGTCATTGTCACGTCTCCCTACGTCACGGTCTGAGGAAAGTCAGCTGTTCGGGATCGGCTGCGAGCTGCACCCGCGTGCCGGGGGCGAGTGCCTCGCGCCCCCGCAGATGCGGCTCGTCGACATAGAAGGTGAGGCCATGCGCCTCGATCGCGTAGCGGACATGGCCGCCGAGGAACTCCGTGCGCCGCACCTCGCCCGCGATCGACGGCGCTCGGCCGTTCTCGCTGATGCTGAGCGCCTGGGGGCGAAGAGCGACGAGCGCGCGGCCCGGTGCGACGTCGTCCGGTGCAGGAAGCACGATGCCCTCCGCGCTCCGGAACACCAGGCCCTCCTGCTGCCGCGCCACCTCGCCCTCGACGAGGTTGGCCGTGCCGAGGAAGCCGGCGACGAAGCGGTTGGCCGGTCGATCGTAGAGATCGACAGGCCTGCCGATCTGCTGGATTCGGCCGCCATCGAGCACGGCCATGCGGTCGGAGATGGCGTTCGCCTCCTCCTGGTCGTGCGTCACGAAGATGGTCGTCAGCCCTGTCTTGCGCTGGAGCGCGCGCAGTTCGCCGCGCATCTCGACGCGAAGCTGCGCATCGAGGTTCGACAGCGGCTCGTCGAGCAGGAGCACCTCGGGTTCGATGACGACCGTTCGCGCCAGCGCCACGCGCTGCTGCTGCCCGCCCGAGAGCTGTGCAGGGCGGCGCCCGCCATATCCCTCGAGGCCGACGAGGTCGAGCGCCTGCTCGACCCGGCGCGCGACCTCTGCCCGCGGCACACGGCGGCGATGCAGGCCGAATGCGACGTTCTCCGCCACCGTCATGTGCGGCCAGAGCGCGTAGTTCTGGAACACCATGCCGACATTCCGGTCCCACGGCGGCGCGCCTGTGACGTCACGCCCGCCGACGCGGATGGCACCTCGCTCGGGCCGCCCGAAGCCCGCGATGAGCCGCAGAAGGGTGGTCTTGCCCGAGCCGGAGGGCCCGAGGAAGGCGAAGAACTCGCCCCGCGGCACGGCGAGGCTGACATCGTCGAGAATGACGTTCGCGCCGTAGGCGAAACTGACGGCATCGACCTCGACGCCGTTCGGGGGCGCATTCATGCGGCGATGACCTCGCGCGAGCGGCGGGCACGGTCGCGCTCCGCCAAGCTGTGGGAAAGCCAGGTGCCGACGGCAACGACGGCGACGGCGATGACGCCGAGCGCGGCGCCGGGGCCGCGGCCGGCCGGAGACTGCATGTAGACGTAAATCGCGTAGGAGAGCGGCGCGTTCACGTCCCGCGTCACGAGCAGAAGCGTGGCGGAGAGCTCGACCGCGGCAGTGGCGAAGGACGTCACGAACCCGGCCGCGATGCCGCCGATCATGAGCGGCACGACGATGCGCGTCAGCGTCAGCATCTTGCCCGCGCCGAGCATCTCGGCCGCCTCCTCGATGCTGACATGGAGCTGCCGCATCGCCGCGTCGCATGCACGCAGCGCATAGGGCAGGCGGCGGACGGCATAGACGATGGTGAGCATCAGCCCCGATGTTGCGAACGAGCCCTCGATGCCCGGGATGCTCACCTCGAAATAGGTGCGCAGGATGCCGATGCCGAGCACGAGCCCCGGCACCGCGAGCGAGGCCGTCGCCGCCTGGTCGAGCAGCCGCCGGCCCGGGAGCGAGGTGCGCTGGACGAGATAGGCGATCGCGACACCGAGCACGACGTCGAGCAGCCCCGCCCCGCCGCAATAGAGAAGCGTGTTGACGAGATACTGCGTGCTCTCGCGCAAGACGGTGCCGTAATGCGCCAGGGTGAAGGCATCAGGCAGCGGGCTGAACGACCAGACCGTGCCGAGCGAGAGAAGCAGGATGCCGACATGCGGCGACAGCACGATGAGCAGGGTCAGCCCGATGAAGCCCCAGGCGACGGCCGCCTCGCCGCTGCTCATCCGCCGCCGCTGCAGCCCGCCGCCGCCGCGCTGCTGGGTGGCGTAGTCGCGCCCGCGCAGAAGCAGCGCCGCGCCGCCCATCGCCGCGAGCGAGACGACCACCATGATGACCGAGATGACGTAGCCCACCGGGTCAGCCAGCCCCACCGAGGTGATCCGCAGATAGGCCTGGGGGGCGAGCATTGCGGTGACGTTGAGGAGAAGCGGCGTGGCTAGGTCGTCGAACACTTTCACGAAGACGAGCGAGGCACCGGCGATGTAGCCGGGGAAGGCGAGGGGGAACACGATCGTTCGGAACAGCGTCCAGCCGCGCGCGCCGAGATTTTGCGCGCTTTCCTCCATGGCACTGTCGATGTTGGACAGTGCGGCGGAGAGGTTCAGCAGGATGAAGGGGAAATAGTGGATGCCCTCGACGAAGATGACCCCGTTCAGCCCCTCCATGAACGGGATGCGGAAGCCGAACGCGTCGTTCAGCAGCAGGTTCACCGTGCCGTTTCGGCCGTAGATGAGCTGCATCGCGATGGCGCCGACGAAGGGCGGCATCACGAGCGGGATGACGCCGAGCGTGTGGATGATGCCGGCACCAGGGAAGTCGAACCGCGCGATGAAATAGGCAAGCGGCACAGCGATGATGGTGGCAAGCACCACCGTCATCGCCGCGACATAGGTCGAGTTGTAGAGCGACTCCCGGAACAGCGTGCTCGCGAAGAAGTCGCCGAAATGGACGAGCGTAAACCCGTTCGGCCCCTGGAACGCGACCCAGGCGACGCGCAGCACGGGCACGAGCAGGAACGCAACGAGGAACGCCGCGACGGCAAGCGCAAGCACGACCTGCGCCGGGCTCGCGCCGAACGAACGCAGCCCTCCGAGCCGGCCGGTCGTTGCCATGGCCGTCGCCGCCATTCCTCAGGCCCCCGCGGGTGCGGTCGCGGTCAGCGTGCCCGGGCTGCCTGCTCGGCGAGGCGCCGCGCCTCGGCGTAGTTCGCCCGCGCGAACGCGTCCCACTGCTCCTCCACCTGCGCCTGGCGGGCGGGAACGGGACGGTCGGGCCGAACGGGCTGGAAGGCGCCGGCGAGCTGCGGGTCGAGCGACTGCTCCTCCGTGACCGGCACCGCGCTCGCCTTCGCGCGCGCCTCGGCGACGAGCCTGCGGCCCTCGGCATTGTCGCGCCGCGCAAGCTGTGCCTCCGCGGCGTGGATCGCCTTCCACGCCTCGCGCAGCTCGTTCAGGCGGAAGGTGATCATCCGGTCGAACAACGAGTTGATGAGCTCGTAGCGCTGCTCGGATTTCTCGGAATCGAAGGTGAGCCGCGCGCCGAGCGAGCTGTCGGTGAACGGGTTGGGGAAGCCGGCCGGCGCCTTGGCATAGGTTTCGGCGCGCACCGGAAGGCGCATGATCTTCGGGTCGAGCATGATCTCCTGCCCCTCTGGCGAGAGCAGGAACTCGATGAAGGCCGCCGCGGCGCGTGGGTTCTTCGCGCCGGCGACGATGCCGATATTGGCCGGCACCAGCGTCGTGACCGAGGGGTAGACGAACTCGACGGGGAAGCCCGATGCCTTCGCAGCGAGGCCGAAGAAGTCGATGACGATGCCGAGACCGTACTGCCCGCTGTTGACCGCGTCGGGAACGCCGAAGGACCGGTCGGAAACGGAGGCGAAGTTGCCCGCCATCGCCAGCAGAAGCGCCCAGCCCTTCTCCCAGCCCTCGCCCTGCAGGATGGTCTCGACCGTCAGGTGCGTGGTGCCGGAGCGGGAGGGGGCGGAGATGCCGACATGTCCGGCATACACGGGCTTGGCGAGGTCGTCCCACTCCTTCGGCACCGGCAGGTTGTTCGCGCGCACGTAGCGCGTGTTGTACATGATGCCGTAGCCCGAGGCCGCGAAGCCGAAGAAGTAGCCATCCGGATCGTTCACCGGATAGGCGCCGATCTTCTCGGCGATGCCTGTGGCCTGCGGGCGGTAGCGCTGCAGGAGCTCGCCCTTCTTGAGCACCTCGAAGGCATCCGGCGCCGATGCCCACATCATGTCCGGCGGGCTCGAGCGCGTCTCGCGGATGAAGGCGACCGCGGCGGTCGTGTTGCGGTTCTGGATCTCGACCTTCGTTCCCGGATGCTTCCTCTCGAACGCCTGTACGACAGGCGTCGTCAGGTCACGCGGGAAGGAGGTGACGACGACGAGCCGCTCCTCGAGCCCCTGCGCCGTGGCGCGGCCAGCGCCGACGAGCGCTGCGGCGGCACCGCCTGCGAGCACACTCCGTCGTCCGTGCAATGCGGTCTTGATCATCGTTTCCCTCCCTGGCAGGCAACTTTTGGCAGCGTTCGCCGACCTGATCTCGCGTGGCAGGAATGCCCCCGCCCGCTGCGGTGGAGAGGCCGCGCGAGCACACACCTGCCATCCTCGGGATGGGAGAGCGACGCCTCTGGCTTTCGTAGCCGCGGCGTCATAAAAGCGCAATATAACTGTAACACGCCTCGGCGATGACGCTCCCTGCGTTTGCAGAGCGGCATGCCGGGTTCGGTTGCCGGGGCAAGCAAGAAGGGGGAGGACCATCATGGCCAGACTTTCCATTGCCATGTGCGGAGCCGGGCTGATCGCGCTCGGTGTCGCTGCGGTCGCAAGCCACGCACCGGTGGCAGCGCAGGCCGCTGCGTGCTCGAACCGTGGCGCACTCGATGACGCCTATTGCGACGACAACCGCGATCTCGTGGCCGATCCGCCGAAGGAGGAGCGTCAGTTCCGTGACCCCTCGGCGCTCGTCTTCGCCTACACGCCTGTCGAGGACCCTGCGCTCTACGCGAGCCAGTTCAAGCCGTTCATGGACTATCTGACGCAGTGCACAGGCAAGCGGGCCGTCTACTTCCCGGTGACGTCGAATGCCGCGCAGGTCGAGGCGATGCGCTCGGGGCGGCTGCATATCGCGGGCTTCTCGACCGGCCCCACCGCGTTCGCCGTCAATCTCGCGGGCGCGGTTCCGTTTGCGGTGAAGGGCAAGGAGGATGGCTATGAGAGTTACAAGCTCGCGGTCATCGTGCGCGCCGACAGCGACATCCGCCAGATGTCGGACCTGAAGGGCAAGCGCGTGGCTCACACCTCGGCCACCTCGAACTCGGGCAATCTCGCACCCCGCGCCTATTTCCCGGATCTCGGCCTGGTGCCGGATCAGGACTATCGCGTCATCTACTCTGGCGGGCATGACCGCTCGGTGATGGGCGTCAACAGCGGCGACTACGATGCCGCGCCAGTCGCCTCCGACGTCTACAACCGAATGGTCGCGCGCGGCCAGGTGCGCGGCGACAATTTCCGCATCATCTGGGAAAGCGCGCCGTTCCCCACCTCCTCCTTCGCCCATGCGCATGACCTGCGGCCGGAGCTCGTCGAGAAGATCAAGCAGTGCTTCTACGATTTCCGGTTCCCCGAAGACATGAAGCGCGACCTCGGCGGCAATGACCGTTTCGTTCCCGCGACCTACCTCAAGGACTGGGAGCCGGTGCGCTTCGTCGCCGACAAGGTGAACGCGCCCTACACCCGCGCGGCGTTCGACGTCGAGGCGCGGCGCGAGGCGGAGGCCGAGGCACGGAGGCGTGCGGCACGCGAGCAGCAGCAGCGCCAGCAGCAACAGCAGCAGCCGGGCCGGACGCAGTGACCGGCCGATTGCCCGCATGACTGGGCACACAGGCGCGGCCCTCGAGATCAGGGGGCTGAGCAAGGCGTACGTCGCCGGAAAGCCGGTTCTGCACGGCATCGACCTCGAGGTGGAGGGGCAGGGAATCACCGCGGTGATCGGCCCCTCCGGCACCGGGAAATCGACGCTGATCCGCTGCATCAACCGGCTCGTGGAACCATCGGCGGGCGAGATCAGGCTGCATGGCCAGGATCTCGCCCGGCTGCGCGGCCGGTCGCTCCGGCTCGCGCGGCGCCGCATCGGCATGGTGTTCCAGGAGTACAATCTCGTCGAGCGGCTGACCGTGATGGAGAACGTGCTCTCCGGCCGCCTCGGCTACGTGCCGCTGTGGCGGGCCTGGCTGCGCCGCTATCCGTCGGAGGATGTTGCCCGCGCCTTCACGCTGCTCGACGCGGTAGGGCTGCCCGAGCATGCGACGCGCAGGGCCGATGCGCTGTCCGGCGGGCAGCGGCAGCGCGTCGGCATCGCCCGCGCGCTGATGCAGGAGCCGGAGCTGCTGCTTGCCGATGAGCCGACCTCGTCTCTCGACCCGAAGACGTCGGTCGAGATCATGGAGCTCATCGCCACGCTCTGTTCCGAGGCGGGCATCCCCGTGATCGTGAACATCCACAACGTCGCGCTCGCCAGGCGCTTCGCGCGCCGCATTGTCGGCATGGCGGGGGGCAGGATCGTGTTCGACGGCCCGCCGGAGGCGCTCGAGGACAGCCATCTCGTCGATATCTACGGCGGAGAGGAGTGGCTGTGAGCGGTGCCGAGGCTGCTCGCCGCGCGTTCGCGCCGAACTGGCAGGGGCGCGCTGCCCTCGCGGCCCTCGCGATCTACAGCGTCTACGCGGCCTCGCAGCTCGATATCGGGCTCGAGCGGATCTGGCACGGCTTCAGCGAGGCAGGGGCGTTCCTCGGCCGCATGGTGCCGCCGAACTTCACGCGTTGGCAGCTGCTGCTCGACGGCATGCTCGAAAGCCTGCAGATCGCCTTCATCTCCTCCGCCGTCGGCATCGTGCTGTCGCTCCCCATCGCGCTGCTTGCCGCGCGCAACCTGATGCCGTGGTGGGTCTCGGCCCCCGCGCGGGCGTTCATCGGGTTCTGCCGGTCGTTGCACTACGTGATCGTTGCCATCCTGTTCGTCAAGGCGATCGGCTTCGGCGTCCTGGCCGGCATCTGCGCACTTGTGGTCGCCTCGATCGGGTTCATCTCCAAGCTGTTCGCGGAGGCGATCGAGGAGATCTCGCCCAAGCAGGTCGAGGCCGTCCGGGCGACGGGCGCGGGGTTCGCTGCCGTCCTGCTCTATGGCGTGCTGCCGCAGGTGGCCTCCCGCTTCGTCGGGTTCTGCATCTACCAGATCGATTCCAACCTCAGGAACTCGACCATGGTGGGCATCGTCGGCGCGGGCGGCATCGGCGGCACGCTGTTCGCCGCCTTCAAGCGTTTCGACTACGATTTCGTCGCCGCCATCCTGCTCGTCATCATCGCGCTCATCTTCGCCGCAGAGCTGGTCGCGACGCGCGTGCGGGCCGCCTTGCGATGACCGGCATCGCAGGACCGATCGCCCGCGAGCTGCGTGGACCGACCGCGCCACTCATGCGCGAATGGACGCGATTCTCGCCGCGCCAGAGGCTTGCCCGATACACCGTCTGGCTCGCGATCGTTGCCGCCCTCGTCTGGTCGGTCAGGAGCATCGAGATCATCCCCGAGTTCCTGTGGGATGCGCCCGAGCAGATGGCCGACCTGCTCGTGCGCATGTGGCCGCCCGACCTCCGCTACTATCCCGACGCGGTCCACGCGGCGCTGATCGAAACCATCCACATCGCCACGCTCGGAACCATCCTGAGCTTTGGGATGGCGGTGCCTCTGGCGCTTCTCGCCTCGCGCGTGATCACGCCGTTCGCCGTGCTGAACGGGTTCGCGCAGCTTCTGCTGGTCGCGTCGCGTTCGGTCAACACGCTGGTCTGGGCGCTCGTGTTCGTCGCCGTGTTTGGGCCGGGCGCCGCGGCAGGCGTGATGGCGGTGGCGTTCCGCTCGATCGGCTTCGTTGGAAAGCTTCTTGCCGAGGCGCTCGACGAAACCGCCTCCGGGCCTGTCGAGGCGCTGCGTGCGGCGGGCGCGCCCTGGGGCTCGGTGGTGCTCAAGGGCTATTGGCCCCAGGTCCAGCCCGCGTTCTGGGGCATCGCGCTGTTCCGGTGGGACATCAACGTGCGGGAGAGCGCGGTGCTCGGCCTCGTCGGCGCCGGCGGCATCGGCGTCGTGCTCGACGATGCGCTCAACTTCTTCCAGTGGGACAAGGCCGCGACCGTCCTGCTCGCGATCTTCGCCGTGGTCATCGTCGCCGAGATCTTCGTCACGCGCGTCCGCGCTCGGCTGATCTGATCCGCGGCGCCCTGCGGGCCCTCATTGCCGCGCGGTCTGCTCGGCGAAGTGCCTGACGAAACGCGCACCGAAGGCGGCGAGCTCCTCGGCAAGCTGCCGGCCCGTCTCGGCCGAGCAGAGCCGCGGGTCACCTGCCCTCACGCCGTTGGGGGCGAGCTCGTCGAGCTCGACGGGAACGTGGATGTCGGTACCCTCGAAGCTCGCCGTCGGAAAGCCCGTCACCGGCATGCCGAGAACGCTCGGAAGCGGCTGCGGTGCCGGGATCATGTCGTGACGGACGAGATCGGGGAAGAAATGCATGTAGAGGCTCGATAGCGGGTCGGCCCCGTGGCCCATCGTCTGCTTCGCCTTCTCCGCGCCGAGGATGCGCACGAGCGGGGCGTTCGTGACGCGCCAGAGATAGAGGCTCGGGATCAGCACCTTGCGCGCGCGGTAGACCGCCTGGCACTCGTCATGGACGGCCTGGACATTGCCGCCATGCCCGTTCAGCACGATCAGCCGGTCGAGCCCATGGCGGAGCAGGCAATCGAGCAGGTCCCTGATCACCGCGCGTAGCGTCGCCTGTGACATCGCCATGCCGCCTGGCATGTGGCCGAAATAATCGGCGCCGCCGAAGGGAAGCGTGGGGGCCACGTAGGTTTCGGTGCCGTCCTCTGTCGCGCGACGGGCGATCAGCTCCGCCATCCTGTCAGCGAGAAGGAAGTCGCCCATCGGCGCGTGCGGACCCTGATCCTCGTGGCTGCCCATTGGCAGCAGGATGATCGGGCGTCGCGCATAGGCCTCGCGCGCCTCGCCACCGGTCAGCTCGGCCATCCTGACCTTGGTCGGCTTCGTCGTCATCCTGCGACCTCCCGAAACATTCCCGTACCGGCACGCTGCTGCCCGTGCAATTGCGGCCATCAACCGTCGCTGTTGTCCAGGGGGAGCCACGCGGCCGCGCGATCGCTTCTTGGCAGGGCGGACATCTTCGCCCACTCTGACCGCGTCCCGCCGGGAGGTCGTGCCGTGTGAGCTGGTTCCTGAAACGCATCGGCTTGTCGATCCTTCTGGTGTGGATCGTCGCCTCGATCGTGTTCCTGGCGATCCACTTCGTCCCGGGCGACCCGGCCGAGCTCCTGCTGTCCACGAGCGGCTTCGCACCCGACCCCGTCGCCGTCGAGGAGCTGCGCCGCAGGCTCGGCCTCGACCAGCCGGTGCTCGTACAGTACGTCAACGACTTCCAGCGTCTGCTGAGCGGCGATCTCGGCCGCTCGATGAAGGACGACAGCCCGATCATCGATGCCATCGCCCGGCGCCTGCCGAGAACACTCGAGCTCATCGTTGCGGCCGGGCTGATGGGCATCCTGATCGGCGTTCCGGCTGGTACCTATGCGGCGATCCGCCGCGGCGGCCTGTTCGACAGAGTCGCCTCGGCCTTATCCGCCCTCGGTCTTGCGGTACCCGTCTTCGTGATGGGCACGCTGATCGTCCTGCTCTTCGCGCAGACACTTCGCTGGGTTCCTGCCGGCGGCTATGTCGCGTTCGACCGGGATCCCTGGCAGCACCTGACGATGCTTGCGATGCCGGCCCTCACGATCGGCCTGCATCTCGCGCCCGTGGTGTTCCGCGTCACCCGCGCAGCGGTACTCGACGTCACCTCACGCGACTACGTACGAACGGCGCGCGCCAAGGGCGTCGGCCCGCCTCGGGTGCTGGTCCATCACGTGGTGCGGAACGCGCTGATGCCGGTCGTCACCGTCGTCGGGCTGCAGCTCGGCGGCCTGCTCGGCGGAACCGTGCTCGTGGAGTTCGTGTTCAACTGGCCCGGCCTCTCCGGCCTGCTCGTGGAATCCGTATCGAGCCGCGACTATCCGGAGGTCGTGGCGATCGTCCTGACGATCTCCATCCTCTTCGTCGGCCTCAACCTGGTGATCGATCTGCTATACGGGGCGCTCGATCCGCGCGTGCGCCGGCGATGAACCGTCGCCTGGCGGTTTCCCTTTCCGGCGTGGGGTTGATTCTTCTCCTCGCCCTTGCCGCTCCCATCCTGCCGATCCACGACCCGCTTCAGATGGCGATCGGCCAGCGTCTCGCGCCGCCGAGCGAGACCTACTGGCTAGGCCAGGACGAGTTCGGGCGGGATGTTCTCGCACGCCTGATCTGGGGCGCGCGCGCGTCGCTGTTCGTCGCCGCCGTCTCGGCGGGCGTCGCGCTCTGCATCGGTACCGCGCTCGGCGTGCTGGGCGGGTTCATGCGCGGCTTCGTCGAGGTGCTGACGATGCGGAGCATGGATGTCGTGCTCTGCTTCCCTCCCATCCTGCTCGCGCTCCTGATCGTGACGCTGCTCGGACCGGGCATCGGCACGCTGATCCTCGTCCTCTCCGTGCTGTTCCTGCCTGGCTTCGTCCGCGTCGCCTATGCCGGCGTCCTCTCCGTGCGCAGCAATGAGTATGTCGAGGCGCAACGCGTGCTCGGCGCTTCGCGCGGGCGCATCATGCTGAGGACGATCCTGCCGAACATCGCGGGGCCGCTGCTAGTCCAGCTCAGCCTTGCCGTCGCCGCGGCGATCGTTCTCGAATCGGGCCTGTCCTTCCTCGGCCTCGGCGTGGTTCCGCCCGCCCCGTCCTGGGGCGTGATGATCCGCGCCGCTCGCGCGGTGATGGACCGCGCGCCGCTTCTCCTGCTGTTTCCCTGCATCGCGTTGACGCTGACGATCTTCGCGATGAACGCGCTCTGCGATGCATTGCGCGACAGCTTCGACCCGCATGCACGCACCCCGCGGGCGCGCGCGCGGCGTGTGGCGGACCTTCTGGCGCCCGGCCTCCTTCCGCCGCCGCGAACCGCGCAGGCCGGCGAGGCCGTGCTCGATGTGCGCGGCCTGACCGTCGAGATCGAGACGCCGGGCGGATCGATCCAGCCCGTCCAGGATGTGTCGGTTTCCGTCGCCGCCGGGGAGACGCTCGCGATCGTCGGTGAGAGCGGGTCGGGCAAATCCCTGACCGGTCTTGCGGCCATGGGGCTGCTTCCCTCCGCCGCCCGCGTCGCCGGGGGGGCCGTGCTCTTCGAGGGCACCGATCTCGCCCGCGCGGAGGAAGCCACGCTTCGCGCGCTTCGCGGCGGCCCGATGGCGATGATCTTCCAGGACCCGATGAGCAGCCTCAACCCCGTGCATCGGGTGGGCAGGCAGATCGCCGAGGCCATCCGCGCGCATCAGACGGCGTCGTGGGGGGAGGCGCACCGGCAGGCGGTGATGCTGCTCGCGAAGGTCGGTATTCCCGATGCCGCGCGGCGGGCACGCTCCTTCCCCTATGAGCTGTCCGGCGGCATGCAGCAGCGCGTGATGATCGCCATGGCCGTCGCCAACGGGCCGCGCCTGCTGATCGCCGACGAGCCGACGACGGCGCTGGACGTGACCATCCAGGCGCAGGTGCTCCAGCTTCTCGCCGACCTCAAACGGGAGAGCGGGCTCGCAATGATCTTCATCACGCACAGCCTGCCTGTGGTGGCCGAGATCGCTGATCGTGTCGCGGTGATGTATGCCGGGCAGATCGTCGAGGAGGGGCGCGTCGTGGATGTGTTCTCCCGGCCGCTGCATCCCTACACGGAGGCGCTGATCGCAAGCGCGCCAGCGGAGGATGGGCCGCCGCCGACGGGCATTCCGGGAACGGTGCCGCCGCCCAACGCGCTGCCTTCCGGCTGCCGTTTCGCGCCGCGCTGCGGGTACCGCATTCCGGCCTGCGAGGCCGCGCCGCCGGCGCTGATGACGCCCGAGCCGGGCCGGGCCACGCGCTGCATCCGGTGGGCCGAGCGATGAGCGCCCCCCTCGTCGAGGCCGAGGGCCTCACCTGCCACTTCCGGTCGACGGCGCTGTTCCGGCGAGGCCCCACCGTGCGTGCCGTGAGCGGCGTGGACATCGCCGTGTCGCGCGGAGAGGCGGTGGGGCTCGTCGGCGAAAGCGGCTCGGGCAAGAGCACGGTCGGCCGCCTGTTGCTCGGCCTTCTCAAGCCGACGGCAGGGAGCGTGCGCTTCGACGGGTGCGACCTCGCGACGCTTGCCACGGCCGAGTTGCGCCTGCTTCGGCGCCGGATGCAGCTCGTGTTCCAGGACCCCTATTCCAGCCTCGATCCACGCCGGCGCGTCGGGGCGCAGATCGCGGACGGTCTGGCCATCCATGATCTCGTCCCGGCATCGGAACGGCCCCGCCGCGTGGCCGCCTTGCTCGACCAGGTCGGCCTGCCCGCCGCGTATGCCGAGCGGTATCCGCATGAGTTCTCGGGCGGCCAGCGGCAGAGGATCGGCATCGCGCGGGCGCTCGCGACCGAGCCCGACTTCCTCGTGGCGGACGAACCCGTCTCGGCGCTCGATGTCTCGATCCAGGCCCAGGTGCTCGCCCTTCTCGCGGAGCTCAGGCCGCGCCTCGGCCTCGCGATGCTGTTCATCAGCCATGACCTTCCGGCGGTGCGGCATCTCTGTGACCGAGTCGTGGTGATGTATCTCGGCCGCGTGATGGAGGAGGGGCCGGCCGACGCTGTGTTCGCCTCGCCGCAGCACCCCTACACCGTGGCGCTCCTGTCGGCCGCGCCGAGCCTCGACCCGACGCGCCGACGAACGCGCATCCTGCTTCGCGGGGAACCGCCGAGCCCGATCAACCCACCCTCGGGCTGCGTGTTCCGAACGCGCTGTCCCTTCGCGATCTCTGCCTGTGCCGATGGCGTTCCGCCACTTCGGCCTGCCGGGCGCACGGGCCAGCGCAAGGCGTGCATCCGTGACGACATCGATGTGTCCGCAATGCCGAGTGCGGTGGTTGACAGCGTGTAGGAATGGTCATGTAGTTCCTGGAGCGGAAGGAACACCCGGAAGAGGACGCCGTCGCAACCCGGTCAAGGGGGAGAGGATGACGAGAACCAGCGGCTTCGCAGGCATTCCGATGCCATTTATCAACCGTCGCGGCGTCCTGCTCGGCGCGGCCGCAACGGCGACGCTGCTCGGCGCGCGTCGCGGCTTCGCGCAGGGCGCGCGCGACACGATCGTGATGGGGCTCGTCAACTATCCACCGAACATCAAGCCGCTCGAGAACACCGGAAGCAGCAGCGGTGCGGTGAAGCTCGCGATCTTCCGCGGGCTCTTGTCGTACAATGCCGACGGTGTCCTCCAGCCGGAGCTCGCCGAACGCTGGACGCCGGACGGGACGACCGCGCATGTCTTCAAGCTTCGCGACAACGCCCGGTTCCACAACGGCGCGCCGGTCATGGCCGAGGATGTCGCCTTCACCATCGGCCTTATCCAGGACCCGAAATACACGGCCTTCCTGCGTGCCGATTTCCAGATCGTCGAGCGCGTCGAGATCGTCGATCCGAAAATGGTGCGGATCGTCCTCAAGGCGCCGAGCGCGCCGTTCCCGCATCTGCTTGCGAGCTATCACGCGCCGATACTCAGCAAGGCCGCGGGAGAGCCCGATGCAGCGAAGCCGATCGGTGCCGGGCCATATATGCTGAAGTCGATGGAGCGGGGCGTTGCCGTCGAGGTCGAGCGCTTCGCCGACTACTATCGCCCCGGCAAGCCGAAGACGCCGCGCATCCGCTTCGTGAACTATCCGGATGAGAACCTGCGCGTCGCGGCGCTGGAATCGGGCGACATCGACGTGACGGAGACGTTGCCGTGGCAGGCGATGGATGGCGTCGAGCGCAATCCGCGCCTGAAGATGGATTCGACGGTGGGGCCGTTCATGTACCTCACCTTCAACACGCGCAGCGGCCCGTTCACGAACGTGAAGCTGCGCCAGGCCGTCGCCTTCGCCTGCAAGCGCGACGATGTCGTGAAGGCGGCGCATTTCGGGCGAGGGCGGCCGCTGAACGGGCTTCCCTATCCCGGCAAGCCGTTCTCCGAGACGCCTGCCAACGACCAGTATCGGCATGACCCCGACATGGCGCGGAAACTGTTGCGGGAAGCGGGATTCCCGAACGGCTTCCAGTGCCGCCTTCTCTCCACCACCAGCCCGACGCTGCACCAGACCACCGCCGAGGTGGTGCAGCAGAATCTCGCCGAGGTGGGCATCCAGGTCGAGCTGGCGCTGACCGAATGGGCGACGCGGACGACGATGGGCAATCAGGGGCGGTACGAGTTCTCGGTTGCCGGCACCGTCGGCGCCTACAACGACCCCGATTCAGTGACGACCTTCATTGGCAGCGGGCCGAGCGCCTATGCACGGTCGTTCGGCTTCTCGAGCACTCGGATCGATGAGCTTCTGACGCGCGGCCGCACCGAGCTCGACGAGGCAAAGCGCATGGCGATCTACGACGAGCTGCAGAAGGCCGCCTTCGAGGAGATGCCGATCGTGGGGCTCACCTGGCGTTCGCAGGCCTACGGCATGCAGCGTGGCCTCGAGGGCTTCCGGAACTTCCCCGGTGCGCTGACCTTCCATTCGCCGATCTCGCTCGAGGATACGGTCAAGACGTGACAGCAACGCTCGCGGCCGGCACCGCCTCGCACCGGGAAGCCGCGGCCGAACGATATCCGACGGTGCCGCCGATGAGGCCGGCGTGGTGGTTCGCCGAAGCCCTCGCGGCGGAGGGAGACGTGCCGCCCTGTCCCGCATTGCGCGGTGAGGCGCAGGCCGACGTGGCAATCGTCGGTGGCGGGTTCACCGGGCTCTGGACGGCGCTCGCGCTGAAGGACCGCAATCCCGGCCTCGATGTCGTGATCCTCGAGGCGGAGACGTGCGGCGCCGGCGCGAGCGGCATGAATGGCGGGAAGGTTCACGGGTACTGGGCCTCGCTCGGCGGCATGGCCGCGCAGATCGGGCCGGACGGCGCGCTTGCCGTCGCCCGGGCCGGCGCACGGGCGCAGGACGGGCTCAGGGCGTTCGTCCGACAGTGCGCGCAGGATGTGTGGTGGCGCGAGGGCGGCAGCATCCGCGTCTCCGCTTCGCCGGCGCAGGACCAGAAGCTCGCCGGCTATGTTGCGACGGCGCAGCGCCTCGGCGTACCGGACTCCGCCGTCGCGCTCTCGGAAGCCGAGGTTCAGGCCCGGTGCGCCTCGCCCGTGATGCGCGGCGGCGTGTTCTTCGAGGAGGGTGCGACGGTCCATCCAGGCAGGCTGGTGCGTGCGCTGCGCGCGGCCGCCCTCGCGCGCGGGGTCCGGATCTACGAGGACGCGCGCATGGTCGGGCTCGACCCTGGCGTGCCAATGCGCGTCCGCACGGCGGGCGGGCAAGTGATCGCGCGGGATGTCGTGCTCGCAACCAACGTCGCTCTGATCGATCGCCCCGGCGTGCGCGAGCACATGACGGTTTTCTCGAGCTACGCGCTGATGACCGACGCGGACCCGGACTGCCTCTCCCGGTTCTGGCCTGGCGAGGAGGGAATCTCCGACCTGAGGATGTTCGTCCACTACTTCCGCAAGACGCCGGACGGGCGGATCCTGATGGGCTCCGGCTCCGGCCCGATCCTCTACGGCGACCGGATCGGGAGCGACTCCGCGCGCTACGATCGCGCCTCCGCCGCTCGCGCCGAGGCGGGGCTGCGACGCTTGCTGCCGGGCTTCGGGCATGTCCGCGTCGCTTCGGTGTGGGGCGGGGCGATTGACGTCGCGTCCGATCGGCTGCCGTACTTCGGAACTGTTCCCGGAACGCGCGTGCATTTCGGGTGCGGCTATTCCGGCCATGGCGTGAACCCGACCTATATCGGCGGCCAATGTCTTGCCTCCCTCGTTCTTGGCCTCCGCGATGAGTGGACGAGCCTTCCACTCTGCACCCGAACGAGGCCACGCCTTCCGCCTGAGCCGTTCCGCTATCTCGGTGGCAACGCGATCCGCTGGGGAATCATGAATTGCGAGATCGCTAAAGAGAGAGGCCAGCGCGGGTCGCTTCCCGCCCGCGCGCTGGCCGCGCTGCCGCGTGCGCTTGGCATGCGCATCGGCGTTCGGTGAATCGGCGCGGCCGCGCAATCGTTTCCGTCACGACGAGGGGTGTTGATGTATCGGATCGGGGTAGACGTCGGCGGAACGTTCACGGACTTCACGGTTTTCGGCGAGGCGGAGGGCAGGGTCTGGTTCTTCAAGGTTCCGTCGACGCCGCATGATCCTTCCGAGGCGATCCAGCTCGGCGTCAGGCAGATCATCGACGCGCTTGCCCTCGACCCGAAGAGCATCACCCATCTCGGCCACGGCACCACGGTCGCGACCAACATGATCATCGAGCGCCGCGGGGTACCGACGGGGTTACTCACGACGAAGGGATTTCGCGACGCGCTGGAAGTGGCCAGGCAGGTTCGACCCAATCTCTACGATTATGGTCAGCGCAAGCCAGAGCCGCTGGTCGATCGCTTCAACAGGCTCGAGGTGAACGAGCGGATCGGCGCGCGTGGAGAGGTCGTCGACCCGCTCGACCGTGTCCAGCTCGACGGGGCCGTCGCGACGCTGCGGCGGAACGGCGTGCAGTCTGTCGCGATCTGCTTCATGCACTCCTATCGCAATCCCGCGCACGAGGCGGTGGCGAAGGAGGCAGTGCAGCGGCTGATGCCCGATGCGTTCGTCAGCGTCTCGTCTGAGGTTCTGCCCGAGTTCCGCGAGTATGAGCGGATGTCGACGACGGTTCTGAACGCCTATGTCGGCCCACGGATGCGGACCTATCTCGACCAGTTCCTCGCCCGCATGCGCGACCTCGGCATCGCCGCGGAACCGTATACGATCCACTCCAACGGCGGGCTCCTCTCGGCGAGGACAGTTGCCGCATTCCCCGTGAGGACATGCCTTTCCGGCCCCGCAGCCGGCGTGGTGGGGGCTGCAGTGATCGGTGCCGCCGTCGGGGCACGCGATCTCGTCACCTTCGATGTCGGCGGCACCTCGACGGATGTATCGCTGATCAAGGACGGGCGGCCCCTCTTCACGTCGAACCGCACCGTTGCCGAGTATCCTGTGAAGAGCCCGATGATCGACATCCATGTGATCGGTGCGGGCGGGGGCAGCATCGGCTGGCTTGATGATGCGGGTGCGCTGAAGGTGGGGCCGCGGAGCGCGGGTGCCGTTCCGGGGCCTGCCGCCTATGACCGTGGCGGCACGGAAGCGACGCTGACGGATGCGAACATCGTGATGCGCAGGCTGAACCCCGAGGCCCTGCTGCGCGGCAGGATGCCGATCAGCTACGCCAGGGCGCATGCCGTGATCGAGGACCGGATCGCGCGCCCGCTCGGCATCTCCGTCGAGGCGGCGGCGCATGGCATGGTGCGCATCGCCAACGCGAACATGAGCCGCGCGATCCGCTCTGTCTCGACGGAGCGCGGCCACGATCTCTCGAAGTTCGCGCTCTTCGCGTTCGGCGGCGCAGGCGCGCTTCACGGCGCGGAAGTGGCGCGCGAATGCGGCATCGGCTCCATGATCGTGCCTCAGGAGCCAGGAACGATGTGCGCACGCGGGGTGCTGCTCTCTCCCCTCAGCTTCGACTATGTGCGGAGCGAGATCATGCCCGCCGGCGAGGAGGCCTGGCGCCGCGTGTGCGAGATCTTCCGCGACATGTGGGCAGAGGGCAGCGCGTGGCTTGACGGCGAGCGCGTTCCCGCCGAGCGGCGCGCCTTCCGCCTTTTCCTCGATGCACGCTATCTTGGCCAGAATCACGAAGTCGTCGTGCCGATGCCTGCCGTCTCGGCCGATGGACTCGACGATTTCCTCGCCCGCTTTCGCCAGGCACACGAGCAGGAATACGGCTATGCCATCGCAGGGCGGACGGTGGAGATCGTGAACTGCCGCCTCCAGGCGATCGGTGATGTTCCGCAGGCCCCGCTGAAGCCGCCGGCCGGTGGTGGCACGCTCGAGGCGGCGCTGATCGACCGGCGTGACGTCTATTTCGGCGGCGTGGACGGCTTCCTCAGGACGCCGATCTACGACCGCGACACGCTGCCCCAGGACGCGACGCTGTCAGGCCCTGCGATCATCGAGGAGATGAGCTCGACGCTGCTCGTGCTGCCCGGACAGATGGCTGCGCTCGATACGGCCGGCAACATCCATGTGAGGAAGCACTCGTGATGCGCCACCCGTCGAGGAGAGGCCGATGACCGGGCCGGTCGCGCGGAAGTTTGACCCGATCGCGATGGAGGTGTTCAGCAACAGGCTACTCTCCATCACCGAGGACATGGGCAACAACCTGATCCGCTCCTCCTTCTCGACGAACATCAAGGAGCGGCGCGACTGTTCGGTCGGGCTTTTCGACGCGCTCGGCAGGCTCGTCTGCCAGGCCACACATATCCCGCTGCATCTCGGCTCGCTGCAGGGAAGCGTCACGGCCGTCCTCGCGCGATACAGCGCCGATACGATCCACGAGGGGGATGCGTTCATCTGCAATGATCCCTACCTCGCCAATGGCACGCACCTGCCGGACATCACCATCGTCACGCCGGTGTTCCATGCAGGCCGGCTCGCCTTCTTCACGGCGAATGTCGGCCATCATTCCGATGTCGGCGGATCCGTCCCTGGTTCGATCGACGGTGGCGCGCGATCGATCTTCTCCGAAGGGATCCGCATCCCTGTCATCCGGATCGTCCGTGCAGGCGAGCTCGATGAAGATCTGCTGAACCTCATCGTGCAGAACACCCGCGAGCCGGAGGAGCGGCTGCTCGATCTCAAGGTGCAGATCGCGACGAACGAGCGCGGGGCTGCGGCCGTTCTGGAACTGGTCGAACAGATGGGGTTCGCGGCCGTCCAGGCCGCGATCGAGGACATCCTCGACTACACCGCCCGGCGCCTGCGCAACCGGATCCGGGAACTCGCGCCAGGCAGCTACAGCTACACAGGCTATCTCGACGACGACGGCTCCGGCGTGGCCGACCCCGTGCCCATCAGGGTTTCCGTGCATGTCGAGGGCGAGGACCTGCATTTCGACTTTGCTGGCTCAGGACCGCAGGCGAAAGGCGCGGTGAACCTCACCTTCAGCGCCCTCGAGGCGGTCGTCTACTACGCCGTGAAGGCGCTGCTCGACCCCGGGCTGATGCCGAACAACGGCATGTTCGCCCCGATCAAGGTGACCGCGCCGTCGGGAACGATCGTGAACGCCGATCCGGGCGGCGCGGTGGGCGCGCGTGCCTCGAGCTGCCAGCGCGTTGCCGGCGCGATCTTCGGCGCGTTCCACGATCTCCTGCCGGAACACAAGCGCTACGCGCAGCACAACAACGCCTGTCCTGCCCTGACCTTCTCCGGACCTCGCGGAGACCGGCCGGGCCGATACGTCTATCTCGAGACGCTCGGGGGCGGTGCGGGCGCATCGCTCGAGCAGGATGGGATGCATGCCATCCACGTCCACATCACCAACACGCAGAACCTGCCTGCCGAGGCGCTCGAGATCGAGTACAGCCTGCTCGTCGAGGAGTATGGCATCGTACGCGACTCGGGCGGCTCGGGCCGTCGCCGCGGCGGGCTTGGCATCGGCCGGCAGATCCGGGCCACGCGGGACGGCACGATCTTCTCCGTCCGCAGCGAAGGCCATGTCGTTCCGGCGGACGGACTTGCCGGCGGCGGCCCGGGCGGAACCGCGAAGCTCTGGAAGAACCCCGGTCGCCCGGGCACGAAGCTGCTGCATTCGAAGGCCGCATTCATCGAACTCGCTGCAGGCGACGCGATCCGCCTCGAGACGCCGGGCGGCGGAGGATATGGGCCCCCCGCGGAGCGGCCGGCCGAGGCGCTCGCGCGTGACCTGCGTGATGACCTGATCTCTCGCGAGAAGGCGGAGCGCGATTACGGGTCGCAGAAGGTCACCGAGGCCGAGCGCATCCTCGAGGCGCGCTCCGGAGCCTGAAGCTGGGCTTGCCGCGGCAGAATTGACGCGGGTCGTGCAACCTTGCGCACCAACTGGCGTTTGCGACGTGTTTGGTGATCCAGTTCAGGCCCCGGATCCGGGCGCAGGGCGATTTCGAGGGAGCGGAGATGGCGTGGTGCGGGGCGCCACCAGCATTGTCCGATTGGCTTGCGCGGTGGAACACTGATCCCGCGCAGGCCGTCATGCTTGCCTTGATGCTCGGCTTTGGCTTCTGGCGGCTCTCCACGCGGGGGGCAGTCAGCGGGCGATACGTGACGTTCTCGGGGGCCTGGGTCGCGCTGGTCATCGCCTTCGTCTCGCCCCTCTGCGCGCTGACGGCCGCCCTGTTCAGTGCCCGCGTCGTGCACCACTTCGTCCTGGTGCTTGGGGCCGCGCCGCTTCTGGCACTCGCCTTCCCTGCGGAGAGATCGCGTAGCGTGGCGGCTGCCGCCGCAGCCTTCACAATGACGATGTGGGGGTGGCACTGGCCTGCGGCCTACGTCGCTGCCTACGACACCGTGGCAGGCTACTGGGCCATGCAGGTGATGCTTCTGGCCGCTTCGATCTGGCTCTGGCGCGCGCTGCTCGCCCCGGGCGCCGACGTGCTGACGAACCTCGTCGCCCTCGTTGCGGTGTCGGCAGCGATGGGCATGCTCGGGGCGCTTCTTGCCTTCGCTCCCGCGCCGATCTATCCGCCGCATGTCGCAACGACCGAAGCCTTCGGCCTCACGGCCCTGGAGGATCAGCAGCTGGGCGGGCTGCTGATGTGGGTGCCGGGCCTGCTGCCGTTCGCCGCGGCGGGGCTTCTGCTCGCGCGTGCGCGGTTCCGTAATCTCGCCGCCGAGCCGGCGGCATGACCGCGCTGATGGTCGGCACCAAGGTGGTGCACATCGCTGCCCTGATCGTCTGGTGTGCGGGGCTCGTGATGCTGCCGCTCGTCCTCTCCCTGCACAGGCCAGGGGCGGACCAGGACCGGTTCAACCGCGTGCGCGTCCTCACTCATGCAGGCTACACCCAGCTGCTGACGCCGGCTGCCGTCATCGCTGTCGGAGCAGGCATCGCGCTCATCTTCCTCCGCGGCGTCTTCGCGCACTGGTTCTTCGCCAAGATCGTGTTCGTGTCGCTCCTCGTCGCTCTGCATGCGTGGACGGGCCATCTTGTGGCGCAGATCGGCGAGCATCGCGAGAAGCATCGATCGCCGCATGGAAGTCTGCTGGCGGCCGCCAACGTCGCGGTCATGACAGCTATCCTGACGCTGGTGCTCCTGAAGCCCGAGATGGACGAAACGCTGCTTCCGCAGTGGCTCCGCACGCCGCTCGGCTATCCGCTCGGCTTCGAACTGCCGACCTGATATTCGAACACGAGCTTCCCGCCATGCCACCCCGTCAAAGCGGTCATCCCCATCGCGAGAGCAGAGATCAGCAGCCCGTAGGGAAGCACGGCCTCGTCTGCTCCGGAATGCAGCCTGTAGCCCCAGTTGAGGCCGAGGATGGAGAGCAGCGTCATCGCGATGACGAAATGGGTCCAGCTCGCAGCGCGCAGCCTGATTCCAGGCACCATGAGGAGCTCGACCGTTCCGACCAAGCCTGCGAGCAGCCCGATCAGGAACGCCGCGCCGGCGGCCCAGATCGCTGCCCGCGCCCAGAATGCATCGCCCGTCCACAGGTAGAGAGCATCAGTCCCGAAGGTGCAGAACGCAAGCGCCACAGGAAAGGCCACGAGCATCGCGTGAATGGGGTGCCCCGCTATGGCAATGCGGGATTCTGTGATGCTGTAGTGCGGGATCAGCGCGATGGGATCCTGCAGCCGTCCGCGCCGGGGCGGCCCGTTTCCGCTGTCGCGCCGCCGGTCGTCCGTCATCGGAGGCGCGCCCTTGCAGGCGCGGCCAGCCGCCTCCTCGCTGCGCTGGCCTTGCTGTCTCTCGCGGCGTGCGGCGGTGCGTTGTCCACGCTCGATCCCTCCGGTCCGGCTGCGGCGTCGATCGCCATGATGTGGCGCGTGATGCTGATCGGTGCAACCGGCGCGTTCGCTCTGGTGATGGTCCTGCTTGCGGCAGGCTTTCTCCGCCCGGGTGGGGGGGCGCCGGTATCGGTCGGCGCCTGGCTCGGCTGGGGCGGTGTCGGCTTCGTATCGACAGTCCTGCTCGCCTTGCTGGCCTACGCATTCACCGTCGGGTTGCGCCTCGCGCCGACCGCCAGCCCAGGCGGTGTGACGATCACTGCGACAGCAGAGCAGTGGCGCTGGCGCTTCGATTACGGCCCACTTCGGTCAGGAGGAACCGAAGCCATCATGGTTCTCCCCGCCGGGCGGCCCGTTGTCGTGCAGGTGACGGCGAGGGATGTGATCCACAGCTTCTGGGTGCCGAGGCTTGCGGGAAAGATCGATGCCATCCCCGGCCATGTGAACCGCCTCCGGTTGCAGGCCGCAGCTCCCGGGGAGTACGCAGGTGTCTGCGCCGAGTTCTGCGGTATCGGCCACCGCTCGCATGGCTTCATGGTGCTCGCGCTCGATGAGCCGGGATGGAATGCTTTCGTTTCGGGCACCGACCCCGACGAGCTCTCTCCCTGGACGCTGCGATGAGCGGGGACGCTGAGCCAGCCGCGCAGCCCGATTTGAGGCTGGAGCTCGCGCGAACCTGGTCGACGCCCCAGGGGTGGTGGGGCGTCATCGTCAACGTAAACCACACCGATCTCGGCAAGCGGTTCATGGCCGCGGCCGCCTTCTACTTCTGCGTCGCCGGCATTCTCTCGATGCTCATCCGTGCGCAGCTCGCGAGTCCGCGCAGCGCCTTCGTCGGCCCGGAGATCTACAACCAGATCTTCACCATGCACGGCACGCTGATGATGTTCATGTTTGCCATACCGATGTTCGAAGGTCTGGCGCTCTACCTCCTTCCGAAGATGCTCGGCGCGCGCG
Organism: Elioraea rosea; assembly: GCF_007644105.1. Lineage (GTDB taxonomy): Bacteria > Pseudomonadota > Alphaproteobacteria > Acetobacterales > Acetobacteraceae > Elioraea_A > Elioraea_A rosea. The sequence goes on along the minus strand of NZ_VFAC01000002.1, from coordinate 140,887 downwards.
ACATGGCCTTCCCACGGCTCACCGCCTATGGCTGGTGGTGCTACGTGTTCGGCGGAATGATCCTGCTTGCCTCGATGCTCGTGGGCAAGGCGCCGGATGGCGGCTGGTTCATGTATACGCCGCTCTCCTCGCGAACCTACACGCCTGGCATCAATGCCGATATCTGGCTGCTCGGCGTCACCTTCGTCGAGATTTCCGCCGTGTGCGCCGCGGTCGAGATCACCGTCACCATCCTGAAGCTGCGTGCGCCCGGCATGTCGCTCGACAAAATGCCGCTGGTTGCCTGGTACCTGCTCGTGACCGCCCTGATGATGGTGTTCGGCTTCCCGCCGCTGATCCTCGGCTCCGTGCTGCTCGAGGTCGAACGCGCCTTCGGCTGGCCATTCTTCGACCCGGCGCGCGGGGGTGACGCGCTGCTCTGGCAGCATCTCTTCTGGCTGTTCGGCCACCCGGAAGTCTACATCATCTTCCTGCCTGCGGCGGGCGTGATCTCGACGATCATTCCGGTCATGGCGCGAACCCGCATTGTCGGCTATGGCTGGATCGTAGCGGCCATCTTCGCGCTGGCCATCCTCTCCTTTGGGCTGTGGGTGCACCACATGTTCACGGTGGGCATTCCGCATATGGCGCTTGCCTTCTTCTCGGCAGCTTCGACGCTCGTCGCCATCCCCACAGGGATCCAGGTCTTCGCCTGGCTTGCAACGCTCTGGCAGGGGCGGCCGGAGCTGAAGCTGCCGATGCTCTACCTGCTCGGCATGTTCGTGGTGTTCGTGATGGGCGGGCTCACGGGCGTGATGCTCGCGGTCGTTCCATTCAACTGGCAGGCGCACGACACGGCCTTCGTCACGGCCCACCTGCACTACGTCCTCGTCGGCGGGTTCGTATTCCCAATGCTTGCCGCCATCGCATACTGGCTTCCGCACGTCACCGGGCGGCAACGCCTGCCGCGGCTGGGCGAGGCGGCGTTCTGGCTGATCTTCGTCGGCTTCCACGCCACGTTCTTCTTCATGCACATCGTCGGGCTGATGGGCATGCGCCGGCGCATCGACACCTATCACGCCGAGACGGGCTGGACGCTGATCAACGCGCTGTCCTCAGTCGGCAGCTATGTGATGGCGTTCGGCTTTGCGCTGTTCCTGGGCGACTGCCTGATGCAGAGGTTCGTCAAGCGCCGGGCGGCCGCCGACCCGTGGGGAGCGACGACCCTCGAATGGGCCATGGCGATACCACCGCGTGCCTACAATTTCGTCAGCCTGCCGAGCGTACGCAGCCGCGACCCGCTCGCCGATGAACCAGGGCTGACGCAGCAGCTGAAGCGAGGCGAGGGGTACCTTGCGCGGGTGCGCGAGGGCCTGCGGGAGACACTTGGCGTCGAGACATCGACCGGTCGCATCGAGCAGATCGTGGTGCTGCCCGGCAATTCCGCGCTGCCCTTCATCATGGCACTGGTGACGGGAGGGTTCTTCCTGTCGATGCTGGCCGGCCTCTACTGGATCGCTCCAGCCCCCGTCCTGGGCGTGGTGGTACTTGCGTGCCGGTGGGCCTGGCAGGGTGGTGCGCGCGCGGACGTCGGGCCACTGCAGATCGGCCGCGGCGAGCGGGCGCCACCCCACCCCGAGACGACATCGACGCCCGGCTGGTGGGGAAGCGTGTTCACCCTCTGCGCGGACGCGACGTTCTTCGCATCGCTCGTGTTCGGCTTCGCCTTTCTCTGGGTCGTTGCACCGAACTGGCCGCCGCCGGCCTGCATCGGCTCGATCTCAGTGGAAGCCGCGATCGGCATTGCCGCGCCGATGCTCGCCGTCGTCGCTGTCTCCTTTGCCCGCGCCGCCCTTCGAAGGGGTGCGCTGGCGCGTGCCATGGGGGCCTGCATGGCGGCGGGGGTGCTCGTCTTCGTGGCCGCCGCGGGCGTTGCTGCCATCCCCGTGCTTGGCAAGCTGCCGGACGTGACGGCCCATGCCTATGCGGCGGTGGCCGGCGCCATGCTTGCCTATCTGGCGCTGCACCTCGTCATCGCCTTCGTGATGCTCGGTTTTGCGGCGGCGAGGCTGCGCGCGGGCTATATGTCGGCCCTGCGCATGCACGAACTCGCGATCGTCGAGCAGTGGACGCGCTATGCCGCCGTGGTCGCTGCAATCGTGCTCGTAATCCTGCTTCTGTCGGGAGCGTGCCGGTGAGTGCCGTTTTCGCCTTGTCCGCCGCCTGGCTCGTCTGGGCCGCGGCCTTCGCGGCACTCTACGCGCTGCACGGGCTTGGCTGCGCGATCGGCGCAGATGAGCGAAGCGTCGGGCCATTGACGCAGCTCCAGGTCATGATGGGCGTGGTCTGGATCGCCGCCTTGGCCGGCTCGGCCGGCATCGTGCTCGCTCTGTGGCGCGGCGCGGAAGCGGCACCGGGTGGCGTGCCGCGGAGGCTGCTGCGGGCGAGCTGGATGGCCGCGCTCCTTGCCATCTTCATCACCGGCCTGCCACTCACGTTTCCCTCCGCCTGCGTCTGACACATCGCCACTCCGCTCCGGTTTTCTCCACACTCCTGCAACGCCTTCGCCAGAGGCGCGTTGGGCATTGAGATGAACTGCGCATTGCGGGAGGCCGGAGATGTCAGCACGCCAGGGTGATCGAACAAGCACGACCACGGGATCGCGCTTCTGGTCTGTCGTGCACGGCATCATCCTGGTGCTGATCGGCCTGCTTGGTACGGCACAGGCAGCGCTTGGAGCGTGGCTTCTCTGGCTCGGCGGTATGCCGATGCATCTTGTGTGCGGGCTCCTGCTTGTGCTCGCCGCATGTCTCGGCTGGCAACGCCGAGGTCCCGCCCCCTTCATTGCCTTGGCCGTTGCCGCGATAGTCGCGATCGCGTGGGCCCTGGTTGAGATCGCCGGCAAGGGATGGATGCCGAGCTGGGGCTTCGATCTCGCCGGCCGCGTGGGCCTGGTTCTCGCACTGCTTGCCGCAGCCTTCGGCGCGTCCATCATGGCACGCTACCCCGCCCGGCACCCGCTTCGATGGGGTGTCGGCATCGGCGCCGCGCTGTCGCTCACCGGCGTAGCCGTCCTCGTCGCCCTGCTGTGGGAGAGGCCTCAGGCGCCCGCGGGCACGATGGCGGGCTCCAACGGCGCAGCGCCGTCCGGCGATGCGCCCGTTGCGGAAGAATGGCGCGCCTATGCCGGCTCGCCGCTCGGGCAGAGCTTTTCCGCCGCGACGCAGATCACGCCTGGCAACGTGCATCGTCTTCGCGAGGTCTGGCGCCACCGCTCGGGCGATCTGCCGCCGAACGAGCGCGTCTTCTTCTCCTCGCAGAACACGCCGCTCAAGATTGGCGACACGCTCTATCTCTGCACCAGCAGCGCGCAGGTTTTCGCGCTCGATCCAGCCTCCGGTTCGCAGAAGTGGCACTTCAATCCCGAGACGCCAGCAGAGACGATGGAATCGCTCTTCAGCGTCGCCTGTCGCGCCATCGGCCATCATGGCGCGCCGGGGCCGGATCCGTGCAGTGAGCGCGTGTTCGTCGCGACGGCCGACGGCAGGCTGTTCGGCCTCGATGCGCGCACCGGTTCGCGGTGCCAGGGCTTCGGCCAGAACGGCATCGTCAACTTGACCGAAGGCATGGGGCTTCGCGAGCCGGGCTTTGCCTCGAACACCTCGGGCCCGACCGTCGTCGGGGATCTGGCGATCATCGGCCAGCAGGTCAGCGACAACCAGCGCCGCGATGCTCCCTCCGGCGTCGTCCGCGCCTTTGATGCGCGCAGCGGTGAGCTCGTCTGGGCCTGGGATGCGCATCGGGCCGATCCGCAGGCGCCGCTCGCGCCTGGCGAGATCTATCCGCGTGGTACGCCGAATGTGTGGACGGTGATTTCCGCCGACCCCTCGCTCGGCCTCGTGTTCCTCGCGACAGGCAATCCCGGTGCGGACCACTGGGGCGGTGACCGTACGGAAGATGAGGATCGTTTCACCGCCGCGATCGTCGCCGTGGAGCTCGAGACCGGGCGGACGCGCTGGTCCTTCGCCACCGTCGACCACGATCTCTGGGACTACGATGTCGGCGCGCAGCCGACCGTCGTCGACCTTCCCATCGATGGGACGACGCGCCGCGCCGTGGTCGTCGCGACCAAGACCGGTTCGCTATTCGTGTTCGACGCCGCAACGGGCGAGGCGCTTCGGCCGATCGAGCGCCGGCCGGCGCCGCAGGGCGACCTCCTCACCGGCGAGCGCATCGCGGCCACCCAGCCACACTCGACGTTCTACCCGAACTTTGCCGGGCACCCTGGCGCCGGGCCGGAGACGATCGATGCGCGCCATGCCTTCGGTGTCACGCCGATCGATGCTGCCTGGTGCCGCATCCAGTTCCATCGCATGCGCTATGAGGGGATCTTCACCCCACCGACGACCGAGGGCCTCGGCATGCTGCTGTTTCCCGGAACCGTCGGCGGCCTGAACTGGGGCGGGATCGGGGTTGATCCGTCTCGCCTCGTCGTCATCACCAACAACAGCCGCCTGCCCAACCAGGTGCTCATGGTGCCGCGGGCGCAGGTGGAGGATGTCGCCGTTGGCGACGGCGGTGCACGGCCCGACCAGAAGACGGCACCCCAGGCCGGGACGCCCTACGGCGTGCAGCGGCCGATGTGGCTGTCGCCGCTCGACGTTCCCTGCATCGCGCCGCCCTGGGGCTATGTCTCGGCTACCGATCTGGTCTCGGGGAGGCTCCTGTGGACGCAGCCGCTCGGAACCGGGTTCGACACCGGGCCGCTTGGCATTCCGACGATGCTGCGCATTCGCGTCGGCACGCCGAACCTCGGCGGCCCTCTGATGACGGCGACGGGGGTAACGTTCATCGCGGCCGCGCAGGACAACTACCTTCGTGCATTCCAGACGGAAACCGGGCGTCTCCTCTGGTCTGCGCGGCTGCCGGCGGGCGGGCAGGCGTCTCCGATGACCTACATGCACGAGGGGCGGCAGTATGTGGCGATGGTTGCGACCGGGCATCAGCGGTTCGAGACGACGACCGGCGATCACCTCGTCGCCTTCGCGCTCGACGCCGAGGCACGCTGAGCGGCGTTCACAAGCTCTTGTGTGGATCGCCCGCGCATTCGCCACAAGGTAAGGCGGGGTACGAGCGCAGGCACTGGCGCCGTCGCGAGGGCGCGTACTGGGCCGCAATCCCGCACATGGTGGTGGATTGACGGTGATCGTCCCGCGGTTTCCATCATCGGCCACGACCCGGCCTGAAGGGATTTCCCACGTGCCCAGACCACGTTGCACACTCATCGCCTGATGCCTGTGCGATGTTCCCCGTCCCTGTTGCGCCTGGTGCGGCCTTTGTTGGTCGCTTTCATGGTCGCCGCGCTCCTCGTCTGCGTTGCACAGGTGGCTGCATTGGCCCAGGGCATCGAGCGGTACACGACCGAGATCGTGGACACAGGCGATTCGGAGATCGATGACGCCATCACGGCGTCCTCGCTTCTGGTCAGCCTTCAGGCGGAGCCCATCCCGTCTGCCGCGATCCTGATCGCCCGCGCACGAGCAGATGCCGAACGCGCGGCAACGGTGCTTCGCGCACTCGGCTATTTCGACGGGTCGGTGCGTGTCACGTTGGCGGGGACGCCGCTCGACGACGTCTCGCTTCCGGCGCGCCTCGCAGGCGCCTCCGGGCCGATTCCGGTGGTGATGACGATCACCTCGGGCCAACGCACCCGCATCGCCCGTGTTGCCGTGCTCGGCCAGGATGAGAGGCCGCTCGAGGCCGGCTTCACCGCCGAACGTCTGGCCGAGGTCGTCGATCTGACAGAAGGTGCCCCCGCGCGCGGCGCCGATCTCCTTGCTGCGGAGAACAGGGTCCTTGCAGCCTTGCGCCAACGCGGCTTCGCCCATGCCGAGACGCTGCCGCGCAGCCTGGTGCGCGACCCGGCGACGGCAACGCTTTCGGTGACCTTCCGGTTCGATCCTGGCTCGCGCGTACGCATCGGGCGCATCACCGTCGAGGGGCTCGATCGTGTCGAGCCCTCCCTCGTCGCCGCACGCGTCGCACCGAGCGAGGGCAAGCTGCTGACGCCCGCGGAGATCGAGGCGACCCGGCGATCGCTTCTGGCGCTCGGAACCTTCGCGGTCGTTCGCGCGCGCGTCGCCCCGGAGCGTCGGGCGGATGGCGTTGCCGATGTCACCTTTACCGTCACGGAGCGGCTGCCGCGCGTCGTCAGCCTTCGCGGCGCCTATGCGAGCAGCGAGGGCGCCTCGGTCGGTGCGAGCTGGGCACATCGGAACCTGTTCGGCCGTGCCGAGCGGCTGGAAGTGAGCGGCGAGGTCAGCGGCCTTGCCGAGCGCGGCTTCGAGGATCTGGGCTACCGGCTCGGGCTCATCTTCACCAAGCCGGATACGTTCCGGCTCAACCAGACCTTCTCGTTCAACGCCGCGGTGCTCCGCGAGGTGACGGACGCGTATCGGAAGGAGAGCGTGGGCGGGGGCGTGATGATCCGCCGGCCGCTCATCCCGTTCCTCACGGGCGGCCTCGGCGCCACGCTTTCCCAGAGCCGGATCACGGAAGCCGGTGTGACGAACGACTACACGCTGCTCGGCCTGCCGGCCACAGTGCTGTGGAACGACACCAATGACGGGCTCAACCGAACACGCGGCACCCGGGCAGAAGCGACATTGACGCCTTATCCCGTCGCCATCGGCTCGGTCAGCGGCCTGACCACTCTTCGCGTCGATGCCTCGCACTACGCCTCCCTTGCATCGGAGGCGCGCACGCTGCTTGCGCTTCGCGCCCAGTTTGGTGCTGCATTCGGCGCATCGACCGACGACCTGCCTGCCGACCTTCGCCTCTACGCTGGCGGCAGCGGAACGATCCGCGGCTTCGCCTACCAGTCCATCGGTCCACTCGATGACAGTGGCCGGCCCCTCGGCGGTTCCACCCTCCTCGCGGGAACGATCGAGGTTCGCCAGCGCATAACCGAGCAGTGGGGCGTCGTCGGCTTCGTCGACAGCGGCGGCGTTGGCGGCAATCGCGCCCCAGAATGGCCGGACCGGATCGCCACAGGCGTCGGAGTAGGCGTGCGCTACTACACCGCAATCGGCCCGCTCCGCGCCGATATCGCCATTCCCGTATCGGGGAAGCGGGAGGGCGATGCGGGCTGGCAGGTCTATTTCGGCATAGGGCAGGCCTTCTGATGCGCCCCGATATCCGCCGCGCGGCGCGAATCCTCCTTCGCGTCGTTCTGGCCATCCCGGTTGCACTTCTGGCGCTGGCACTTCTTCTCGTCGCAGCGTTGGAAACCACGCCAGGCCAGTCGCTTCTTCGCGCGGCCATCGTGCGGACGGCGGGGATCGAGCTTGCGGGCCTGGAAGGCTCGCCGCTGCGGCGGACGACGCTCTCCGGCCTCGTCCTGCGCGACGAGGATGGCCCCTGGCTGAGCATCGACCGCGTCGCGCTGGCGTGGAGCCCGACGGCACTGTTCCAAAGGACGGTGAGCATCGACATGGTTGAGATTGCCGGGCTGGCGCTTCTGCGCATGCCCCGCACGACAGCGGAGAGCGACGACGTAACGCCCGCGCCCGCCACGGCGGGGAGCGACGCGCTGCCAGTGTCCGTGCGCGTGGGCGAGCTTCGCGTCGTTGGCGCGCGCGTTGCCGCCGCACTTCTCGATGCCGAGGCCGATGCCCTTCTCGATGGCGAGGCGCGGCTTGCCGTCGACCGGGACCTTCGCGGCAGAGCCAGCGCATCCATCGCGCTCTCGGGTATCGGGGAGGGGCGCGTCGCGCTGGAGGCAAGCCGGGCCGACACGATCACGGCACGGTTGACCGTCGCGGAGCCGCAAGATGGCTTCGTCGCGCGTCTTGCCGGCCTGCCTGCACTCGGTGCGCTCGAGGTGCAGGCGAGCCTCGATGGCGCTGTGGATGGCGCAACCCTCGATGCAAGGCTGGGCTTCGGCGCAGGCCTCTCGGTGACGGCATCGGGCGTTCTCGATACGGTCGGCTCAGGCAACGACATCTCCGTGTGGGCGCGGGCCGAGGCGACTGCTCTCGCAGCGGCGCTCGGCCAGGCGGCGACTGTCGAGGCGGTCGATGCAGCGTTCCGGCTCACTGGCGCGCTCTCCTCGCCGTCCGTCGAGGGAACCCTGACCGCGCCGAGCATTGGCGCCGGCGGTGCACGGCTCTCGAGTCTCCATGCCGCTCTGTCGATGCGGCCTGAGGGGGCTGCGCGGCGCATCGAGGTGGATGCGACGGCGGCGGAGATCGTGCCACCCGATCCCGTCGCACCACTTGGCGAGACGCGTCTGACCGCCTCCGTTCGGCTTGAGGGCGATGGCGCTGTGACCGTGCAAGCCCTTCAGCTCGCCTCGCAGAAGGCAAGCTTGACCGCTGAAGGAATGCTGGCCCCTGGCGGCAAGCCATCGGGGACGGGGCACGTTTCCATCGACGCACTCGGTGCGCTTCTGCCGACGTTCGGAATCGACGGATCGCTCGACGCACGTGTCGCGACCGCGGCAGATGGTGCCCTTGCCATCGATGCAACGCTTCGCGACGCGGCAGGGCCCGAGCCGCTTGCCGCATTGCTCGGGCCCCTCGCGACGCTGAGTGCCACGGGCCATATCGCGCCGCATCCGCGCATTGACCGCTTCAGCGTGCAGGGCCAGGCCATCGAAGCGCGCGGTTCCGGCGCGCTCGCCGAAGAGATCGCTCTCGACGCGACGATCGAGCTTCCGGTCCTCAACGCGCTCGCCGAGCATCTGCACGGATACGCGACGGTACGCCTCTCTGCATCGGGCGCGATGGCAAACCCCACCATCGCGCTTGCCCTTTCTGCGCCGCGCATCGGCGTTGCGGGTCTCCCGGAGGGTACGCTGACGGTGGACGCGACCGTCGCCGATGCTCTCACGGCGCCGGATGTCACGGCATCGGCGTCCGGCTCGCTCGCAGGCGATGCACTTGCACTTTCATTGCGGGTGCTGCCTCAGACGGATCGGCGGCTGGACATCCCCGAGGCGCGCTTCAGCTGGGGGGACATGCGCGCGAACGCCTCTGGGGCGATCCTTCCGGATGGACGTCCGAACGGAACGGTCTCGCTTGCCGCGCCTCGATTGGAACCACTCGGCCGCCTTCTCGCCCAGCCGCTCGCGGGCTCGCTCACGCTCGAGGCCACTGCGCGGCCGGAAAGATCGGGGGTTGCTGTGATAGTGTCGGCGGACGCCGCCGGCGTCTCGGCTCCGGGCGTGCGCGTCGAGGCACTGTCGCTGCGTGCGCGCGCAGAGGGCGAGCTTGCCACGCCTGACATCGAAGCAACGCTCGATGCGCGCCGCGTCGTGGCAGGCGGGATCACGACGGCGGCAAGGGTCGAAGCCAAGGGGCGGCCGGACGATCTCGCCCTGACCGTCGCTCTCGACGGTGCGGCCCATCGGCTGCGAGCGGAAGCCCGGTTTGCCGCCGCGACGGCGACGCTTCGCCTTGCATCGCTTGCCGGCCAGTGGAAAGGCGAGACCGCACGCCTTGTCGCGCCCGCAACCATCACGCTCGCCCCCGTGCCGGGCGTGGACAGGCTCGCGCTCGCGCTCGGCAGCGGAGGGCGCGTGGAGGCGAGCGGAATCGCAGGCGAGCGGCTCGACCTCAGCCTCTCGGCGCGACGCCTGCCGCTGTCTCTCGCTTCGCTCGTCGCACCCGAGCTGTCCGTTACCGGAACGCTTGATGCGACCGCGCGCATCACCGGTACGCAGAGCGCGCCTGAGGGGACGGCAAGGGTGACCGTCCGTGGCGCCGGGCTTCCAGGGACGCCGCGTGCGGACGTGGATGCCGAGCTCGCTCTGGCAGGGGCGGAGGCGCGCGCGACCGGGCGCATCCGGTCCGGCAGGAACGCCGATCTGCGTTTCGATGTCGCAGCCCCGATCGCCGACCCGCAGGCCGGCCGCGGCAGCCTTGCGGGAACGATCGCGCTCGCGCTGCTCGACCCGATCCTGGCTCCTGCCGGGCGCGAAGCACGCGGGCGCCTGCTTGTCGACCTGCGGCTGCAGAACCGCCAGCTCGGCGGCTCGGTGCAGATCGCCGATGCGAGTTTCAACGATTCCCAACTCGGCTTCCGGCTCGACGGGATCGCGGGGCGGATCGACGCGGAGCGTGACAGGCTTCGCTTGGATGTCGGCGCCCGCGCCGGCGAGGGGCGACTTGCTCTCGCCGGAACGGTCTCGCCGCTCGATCCGGCCATCCCGGTCAACCTGCGCCTGACGGCGAATGACGCGACGGTCGTCGTCGGCAGCCGGCTGAGCACGCGCTTCGACGCCGATGTTGGTGTCGAGGGGGCGGTCGCGCAGGGCCTTGTCGTGAGGGGACGGATCGACGTCGAGCGTGCCGATGCGCGTCTGCCCGAGCGGCTGCCCGCCAACATCGTCGCACTTCCGGTCGAGGTCGTCGGCCAAGCCGCAGCCGCGCCTGCGCCTGCGCCGGCGGACATGCCGGTTCCGATCACGCTTGACGTCACGATCGATGCGCCGCGCGCGGTGTTCGTGCGCGGCCAGGGGCTTGATGCCGAGCTTGGTGGCAGCCTGCGTGCGACCGGGCCCGCCACGGCCCCTCGGCTCGACGGCACGTTGAGCCTGCGCAACGGCACGCTGTCGCGGCTGGGCCAGGAGTTTCGGTTCCGACGCGGAACCATCGTGTTCGATGGAGCTGCCGGGTATGACCCGACGCTCGATTTCGAGGCCGCCCGGCAGCTCTCCGACATGACCGCGCTGATCCGCGTCGGCGGCCGGCCGAGCGCACTGACGGTTACGCTCGCCTCCGATCCCGAGGCTCCGTCGGACGAAGTGCTGTCGCGTATCCTTTTCGGGAGGGCGCAGAACTCGTTGACGCCATCGCAGCTCGTCCAGCTCGCCTCCGCGGCTGCCGAGTTGGCGGGCCTCACCGAGCCTGGTGGCGGAATTCTCGACCGCGCGCGCCAGCAGCTCGGCCTCGACAGGCTGTCAGCGGGGACGAGCGATGATGGCGGTGGCCAGGTCGAGGCAGGGCGCTACGTCGCCGACGGCGTCTATGTCGGCGCGCGTCAGCGGACCGATGGGTCATCCCAGGCGACGATCCAGCTCGAGGTGCTTCCTGGCGTACGGCTCGAGGCGGATATCGGCGGCGAGAGCAGCGACCGCGTGGGCGCGTCCATCGGGTTCGAGTACTGAACCCGCTCGCCGCGCTCAGGCGAGATGCGTCCGGAAGAAGGCGATCGTACGGTCCCAGGCGAGCTTGGCCGAGTCCTCGTGGTAGCGGGGCGTCGAGTTGTTGTGAAACCCGTGCTGCGTCCCCGGATAGAGATGCATCTCATGCGGCACGTTCGCGGCCTTCAAGGCGGCCTCGAAGCCAGGCCACATTGCGTTGATCCGCGCATCCTGCTCCGCGTAGTGGATCATCAGCGGCGCCCTGATGTTCGGCACGGCCGATGTCTCGGCTGCGGCTCCATAAAAGGGCACGCCAGCCTGCATGTCCGCGCCCAGGACCGTCGCGAGATGGTTCGTCGTGCCGCCCACCCCAGCAGAAGCCGGTCACGCCGAGCTTGCCCGTCGACAGTGCATTCTGCTTCAGCCAGCGCGCGCCGTTCAGCATGTCGGTCCGCAACTGGGCCTGGTCGAGCCGCGCCTGAAGCGCCCGCCCATCATCGTCGTTGCCTGGATATCCGCCGAGCGAGGAGAGCCCATCCGGCGCGAGCGCCAGGAACCCTTCGACGGCCGCACGGCGTGCGACATCCTCGATATAGGGGTTGAGCCCGCGGTTCTCGTGGATGACGAGCACGGCCGGGAACGGGCCGCTGCCGGCGGGCTGGACCAGGTAGCCGCGGATCTCCTCCGCGGTTCCGCCCGGTGAAGGGAACGTCACGTAGCGGGCGCGGATGCGTTCGTCGGTGAAGGAGATCGTCTGCGCGCGCGCGTAGCGCGGCAGGAGCGCCTCTGCCATCGCGAGGCCCGTCGCGCCGATCGCGGAGGACTGGGCGAGGAAGCTCCGCCGGTCGATCCGTCCATGGCAGTACTCGTCGTAGAGATCGAATACGCGCTGGTCGATCTCGGCCTGGGTCACGCCGGGTGGTGGGGAATCGCTCATGGCTTGGGGCCCCATGCACAGGACGATCGGACACTGCGTGGTCGCCCAAGTCTACGGTTTGGCTGCTGCGGTGTCGCGCTCTTCGTTCAGGCCCCGCCCTGGATAGGGGTGGACCCTTGCCCAATGGCGCGCGATGTCGACGCGTCGGGTGACCCACACGTCGGTCCTGCTCCCGATATGGTCAAGCAGGCGCTGCAACCCCACCGCCCGCGAAGGGTGGCCGATCAGGCGCATGTGCAGACCGACGGACATCATCTTCGGTCGCCCCTTCGCGCCCTCCTCGTACAGCATGTCGAAGGCATCGCGGATGAAGGAGAACCACTGATCGGAGGTTCCCATCCAGCCGGCGTACTTGCCGTCGTTGTTGACGAGCGAATACGGAACGACGAGGTGGCCCTTGCCCTCGACCGTCACCCAGAAGGGCAGTTCCTCGCCGTAGTAGTCGCTGTCGTACAGGAACCCGCCATGTTCGACGACGAGGCCGCGCGTGTTAACCGAGGGGCCGTAGCGGCAGTACCAACCCTCCGGGCGGTGGCCGACCGTGCGCTCGAGGCTGGCGACAGCCTTGCTGATGTGCTCCCGTTCCTCCTCCTCCGACAGCTCGAAATGTTTCACCCAGCGCCAGCCATGCGAGCACACGTCGTACCCCGCGGCGCGGATCGCTTCGGCGGCCTCTGGGTTGCGCTCGAGCGCCATGGCGCAGCCGAACACGGTCATCGGCAGGTTGCGTTCCTGGAACAGCCGCATCAGCCGCCACACCCCGACGCGGCTGCCGTACTCGAACATCCCTTCCGCGGCGAGGTCGCGGCCCTGCTTCACCTGGCTGCCCGCGTGCGCCTCGGTCAGGCCGGTCTCGGTCCTGCCATCGCCGAGCTCGAAGGAGTGCTCGGACCCCTCCTCGTAGTTCATCACGAAATTGACCGCGACCTTGGCATCGCCCGGCCAGTGCGGATCGGGCGGGTTCGCACCGTAGCCGATGAAATCCCGCTTCAGCTCATACGCCATCATGGCCTCCGCACGGCTCAGCCCGGCCGTCACCCTATCGCGTAGTGCGTATTGCCGCGACCATCGCCCCTGTGCGGCAACACCGTTGACAGCCCTGCCGTGCTGGTTCCCACTCGCGGCCCAGAACTCAGGGGAGACATCCACCATGCGCCTTGCCGCCGCCCTGCTCGCGTGCGCGCTCGCCTTTCCCGCCAGCGCGCAGAACCTCACGGTCGGAATGCAGACCGAACCGGGCACGATGGACCCGCAGTTCAACCTGCTTGGCTCCAACACGTCGGCGCTGCGCAACATCTACGACACGCTTCTCTCGCGTGACCCGAGCCTGCAGGTGCGCCCCTCGCTCGCGGAAAGCTGGCGCGCGGTCGACGAGACGACGTGGGAGTTCAAGCTTCGCGAGGGCGTGCGCTTCCATGACGGAAGCCCCCTGACCGCAGAGGACGTTCGCTTCACCATCGAGCGCGTCACCCGCGTGGCGAACAACCCGAATTCCTATGCCACCTACATTCAGGGCATCCGGGAAGTGCAGGTGGTCGATCCCCTGACCGTGCGCTTCGTCACCAACGGCCCGCTGCCACTTCTGCCGAGCAACATCTCCAACATCTTCATCCTCTCCTCAGCGAAGGGCGTCCGCTCGACCTCCGAGTTCAACAGCGGCGATGCCGCGATAGGCACGGGGCCATACCGCTACTCCTCGTGGCAGCCTGGCCAGCCGCTCGTGCTGGAGCGCAATGACAGCTATTTCGGCGGGCCGGCGCCATGGCAGAGGGTGACGTTCCGGCCCATCACGAATGACGGCGCGCGCGTCGCGGCACTTCTGTCGGGCGATGTGGACTTCATCAACGGCGTGCCGCTGCAGGACGTCGCGCGGCTTCAGCGCGAAGGCGGGCGGACGAGCGTGTTCGGCGGACCCTCGGCGTACGTGTACATGCTGTTCCCCGAGGTGGGTAAGGATCCGCTTCCCGGTGTGCGTGACGTCCAGGGCAACCCGCTGCCGAAGAACCCATGGCTCGATCCGCGGGTTCGCGAGGCCATGTCGCTCGCGATCAACCGCGAGGCGATCGTCGAGCGGCTGATGGAAGGTCGAGCGAGCGTGGCGAACCAGGCCGTGCCTGCCGGCTTCTTCGGCCATTCCTCGCGCATTCCGCCCGCGCGCTTCGATGCCGAGCGGGCGCGCGCCCTGCTCAGGGACGCGGGCTACCCGAACGGGTTCCAGACGAACCTCGCCTGCCCGAACGATCGGTTCGTCAACGACAGCAAGATCTGCGAGGCAGCCGCCCAGCAGCTCCAGCGCATCGGCATCCGCGTCGATCTCTCGACGCAGCCGCGCACGACCTTCTTCCCGCAGCGCGCACGGCGCGAATGGCCGCTGCACGCTGCCGGCTGGGGCAGCCTCACCGGCGAGAGCAGCTACTTCCTGACGAGCCAGGTCCACACGCCGAACCGCGACCTCGGCCTCGGCGCGATCAACTACTCTGGCATCTCCTCGCCGGAGATCGACGAGCTGATCCAGCGCGGACGCCGCGCGCTTGACGACGCCGAGCGCCGACGCATCCTCGAGGAGGCGATGGAAAAGATGATCGCGCAGAACCTCATCGTCCCCATCCTCACCTTCGAGGCCATTTGGGCCGGGCGCGCCGATCGCGTGACCTTCACGCCACGCGCGGATGAGGAAACCCTCGCGATCGAGGTTCGGCCCGCTGGGCGCTGATGGCGGTCGAGGTCAGCCTCGCAGGACGGCGCGCGCTCGTCACCGGCGCGGGCACCGAGGGCATCGGCCGCGCGACGGCGCGGCTGCTTGCCCGGGCTGGTGCCCGCGTTGCCGTCCATCACCTCTCTGAAGAAGAGGCGGCCGGGGCGCTCGCGGACGAAACGGGCGGGCCGGCGCTCGCGGCAGACTTCGCCGACGTCTCCGCCGCCGCGCGCCTGCCGCACCGCGCGGCCGAGGCGCTCGGGGGGCTCGACATCCTCGTCGCCAACGCGGGGATGCTCCTGCGCAAGCCGCTGGCCGAGACGTCGGACGCCGAGTTCGCCCGCATCCATGCCGTGAACCTCCAAGCCGCATTCGCTCTTGCGCGCGAGGCGGCCGGGCTGATGCGGAAGGGGGGGCGCATCGTCTTCACCTCGTCGGTCAACCAGTGGATGCCGAACCCAGGGCTCGTCGCCTATGGCAGTTCGAAGGCTGGCATAGGCGGTCTCGCGCGGCAGATGGCGCTCGAGCTTGCAGAAGCGGGCATCTCGGTGAACGCCGTCGCACCGGGAACGATCGAGACGGAGTTCAACCGAGTGGCGCGCGAGGACCCTGCTTGGCGCGAGCGGAAGCTCGCCCTCATTCCCGCCGGCCGCACCGGCACCCCGGAGGACGTCGCCGGCGTCGTCCTCTTCCTGTGCAGCGACTTCGCCGGCTACGTCACCGGCACGACGCTCGCGGTCGATGGAGGGCTTTCGCTGATGGGGCTCCGCGCATGAGCGATCTCTGGGAGGTGTTCGCGTTCCGCTATGCGCTCGACCGGTCGCGCCGGGCGTTACAGTGCTTCCTCGGCGGTTCGGGCGGCGACGGTGCGATGCCCGTCGCCTACCACATCTTCATCCTCCGCGGCCCCGGCGGCGTGGTGGTGATGGATACGGGGGCGGACAGGGAGCGCTGCGCGCGGTACGCCAAGGCCGACATCCGAGGCATCGACGAAGCGCTGTCGGCTCTCGGCACTTCTGCCGCAGAAGTCGGAACCGTGATCCAGACGCATCTGCACTGGGATCATGCCGGCCAGCCAGGCGCATTCCCTGCTGCGCGCTTCCACATCCAGCAGCGCGAGCTTGCCTATGTGAACGGGCCTGCGATGCAGCACGCGGTGCTGCGCGCCGGCTACGAGCCTGCCGACATCGCAGCGGCGACGGCGCTGCTGCATGCGGGGCGGCTCGTGCTGCACGCGGGCGAGGTGTCGCTCGCGCCTGGTCTCACCCTTCACCATGTCGGCGGCCATACGGACGGGCTCCAGATCGCGCGCGTGCGGACGCGCCGAGGCTGGATGTGCCTTGCCACCGATGCGGTTGCCCACCGGGCCAATCTCGAGCGCCGGGTGCCGTTCCCCGTGTTGTTCCATGTCGGCGATGCGCTCGATGCGTTCGACCGGGCAAGCACGCTTGCCGACGCGCCGGAGCTGGTGATCCCTGGCCATGACCCATGGGTGGTCGATGGGCATGCGCCCGCCGCTCCCGGCTCGGAAGGGTGGCTCGCCCGGCTCGACTGACACGAGCGCCGTCAGGCGCGTGCCGTCTCGACGATCCTGCCGTCCTCCATCGCGACCACACGGTCGGCGATGTCGAGGATTCGGGGGTCGTGCGTGACAAGAAGGATCGTCCTGCCCCTGTCCTTCGCGAGGCGCCGCAACAGCCGCATCGCCTCGCCGCCCGTACGCCCGTCGAGCGCCGCCGTCGGCTCATCGGCGAGCACGATGCCCGGCTCGTGCACCAGCGCGCGCGCGATCGCCACGCGCTGGCGCTGCCCGCCGGAGAGCGTCGAGGGATAGGCCTCCCGCTTGTCCGACAGGCCGACAGCGTCCAGCGCGAGATCGGCCCGGTCCAGCCGCTCCTGCTCCGACAGCGACGGATCGACCTCGAGGGCCATGGCGACGTTCTGTCGCGCTGAGAGGAAGCCGAGCAGGTTGTGGTGCTGGAAGATGAAGCCGATGCGGCGACGCAGGGCCACGCGCTCGGCTTCCGTCGCGCCGGCGAGCTCGGTTCCGAGCACGGTGCAACGCCCGTCCTGGACGGCGCGCAGGCCACCCACGAGTGTCAGCAGCGTCGTCTTGCCCGAGCCGGACGGGCCTGTGAGCAGCACGATCTCGCCTGCCTCCACGGAGAGGGTGAGGTCGAGCAGGACGGGCTTGGCCGTCTCTCCGTCCCCGAAACGGTGCGTCAGCCCCTCGGCATCGATCGCGCGGCTCATCCCGGCCTCAGAACATGTCGGCTGGGTTCGCGTCCCGCAGCTTGCGGATCGCGAGCAGGCCGGAGATGACGCACATCCCGAACACGAGGCAGAACACGAGGATGCTCTTCTCGAGATCGAGCGTCAGCGGGATGAAGATCTTCTCGGTGGCGAGTATGTAGAGCGCCTTGGAGGCGAGCCAGCCCGGCACGTACCCCGCGACAGCGAGGATCAGCGAGGCGCCGAGCACCACGCGTGCGAGGTAGCCGTTACTGTAGCCCATCGCCTTCAGCGTCGCGTATTCGCCGATATGGCGCGCGATGTCGCTGAACAGGATCTGGTAGACGATCACGCAGCCGACGACGAGGCCGATCACCACGCCCATGCCGAAGATGAACCCGATCGGCGCCGCCTCGGCCCAGTAGCGCAGCTCGAAATCGACGAGCTCCTGGCGCGTCATCAGCATGACGTCCTCGGCGAGCAGCGGCGCGATGCGGGCCTTCACCGCGGCTGCGTCGACACCCGGGAGGAGGAAGATCGCGCCGACATCAACATGCCCGAAGGTCCGGTTCGGAAACAGCCGGAGGAAGTTCGTCTCCGATGTCAGCGCATTGCCTTCCGAGCCGAAGGTGGCACCGATCCGGAACAGGCCGGCCACCTCGACGCGGCGGTTCGCGAGCTCGACGAAAAGCGGGCCTTCGGCGAGCAGCGCGGGGATCGGCCCGAACTCCGGCTTGCTGCGTTCGTCGAACAGGACGACGTCGGCCCGGCGGATGGCCTCTCGCCCGGCGTCATCGAGGCCCTCGTAGTCGAGCAGGCCACTCTCGGGGGCTGCGCCGAAGACGAGCAGGGTTCGCTTCAGGCTGGTGACGGGGTTTTTCCACGCGGCGTTGCCGACATAGAGGGGGACGACGCGGTCCACCCCCTCGACGCCGAGCGCCTGCATCAGCCGCGCGCGGGGGAAGGGCTGCGTTCGCCACAGCGCTTCCGTCTGGCGGTGCATCAGGTAGAGATCGGCACGCATGCCGGCCTGCGGCTTCACCGCGCTGTCGAACAGCGCGTCCATGAAGCCGAGCTGCATGAAGATGAGCAGGCAGGCGAACAGCACGCCTGAAAGCGCCGCAAGCAAGCGCGCCGGTTCGTGGCGGAGCTGCCGCCAGGCAAGGCGCATCGGCAGCATCCATGCCGCCGCGGTGCTCACGGCAGGATCCTGACCTGGACCTGCATGTTGCTTCGTCGCGCGAGCGCCTCGATGCCAGGCTGCTCAAGGGCCAGGCGCACCTCGACGACGCGGGCGTCGATGGAGGCAACCGGGTCGGCCGAGACCACGGCACTGCGCCCCACCATCCAGCCGATCTGCCGTACGGTCGCGCCGAAGCGCTGCGCCTCGCCGGGAACGATGACCTCCGCCCGCGCGCCCTGGCGCACGCGCGGCAGGTCGGTTTCGAACACTTCCGCAACGACGTCGAGCGCGTCCAGATCGGCAAGCTCGAGCACGCCGTCCTCGCCGACCTTCTCGCCGGCACGGGCATGCACCTTGAGCACGCGGCCAGCGATCGGGGCGACCAGTTGCGCAGTGTCGCGGTCAGCACGGGCTTCGCGGGCGGCGGCCTCTGCGGCGGTGAGTTCGGCGCGGGCCACGGCAAGGTCTTCGTCGCGCGGGGAGAGAAGCGTCGCGAGGTCGGCTTCGGCGCGCGTCCGCTCCGCAGTGGCCTGGGCGGCTGCGAAGCGTGCGCGGTCCCATGTGGCCTCGTTGCCGGCCACGCTTCGGAGCAGCCTGGCCGCGCGATCGGCCTCGCGGCGCGCGCTTTCCTCGGCAGCCGCCGCTGCCGCGACACGCGCGCGGGCGGCGGCGATCTCGGTGTCACGCCCGGCGGCGAGGAGGCGCGAGAGACGCGCATCGGCCAGAGCGACCTGCGCTTCCGCGCGCTCGAGCGCCGCCTGCTTCTTCGGGAGGTCATCGAACCGCGCGAGCAGGCGGCCGGCCTCGACCTCTTCGCCCTCGCCGACCTCGATCGACAGGATGCGAACGCCTTCCGCGCCAGCCGCGCGCGTGACGCGGCGGATGCGGCTTGCCGGTTCGACGCGCCCGAGCGCCCCGACGCCAGTCGCGGCCTGCGTGTCTGCCGCCTGCGCCGGTGCCGGCGGCTCGCCGAGAAGCGGTTCGCCGATCAGGAACAGCCCGGCCAGCGGCACCACGGCGAGTGCCGCCATCGCGGCGAGGAGGGAGCGCTTCATGGTACGGCCAGGTCCTCGAGCGCGTGGCGTAGTGCTCCGGCCTCGGCCTCGGTTGGCTGCCAGATCGAGAAGATCTTGGCCATGAACAGCCCGTCCGCCGCCGTCAGCACCGCGAGCGCACGGCCATGGTCGAGCCCGTCCTCGGCGATCAGGGCGCGGATACGGGCATGCTCTGCGCGAACGGGATCGACGAGTGCTGGGTGATGGGCGTGCGCGGCGAGCAGCGCTGCGGCGATGCGGAGGTCGCGCGCCTCCCGTTCCGGCCGCGGCTGCAGCGCCCAGGCAATGCAGGCGCGTACCGTCCGGCCGGGACCGGATGGCTCGGCCTCGCGCAGCCTGTCGAACACCGCCCGCATCTCCTCCGTCATCCGCGCGACGATGGCGGTGAGAAGCGCCTCCTTGGATCGGTAGTGGTGCAGGAGCCCACCCTTCGACACGCCGGCCTCCGCGGCCACGGCATCGAGCGTGAGCGCGCCGACGCCACGGTCGGCAACGATCGCCTCTGCGGCGTCGAGCAGGCGGGTGCGCGTGTCGTCACGCTCTCTTGGTGCAAGCATGGGGCTGGACATACCGTCCAGCCGGTCGGTCCGCAACCGTCCGGCTGGACGGCTCGCGATGGTGTGACGCGAGCAGGCCGGGCTACACCACGTCGGAGGCCGCGCCCTCTGCATAGCCGCGCAGGCGTGACGCGATCACGTCGCCGACGGCATCGACGGCCGTGCCGCGGGGAAACCTAGCGCGCCAGACGAGGCGGACGGTCCTTCCCGTTCGTGCAGCGAGGGGGCGGAGGACGATGCCGCCATCCTGTGCCGCGCCTGCGGCAAGGCCAGGGATCAGCGTCGTCCCGTAGCCGGCGGCGACCATGTTCAGAAGCGTCGCGAGGCTCGCCGCGCGCAGTGTGCCGAGCGTGCCCTCCCGGCCGCAGGCTGCGAGTGCCTGGTCGCGCAGGCAATGCCCGTCCGCGAGGACGAGCATGTCGCTCGCAAGCTCGGCCTCCGCCACCTGCTCACGACCGGCAAGCGGGTGTTCGGGCGGCAGCGCGGCCAGGAACGGCTCGGCGAAGAGCGGGCGGCTCGCAAGCTCGGGGCCATCCACCTCAGTCGCGAGCAGGGCCGCGTCGAGCTCGTGGCCCCGCAGCCGGTCGAGAAGCGCGGCCGTCTGGTCCTCCCAGGGCTCGATCTCGAGCGCGGGCAGTGCGTCACGCAGCGGTGCGAAGACGAGCGGCAGAAGATAGGGTGCGAGTGTGGGGATGATGCCGAGGCGGAAGCGGCCGGCCAGCGGGTCACGCAGCGTCCACGCAACCGCAAGCATCGCGTCCGCCTCCGCCACGGCAGTACGAGCGTGACCGATCAGCGCCTGGCACGCATCTGTCGGGGCGACGGCGCGGCTCGACCTCTCGAACAGCGCCACGCCGAGCAGGTCCTCGATCTTGCGGATCTGGACCGACAGCGTGGGCTGGCTGACGCCGCAGGCCTCGGCCGCGCGGCCGAAATGCTGGTGTTCGGCGACGGCGAGGATGTAGCGCAGATCACGTAGGTTCATAAGGGTCGGCCCGCTGCAGCGATAGTTGATATCTATCAGATCTTTCGCCGCTATGGCCTTCCATTTATTCTCGTGACCACGGTAGCGTGGCGCGGTACGCAGTGGCCGGCCATCTCAGGGCAGCGGGCGCGCCTGTCGCCGTGCCGACGAGGCTTGGCGTGCGGCGGGTCGGCCCGGATGGCGCCAGCGGCGTGACTTCGGTCGTCGGCACTGACCACAAGAAGCAACTCAGCCAGGAACGGAGAGCGCAATGGACGGAATGGGTGGCCAGGGGGCGGGCAAGTGCCCGGTGATGCATGGGGTACGGCCGAACGCGACCTTCGCGTCGCGCACCAACCGTGAGTGGTGGCCGAACCAGCTGAACCTCAGGATCCTTCGCCAGCATTCCGCGCTGTCGAACCCAATGGGCCCTGGCTTCGACTATCCCGAGGCCTTCAGGAAGCTCGACTACCAAGCCCTGAAGAGGGACCTCCACGCGCTGATGACGGACAGCCAGGCCTGGTGGCCGGCCGACTTCGGGCATTACGGCCCGTTCTTCATCCGCATGGCCTGGCACGCGGCGGGCACCTACCGCACTGGTGACGGCCGCGGCGGTGCATCGACCGGCGCGCAGCGCTTCGCGCCCGAGAACAGCTGGCCCGACAACGCCAATCTCGACAAGGCGCGCCGCCTTCTCTGGCCGATCAAGCAGAAGTACGGCAACGCGATTTCCTGGGCCGACCTCTTCATCCTCACCGGCAACGTCGCGCTCGAGTCGATGGGCTTCAAGACCTTCGGCTTCGGCGCCGGCCGCGCTGACATCTGGGAGCCGGAGGAGGACATCTACTGGGGGTCGGAGGACATCTGGCTCGGCGACAAGCGCTACAGCGGCGACCGCCAGCTCGAGAACCCGCTCGCGGCGGTGCAGATGGGCCTCATCTACGTCAATCCCGAGGGGCCGAACGGCAACCCTGACCCGATCGCCTCGGGGCGCGACATCCGCGAGACCTTCGCGCGCATGGCGATGAACGACGAGGAGACGGTCGCGCTCACCGCCGGCGGCCACACATTCGGCAAGTGCCACGGTGCGGGAGACGTCGCCCAGGTCGGGCGCGAGCCGGAAGGCGAGGCGCTCCAGGCGCAGGGCCTCGGCTGGCTCAACAGCATGGGCAGCGGCCGCGGCGCCGACACGATCACCAGCGGCATCGAGGGGGCTTGGACGCCGACGCCGACGAAGTGGGACAACGCCTATTTCGACATGCTGTTCGGCTTTGAGTGGAAGCTGACGAAGAGCCCCGCGGGCGCCTGGCAGTGGATCCCGACCGACCCTGCCGCCCAGACGCTTGTTCCCGACGCGCATGACCCGTCCAGGCGCCACCCGCCGATGATGACGACGGCCGACATGGCGATGCGGATGGATCCGATCTACGAGCCCATCTCGCGCCGCTTCCACAGGGACCCGGCTGCCTTCGCCGATGCCTTCGCGCGCGCCTGGTTCAAGCTGACGCACCGCGACATGGGTCCGAAGGTCCGCTATCTCGGGCCCGAGGTGCCGAAGGAAGACCTGATCTGGCAGGACCCGATCCCGGCGGTTGATCACCCGCTCGTCGATGCCGCCGACATCCGTGACCTGAAGGCGAAGATCCTCGCCTCGGGGCTCTCGGTTGCCGAGCTGGTCTCCACGGCCTGGGCGTCGGCCTCGACCTTCCGCGGCTCGGACAAGCGCGGCGGTGCCAATGGTGCCCGCATCCGCCTCGCTCCCCAGAAGGACTGGGCGGTGAACCAGCCTGCCCAGCTTCAGAAGGTACTTGGCGTGCTCGAGGGCATCCGAGCGGCGTTCAACGGCTCCGCCGCCGGCGGCAAGAAGGTCTCGCTCGCAGACCTGATCGTTCTCGGCGGCTGCGTCGGCGTCGAGCAGGCGGCCAAGAAGGCCGGCCATGACGTGGAGGTTCCCTTCACGCCGGGCCGGACCGACGCCTCGCAGGAGCAGACCGACGTCGACAGCTTCTCGGTCCTCGAGCCGACGGCGGACGGCTTCCGCAACTACCTCAGGACCACCTACTCGGTGGCCTCCGAGGAGCTTCTGATCGACCGCGCCCAGCTTCTCACGCTGACCGCTCCCGAGATGACGGTTCTCGTCGGCGGCCTGCGTGTGCTGGGGGCGAATGCCGGAGGCTCGAAGCACGGCGTCTTCACCGACAAGCCTGGCGCCCTGACGAACGACTTCTTCGTCAACCTGCTCGACATGGGCACGGCGTGGAAGGCGACGTCGGAGAACGAGCAGGAGTTCGAAGGGCGTGACCGGGCGACCGGTGCGGTGAAGTGGACCGGCACGCGCGTCGATCTGGTGTTCGGCTCCAACTCCGAGCTCCGCGCGCTGTCGGAGGTCTATGCGCAGGGCGATGCGAAGGAGCAGTTTGTGCGTAACTTCGTCGCAGCCTGGACGAAGGTGATGAACCTCGATCGCTTCGACCTCGCCCGGTAAGCGACCACGTGTGCCGACCACGGCATCGCGGCAGCGGCTGGGAACGAGCTTCCTCCTGACTGCACGGGCGCCCCAACGGGCGCCCGTTCTTTTTCTGCCTGGGCTGCCGGTCTTCTGCTCTGGTCGGCCACGGCGACGATCCTCCTCTGCTGGCGCATGCCTGAGTTGCGTGATCGTGATCCGGCTGCTAGCCCCACCCTGACACGAGGCGACATGCACCTCCCTCTGCCTCGCCGCTCCAGCGCGACGCGGCTTCGCATGTCCTTCCCGCGTCGTTGTGCGATCACTGGCTGACGCACGCGCTGCCGGCAGTCCCTGCTGCGTTGCGCGTGCCGGAGGAAGGGAATGGGGATCTCGGAACGCCTGTCGACGTCGGACGTCGTTCTCGGCCTTGCCGCTACCAGCAAGCGTACCCTACTGCAGACGCTCGCTGCACGCGCAGCGGCGCGCCTCGGCCGGCCTGAGGAGGAGATCCTCAAGGCGCTGCAGGATCGCGAGGCGCTTGGCTCGACTGCGCTCGGCCGGGGCGTGGCGCTGCCGCACGCGCGGCTTCCGGGCGACATGCCGCCGATGATGCTGTTCGCCCGGCTGCAGCGGCCGATCGACTACGAGGCGCGCGACGATGAGCCCGTCGATCTCGTCATCCTCGTGCTCTGGCCGGAAGCGGATGCGGAAGGCTTCCTGCCGGCGTTGTCGGAGACCTGCCGCGCGCTCCGCCAGCCCCAGGCGCTGAACCGCCTCCGCATGGCGACTGTGCCGGCGGAGGTCGTCACGCTGTTCGGCCAGGGCGCGGAGCATCCGGCACCCGGCGAGGGGGAGTGATGCCAG
Source organism: Elioraea rosea (assembly GCF_007644105.1). Classification (GTDB taxonomy): domain Bacteria; phylum Pseudomonadota; class Alphaproteobacteria; order Acetobacterales; family Acetobacteraceae; genus Elioraea_A; species Elioraea_A rosea. Next base: position 116,826 of record NZ_VFAC01000002.1, on the reverse strand, counting down.
CACGCGCTCACGCGAGCGGGGCCGAGCGATCGGAGGGCAGCCGAAACGATGCCTGACGGGATCGTTCTCGCCTGCCTCGTCGGCCTTCCGTTCGTCGCGGCGATCGTCGCCGGGCTGCTGCCCACACGCGCGCGCGACACCGCCTCGATGCTCGCAGGCGCAGTCGCCCTCGTCTGCCTCGGCCTCGTCTGGAGCGCCTACGGTACCGTCTCGGGCGGCGGCGTGCTGCGGGCCGAGCTTCCCTGGATGCCGCAGCTCGGCCTCTCGATCGTCCTGCGGATGGACGGCTTCGCCTGGTTGTTCGCCGGGCTGATCACGGGCATTGGCGCGCTCGTCGTGCTCTATGCCCGCTACTACATGTCGGCCGAAGACCCCGTTCCCAGGTTCTTCTCCTTCCTCCTCGCGTTCATGGGGGCGATGACCGGGCTCGTCCTGTCGGGCCATCTCGTTCAACTCGCCCTGTTCTGGGAGCTGACGAGCTTCCTCTCCTTCCTGCTGATCGGCTACTGGCACCACACCGCCGCGGCGCGCGACGGCGCGCGGATGGCGCTGACCATCACCGCGACCGGCGGGCTGTCGCTGTTCGCCGGCGTTCTCGTGCTCGGCCATATCGTCGGGAGCTACGACCTCGATGTCGTCCTCGCCGCGGGCGACACGATCCGCGATCATCCGCTCTACATCGTCGCGCTCATCCTCATCGTGCTCGGCGCGCTGACCAAGAGCGCGCAGTTCCCGTTCCATTTCTGGCTGCCGCACGCGATGGCGGCGCCGACGCCGGTGTCGGCCTATCTCCACTCCGCCACGCTCGTGAAGGCGGGGGTGTTCCTGCTCGCCCGGCTCTGGCCTGTCATGGCCGGCACGGATGCGTGGGCCTGGACGGTCGGGCTCGCCGGGCTGATCACGATGCTGATCGGCGCCTACATCGCGATCTTCCAGAACGACCTGAAGGGGCTGCTCGCCTATTCGACGATCAGCCATCTCGGCCTGATCACGCTTCTGCTGGGGCTCAAGAGCGAACTCGCGCTGATCGCTGCGATCTTTCACACCATGAACCACGCAGCCTTCAAGTGCTCGCTGTTCATGGCCGCGGGCATCATCGACCACGAGACCGGCACGCGAGACATCCGCCGCCTCTCTGGACTGAACGGGCCGATGCCCTTCACCGCCCGGCTCGCTCTCGTCGCCGCCGCGGCGATGGCAGGCGTGCCGCTGCTGAACGGCTTCATCTCCAAGGAGATGTTTTTCGCCGAGGCACTCTCGGCAACCGCTCCTGTTCACCCGCTGCTGAACGTCCTGCCGCTCGCCGCGATGCTCGCGAGCGCCTTCAGCGTCGTCTACTCGCTTCGCTTCATCCATGGCGTGTTCTTCGGCTCGCCGCCGACCGACCTGCCGCGCACGCCGCATGAGCCCGCGACGTGGATGCGCTTTCCGGTCGAGATCCTGGTGCTGACCTGCATCATGGTCGGCGTGCTGCCGGCTGCCACGGTCGGGCCCTATCTCGACATCGCCGCCCGTGCCGTGCTGGGCGACGCAACACCCTATTACAGCCTCGCCGTCTGGCACGGGGTGAACCTGCCGCTGCTGATGAGCGTCGTCGCGATGGCCGCGGGGGTCACGATCTATCTGATCCTGCAGCGCAGGCTGCGCGAAGGCATGGACGGCCCACCGCTGATCCGCCACCTCGATGCGCAGCGCCTGTTCGAGCGCGCGATGGTCACTCTCTCCTGGCGCCTCGCGCGCACGCTCGAGCGCATCGCCGGAACGCGCAGGCTCCAGCCGCAGCTTCGCCTGATCCTGATCGCCGCGATCGTCGCCGGGGCGGGGGCGGCATTCGTGCGCGGCGTCGGCCCCGGAAACCTGGTGCCCGCGCCGATCGACCCGGTTCTCGCGCTGCTCTGGGTCGTCGGAGCGGCCTGCGCCCTCGGCGCGGCCTGGCAGGCGAAGTTCCATCGCCTTGCCGCGACCATCCTGCTCGGCGGCGTCGGGCTGGTCGTGTGCGTCACCTTCGTGTGGTTCTCCGCACCGGACCTGGCCCTGACGCAGCTCACGGTCGAGATCGTGACCACAGTGCTTCTGCTTCTCGGCCTCCGCTGGCTGCCCAAGCGCATGCAGAGCTCGAGCGCACGCGAACCAGAGGTGCTGGGCCGCACGAGGCGCCTGCGCGACCTCGCGATCGCCACGGCCGCCGGCGGCTGCATGGCGATGCTCGCGTATGTCGTGATGACGCGCACGCCGCCGGAGCTGCTCGCGCAGCACTTCCTGGCGCGCGCCTACCTCGAGGGCGGCGGCACGAACGTCGTCAACGTGATCCTGGTCGATTTCCGCGGCTTCGACACGCTCGGGGAGATCTTCGTCGTCGGCGTGGTGGCGCTCACCACCTTTGCCCTGCTTCGCCGCTTCCGCCCGGCCGCGGACAGCGTCGAGCTTCCGGAGCAGCAGCGCGACCAGCTGGAGGCGGACGAGGCCCGGCACGCGCGGGACGATGGGCGCCACGTGGCCGATTGGCTGCTGGTTCCCTTCACGCTGACGCGTCTGCTTTTTCCGGTGATGCTTGTGGCCGCGGCGTTCCTGCTCCTGCGGGGGCACGACCTGCCTGGCGGCGGCTTCTCTGCCGGCATGGTCGTCGCGATCGCGATCATCCTGCAGTACATCGTCGGCGGCACGGAGTGGACGGAGGATCGCCTGAGCCTTCTCCGCCCGCCGGCCTGGATCGGCACCGGGCTCCTGCTTGCAGCCGGCACCGGCGTCGCGGCCTGGGCCTTCGGCCTGCCCTTCATGACGTCCTACTTCAGCTACGCTGACCTGCCGGTGCTCGGGAAGGTGCCGATGGCGAGCGCGCTGATCTTCGATATCGGGGTGTTCGTGCTCGTCGTCGGCGCGACGCTTCTGATGCTGATCGCGCTTGCGCACCAGTCTGTCCGCGGCAGGCGGTCCACCCCGCGTACGCTTCCGCAGGCGAAGGCATCGCCGCGCGTGGCCGACGCTGTCGGGGGAGGGGGCTGATGGAACTCGTCGTCTCGCTCGGCATCGGCATCGTGGCGGGCTCGGGGGTGTGGCTGCTGCTTCGGCCGCGCACCTTCCAGGTGATCATCGGTCTCTCGCTGCTGTCCTATGCCGTCAACCTGTTCATCTTCTCGACCGGCGGCTTGCGCAGCGGCGCGGCCGCGGTGCTCGCCCGCGACGAGGCGGGAACCCTCGCCCAGTACGCCGACCCGCTTCCCCAGGCGCTCGTGCTGACCGCGATCGTCATCGGCTTCGCGACGACCGCGCTTCTGTTGGTCGTTCTGCTCGCCGCCCGCGGCCTGACCGGCACCGACCACGTCGACGGCAGAGAGCGCGACCAGTGAGCGACTGGACCACGCATCTTCTGATCGCGCCCGTCGTCGTGCCGATGCTCGCCGGCGCCGTGATGGTGCTGGCGAGCGACCGGTGGCGCTGGTCTCCCGTTCCGCTGGGCCTGGCCTCGATGCTGGCGCAGGTGGTGCTCGCGATGCTGCTGCTTGCCGCAGCCGACCAGCCGGCGGTCCGGATCTACCGCCTGGGCAACTGGCCGGCGGAGTTCGGCATCGTGCTCGCGCTCGACAGGCTGTCCGCGCTGATGCTTGCGCTGGCGAGCGTGCTCGGCCTCGCCGCATTCGTGTTCTCGCTCGCCCGCTGGCAGCGTGCGGGGGTGCATTTCCACCCGCTGCTGCAGTTCCAGATGCTCGGCCTCAACGGCGCGTTCCTGACAGGAGACCTCTTCAACCTCTTCGTCTTCTTCGAGGTGATGCTGGCCGCGTCCTACGGGCTGGCGCTGCACGGCTCCGGCACCGCGCGGGTCCGCGCTGGGTTGCACTACATCGTCGTGAACCTGGTCGCCTCGCTTCTCTTCCTCGTCGGCGTGAGCTTGGTCTACGGCATCGCCGGAACGCTCAACATGGCCGACCTCGCTCAGCGCATGCGTGGCATCGCGTCAGAGGACCGCGCGGTGCTGGAGGCGGGGCTTGCCGTGCTCGGCATCGCCTTCCTGGTCAAAGCCGCGATGTGGCCGCTCGGGTTCTGGCTCACGGGCACCTATTCCGCCGCCTCAGCGCCTGCGGCGGCGATCCTGTCCCTGCTCAGCAAGGTCGGTATCTATGCGGTGCTGCGGCTCTGGCTGTTGCTGTTCGGTGACGATGCGGGCGCATCCGTCGGCTTTGCCGGGCCCTGGCTCGTGATCGGCGGGCTGCTGACGGTTGCTTTCGGGTCGATCGCGGTCCTTGCCTCGCAGAACCTGTCACGGATGGCTGGCGCAAGCGTTCTCGTCTCGTCCGGGACGCTGCTCGCAGCGATCGGCTCCGGCCAGGTGCGCGTGACCGGCGGCGCGCTGTTCTATCTGGCGAGCTCCGTGCTCGCGATCGGCGCCTTCTTCCTGCTGATCGAGCTGGTCGAGCGGGGCAGGGAAGTCGGGGCCGACGTGCTTGCGGTGACCCGCGAGGCCTTCGGGACAGGCGAGGAGGAGGAGGACATCGACGCGCCGGACGAGGTCGGCGTGGCGATCCCCGGCACGGTCGCCATTCTCGGGCTCAGCTTCATGACATGCGCGCTGCTGCTCGCCGGCCTGCCGCCGCTCTCCGGCTTCCTCGCGAAATTCGCGATCCTTGCGCCGCTCTTTTCCGCAGGCGCTGCCGTCACGCCCATGAGCTGGGCGCTCATGGCCGCGCTCATCCTCTCCGGCCTCGCAACGGTGATCGCGCTGGTTCGCTCCGGCATCGACGTGTTCTGGACGACGCCACACAGCGCGCCGCCGCGCGTCGGCCTGATCGAGTTCGCGCCGATCGCCATGCTGCTCGCGCTGTGCATTGCGCTTACGGCGGCGGCCGGCCCGGCGATGACCTATCTCGATGCGGCGGCGCGAAGTCTGCATGCGCCGCAAGACTACGTCCAAGGTGTGATGGGCGTGCCGGACCCGGAGCCGAGGCGCGCGCCATGACGCGTCTTCTTCCCTTCCCGCTGGTCACGCTCGGCCTTCTCATCCTGTGGCTGCTGTTGAACGAGAGCGTCTCGCCCGGAGCGATCCTGCTCGGGTCGGTCCTCGCGCTGGTCGGCGGCGGCGCCTTGTGGCTGCTCGCCCCGCCCGCGGGCCGGCCGCGGCGTGTCCTTGCCATCGCGCGCCTGCTCTGGGACGTGCTCATCGAGATCATCCGCTCCAACAACGCGGTGGCGACGCTGATCCTGCGCGGGCCGAGGTCCCAGGCCGGGCGGTCGGGCTTCGTGCTGATCCCGCTGGCGATGCGGAGCCCCTATGGCCTCGCCGCGCTGGCCTGCATCCTCACCGCAACGCCCGGAACGGTCTGGGTCGATTACGACGCGGAGGACGGAACGATGCTCCTCCACGTGCTCGACCTGATCGATGAGGAGCAGTGGATGCGCATCGTGAAGGACAATTGGGAGCGTCGGCTCATGGAGATCTTCGAATGAGTGCTGCGATCCTGTTCTGGGCGGTGCTTGTCGCGCAACTTCTGCTCGCGGCCGCGATGTGCTGCGCCGTGGTGCGGCTTCTCCAGGGCCCGCGCGCGCAGGACCGGGTGCTTGCGCTCGACACGCTCTACGTCAACGCGGCGATCCTGCTCCTGGTGTTCGGCATCCGCACGGGCAGCCCCCTCTACTTCGAGGCGGCCCTGCTCATCAGCCTGCTCGGCTTCGTCGCCACCGCGGCGCTGGCAAAGTTCCTCCTGCGCGGCGAGGTGATCGAATGACGCACGCCGTCGAGCTCCCCCTCTGGGCAGCGATCGTCGTCGCTTGCCTGCTGCTGCTCGGAGCGTTCCTGACGCTCGTGGGCTCGATCGGGCTGCTGCGGCTGCGTGACTTCTATGCGCGGGTCCATGCCCCAACGCTGGCGACGACGCTTGGCATCGGCTGCGTGCTGCTCGCGTCGATGCTTTTCTTCACGGTCCTGCAGACCCGGCCCGTACTGCACGAGGTCCTCATCACCGCGTTCATGGTGCTGACGACGCCGGTGACGCTGATGCTTCTCACCCGCGCCTCCCTCTATCGGGACAGGCGGGAGGGCAGCCCCGACGTGCCGCCGATCCCCGCCCGCCCCCTGCCGAAGGACGGCGCCGAGCGCTGACCGGCCTTGGCCCTGCGGCCACGCCCGGACGGGGGCACGCAATGCGGGAACCAGGCTCAGGTCATTCTGATCTGGCGCCGAGCGGCTGATCCCTGCAAGCTTACGGCAACAACACGGCATGACGCCGGTGCGGATGCGGCGGTGCCGAAGCCAGGGAGGTACGCTCGATGATTCAACGCCGGACGATTCTGTCGATGGCCGTTGCCGCGGGGGCCCTGCCCACCGCCGCCGGCGCCCAGCCGGCACAAGCCTGGCGGCCCACGCGGCCGATCCGGCTGATCGTTCCCTTCGCACCCGGCGGGTCGAACGACATCGTCGGCAGGATCATCGCCGAACCGGCGAGCCAGATTCTCGGCCAGCCCATCGTCATCGAGAACCGTGCCGGCGCTGGCAGCATGATCGGCGCCGAGCATGTCGCGCGGGCGGCGGCTGATGGCTACACCGTGCTGATCAACAGCGCCCATGCCACCGTGCCGGCCATCGTCGCGCGTGTGCCGTACAACTCGGTGACCGACTTCGTGGGCGTCGCGGTGGCCGGCTTCTCGCCGCATGTCATCGTCGTCAACCCGCAGCTGCCGGCGCGCACGGTGCAGGAGCTGGTCGCGCTTCTGAAGGCGAACCCGGGCCGCTACAACCTCGCCTCCGCCGGCATCGGCAGCGGCGTTCACGTCGCGGCCGAGCTGTTCCGTTCGATTACGGAGGTCCAGGCAGAGATCGTCCATTACCGCGGCGGCGGGCCCAGTGTCGCGGCACTCGTAGCCGGCGAGGCGCAGTTCGGCACGCCGACCATGGCCTCCTCGATCGGGCAGGTTCGCGGCGGCAATATCCGTGCCCTGGCCGTGATGGCCGAGCAGCGCGCCGCCGCGCTCCCCGACGTTCCGAGCGCGACGGAGGCCGGCATCCCGAAGGTGATCTTCGAGGAGTTCTTCCCCATCCTCGCTCCCGCAGGCACGCCCGCGCCCGTCGTGGCGTCGCTCGGTGCCGCGTTCCGCACGGCGATCGAGCAGAGTGCGGCGAGGCTCAACGAGCTTGCCGGGGTGACGCCCCGGGCCGGGTACGAGACCTCCGATCAGGTGATGGCGCTCGTCCGCCAGGGTGTCGAGCAGTACAGCGGCATCCTTCGCGCCGCCGGCGTGAACCCGGAATAGCCCGTCGCGCGCATTGCGGCGGCGTCGCCTCAGGGGAGGTAGACGCCGCCGCTGATGTGGATCGACTGGCCGGTGATGAACCGGCTCGCGGGAAGGCAAAGATGCAGGATCATCGCCGCCACCTGCTCGACCGTGCCTTCGCCTGCGAGAAGGGGCTGCGCATCTCCACCAGGGCGTGACGGTACCACGCCCGAGGTGGCGCTGCGGGGCCCGCCGATTTTGCCTGGCACGACGCAGTTCACCGTCACGCCGTGTTCGGCGAACTCGACAGCCAGGGCCTTCGTCAACCCCACGACGCCTGCCTTCGCGGCGCTCACATGCGCGCGTTGGTAGGCGCCGATATGGGCCGTCGCGCCGCCCATGTTGATGATCGTCCCCCCGCCCGCGGCGATCATGTGCGGCAGGGCGGCGCGGGCGCAGAGGAACGCGCCATCGAGGATGATGCCGGTCACCCGCCGCCATTCCGCGAGCTGCATCTCGAGGAACGGCGCGATCGCCCGGTCGGCGGCGTTGTTGACGAGGATGTCGAGCCGGCCGAACTCGCCGACAGTGCGCGCGACGAGGGAGGCGACCTGCGCCTCGTCCGTCACGTCCGCGAGCAGGGCGATCGAGCGCCCGCCTGCGCCGCGGATCTCCGCCGAGACCGCCTCTGCCTCGTCGATCGAGGCGCGTGTGTTGACGACGACGGCGGCTCCCGCACTTGCGAGCGCAAGCGCCGTCGCGCGTCCGTTCCGCCGCGCCGCGCCGGTGATCAGCGCCACCTTGCCCGAGAGCTCGCCATCGTGCCGCATCGCCTGTCCCCATTCCTGTCGCGTGGACGCTTCGTCTCGCCACCGCTAGCATTTTCAGCAGAGGCAGGAGCAGGCGATCGCCGGCGAAGCGTTCCGCGACGCGGAATTTCTTGAGCCGGCGCTTAGCCTGGGCCAGCCATCCGCTGGTGGGAGTGGCAATGGCGCAGGATCTGCGGGCGCCCGGTCGCAGCACGGGTGAGGCGGACGCTGAGCCGGGTACGGCGGGCAGCGTGGTCGCGCGCGTGGTGGCCGTCCTTCGTGCCGTCGCCGAGACGGAAGGCTCGGCCTCGATCAAGGATCTCGCTGGCCGCGTCGGCCTAGCACCGTCCACCGTCCACAGGCTGCTCGATCACCTGGCCGCGGCGGAGATGGTCGAGCGCGCGCCGCATCGCCGCTATCGCGTCAGCGGGGAGTTCTCGCGCATCGGCGCGCTCGCTGCCCGGCGCGCCGGCGTGCTCCGCCTCGCCGAGCCGACGCTCCGCCACGTCAGCGACATGACGGGCGAGACGGCGCTGCTCGGCGTGCTCCTGCCGCAGACGCTGACGATGATCTTCGTCGACAAGGCCAACGCGGCCACGCCATCCACTACCCCATCGGCATGCACCGCAACCGGTCCCTGCTCTGGGGCGCGACCGGTCTCTGCCTGCTCGCCTGGCTCGGCGAGGCGGAGATCGCGCGCGTGCTGAACCGGCGTGAGCGCTCGCCGGTCTCCGACGCGCCCGGGCCCACGCTGCGGGTGCTGGGCGATCGCCTCGCCCGGATCCGCGAGCGCGGCTACGCGATCACTTTCGGCGAACAGACGATCGGTGCCGTCGGCATCGCCGCGCCCGTGTTCGGGGCGGACAGGCGCATCGTCGCGGATCTCTGCATGACCGTTCCGAAGGAGCGCTTCTCCCGTTCCGACGAGGCCCGCTTTGCGGAGCTGCTCATGTCGCGCGCCGGACAGCTCTCGCGCATGCTGGGCTTCCAGCCACCGCCACAGCGGCGAACCTCGGCGATCTGATCGGTTCATTCCGCGTGGCGGAATTCCTGCCACCAAAGCGTGCTTGCCGGCTCTCGCCTGCACTCGGTAGCGTTCATCGCTTCGAAGCGAACGTCCTGGCGGGGCGGAGCCCACAACCGTGTCGCCAATAACAGTGTCGGGGGAGCGAGTGACCGAGAAGCGTCTGCCCTTGTCGAGGTTCCGGGTGCTTGACCTGACCGCGCATCGCGCGGGGCCGACGACGGCGCGCCAGCTCGCCGACTGGGGCGCGGACGTGATCAAGATCGAGCCTCCCGCGGCGCTCGACGACGAGGCCGGCGGCGGTGTCGTCGGCAAGCGCGACGGCTCGGACTTCCAGAACCTGCACCGCAACAAGCGCGGCCTCACCCTCGACCTCAAGCAGGAGGAGGGGCGCGCGGTGTTCTTTCGCCTGGTCGAAACGGCCGACGTCGTGCTCGAGAACTACCGTTCGGACGTAAAACGCCGCCTCGGCATCGACTACGAGGCCGTGCGCAAGGTCAATCCGCGCATCGTCTACGGCAGCATCTCCGGCTTCGGCCAGGATGGTCCTTATGCGACGAGGCCCGGCGTCGACCAGATCGCGCAGGGGATGGGCGGGCTCATGTCGATCACCGGCCATCCGGGCCAAGGGCCGACTCGCGTGGGAATCCCCATCGCCGATCTCACCTCGGGGCATTTCCTGGCCCAGGGCGTGCTCATCGCTCTGCTCGACCGGGAGGTGACCGGCGTGGGGCAATGGGTCCACACGTCTCTCCTGCAGGCGCAGATCGCGATGCTCGACTTCCAGGCGGCCCGCTGGCTGATGGATGGCGAGGTGCCCGGGCAGGCGGGCAACAACCACCCGACCAGCACGCCAACCGGTGTGTTCCCCACATCGGACGGCGCCGTGAACATCGCTGCCGCCGGCGATAGGCTCTACCGCCGCCTCTGCGAAGCGATCGGCCGTGCCGACCTGATCAGCCATCCCGATTTCGCCGACACGACGCTGCGCACGCGCAATCGCGACGCGCTCAACGCGATCCTTGCCGACTATACGAAGACGCAGACCAGCGCGGGGCTGACGGAGATGCTGACGAAGGCGGGCGTTCCCTGCGGGCCGATCTACCGCATCGACGAGACGTTCGCCGACCCGCAGGTGCGGCACCTCGGCATCGCCGCCGAGGTTCTGCACAAGGAGCGCGGGCCAATCGGCGTCGTCGGCCAGCCGATCATGATGTCCGGCGCCGAGCAGCCCGAGCGGCTTCGGATGCCGACGCCTGGGCGCGGCGAGCATAACGACGAGATCCTCGCTTCCCTCGGCTTCGCTGCGGAGGCGATCGCTGCCCTCCGCGCGCGCAACGTGATCTAGGCGCGCGGGGCGATGGCCGGGCCCGCAAAAGGGAAGGGGCGCCGATGACCGGAACGATGCTCGCCGAGAAGCGCGGCGCTGTCGGCTGGATGACTTTCAGCAACCCCGACAAGCGCAACGCCATGTCACTCGAGATGTGGGCGCAGGTGACGTCGATCCTCGACGATTTCGCAGCCGACGATGCCATCCGGGCGGTGGTGATCCGCGGCGCGGGCGAGAAGGCGTTCGTCTCGGGCGCAGACATCTCCCAGTTCGACGCCAATCGCGGCAATGCCGAGGCGGCGGCCAACTATGCCGCCACGACCGACACGGGGCGGGCGAGCCTCATCGCGTTCCCCAAGCCGATGATCGCGATGATCCGCGGCTATTGCCTCGGCGGCGGACTCGGCATCGCGATGGTGGCCGACCTTCGCTTCGCCTCCGAGGATGCGAGCTTCGGCATTCCTGCGGCCAATCTCGGCCAGAGCTATTCGGCGGACAATCTCCGCCGCCTCGTCACCCTCGTCGGCCCGGCCGTGGCGAAGGACATGCTGTTCTCGGCCCGACGTCTCGATGCCGGTGAGGCGCTTCGCGTCGGCCTCATCTCCCGCGTCTTTGCGCCGGATGCGCTCGAGCAGGAGGTCGAGCGCTACGCGGCGCTGCTCGCGGAGAAGGCGCCGCTGTCGCAGCGCGCCTCGAAGGCGATCGTCAACGAGCTCTGCAAGCCAGAGAGCGAGCAGGATGCGGCGATGATGCGCGCGCACGTGGCGCGGTGCTTCGACAGCGAGGATTACGCCGAGGGGCGACGCGCCTTTGCCGAGAAGCGCAAGCCTGTGTTCCGAGGAAGGTAGCCGCGGATGCTGGCACCCGCCCCGATCCCGCCCGACCTCATGTCGCTAGGCTTCACGCCCGAGGCGATCGTCGCGGCGATCGAGGCCCGGGCCACGCTCACGCGCACGCCGTGTGGCAGCGGCGAGATGGTGTGGCGGAGCTGGGGCCAGGGTGAGCCGCTCGTTCTCCTGCATGGCGGTTACGGCTCCTGGACGCACTGGCTGCGAAACATCCTGCCTTTCGCCGACACGCGCCGCGTCATCGCGGCCGACCTGCCTGGCCTCGGCGATTCGGCGAACGCGCCGGAACCGCATACTCCGGAAGGGCTCGCCGCTATCCTGATCGAGGGTCTCGACAGGCTCATCGACCGTGCAGAGCCGATCGATCTCGTCGGCTTCTCCTTCGGCGGCGTCATCGGCGGGCATGTCGCCGCCGGTCTTGGTGCGCGGTTGCGCCGCTTCGTCATCGTAGGCTCCGGCGGGATGGGGCTGCCGCGCGCGGAGATGGCGCCGCTGAGATCGTGGCGATCGATCGACGACCCCGCCGCCCGCGAGACGGTCCACCGCGACAACCTCGCCATCCTGATGTTCGGCGATGCCATCCGGATCGATCCGGTCGCGCTGCACTTGCAGAAGCGCAACGCGGAGAAGGGGCGTGTCCGCAGTCCGGTGATCAGCAGGACCGATACGCTGCGTCGCGTCCTCCCCGCCATAACGGGGCGCATCGGCGGAATCTGGGGGGAGGACGACAACATCGCCCGCGGCATGCTCGACAGCCGACGCGATGTGCTGCGCGAGGCCGATCCGCGCGCCGAGTTCGTCGTCATTCCCGATGCCGGACATTGGGTAAGCTACGAGGTAGCGCCTGCCTTCAACGCCGCACTCGCTCGCATGCTCGGGATGTCGCTGCAGGACATGGCTGCCGCCGGTGCCGCCGGCGGGGCCACGCAAGGGAGGGTCTCATGATCCGTCGTCGTTTCGCGATCGCCGCCTTCCTCGCCGCATTCGCCGCGGCAGCCCCGGCTGCTGCGGCGGAGCTGCGTATCGCTCTCGCCGCCGCGCCGACCTCGCTCGACCCGCACTTCCACAACAACGGCGTCAACAATGCCCAGGCGCGCCACGTCTTCGAATCCCTGACCGCGCAGGATGGCAACCAGCAGATCCGGCCGGGCCTTGCCGAGTCCTGGCGGACGATCGACGACACGACCTGGGAGTTCAAGCTTCGCCGGAACGTGACATTCCACGACGGCAGCGCCTTCACGGCCGACGACGTCGCCTTCTCGCTGCAGCGGGCTCCGAACGTGCCGAACAGCCCGAGCTCCTTCGGGACGTTCACGAAGCAGATCAGGTCCACCACGGTGGTCGACCCGCACACGATCCGCCTCCACACCGATGGGCCGGCACCGCTGCTCGCGATCGACCTGAGCTCGGTGATGATCGTTTCGCGCAAGCACGGCGAAGGCGCGACGACGAGCGATTATCAGAGCGGCAAGTCGATGATCGGCACGGGCCCCTACCGGCTCATCGAGCACATCCCGAACGACCGGATGGTCTATGCAAGGAACGAGAGCTACTGGGGCGGCGTCGAGCCCTGGGGAAAGGTGACCTTCCGCATCGTCAATCTCGGCCCCTCCCGCGTTGCCGCGCTGCTCGCGGGCGATGCCGACGTCATCTCCGACGTGCCGACGACCGATGTCGGCCGCCTCCGGCAGCGCAGCGACGTCAAGCTCTGGTCGGGCGTGTCGAACCGCATGACGTTCCTGTCGGTCGACGTGCACAACGAGGTGCCGATGGCAGGCAACATCTCCGACAGGAACGGCAACCCGTTGCCGCGCAACCCCATGCGCGACATCCGCGTGCGCCAGGCCCTGTCGCTTGCGATCGATCGTGACGTGATCGTCGACCGCGTCAACGAAGGCGAGGCCATCCGGGCCAACCAGCTCGTTCCCGAAACCTTTTTCGGCTACAACCCGGCCATTCAGCCGGAGCGGCCCGACCCTGCCGCGGCGCGCAGGCTGCTTGCCGAGGCCGGCTACCCCGACGGGTTCCGCCTTGTCCTGCACACATCGAACGATCGGATCATCAACGCGGTACGTACCGTCCAGGTCATTGCGCAGATGTGGGGGCGCATCGGCATCCAGACGCAGATCGAGACGATGCCGCACACCGTCTACAGCGGCAGAACGGCGCGGAACGAGCTCTCCCACATGCTGCACAGCTGGGGCGCCGGGACGGGTGAGGCGCTCGGCACATTCGTCGGCATCGTCCATACGCGCGGGGGGGCCTTCGGTGGCTCGAACCGCGGCCGCTACTCTAATCCCGAGGTCGACGAGGCGATCAAGACGGCGCTTCGAACGGTCGACGATGCCAAGCGACTCGCGATCCTGCAGGACATCATGATGACGGTCGTCAACGACAAGGCGATCATTCCCCTCGTGTTCTGGGTGTCGACATGGGCAACGAGGCCCGACCTCGTCTACACGCCGCAGGCCAACCAGGCGACGCTCGCCATGGCCGTCAGGGCCGCGAGGTGACCGCGCTCTGCGACCTTCCCGCCGTCGAGCTGCGCCGCCTCATCGGCACGCGGCGTGCCTCGCCGGTCGAGCTCCTGAAGGACTGCATCGCCCGGATCGAAGCGGTGAACCCGGCCCTGAATGCCGTCGTTGCGACTGATTTCGAGCGCGGCCTCGCTCTGGCGCGGGAAGCGGAAGCGAAGGTGATGCGCGGCGATCCGCTCGGCCCGCTGCATGGGCTTCCCGTCGGGATCAAGGACCTCAACGAGACGGAAGGCCTCCGCACCACCTATGGCTCGCCGATGTTCCGCGACCACGTACCCAAGGTGGACGAACGCGTCGTCGCCGCGCTGAAGGAAGCTGGGGCGATCGTCGTCGCCAAGACCAATACGCCGGAGTTCGGAACCGGCGGCAACACGATCAACGATGTCTACGGCGCGACGGGCAACGCCTTCGATCCTGCGCTGTCCTGCGCCGGCTCGAGTGGCGGATCCGGCGTCGCGCTCGCGACATCGATGCTGCCGCTCTGTACGGGCTCCGACACGGGCGGGTCCTTGCGTAAGCCTGCAGCCTGGTCCGGCGTCGTTGGTTTCCGCCCGACGCCAGGCCTCGTGCCGTCCGAACGGCGCAGGCAGGGATGGTCGGTCCTGTCCGTCCAGGGGCCGATGGGCAGGGACGTGGCCGACACCGCCCTTCTCTTAGGCGCGATGATGGGCAGCGACAGCCGTGACCCGATGGCCAACCCCCTGCTCGGCGAGGCCCGCGGGTCGATCAGCGCGCGCCGGCCGATCGATCTGTCCTCGCTTCGCGTCGCCTGGTCGGTCGATCTCGGCTTCGCGCCTGTCGCCCCGAGCATCCGCCGCGTGTTCGAGAGCCGGATGGCAGCGATCGCGCACGATGTGGCCATCTGTGCTCCGGAGGATCCGGACATGGCAGGGATCGATCGCGCCTATCGCGTGATCCGCTGCACGAACTTCCTGGCCTCGTTCCGGCAGTACTACGAGCGCGATCCCTCCTTGCTCGGCCGCAACACGCGCAGCAACTACGAGGAGGGGCTTGGCTACAGCCTCGCGGATCTTGCCGCCGCGAATGCCGAGCAGACGCGGGTCTACCGCGCCTTCCAGTCCTTCCTGGAACGATACGACGTGCTTCTGCTGCCCTGCCAGGCGCTAACGCCCTTTCCGAAGATGCTTCCCTTCCCGACGGAGATGGAAGGCATTCCCCTCAGCGGCTATTTCGACACCTCCGGCGTCACCTATGCCATCTCCATGACCGGCCATCCCGCCATCTGCATCCCTTGCGGACGAGACGAGGCAGGCATGCCCTTCGGGCTGCAGATCGTCGGGCCACGCGGGGCGGATGGGTTCACCCTCGACGTCGCGCTGGCGTTCGAGCGGCATTTCGCCGGCGACGCCGTGATGGGCAGGCCGATGGCCGACATCGGCGCCCTTGCCGCTGCGTCAGCCGCCGCCGAGACGGAGGCGGCATCGCAACCGCACTGACGGCCGCGCGCCGTCAGTCAGCGAGCTCGGCGGCAATCGCGGCCTCGAGCACGCCGGGCGAGCGGATCACAAGCGCGCTGCGGGAGGGGGCGAGCATGCCGGCGCGCAGCTGGCGGCCGAATTCGCGCGACACCGCCTCGCGCCGGGCCCCGATGCGCAGTGCGATGATCTGCTGCACGGGCGGCGGAGAGATCGTGCGGCTCCCGTCGGCGCGCTCCGCGGTTTGGTGTCTGCGCCTCGATGCCATCGCCGTCGAGCGCCTGCGCAGCGATGCGCCACAGGTGGCGTGGTACCTGATGACCACGCTGGCTCGGCAGCTCGGCGTCCAGGTCCGTGCCGCGAATGCCACGATCGACCGGCTCGAGAGATGAAGGCGCGTCGCCCGGACTAGCTGACGGGCGGCGGTTTCCGAAGGTGCCAGTCCGTTTCCGCCTGCCACGCGCGCCCGAGCCGCAGGAGGGTCGCCTCGTTGCCCCAGGCCGCTTCGAATAGGACGCCGATGGGAAGGCTGTTCCGGCCGAAACCGCACGGCAGCGCCAGCCCCGGAATGCCGGCAAGCCCGCCCCCATAGGTGAAGCGCGTGGCGTTGCGCGTGGAGGCGTGCAGGTCGCCTCCCGTTGCCTCGATCGGAGGCGCCGTTTCCGGACTTGCAAGCAGCATGATGACATCCACGGTCCGGAACAGGTCGCGCAGATCGCGTTGCCAGCGCTCGCGAAAGCGCAGCGCACGCGCGTAGCCGGGCGCATCGAGAGCGCGGCCCTTGATCATCCGGTCGTAAACGGCCGGCGAGATCAGCTGTCGCCTGGTATCGAGCGCCTCGGCATGCAGCGCGCAGGCATCGGCGTAGATCAGGGTCGTGGCGGCTTCCTGCGCGCGGGCTGCATCCTCGAGCATGACGGGTACGATCTCGGCGCCAAGCCTCGAGAGCACGACGCCGGCTTCCGCAATCGCGTGGGCGACATCCTCATCGACGTCATGCGTGTAGAACCCGCCCAGGAGTCCGATGCGAAGTCCATGAATGTCCTTCTCGGGTCGGAGCCAGGCGAGATCGCCGGCCATATCCCGGCTCGACGGATCTGTCGGGTCGTGGCCTGCAATGACTGCGAGGATGCGGCCGAGGTCGCCCACATGGCGCGCGATCGGGCCGATCGTGTCGAACGTCTCGCTTACCGGCAGGCAGCCCCGGTTCGGTACGCGGCCGAAGGTGGGGCGAAGGCCGGAGACGCCGCAGAATGCGGCAGGAACGCGCACCGACCCGCCCGTATCGGTGCCAAGCGCTGCATCGCAAAGTCCGGCGGCGACCGCCGCGGCAGAGCCCCCGGACGAGCCGCCCGGAACATGCGCAGGGTTCCACGGATTGCGCACCTGCCCGCCGATGGCATCGAGCGAGCGCACGCCGAAGGCGAGCTCCATCATCGCAGCCTTGCCGATGATCGCAGCACCGGCCTCGTTCAGGCGGATGACAACGGGTGCGTCCGCCTCTGGAATGTGATCGGCGAACAGTGCAGACCCGCAGGCGGTTCGAATACCAGCCGTATCGATATTGTCCTTCACCGCAACGGCCATGCCATGCAGCAACCCAAGCGACCGGCCTTCAGCCGCAGCCTCATCCGCTTTTGCCGCCGCCGCGCGGGCAAGCTCCGGCGTCGGGGTGACGATGCTGCGGATGAGGCGGTCATCCGCCTCGCGTCGTGCAAGATAGGCCTCGACGCGCTCGAGGTTGCGGTCAGGCACGCTCATGGGGCTGCGTCCTTCTGGAAGAGCGGATGCAGTCTCGCACCGATCGCGATCATCCGCGGGATCATGTCGACGAAGAACGGTGCAATCGCCGCGAGATGGGCGGCATGGCTCGGCGCGGGAAGGCGCACGGGCTCGGAACGGAGTGAGTCAAGCTCCTGCACCGCAGCTGCCCTGATTGCAGCAGCCTCGGTATCGATGGCGCTGGCAGCGAAGTCGGAAGCCAGAGAAGCGGCGGCGAGGGAGAGGGCAGGCGGGTAGGCTGCAAGCACGCTCCACAGCGTCGGGATCGCAGGCGCGGCATGGCGGCCGCCGCATGATGCGAGGAATGCAATCGTCGAACGAGCATCGTCGGTCATGTCTGCCAGCGTGAGAACCGGCAATGGATCAGGGGCAGGCGGAGCTGCCGTGACATCGGCGCGCGGGGCGAGCCCGGTCTCGGCGGCTTTGATCAGTACTGCGAGTGCCGCGAAATTCTTCGGATTGGCATGATTGAACGCTGCAACGATGGCGAGAGCGGCATCGGCTCCGGCATCATCGAGACCGACAAGACGGCAGGCGGCACGGAGAGGCATGCGCGGAGGCGCGCCGATCGCACGCCGTGCCGACTGGCCGATCTGACAGAGAATGCCGCTGCTGGCGCAGGGCGCGAGGATGTTCCATGCCCAGGCGAGGCAACCCGGCTCGGCGGCGAGTACACGGTAGAGAAGTGGCACGGTTCGCGCGGAGAGCCGACCGCGTATGTCGCGGTAAAGTGGCATGATGTCCTCCCCCGCATCACGCTCCGCAATCTCGGGGAGGGATGCAGGGGAGGCAGGCATTGTCGCTGGCCTACTTCGTCCAGCTCGCGTGATTGGCATTCCACCAGTTCGCAATGTCGATCCGTCGGGCGAACCACACCTTCTCCTTGCCGAGCGCGTACTCGATGAATTCCCGCAGCGCGGAGATTCGCGTGGCCTGGCCGATCAGCCGCGGGTGCAGGCCGATCGACATCATCCTCGGGTGCGTCGCGCCTTCGGCATAGAGCTGGTCAAACCCGCGCTTGAGCGTATCGACGAAGTCTGACGGCGAGGCGTAGCCGGGCAGCAGGCCGAATTTTCCGTCGTTGTAGGTGAAGGAATACGGCACGACGAGATGCTGCTTGCCCCGCACGTCCACATAGTAGGGGAGGTCGTCATTATAGGCGTCGCTGTCGTAGACGAAGCCTCCCTCCTCGACGAGAAGTTCGCGCGTGTTCACGCTGGGCCCGTAGCGGCAGTACCATCCCTCGGGGCGCATTCCTGTCGTTTGCTTCATCGATTCGATGGCCATGCGGATATGGTCCATCTCCTCTTCGCGCGAGAGACGCCAAACCTCCTCCCACCGCCAGCCATGGCAGCACGGCTCGTGGCTGGCCTCCTTCAGCCAGGCGGCCACTTCCCTGTTGCGCTCGAGCGCGACCGCGCAGGCGTAGAAGGTGATGGGGATGCGATACTCGGTCAGCAGGCGTTCGAGGCGCCACACGCCGGCGCGGCTGCCATATTCGAACACGCTCTCGACCGCGAGGTCCCGATACTGCGGGTCCATCGCGTAGATTACTTCCTGAAGCCCGTCATTGCGCTTATCGCCTGCGGGGTGCGAGTACTCCGAGCCCTCCTCGTAGTTCAGCACGATCGAGACCGCGATGCGCGCATCGCCTGGCCAGCGGATGCGGGGCACATTCCGGCCGTAGCCGCTGAAGTCGCGCTTGGGACCGGGTACGTCGATGTCGCGCATCGGTTGGTAGGTCATCGCTCTCCTCCCTATCGTTCTGGCGGTTTTAGGTGGCGTTGCGGGCGTTGCCGATGCGCTTGATGTATGCCAGCACGTCGGCGACCGGCATCACGTCGGCATAGCTTCGGTTCATGTCGAAGAGATTGATCTTGTGGGTGATCTGCACCCGATCGTAGACGGCCTCCTCAGGCACGATGCAGAAGAAGTTGTGCTGCTCGCAGTCGACCACCGTTGCGCGCACGCAGTTGGAGGTCGAGCCGCCAACGACGATGCACGTGTCGACGCGCCGGTCGATCAGCAGCGAGAGAAGGGGGGTGCCGAAGAAGGCGGACTTCTTCTTCTTGTCGAGGACGATCTCGGTGGGCAGCGGCCTCAGGTCGTCGACGATCTCCGCTCCGTGCGTTCCCTTGAAATAGAGGTTCTCTCCACGGCCGACGCCTGCGCCGATCTTCCGATGGAACATGCCGACGTCGTCGATCACCGGGTCCACGACGAAGCGCGTGAAGATGACCGGAATTCCGGCTTCCCGGGATGCCTCTAGCAGCAGCTTCATCTGGTCCGTCGCGGCAAAGCCGGTGGGGCAGGCGAGCGGGTACTTCTCGGCGTTGTCGGGCGCACCACGAATGCCCGTCATGTAGTACTGGCAGTCGATCAACAGCAGCGCTGGGCGAACACCGGCCCCAGCCTTCATCGCCCACTTGCCGCGCTCCAGCACGGCACGATCCTCTTCCGTCAAATAGTCGTCCCAGCTCGTGCTCACTGCTGCTGCTCCCTGCTATATCGCCTTCGCGGCACGAAGCGCCGCAATCTCGTCCGCACTGCGGCCCAGCAGCTCGCGCAGGATCTCCTCGGTGTGTTCGCCGAGCGCAGGGCCGAGCGAGCCGATACGCCCCGGCGTTTCCGTCAGCCGTGGCACGACGTTCGGAATACGCATCGCTCCGGCCTCGGGGTGCGCGACCGTTGCGATGTTGCCGCGTGCAGCGTAGTGCGGGTCTTCGAAGATCTCGTCGATCGCATAGACGGGCCCGCACGGCACCTGGCCGTCCTCACACATGCGCAGCAGCGCCTCCCGGTCGTGCTGCGTTGTCCACGCCGTCACGAAATCATCGACCTCCGCCCGCTCCGCCTCGCGGCGTGCGATGGTTCCCCACTTCCCGTCGCCGGCGACGTCTGCGCGGCCCATCAGAACCGCAAGACGTTCGAAGATCTTGTCGTTGGTGCAGGCGATCGCAATCCATCGTCCATCCTTCGTCGGATAGTGGCTGTGGGGCACGACATTCACCGTGCCCGGGCCCATGCGCTGGCGAACATAGCCCTTCAGCGCATAGGCGGGCGCCAGCTCGTCGAGGATGCGGAAGATGGATTCATAGAGTCCAATATCGACGACCTGTCCCTTGCCCGTCCGCTCTGCGACGCGGAGCGCCAGAAGCGCACCGAGCGCGCCGTACAGACCGGAAAGGTAGTCCGGCAGTGTCGCACTCCCGGGGGTGACCGGAGGGCGGTCAGGGTAGCCGGCGAGAAACGAGATTCCACCGAAGGCGTTGGCAATTCGTCCGAAGCCTGGCCTGTCGCGATACGGTCCCGTCTGGCCGTACGCGGAAATGCGGACCATGACCAGCTTCGGATTGACGGCCGACAGGGCATCGTAACCGACGCCCCAGCGCTCCAGGGTCCCTGGCTGGAAGTTCTCGACGACGATGTCGGACTTCGCCACGAGGTCCTTCATGACCGCCACGCCTTCGGGCTTGCGCAGGTCCAGCGTGAAGCTTTTCTTGTTCCGACCTTCGGAAAGCCAGAGCAGGCTGTCGCCCGATGGGGAGATGGTGCCGAATTTCCGTAACGG
Organism: Elioraea rosea; assembly: GCF_007644105.1. Lineage (GTDB taxonomy): Bacteria > Pseudomonadota > Alphaproteobacteria > Acetobacterales > Acetobacteraceae > Elioraea_A > Elioraea_A rosea. The sequence goes on along the minus strand of NZ_VFAC01000002.1, from coordinate 96,289 downwards.
GCAGCCGATGCCCGGAAGCTCGACCTTGATCACATCAGCCCCGAACTCGCCGAGCATCGTCGCGCAGGTGGGGCCTGCAATGAAGGTCGCGCAGTCGAGCACGCGCACCCCCTGCATCGGCAGCATGCCCGCCTCGCTTCGGCTTCCAGGGCTCGCCTCGTTCATCTCTCTTGCTTTCCTGATCTTGATTATGCCGTGTCTAATCCGGGCGAGCCCGAACGCTCGGCGAGCCGCACGAGGGCCTGCGCCTTCTCGACGATGGGATAGTCGACGAACACGCCTTCGACGGTGATCGAAGCGCTGCCGCGCATCTCGGCCTCCGCGAAGGCGGAGATCAGGCGCTTGGCGAAGGCCACCTCGTCGGCATCGGGCGAGAACACGCGATTGGCGACGGCAACCTGGTCGGGATGGATGCAAACCTTGCCACGGTGTCCGAGCGCGAGGGCGGCGCGTGCCTCCAGCTCCATCGCCACCTGATCGCGCACGGCGAGGCAGGGACCGTCGATCGGGCCAGGGAGACCGGCCGCGCGCGCGTCATACACGATCTTTGCTCGACCCCATGCGAGCGCGGCGGAGATGTCGCCTCGGAGCGTCGGCAGGCCAAGATCCTTGCCGAGATCGCCGGCACCGAAGATAAGGCCGGCGAGCCGCGGCGACGCACGGGCGATCTCGCTCGCCGCGAGGACGCCCGCACAAGTCTCGATGAGGGCGAGCACGCGGGGGCCGGGGTGGTCGCTTCCCGCCAGGGCCGCCGTAATCGCGCTGTCGAGGCGGTGCAGGTCACGCGGCGTCTCGACCTTCGGCAGTACGATCACGTCGAGCATCGGGCAGACGATCGCCGCCACGTCGCCCGGTGTCAGCCCGGTATCCCAGGCGTTGACGCGGATGCAGCGGACAGGGCGGACAATCGCCGCGAGGGCATCGCGTGCCATCGCGCGGGCGGCAATCTTGTGCTCGCGCGCGACAGCATCCTCGAGATCGAGCACCACGGCATCCGCACCGATGCCATCGAGCTTTGCGACCTTGCGCGGCTCGTTCGCGGGCGCGAACAGGAGGCTCCTGATCGGTGGAAGTCCGGTCATCATGCGGCGCGCCGACCGATCATGGGTGAAGCAACATGCGGCCGAAGAACGCGCGGCTTTCCATGAGCGCGTGCGCCTCGCCGGCTGAGGCTAGATCGAACGTGCGATGGATGACCGGCTTCAGCTTCCCCGCTGCCACGAGCCCGAGCACATCGGCATAGATGGCCTTGGTGGAACGGCCGCAGCCATGCAGCGTGATGTGCTTGCGGAACAGCTCGATGAAGTCGATCTCGATTTTTTCTCCGCCATGCGCACCGACAGAGGCGATGCGTCCGCCTTGCGCAACGGCACCGATGCAGTCGATGAGCCGGTCTCCGCCGACCATATCGAAGCAGACATCGGCGCCATAGCCGCCGGTGAGCGCCGCCACCGCGTCTGGGATCGCATCCGTCGTGTAGTCGAGCACCTCATCGGCCCCGAGGGCGCGTGCCTGGGCGAACTTGGCTTTCGTGCCGGTGGTGGCGATCACCCGCGCACCGGCGAGCTTAGCGATCTGGATCGCCGCTGAGCCGACACCGCTTCCTGCGGCGTTGACAAGCACCGTTTCTCCCGCCCGCAACCCTGCCATCACGATCAGACCTTCCCAGGCGGTGGCGAAAGGCACGGCCGAGGCGACGGCGTCATCGAACGAGAGGGCATCGGGGATGCGCACGAGGTTGTTGTGCCGCACCTTCACGCGCTCGGCATAGGTCCCCCAGGTTGTTACGCCGAGCACGCCTGCATCGAGGCAAATATTCTCCTGCCCTCTCTGGCAGTTGCGGCAGACCCCGCAGGCCAGCATGAAATGCGGCATGACACGGTCGCCCGGCTTGAAACCGGTTACGCCTGGGCCGACGCTCTCCACCTCTCCTGCGCCATCCACCCCCATGACGTGCGGAAAGCTTTGTGCCACGCCGAACACACCGCGGCGCACGTCCGTGTCGCAGTGGTTGAGACCTGTCGTGCGTATGCGGAGAATGACCTCGCCCACGCCTGCCTTTGGATCAGGCGCGTCATCGATGTGGAGTTGTTCCGGTCCTCCATAGGCGCGCAGGACGATTGCCTTCATGGATCCTCTCGCGGGGCTAGAGCATTCCGGCCGCTCTCGGCAGAGCGAGCACGATGCCGGGGAAGATGATGCATAGGGCGAGGCAGACGAGTTGCAGCCCCACGAACGGCCAGACGCCGCGGTAGATGTGCGACATCGTCACCGAGGGCGGAACTGTTCCCTTGAGATAGAAGAGCGCGAACCCGTAGGGCGGCGTCAGGAAGCTAGTCTGCAGGTTTACGGCGCAGAGCATGGTGAACCAGGGCAGGACCTCGGCGGCAGACTGCAGATGGTCGCCGAAATCCAGGTTGGACACGACGGGATAGAACACCGGCAAGACGATGAGCGTGATCTCCGGCCACTCGAAGGGGATGCCAAGCACGAATATCAGCAGCATCAGGACAAGCAGGATGCCCCAGGAGTCGAGCCCCAAACCCTGGAAGACGCCGATGATCAGGTCGTCGCCTCCGGTGATGCGGAACACGTAGCTGAACACCGTGGCGCCAATGAAGATCATGAAAACCATAGCGTTGGTCAGGGCAGACTGCTCGAGCACCTGGCGCACCATCCCGACCGACAGCCTTCCCTTCATCGCGGCAAGCGCTGTCGCGCCGACGCAGCCGACACCGGCTGCTTCCGTCGGCGTCGCCCAGCCGGTGTAGATCGAGCCAAGGACGAAGCCGATCAGGGTGAGGACCGGGATGAAGCCGCGGGCGATCAAGGCCAGGTAGGCCATCGCATCGTTCGGCATCTCGGCCACCGTGGCGCGCGGGGCGAGTTCCGGCCAGATGCGGCAGGCAATCACGATATAGCCGAGATAGAGAACGGAGAGCAGCACCCCCGGAACGAGCGCAGCCGCGAAGAGTGGGCCGACGGGGATGCTCATGATCTCCGCCATGACCACGAGCATGATGCTCGGTGGAATCAGCACGCCGAGGCAGCCCGCGGCGGCGATGGCGCCCGTCGAGAGCTGCTTTGAGTAGTTGTTGGCGAGCATCGTCGGCAGTGCGATCAATGAAAGAACCACGATCGAAGCGCCAACGATGCCTGTCGTCGCGGCCATGATCGTGCCCATCAGCACCGTGGCGAGCGCCATGGAACCCGGGATGCGCGCAAGGATGACCTTCAGGCACTCGAGCAGGTCTTCGGCGATTCCGCTTTTCTCGAGGATCGATCCCATCAGGATGAAGAGAGGGACGGCGACGAGGACGACATCTGCCGCGATGCCTCCCCAGATCCGGGGCATGATGGAAAGGAACTGCGCTGCCCGCAGAACGCCGAGTTCGATGCCGATCCACCCGGCCATGAGCCCCACGCCGCCGAGCACATAGGCAACAGGAAGTCCGCTGAACAGAAGCACCAGCAGGGTAACGAACATCACGATGGGCAGGTAGTCGAACAGGAAGTCGGTCACCGGGGATGCTCCGTGCGCGACCTGGCCGCGCTCATCGTGCGATGACCGGGTCTGCCCGTTCTGCTTCCGCCGGTGGCCCGAACAGGAACACGACGAGCCTCATCATGTTGCAGAGGCCAGCGAGGATCAGCAGCCCCGCGCCGAAGGGGATGACGGGCTTGATCAGCCACCTGTGCGGAAGACCCATCGGATTATCCGATGCCTCGTCCATCCGCCATGACGCTTCCCAGAACACGTAGCCCCAACGGGCGAGCATTACGACGAAGGGAAGGAAGAGGAGAAGAAGGCCGACGAGTTCGATCCATGCACGCGTGCGTGCGGACAGGCCACTGACAGCCATGTCGATCCGCACATGCACGTTGCGCAGATAGGCGTAGGCGAGTGACAGCATGAACAGCGTGACGTGGAAATGCCACTGCAGCTCGAGCAGCCGCACCGAGGTGATGATGGGAACTTCTACGCGCATCCGGCGCGTGATGACCTCGAAGACGATGGCAAGGACCATCAGAACCATCATCCATGCGACGAGCTGGAGGCATCGGCGCGGCAACACCTCAAGCCAACCTGCAATCCGAAGCAGCATCCGGGAGGTGTCAGCGTTCATGATCGCCTGGCTTCGCCAAAAGCCACTCCGCCGCTGTGGATCCGTGACTATGGGAGGGAGCGAGCGGGCCGGCCCATGCTGGCTGCGGCCCGCCCGTCGTTATGGAAAGCCTCAGTTCCTCAGGTAACCGACGTCGCCCCATACCTTGTAGTTGGCCCGGAACGCCGACAGCGACTCCCAGACCTTCTTGAAGTCGGGGTTGGATGAGGACTCTTCTGCGACCACCTCGTCCCAACCCTTCCGGAACGCCTCGATGAATTCAGGCCCCCAGGTATGGAAGGTTACGCCACGGCGCTGCAGCTCCTGCATCGCCGCGAACTGAAGGGCTTCGCCATCGGCAAGGCCGAACATCACGTTGGCGTCGCACACGTTCTCCAACATCGCCTTGCGCTGAGCCGACAGCCCGTCCCACAGCGGCTTGTGGATGTAGATGTGATAGAGCGATGCGGGCTGATGCCAGCCGGGGAAGTAGTAGTGCTTGGCGACCTGATGCAGGCCCATGCCCAAATCGAGCGCCGGCTGACCGAACTCCGTGGCGTCGATCGTGCCAAGCTGCAGCGCCTGGAAGAGTTCTCCAGCCGGCTGGTTGGTGGTCTGGACGCCGAGCTTGCTCACGACGCGCGCGCCGAGGCCAAAGAAGCGCATCCTCATGCCGCGCAGATCCGACACCGACTTGATCTCGGTGCGGAACCAGCCAGATGCCTCGGGCGGCGTGATGCCGCAAACCAGCGCCTTGATGTTGAACTTGGCATGCACCTCGTCCATCAGCGCCTGGCCGCCGCCGTAACGCATCCAGGCGAGGAACTCGCCGGCCTCCGGGCCGAAGGGAACGGCCGAGAACAGCGCCAGCGCGGTGTTGCGGCCGGTGTACTGGCCGGCCGAAACCCAACCGGCTTCGATCGAGCCGTTGGATACGCCGTCAAGCACCTGCAGCGCCGGGACGAGGGCGCCCGGCTCCATGAAGCGGATCTCGAACGTTCCGCCTGACACCGCCGCGATCTGCGTTTCGATCCGTTTGCCCATCGTTCCCAGATGGACGAGGCTCCCGGGATAGCCGCTTGCCATCTGCCAGCGTAGCCGCTGTTGCGCCTCGGCTTCGCCAAGCGGTGCCACGGCTAAGGCCATTGCCCCAAGGCACGTCACCGCCATGAAACGACGTACGGACTGAAGTTCGATCACGCAACGACCTCCCTTAGTTGTGTTTCATTCTTGCAAGAACAAGAACCTCTGCCTTCGAAGGTGTCAAGGGGACCCATGGCAGGTGAAGTGCGCGCACCGGGCGGCACAGTGGTCCGGCGCAGGCGCAGTGATGCCGCGCTTCTCGTCACCAAAACCGCTACGCATGTGCGCGCTCGCCTGTGGGACGGTTTCGACGAGGCTCCCAGCTCAGGATAGGAAACATCGAGGTCACTTTCGGTAGATCCACGATGTCAAGGGCGTGGAGATCGTTGCGCGACGCCATCCAAACGATGGCGCCGATCGAATCGATGACCAGTTATCAGCTGCTGCTGCGAGGTTGCCGACAACAAGTCCAGCAACCGCCCCTGTCAGATCGCGCTGACACCGGTGCGGCATGCGCTGCGGACGGCGTGCGCTCTGGCTCGCCCTCACAGAACTGGCCGACCGCCGGGAACGTCATCGTCAGCGTCGACCTTCTTCAGGACGAATGCGATCGATCAAGCAGCCAGGCGAACATGGTCCCAGCGTCGACGCGCTCAGCGGTCGACGGCGTGCCGTGTCCACCGCAGCAGCGCTGCGCAGTTTTGCGCAGAAATGCGCAACAATTGCCGAAAGCGCGCAGACGTGATAACGGTTTCGACTCAAGATAGCCCGGCACGAGCGGGCTCAAGGAGGGACGGGGATGAGCACCAAGCCGCGGGTTGGCTATATCGGCGTCGGGCTGATGGGCCACGGAGCGGCAAAGCACATCCTTCGGAACGGCTACCCCCTGACGATCCTTGGGCATCGAAACCGCGCCCCCGTCGACGACCTGCTGACGCGGGGCGCCACCGAGGCGCATACGCCTTCCGAAATGGCGCGAACGAGTGACATCGTCTTCCTCTGCTTGCCCTCGGCAGCGGAGGTTGAAGCAACGGTGCTCGGGCCGGCAGGGCTTCTCGAAGGCTTCTCGTCCGGCGCCACGCTGGTCGACAGCACCTCGTCAGATCCCGCCCTGACGCGACGGCTCGGCACGATCCTCGCCGAACGCGGCGTGGAGATGGTCGATGCGCCGGTCGGCCGCACGCCGCGTGAGGCAGAGGAGGGCAAGCTCTCGACGTTCCTTGGCGGCTCGCCCGATGCCGTCGCTCGCGTGAAGCCGATCATCGCCAGCTATGCCGATACGATCATCGAGGCGGGGCCACTCGGGGCGGGGCACACCCTGAAGCTCGTCAACAACTTCATTTCGATCGGGACATCGGCCGTGATCTCCGAGGCGGTGGCAACGGCAAGCCGCCTCGGTGTCGACCTGAGGAAGCTGTATGAGGTCGTCTCTGCCGGTGGCGCCAACAGCGCCATGTTCCAGATGATGATGCCGTGGGTTCTCGAAGGCGATGACAGCCGCCTCAAAGGGCCGATCAGGATCGCCGCGAAGGACATGCGCACCTATTGCCGGATGGCCGAGGCGGCACCTGCGCCGTCCTTCGTCGCGCAGGCCTGCAGCCAGGTGTGGCAGATGGCGCTTGCGCAAGGACATGGCGAGCGGTTCATGCCGGTGTTGCCGGAGATCGTTGCGCGACTCTCCCGCGGCCATATCCGGGATCTGCCGGACTAGACCGCGATGTCAGCCGCGCGGATGCAGCTCGAAGACACGTCCCAGTTGATCCCGGCCGCGCGTCACGCGCTCATCCTTGATCATGTCCGCGCGCGCGGGATTGCCGCGATTGCCGAGCTTGCAGAGGTGATCGGTGTTTCGCTTTCGACCGTCAGGCGCGATCTCGGAGACCTGGCGGCGCAGGGATTGCTGCGCCGGACGCATGGTGGCGCCGTAGCGCTGACCATAGCGCAGACGACGTTTGAACCTGCTCCCGCGATTGCCCAGCACCAGCATGCGGACGCAAAGCGAGCCATCGGGCACGCCGGCGCCGCGCTTCTCGACGATGGGCAGTCGGTCGTGTTCGACAGCTCCTCGACCGTGCTCGAGGCCGCGCGCGCCACCGTATCGCGCGGCGTGGCGATTACCGCCATCACCAATGATCTGCGCATCGCCGCCGTTCTGGCCGAACAACCGCGTGTCCGCCTCATCGTTCCGGGAGGTAGCCTGCGAACAGGTTCCTACACGCTGATGGGAGAGCCGGGCGTGTCCTTCGCCCGTGGGCTCGCGGCGGACATCGCGTTTCTCGGCGCGCACGCCGTCTCTGGTACGGAGGTGAGCGAGACCTCGATCGAGATCGCGACGATCAAACAGGCAATGGCGGGCGGCGCGCGTCGCGTCGCGGTCCTGGCCGATTCCACGAAGTTCGGCACCGTGGCGTTCTGCCGCGTTCTCACGCTCGGACCTGGCCATCTCGTCATCAGCGATCCTGACCTGGGCGCCGACTCGCGCGGTGCGCTGGAGGAAGCCGGCGTCAGCGTTGTGACGGGTGCCGGGGAGGCGGGGCGGTGACCGGCCTGCGGCTTCTCGCCGATGATCTGACTGGAGCGCTCGACGCTTCGGCTCCCTTCGCGGCAGGGCGGGCACCGATCACCGTGGCCTGGTTGTTCCAGGCGATGGAGGAGGATGGGCCTTGGCCTTCCCTTTCCCCAGAAATTGCAGCTCATGCCGCGCTCTCAAGCGCGTCGCGTGACCTGCCGCACGCTGCGGCGGTAGCGCGCGTCCAGCACCTCTCGCAATGGCTCGCCGATGGGAGCCCCGCCTTCAAGAAGATCGATAGCCTTCTCCGCGGCAACACCGCGGCCGAGATCGTCGCGGCGCATCGTTTTGGCAGGTTCGAGCGCACCGTCGTCTGCCCGGCCTTTCCGGCGCAGGGGCGCCTCGTGCGTGGCGGGCGCCTGATCGTGCGCACGGCATCGGGTGACGAGGAGGAGGGGCCGGATCTTTCCAGAATGCTGCAGGGCGCTGGAGCCGCTACGGGCCTCACGGTGTGCGACGCCGCAGACGATGCCGCTCTTGAAGCCCTCGTCGAGGCCCATCGCGGGGATCGCGCCGTGCTGTGGGCTGGATCGTCTGGTCTCGCGCGGGCTCTGGCCGGAGATACTCCAACGCTTCCGATGCCTCGCGCCGAGCGCATTCTGGTGGTGACGGCAAGCCGCCACCCTGTTGCGCAGGCGCAGATCGCCGCATTGCGTTGTGAGAACCCGGAGCGCGTGCTGCACGATGACGGCGATACGGATCCGCGCGTACTCGGCCAGCGCGCCACGGCGCAACTCGCGTCGGGCGAGTCCGTCGTCCTCGATGCCGCGCCGGCGAGCACGACCGATGCTGCCGCCTCGCGCATGAGCCGATGCTTCGCCGAGCTTCGCGCCGCGCCGAAGCCGGACCTCCTCGCCGTGATCGGGGGCGACACGCTCGCCTCCCTGCTTGCCGCGCTCGGCTGCTCCCTCCTCTCTGTCAGAGGAGAGATCGCGCCTGGCCTCCCGCTTGCCGGACTGGTCGATGGGGTATGGGCCGGCACGCAGCTTCTCAGCCGGTCCGGCGCGTTCGACGACGGAGGCACCATCGCCGGCGCACTCGCGGCAACAACCACAGGGTCATGACATGGTTTCTCGACTGATCGCGGTGACGATGGGAGACCCGGCCGGCGTCGGGCCGGAGATCGCGCTGAAGGCGCTCCGTGCCCTGGCGTCCCGCGAAGGGGATGGTGCCATCGGCGCTGCGATCGTTGGTGCGATGGAGGAGCTGCAGCGCGCGAACGATGCGCTGGAACTCGGGGCGCGGTTCCGCCCAGCCGTCTTTCCCGGTGAAGCTGGAGCGGTGTGGCCCGAGGTCGCGGTGGTCGAGACCGGTCCCGCCCCGGCACCGATCGCGTTCGGCCAGGTTTCGCCCGCCGCGGGGCACCTCGCCTACGAAGCTGTTGCGACGGCCGTCCGCCTCGCGATGGCGGGGGATGTCGGCGCGATTGCGACCGCCCCGCTGAACAAGGAAGCGCTCAATCTCGGTGGGCATCACTACGCTGGCCACACCGACATGCTGGCCGATCTCACGGGCGCAGGCGACAGCTGCATGATGCTCGCACACGGCCCGCTGCGGGTGACGCATGTGACGACGCACGTCCCGCTTTCGCGTGTTCCCTCGCTTCTTACGCCGGCGCGGCTCGAGCGCACGCTCACGCTCACCCTCGATGCGCTGACGAGGCTTGGCATTGCCAGGCCGCGCATTGCGGTCGCCGCGCTGAACCCGCATGCCGGTGAGGGCGGCTTGTTCGGAAAGGAGGACGACGACGTGACCGTGCCGGTCGTACGCGCCTGGCGCGCGCGCGGCCACGACGTCGAAGGCCCTGTTCCAGGTGACACGGTGTTCGTCAAGGCAGCCGCCGGCCAGTTCGATGCCGTCGTCGCGATGTATCACGACCAAGGACACATCCCGATCAAGCTGCTCGGTTTCAGGATCGACCCGGCTACGGGTGCCTGGACCGGGCTGAGCGGCGTGAACGTGACCTTGGGCCTGCCCATCATCCGCACCTCGGTCGACCATGGCACGGCGTTCGACATCGCCGGCCGTGGGATTGCCAACGAGCAGAGCATGATCGAGGCGATCGAGCTCGCCGCCGCGCTCGCCGGCGCCCGACCATGACGACGGTCGCCGCCGAGGAGCTTGACGGGCTCCTGCGCTGCCTCTTCCAGGCTGCGGGTTCGGAACCTGCCGAGGCTTCCTGTGTCGCGGCGCATCTCGTCGAGGCCAATCTCGTCGGGCATGACAGCCATGGGGCGATCCGCGCACCGAAATACGTTGCCTGGGTCAAGGCCGGCGAGCTGCTGCCGAACCGGCATGCGACACGCGTTGTCGATGCGGGCCCTCTCGTCGTGGTCGATGGCGGGTTCGGCTACGGCCAGGTGATCGGCGCGGAAGGCATGGAGATCGCGACCGAGAGCGTGCGGCAACACGGGCTGTGTCTGCTCGGCATCCGCAACAGCGGCCACCTTGGGCGCATCGGCGCTTGGGCGGAGGCGCTGGCACTGTCGGGCATCGTCTCTGTCCACTTCGTCAACACATCAGGCTACGGGATTCTCGTCGCGCCGCATGGATCGGCCGAGCGTCGCCTGTCAGCCAACCCGATCGCGGCCGGAGCGCCGGGCCCGAACGGGCCGCTGGTGCTCGACATCGCGACCTCGGCAACGGCGGAGGGCAAGATCCAGGTCGCTCGCAACAAGGGTGACACTCTGCCGCCTGGGCTGATCATCGACGGTGCCGGCAACGACATCACGGATCCCGCCGCGTTCTATCGTGACCCTCCCGGCGCGATCCTTCCGTTTGGCGGACACAAGGGCTCCGGCCTCTCGGTATTCTGCGAGATCCTCGCCGGAAGCCTGACCGGTGGCAACGCGAGCCACCCTGAAAACGCGACGGCATGGCGCCTCGTCAACAACATGCTCACCCTCGCGGTCGACCCTGCGCGACTGGGCACGACGGAGGCGTTCGCAGCCGATGTCGCGCGGCTCGTCGAGTGGGTCGGCAGCGCGCGGCCGAAGCAGGCAGGCACACGCCCGCTGCTGCCGGGAGATATCGAGCGCGAAACGCGCGGGGCCCGGAGCCGGGATGGCATTCCGCTCGATCGCGAGACCTGCCTGCAACTTGCCGAGGCCGCGTCGTCACTCGGCGTCTCCATTCCGCACTTTGCCCAGAGAGCATGCCGTGATGCGCAATGACACCGCGCGGACGAATCCCGTGCGCACCGCGTTGCTCTCGGGCGGAACGGCGTGGGGTGTCATGGCGTTCGAGTTCTTCACGCCAGGGTTGCCGTTCGTTCTGGCGGCCGCTGGGGCCGATTTCGTCATTCTGGACATGGAGCATTCCGGCATCAGCATCGAGACCGTGAAGGCCCAGGTTGCCTTCGCGAAGGCAGCCGGGATCGTTCCGATGGTACGCGTTCCCGGCCATGGCTACGCGCAGGTCGCGCCCGTACTCGACGCCGGGGCGATGGGGATCATGCTGCCGATGACCGAGACGCGGCAGGAGGCAGAGGCCTTCGTCTCCTGGTGCAGATACCGCCCGCAGGGCAGGCGCGGCCTCGGCTTCGGCGTCGGCCACGATGACTGGCGCGGAAGGGACGCGGCCGAGACGATGCGGGCTGCTAACGAGAGTGTGCTCACCATCGCGCTCATCGAGAGCGAACGGGGTGTAGCTAATGCGCACGAGATCCTCGGTGTGAAGGGCATCGACATCGGCTGGCTCGGCCATTTCGACCTGTCCGACAGCCTCGGCATTGCGGGACAGTTCTCTCATCCCCGCTACGTGGAGGCGGAGGAGCGGCTGATCGCCGCTGCAGCAGCGGCAGGAAAACCACTCGGCTGGGTCGCAGCCGATGCCGCAGCAGCAAGGCACGCCCTCTCGCGCGGGTTTCGATGCCTGTGCATCGGCCATGAGGTGGCCGTTCTCAGAAGCGCGCTCGCGGCCGAACTTGCCGCAGCGCGGCAGCCAGGAGGGGGCGGCGGCTGATGCCGAGGCCCGATCCGCAACGCGCTCGGACGAACCCGGCGCGAAACAACGACAACGATAACGACAACGGGAAGGAAGCTGAATCATGGAACGACGTGACATGTTCGCAGGCGGTGCGCTGATTGGCGCAGCCGGCCTCGCCCTTGCTGCAACGCCGAGCGCCGCACAGGCGCCTGCCTCTTCGGGCCCCTCCGTGCTCGACCGTATTATCCGCGAGAAGAAGATCCGCATCACCGCAGAGGTGACATCTCCGCCCTTCGGGATCCTCGACCGGAACAATCAGCCCGACGGCTCCGAGATCGCGACGGCGCGGCGGCTTGCGCAGGATCTTGGCGTGGAGCTCGACCTCGTCCAGGTAACGGGGCCGCAGCGCATTCCCGCCCTGCTCTCGGGCCGCGCGGATGTCGCGATCTCTTCGCTGTCCATCACGCTCGAGCGCGCCAAGACGGTCGCTTTCGCCAATCCGCATGGCGCACTTTCCATCGTCATCACCGCGCCCGAGCGCGTAACCATTAGGAACGCGGCCGATCTCGCGGGCAAACGGATCGGCATCACCCGGGCGACGCTCGAGGAGGCAACCGTACCGAGGAGCGCACCGCAGGGTGCCAACATCGTCTTCTTCGACGACATTGCCGCAACGATCCAGGCTCTTCTCTCGGGGCAGGTCGACGCTGCCGGTATGTCGGCTTTCGCTGCAAAGTCGGTGGCCGACCGCAATCCCCGCGCGGGACTTCAGAACAAGTACACCGTGACGACCGCCTTCTACGCCCCGGCTGTGCGGCCAGCCGACCATGAGCTCAGGCATTGGATCAACACCTGGATCATGTTGTCGAAGCAGAATGGCGTGCTCGCGGAAATCTACGAGCGCTATACAGGCGTCGAGCTCGTGGCTCTACCGACGATCTGAGTGTCGGCGCGGCGGGCCGACGACACGGACCGCCGCGCAACCCGCTCCGCGCAACATGAGCTATGTGTTCCAGTTCGGCGTCGTCTGGGAGCATCTGCCGGACCTTCTGGCGGGCGCCTGGCTGACGATCACGCTGTCGACCGGCGCCTTCATGCTTGGCTTCGTCATTGCCGTCGCGTGCGCCGCGGGCCGCAGCCTCGGGCCGCGCGCCGTCCGGCTCGCTGTGTCAGCCTACGTGGAGGTGATCCGAAACACGCCTCTGCTCGTACAGCTCTTCGTCATCTACTTTTCCCTGCCTGCGCTCGGGCTGAGGATGGATGCCGGCGAGGCGGCGCTGGTTGGGCTCGCTCTCAACTTCGGCGGCTATGCGACGGAGATCATCCGATCCGGCATCGAGGCGGTCTCACGGGGGCAGCTCGAGGCCGGCCGCGCGCTGGGCCTCTCATGGTACCGGATCTTCCGCCACATCGTCCTGGTGCAGGCCTTGACTGTCGCCTACCCCGCGCTGGCGAGCCAGTTCATCCTGCTTCTGCTTGGCTCCTCCATCGTCTCGGCCATCTCGGCGCAGGAGCTTACGGCGGTCACCAACACGCTGCAGTCGACGACCTTCCGGTCGTTCGAGTTCTATTTCGTCGCGACCGCATTGTATCTCGCGATGGCGCTCGCCGCGCGGCTCCTGCTCGACGGGGTGTACTGGACGCTGCTCGTGCGCGGCCGTGCGCCGTCGTCAGGAAGGCGCGCATGAGCAGAGACTTCGAGCTGCCGGAGCTGCTTTTTCTCATCGCAGCCCTGCGCTGGACGATCGCGCTCTCCGCGGTCGCGTTCGCCGGCGGATTCGTGGGTGGGTTTATTGTCGCTCTCGCACGGGTTTCGCGCCTGCCGGTGCTGAGGTGGTGCGCCGCGGGTTATATTGGCCTGGTGCAGGGCACGCCGCTTCTGATGCAGCTGTTCCTTGCCTATTTCGGCCTCGCTGTCCTGACAGGCGTGCGGCTCGACCCGTGGCCAGCCGTCGCGCTTGCCTTCACGCTCTACGCCACGGCCTTCCTTGCCGAGATCTGGCGCGGCGCGATCGAGGCCGTTCCCCAGGCGCAGTGGGAGGCGGGTGCGGCGCTTGCGCTGCCTCGCGGCAGGATCCTGCGATGGATCGTGCTGCCGCAGGCCCTTCGCATCGCCATTCCCCCCACGTCGGGTTTCCTGATCCAGTTGATCAAGGGAACGTCGGTCGCCTCGATCATCGGCTTCATCGAGCTGACGCGGGCAGGGCAGCTTATCGTCAATGTCACGTTCCAGCCGATGACCGTCTATCCTGTCGTCGCGATGCTCTACTTCGCTGTGTGCTGGCCATTGTCGCTGGTCGCGGGGCGGCTCGAGCGCAGGTTCGGGCGGCATCAGGCGCGGGTCGAGCTTCTCTGAGGCGGGCCTGGCTTGAACCGGGCGATCTCGGCCCGCCATTCGGCATTTGGCATGCCGCCTGCTTGCATCGAGTCCGCCGAACCAAGAAAGGGATGGGGCCGTGACCTGGCGCGAGATGGACCGCGAGACGCTCGACAGAGCCTACAACAATGCCGGCGCCGTCGCCGACAGTCAGCAATGGCTCGCCGGCTGGCGCGAGCTCGGTGCCACGCGGCGTGCGATGCCGGGGGCGGTGCTCGACCAGGCCTATGGCCCGCGCGAGCGGAACCGGATCGACCTGTTCCCGAGCGGTGCGAAGGACGCCCCGCTGATGCTGTTCTTCCATGGCGGCTACTGGCAGCGGAACGCCAAGGAGGGTTTCGCCTGCATGGCCGATGGGCCCCTTGCGCACGGCATCGATGTTGCGCTTGCCGGGTACACGCTGTGCCCGGACGCGACGATGACAGAGGTGGTTGCCGAGGCCCAGGCTGCAGTGGCCTGGCTGGTTGCGAATGCGCGCGGCCTGGGCTTCGGGATGCGCACGCTCGTGCTGTCCGGGTGGTCTGCCGGCGGGCATCTTGCCGCTTCCTGCGCCACCAACCCGGCGGTGGATGCCGCGCTGCTGATCAGCGGCGTGTACGACCTCGCCCCCGTCCAGGCAGGCGGGCTGAACGATGCGCTGCGCATGGACCCGGCGGAAGCGGAGCGGCTGAGCCCCATGCGCCACATCGCACCGAGCCGCGTTCGCTTCACCGTCACCTGGGGCGGCGACGAGCTGCCCGAGCTCCGCCGCCAGTCGGCCGACTATGCCGCGGCCTGGGTCGCGGCGGGCAACGCGGCGGAGGCGCCGCCGGTTCCGGGAGCGAACCATTTCTCGATCCTCGACGAGCTGGTGCGCGCCGACGGTGTGCTCACCCGCGCGGTCGTCTCCCTGGTGGGGTGAGCCAGCTATCGATCACCTCGAAGGGAACGTAGGAGCGAAAACCAAACGAGCGCATCGTCGAGTCGTAGCAGCGTTGCCTCGCGCCGCGGTCAGGGATCCAGTTGAACTGTAAAGCCGAGCCGAACACGCCGCTGACCATCTCAGCTGGCGCATCGGAGGGCTGAACGCCCGCGTATTCAGGAGCCGTCAATCTTGCGGCGCCCGGCCACATCTGCTGGAACCGCTCGCGCGCGGCGATGCATTGCGAGTCGGCCGCGCTGTCCGCAGCGCAGGCGCCGAGCAGCAGCATCAGGGCGACGACTGCACCGCGCGCCGTCCGCCACCACGGTGCTCCAGCCTTTGCGATCATGGGGCACATCCCAGGCGCATGGAGGCGAAGAGACGCTCGGCCGAGCCGCGATACGCCTGCGCGCGCTCGGGCACATCCGGCGCGCCCGGCGTCCACTCCTGCAGAAGCTGGAGGCGCGCCGCAGCGCCCGGACCTGCCGTCGTGACACAGACGCGCGATCGCATCTCGAAATGGCGGGGCCTGTTGTTCGGGGCCGGCATGTCGCCGTCCATGCTCACGGGGAAGCACCCCGTTGCCCGGTCGACGGCCCCGACCTCGGCCTTCGCCCCTCCGCGGATCAGCGCCGTCATGCCCGATCCCGGGCCGGCCGCTGGGCCGCCTCAGGGCTGCAGCACGCGGACAAGGTCCGGGGCGCCGGCACGACTAGCCATGTCCAGGGCGCGGTCTCCCCGCCGGTTGCGCAGCTCGGGATTGGCGCCACGCGACAGCAGCAGGCGCATTACGTCGGTACGACACGCGACGGTCGCGGAATGCAGCGCCGTGTCGCCGAACGCATCCCTGGCATTCGGGTCGGCCCCCGAGTCCAGGAGGAACACGGCAACCGGTGTCTGGCCACCGAGCGCAGCCCATTGGAGCAGCGTGGTGCCGCTGCTGCCGATGGGCTCGGGCAAACTGCTGGCGCGCCAGCGCTGCACCGCCGCCAGGTCCCCGCTGGCGGCGGCGTGCTCCTCCGGTGACATGCTCGGTCGCGAGACCGTCAACACGGTGCTGATGCTAGCTGGAGCTGCCCGACAATAGCTTGAGGTTGGCGACCCTGTGGCGACGCCTGCGTCGCCCGTCGTGCAGCCTGACAGGACGAGCAGAAGGAAACCGCCCGAGAGGTAGAGACGGCCTTGCGGCCATCGTGTCTTCGCAGGCTTCATGACAGACCGTCGGCGCAGGGCAGCAGCACATTCCGACCGGCACGGCCCGCGCCCAGGACGTTGATCCGGAGCATGCGCGCCAGTTGTGCCGTCGTTCACAGAAGTTGAAATTTGGCAGCTTCGCTTCTTCGCAGCAACAAAAATTGAAACGTATCGTTCCGCGGTCGGCATCCTGACTTGGGCCCTCGGAGCGGTCCGCCAGTCGTGTAGTCCGGCGGCCTCGAGGGGATCACGGGTGTGGCGCAGAAGATGGCAAACACGCCGCAGGAGAGGGTGGTGATGACTGACCCTCCCCCGTCTGAGCGCTCGGGGACGTATGTTCGTTTCGACGGAGCGAGGAGGGCGACATGGCGAGGAAGCAGCACAGTGCCGGGAAGATCAAAGGCAAGCTGCGCGAGGCGGTGACCGCGCTGACGCTGCACAAGCTGATCCTGAACGAGGCGACTTCGGGAGACCATTGAGCCCCGCCCGCCGCGGGGCCCGCATCGAGGGCGTCGCGGCGCTTGGCGTGCTCGGTCGTCGGGCCTGCGCGGTGCTCGGGCAGCACTGCTCGACCCAGCGCAAGCCGCCGCGGCTGGCGAACGCCAAGCCGGCGGAGCGGATCTGGCGTCGGGAGGGGCTGAAAGTAGCGCAGCGGCGGCCAAAGCGGGATCGTCTCTCTGACGGGGTGAGGCGGACTCAGCGGCGGAGCGCATCCACCTGCTCGAAGGGCGGATAGGAGAAGAAGCCGAACGCACTCATCGTCGAGTCATAGCAGCGTCGCCTCGTGCCACGATCAGGGATGCTGCTCATCGCTGAACCGAAGGAGCCACCGACGATCTCAGGCCGCGCATTGCCGGGCGGAACGCCGGATATCCCGAAGGCGTTTGCGATCATCGGCCACATCTGCTCGAACCGCTCGCGGGCGGCGATGCACTGCGGGTCGACCGCGCCGCTGTCCGCGGCGCAGGCTGCGAGCAGCAGCATGAGGGCGAGCCCCGCGCGGCGCACGGCGCGGCGGGGTGCTCCCGCCTTGTCGGTCATGGCGCACCGCCCAGGCGCATGGATGCGAACAGCCGCTCGGCCGTGCCGCGATATGCCTGCACGCGCTCGGACTTGCCCGGCGAGCACGGCGTCCACTCCTGAAGCAGTTGAAGAGTTGCCGCAGCGTCGACCCCAGCCTGTGTGACGCAGACGCGGGAGCGCATCTCGAACCGGCGGGGCGTCTCGTTCGGAACGGGCATGTCGCCATCCATGCTCACGGGCAAGCACCCGGTCGCCGGGTCGACGAGACCGACGTCGGCCTTCGCCCCTCTGCGGACCGGTGCTGTCAGGCCCGATCCCAGGCCTGTCCCTGGCCCGCCGCCTCCGTGAAGCGCATCGGCGAAGCGCGCGCGCACGGGCTCAATCGGAAGATAGGTCGCACTGCCGGCTGGAGGTGGCAGGAAAGCAAGTTCGACTATCTCGAAATGCATGTCGAACGACGAAGCATCCCGGTTCGCCCGCTGCCACTCCACCCGCGGCGGCATGTGCACGAACTGGCGGATGCTGCTTCCAAGAACGCCAGTCACCTCGCACCATCCCTCACCAGGCAGGATCGCTGAGACCTGGCGGATTTCGCCACCGATCGCGACCCGCCTGTCGCTTCCTGCAACGACCAATCCTTGGAGCGCGCGCTCCATCGCGTGCTGCAAACGATAAGGAAGGCTAGCGGCCGGGCGACGACACGGCATTGATCCACCGCAGCTCTCGGCGGTTGTCGCGCGACACGATCAGGGACTGATCGCGAGGATCAGCTTCCGAGCCTGGGGACGGGCGCTGTCCAACATGGCGCCGTGACGTAGGTCAACGTTGCTGCCGTGCGTGCGGGCTAACCTTAGCCTTTTTGGGGGTCGCTGATGCCGTTGCCTTATCAGATCGGTTATCGCTTTAGGGCGTCCTGCCGCCAGTCTCCGGCAAGCGAAAAGGGGGTGGGCCGGTGCCTGCTCGCGCTGCTGTTCCTCTGGAGTCCCGGATGCGCGGGGGAAGCATCACTGCCGCTATCAGGGTCGCTCGTCGAGGAGTGCGTGCGTGCCGGCGGGACCTACGGCGTCCCCGCCGAACGGACGATCCGGATTGGGCGTTCCTATACGGCCATCCTCCCCGCTGTGCCTGGTTGCATGCTTCATCTCGGCCAAACGACCGTGTTCCGTATCGAGTTGGGCCATGCGGAGGCGCGCGCGCTGCCGCATTTCGCGAACCTTGCCTGGGTACCTGGCTTCCAGACGACCTATGGCCCGATCTATACGAATGTCGCGGAGCTTCGAAGTCTCCTCGAGCGGGATGTGCTCGGCGCAGTATCGCGCGGCGGTACCGGCGAACTGCGCGGGCAACTCCTGCGCGTCGGCCAGAGCAAGCTGGTCAGGCTGCTCGACGCGGAGATTGGCGCAGACATCGTGGAAACCGGCTGCGTGCCCGTAAGGACGCGGAGTGCGTTCAGCTTCCATCCTGCCTTTCCTCAGGGCACCGTCGCCGAGCAGCGCGTCGAGGAGCGTTTTTGCACCGGGCCTCCGGGCGAGACGGCCGAGTTCAACGCGCTCGAGATCTTCTCTCCCGATGACCCCGGCGCAACCCGGCGCAGCGCGCGCGCCCAGGCGATCTTCGCGGGATTCTTCGGCTCGAGCCGCCTCGTTTCACCGCGAGAGGGTGGTGGTCGCGCAGCCGGAGACCAGGCCGACGCGTTGGTGCGCATGCACGAACTGCAGTGCAGGCTCCGTTACAACGGCCATCATCACGCCGGGCCGGTGCCTGAGCTTCGCATGTCGCGCTACGCGATGACCGTGCCTGGGACCGGTTGGTGTGAGATCGCGAGCGGTCCCAACTCTTCGGGCAGAATCTTCGTGAAGGATCTGACCGAGCTCGATCGCCGCGCGGGGGGGGGAGATGTCTCGCTCGCTTGCCGATGATTTCTATCTCCTGAACCTGCTTGCGTTTGACGTCCGGCCCGATGGATGGGATGGCGACAGGCTACACCGGGATGAGCTGCCCGCGCTTCGCCGCATCCTGAGCGCCATCGTCGAACGCGATCATCGTGGCGAGAGCACTACCTATGCGCCACACGTCGGCAGCAGGCATGGAACGCTGCGGTCGATCGAGCTCGGTCCTGATCTGCCGGGAACGCGGTGCATCCCACTTCGCACCGAACACGAGTCTAGGGATGCCTCGTTTCTCCTCGTGCACGACGTCGGGCTGTTCCGAAACGAGTTCCGCTACTGCCTCGCGGGGGGAGGGAGGACGGTCGTCCTCGGCATGATGGAGCGTTGGCTTGAGTCAGACCCCCGCGCCGAGGAACGAGCCGCAAGCGCGCACGCGATCGGCAAGGCATTCTTCCGGTCGCTGCGGCCCGAGTAAGCGACGCAGCCGGGGCCTTCCGTCGCAGCGGACGGCGCGTGTGGCCCCGAGCCGTGTGGTGCACGTTCCACCGAGGAATGAGCTCGCATGCACCTTGACGCTGTGACGGATTTGCCCGACGCGATGCCCGACTACGGATGCGGATCCCTCGATACGCTGTCGGCGCGTGCGAATGGGAAGAAGGAAGCCGTCGTCATGGCGCTGGGCCGATGCGGATGGATGCGAACATTGGGTCGGTCCTGGTCCGAAGGCTGCCCACCGCGCCGGCGCCTCTGGGTCGATGACCGCCCATTGTGTTTGATCACCTTTCCGGTCGCCCCCTATCCGTACCGGGAGGCGGAGAGAACCAGCGCTCTTGAAGCGAGAACTGGCAATCGGTTCGGGGGGTGTGTCGCGTCCACCAACCGGCGTTGCTGCTGAGGTGTCCACGGATCGGCCGAAGTTCTCACCACTCGGCACAGGCAGGATAACGGAAACCTCCTAGCCATGTGCCGCGATTCGAACGCGAGGATCGGTTCCCGGAAGCAGCTTGCCGTTGCGATAGTTGCACTCGCTCTCCGCCGTCGGGGGGGGGCGGTCGGCTGCGGCGCATTCTGCGCAGCGGGAGTCCCGGTGGAGTATGGCGCAGAAGGTCCTGAGCCTGGGGCCGGGCGGCGCACCCTACTACCCCGATCACGAGCGCAGCGGCCGGTCAACCTCCCACGATCTGCGAGAGCAACGAACGACACCGCATTTGCCCCACCCTTCGGCCATGAAGGATAGGAGGACAGCGCCCCGGCCGCGTTGATCGGCGCCGACGTGCCGCGGCGACCGCGTCACCCGCGCGCGGTGGCGATCGCTGCCCATACCCGCGACGGGCTCGCCGGCATGTCCATGTGTTTCACGCCATAGCCGGAAAGTGCATCGACCACCGCGTTCATCACCGCCGCTGGCGAGCCGATCGTGCCGACTTCGCCGCAGCCCTTCACGCCCATCGGCGTGTCGGTCGAGGGGGTGGGATGGGTGCTGACCGCATAGGCGGGAAGGTCATCGGCCCTCGGCATCGCGTAGTCCTGGAACGAGCCGGAGAGGATCTGCCCCGTCGCGCGGTCATAGACGCAATGCTCGAGCAGCGCCTGGCCGACGCCCTGGGTGATGCCGCCATGCAGCTGGCCGGCAACGATCATCGGGTTGATCACCGTGCCGACGTCGTCGACCGCTGTGTAGCCGACGAGCTCGACCTTGCCTGTTTCCGGGTCGATCTCGACCTCGCAGACATGCGCGCCGGAGGGAAAGGAGAAGTTCGCCGGGTCATGGAAGGCCTGCTCTTCGAGGCCCGGGTCGAGGGCTTCGAGCGGGTAGTCGTGCGGTACATACGCGGCAAGCGCGATCTCGGCGAAGGATTTCGCCCTGTCGGTTCCGGCCACGCGGAACGTGCCGCCCGAGAACTCGACGTCATCGGCCGACGCTTCGAGAAGGTGCGCGGCGATCTTCTTTCCCTTGGCAATCACACGGTCGGACGCCTTGGCGAGTGCCGCCCCGCCGACGACGAGCGAGCGTGAGCCGTAGGTGCCCATGCCGAACTGCACCCTGTCGGTATCGCCGAACACCACATCTATGTCCTCGAAGGCAACGCCGAGCTTCTCCGCCGCGATCTGCGCGAAGGTCGTTTCATGACCCTGGCCGTGGTTGTGCGTGCCGATGAGAACCGTCACCTGGCCAGTCGGGTGCACGCGAACGGTGGCACTCTCATAGAGCCCGCCGCGCGCGCCGAGAGAGCCGGCAATGCGCGACGGCGCGAGGCCGCACGCCTCGATATAGGTGGACAGGCCGAGGCCACGCAGCTTGCCCTTCGCCGCGGCGGCCGCCTTGCGTGCGGGAAACCCGGTGTGATCCGCCGCAGCAAGAGCGCGCTCCATGCAGCCTGCCGGGTCGCCACTGTCGTAGCGCATCATCACCGGCGTCTGGTATGGAAACGCCTCCTTCGGGATCATGTTGCGGCGGCGGATCTCCACCTTGTCGATCCCCATCTCCGCCGCGGCGATCTCGACCAGGCGCTCGACCACGAAGGTCGCCTCCGGCCGCCCCGCGCCGCGATAGGCATCGACCGGAACGGTGTTGGTGAACACGACCTTCACGCCGCAATGGATGGCAGGGATCGTGTAGACGCCTGACAGCAGCGGCCCATACAGGTTCGTCGGAATGTTCGGGCCGAAGGTGGAGATGTAGCCACCGAGATTGCCGATGGTCTCGACGCTGAGGCCGAGGAACTTTCCGTCCGCGTCGAGCGCAAGGGCAGCCTCCGTCACATGATCGCGCCCATGCGCATCGGAGATGAACCCCTCCGATCGCTCGCACACCCATTTCACCGCGCGGCCGAGGCGCATCGCCGCGAAGGTGACGACCGCCTCCTCCGCATAGTGGAACTGCTTCACGCCGAACCCGCCGCCGACATCGGGGGCGACCACGCGCAGGTTCTGCTGCGGGATGTTGAGAACGAACAGGCCCATCAGCAGCCGAACGACATGGGGGAACTGGCTCGTCGTCCAAAGCGTCGTCCGACCCGTCGCGGCGTCGTGTTCGGCGATGGCAGCGCGCGGCTCCATCGGGTTGCCGACGAGACGATTGTTCACGAGACGCACGCGCGCGACATGCGCTGCCCGGGCGAAGGCTGCCTCCGTCGCGGCCTTGTCGCCGATCGACCAGTCGCAGCAGAGATTGTCCGCTACGTCATCGAACAGCAGCGGCGCGCCTGGCGCGATGGCTGCCTCGAGGTCGATCACCGCAGACAGCACCTCGTAGCTGACGGCAATGGCCTCGGCCGCATCGCGGGCCGCAGCCGCGGTCTCGGCGACGACGAAGGCCACCGCATCACCGACGTAGCGCACCTTGCCTTGCGCGAGCGCTGGGTGGGCAGGCTCCTTCATCGGCGCGCCGTCGGTACCCTTGATGCCCCAACCGCAGGGCAGGCCACCGACACCCGCCGCGGCGAGGTCGGCGCCAGTCAGCACGAGGATCACTCCCGGCATCGCAGTCGCGCGTGCCGTGTCGACCGCCGTGATCGTCGCATGCGCATGGGGTGAGCGCAGGAATGCGCCGAACGCCATGGCTGGGCGCACCATGTCGGCCACATAGCTGCCGCGGCCACGAACGAAGCGCTGGTCCTCCTTTCGCCGTACGGACGCGCCGATGCCCTTGTCGCTCATTCCCGCTCCCTCTCTCCGGTGTGCTTGGAGTTTCGCCGCAAGAACGGTGCCATTCGCACTCGATGCTTGGCGCAGGCCGTGCCGACCCCTCGTTGCACACAAGAAGGGCAATGGTCCGATTAGCCTGCCCGATTCATGCGCGAATGCATATCGGCCATGCGCTGCGCGCTCCCCTTCTGCATGGCACGTGCGTTGCAACACCCGAACACGGGAAAACCGGCCGGCCCTGCCGTGCCGAGAACGGGGAGATGTTGCGATGCAAAACCAAGGCTTCTCCGCGGGCGGCCGCCGCCTGCTGCTCGGCCTCGCTTCCACCATTGCGCTTGCGACGGCCGCGCTGCCGGCGACGGCGCAGCGGGCTGAGCCCTGCATCGGTGCCTCTTGGGAGCTGACCGGCGCGCTGTCGCATACCGGGCTGTCGATCCGTATTGCGGTCGAGACGGCACTCGACGAGATCAATGCTGCAGGCGGCGTACTCGGCCAGCGCCTTCGACTCGTCGCGTACGACGACGTCGGCGAGCCCGCCCGGGCGGTCGACAACGCCCGTCGCATTGGCGAGCGCGACAACTGCATCGTCATGATGGGCGGATTCCGCACGCCAAATGCGATCGCGTTGCGCGATCCCCTCGCCGAGATGGAACTCCCCTGGATGGGCGTGATCTCGGCTGGCACCGCCGTCATCGAGCACCCGAACAATGCCAACAAGTGGATGTTCCGCGTCTCGATGAAGGACCGCTGGGTCGCCCCCTTCCTCGTTGATGCCGCCAAGTCCCGCAGCGCGTCGGGCAAGATCGCGCTGGTGTACGAGGGCACGGCCTGGGGCCAGGGAGCGGTGCCGGATGTCGAGCGTGCGATGGCCGCTGCCAACCTGCCGCTTCTCGGTAAGGAAACCTACAACATCGGCGACCAGGACATGTCGGCGCAGATGATCCGTCTGCGCGATGCCGGCGTCGACACGATCCTCTTCTACGGCGTGGACCGCGAGGCGACGAACATGGTCCGCTCGATGGACCGCATTGGCTGGAAGCCGACGATCATCTCCGCCTGGGGCATCGGCGTGCAGTTCGCGCGCACGGCCGGGCCGCTCGCCGAAGGCGTGCTTGTCGCCGGCACCTATACGTGGATGGGCGAACTGCCTCCGCGTTCGGCCGGCGTGCTGCAGCGCATGCAGGCGAAGTTCCCGCAGATCGCCTCGCCGGCCGACATCCCGCTGCCGTCGGGCACCGCCAACGCCTATGACGCGACCTACGTCATCGCAGAAGCGATCAAGCTCGCCGGCCGGTTCGATCGGGATGCCTTCCGCCAGGCGCTCTACAAGGTGAACTACGAGGGCATCGTCGCGAACTACGCGCCTGCCTTCGAGCCCCGGCAGGAGCGGCACGATGCCATCCTCCCTGCCGCCTACAAGCTGTTCGCCTTCCATAACGGCGCGATGCTTCCCGTAGAGCAGACGCCGTTCCGCCAGGCCGCGCGCTGAGTGCGGTGAACGAGGCCGGGGCGGGCCCAGGCCCGCCCCGGATACGCGTGTGAGGGAATGGTGGAAGCGGTCATCCAGTACCTGTTGACCGGCCTGTCGGCCGGCAGCGTCTATGGGCTTATCGCGCTTGGCTTCTACGTGATGTGGAGCGCGGCGAAGGCGGTGAACTTCACCTATGGCGAGATGTTCATGCTCGGCGGCGTGCTAACCGTCGTGCTGATGGAACTCGGCCTGCCGCTTCCCGTCGCGGCTTTGACGGCGATCGCGGCAGCCGCACTCGCCGGGGCGGTGATCGAACGCGTCTTCGTCCGGCCGTTCAACCAGGAAAGCAACGCGATCGGCTGGATGCTGACCACGATCGCCGTTGGCATCATGATCGAGGCCTCGACCACCGCGACCTATGGTCCACTCGGCCGGCCGCTGCCGAGCCCGCTCGCCGAGGAACCGCTGCGCATCGGCGGCTCGGGCATCTACCCGCAGGAATTGCTGCTTCCCGTCGCGGCGATCCTCATCACGCTCGCGCTCGAGTTCTTCTACCGTCGCACGGTGCTCGGCCGTGCGATGCGGGCCGTGTCCTTCAACCGCGTCGCCGCCGGCCTCGTGGGAATCGACGCCGACCGCATCACACTGCTTGCTTTCGCGATGGCCGGCGCCCTGGGCGCTCTGGCCGGGTTCCTCGTCGCGCCTGTGATCCAGGCTTCCGCGTCGATGGGCGTGATCGTGGGCCTGAAGGGCTTCATGGTCGCCATCATTGCCGGCATCGCGAACGCGCGCGGCGTCGTCGTCGTCGGCATCCTCTACGGCATCGCCGAGAAATTGATCGAGGGCTTCCTCTCGACTGCGGCGCGGGATGCCATCGGGTTCACGCTGATGATCCTCCTGCTCCTTCTGTTCCCGCAGGGCCTATTCGGCCGCGCCGAGGTGCGCAAGGTATGAGCGCACGCATTGGATTTCTCCTGCTTGCCGGTCTCGCCGCCGCCCTTGCCGTCTTCCCCTGGGTGGGAGACCTGATCGGCGAACGCTTTCCTACGAGCTACGAGCTTCGCCTCGTGATGCGTGCGATGATCCTCGGCATCGTCGCGATCGGGCTGAACATCCTCGTCGGCTATGCGGGGCTCGTCTCGCTCGGGCAGGCGGCACTCTATGGGCTCGGCGCGCATGTCGCGGCGCTGCTCGCTCTGAAGGCCGGGTTCCCCTTCGTGCCGGCGCTCGTCCTGTCCGTGCTCATTCCGGCTGCGGTGGGGGCGATGCTCGCCTTCCCGACGGTGCGCGTGAGGGGCGTCTATCTCGCCGTCATCACCATCGCCTTCGGGCTCGTCTTCGTGAACATCCTTCGCGAATGGGTGAGCTTCACGGGCGGGGCGTCCGGCCTCGTCGGCATCCCGCGCCCGACGATCCTCGGCGAGCGGCTCGGCGCGACACGGTCGATGTCGTTCAACTACTACTACCTGATCATGCTGTTCCTGCTTGCCTCCGTGGCCGTCCAGGCAGCGCTCGTCCGCTCGCGCTACGGGCGGGCAATGCGGGCGGCAGCGCAGAGCGAGAACGCAGCCCGCGCGCTGGGCATCAACGTCGTCGCAATCCGCACGCTTGCCTTCGCCATCTCGGCCGGCTTCGCTGGCCTCGGCGGCGGCCTCTTCGCCAATCTTGCTCTCTTCGTGAACTACGAGACGTTCACCTTCACCACGTCGATCGAGCTTCTCCTGATGGTTATCCTGGGCGGATCGGGAACGCTCGCGGGGCCGCTCGTCGGCACGACGGTGCTGTTCTCCTCGACGCAGTTCCTCCAGGGCCTCGGCGAGTGGCAGACATTCGGCTACGGCGTGCTGCTCGCGCTCGTGCTGTTCATCCTGCCGCGCGGCATCGTGGGGTCGCTGATGCGCCGCGGCGGTAGCGGGGAAACCTCGCGGGCGACCGGCGCGTGGCCGAACTGGGTTGATGGGCTCGAGCCCGTGACCGCACGGCATGACGATGCCGGCCAGGCGACGCTTGCCGTACGCGGGCTCACCCTTCGCTTCGGCGGGCTGACCGCGGTCAACGACGTCACGATGGAGGTGCGCGCCGGTACGGTCCATGCGCTGATCGGGCCGAACGGTGCGGGCAAGTCGAGCCTTCTCAACGTCGTGTCGGGCTTCTACCCGGCCACGTTGGGGACGGTGACCGTGTTTGGCGAGACGGCGGGCGGCCTGCCCCCCTATGTGCTTGCGCGCCGCGGGATTGCCCGAACCTTCCAGAACACGGAGCTGTTCGGCCAGATGACGGTCCTCGAGAACGTCCTGGTCGGCCAGCATCCGCATTTCCGCGCAAGCTTCCTCGAGACGGTTCTGCGACTGCCGCGCTTCCGACGCGAGGAGAGGGAGGCGATGGCCGAGGCAAGGCGGCTTCTCCAGTTCGTCGGCCTCTCCGCCTTCGCCGACGACGAGGCGCGAAACCTTCCGTTCGGCCACCAGCGCCGGCTCGAGATCGCGCGCGCGCTCGCGCTGCGGCCCAAGCTGCTGCTGCTCGATGAACCCGCGGCAGGCCTGACCCATGGCGAGATCGAGGATCTGGTGGCGCTGATCCGTGGCCTGGCCGATCGTGGCATGACGATCGTCCTCGTCGAGCACCATGTCGACATGATCATGGCGGTGTCGGACCGGGTGACGGTTCTCGACTACGGCGAGGTGATCGCCGATGGCCCGCCCGCGACGATCCAGGCCGACCCGCGGGTGATCGAGGCGTATTTCGGCCATGCGACCCTTCCTGCGCAGAAGGTGGAGGCATGAGCCAACCCATCCTCTCGCTGTCCGCCGTGCGTGTCGCCTATGGGCGGATCGAGGCGGTGCGCGGCGTCGATCTCGCCGTCGGTCGTGGTGCCTTCGTCGGCATCATTGGTTCGAACGGTGCGGGAAAGACCTCCCTGATGCGGGCGATTTCCGGCGTCGTCCGACCCGCTGGCGGAACCATCACCTTCGACGGCGAGGACGTGACGGGCCGGAAGTCGCATGAGATGGTCGCTCGTGGCCTGGCGATGGTTCCGGAAGGCCGCATGGTGTTCTCCGACCAGAGCGTCCGCGACAACCTGATGCTTGGCGCCTATACGCGCATCGGCCGCGACGATGCGGGCGTTGCCGACGACCTCGAGAAGGTCCTGGGCCTTTTCCCGCGCCTTGCCGAGCGGATCGACCAGGTCGCCGGCACGCTTTCGGGCGGCGAGCAGCAGATGCTTGCGATCGCGCGGGGGCTGCTGTCGCGTCCGAAGCTTCTGGTGATCGATGAGCTTTCCCTCGGCCTTGCGCCGAAGATCCTCGATCTTCTCTTCCCTGTTCTCACCGCGCTGAACCGGGATGGGCTCTCCATCCTGCTCGTCGAGCAGATGGCCTCCTACGCGCTCGCGGTCACGGAGCGGACGTACGTGATGGAGAATGGGCGCGTCATCCTCGAGGGTGCGTCGACAGACGTGGCGGTCGACCCCCGGGTTCTCGACGCCTATCTCGGCCGCCGCGGCGCCGCCTGAGCGGCGGTCCGCGGCGACCGCCGGAGCTCACATGGCCGGAGCTCACATGGCCGGAGCGACCTGGGTGCGCGTGAACTGCGCGCGGAGATGCTCGCCCGAGGTGGTCGGGGCGTAGCGTGGCGTCTCGCCGGGCTTCACCGTTCCGGGCAGCGCGGCGACAGGCGCGTCGTAGTTCGGGTTATGGAAGAACACCAGCGACAGCCGGCGGCTGCCAGCGGCCTTCTCCTCCGGCGGGTTGACCACCCGGTGAAGCGTGGCGCGCCAGGTATCGTTGGTCCATCGCGCCATCAGCTCGCCGATGTTGACGATGAAGCAGTCGGGCACGATCGGAACGTCGCGCCATTCCCCGTCGACGTTCATCACCTGAAGTCCGCCAGGCTTGTCCTCAGTCCGCAGGATGGTGAGCGATCCGTAGTCGCAATGCGCTCCGGCGCGAAGCTGGCCGGGCTTCGGCGGCACCAGCGGGGCGGGATAGTTCCGCACGCGGAAGCGGCTGATGTGGCGGTCGATCTTCGCAGCGAAGAAGTCCTCAGGCAGGTCGAGTGCGAGCGCGAACATCGCCATCAGCTCGGAGGCGAGCGTACCCATGGCGCGAAAATAGGCCTCGTAGAGCGGCTTGAGCTCGGCCGGCCGCTGCGGCCAGAGGTTCGGGTGGAAGTGCCTGCCCGCGGCCGGGCCGTGGAAGTAGTCGCCCGCCCCGACGTCCACCGGCCCGACCATCAGGCTTTCGTTCAGGTCTCCTGGCACATCGACGCCCCGGCTGCGGCCGACGCTTTCCGCCTCGAGCGGAATGTAGCCGCGCGCGATGTCGGGCCCCGGGCGAGCGACGCGCATCTTCTCCGCCTCGGGGAGGTCGAAGAACGCGTTGGAGACGTCTCGAACCTGGTCCACGAGCGCGCGATCGATGCCGTGGCCGGTGATGACGAGGAACCCGATGCCATCCACGGCGCGGCCGACCTTCGCGGCGACGCGTTGCTTCGCCGCAGCGTCGCGCGTGCGGAACGGGGCGATGTCGATGACAGGAACGTCACGAAGCATGGGTGCTCTTCCTTGTCGCCTTAAGGGCGGCGCGCGCCGCCGCGGTTGCCGCCTCGTCGACGGCGAGTGTCTCGTCCTCGATCTCGCCGGTGAAGAGAACGCCGTAGACACGCTCTGCCTTGGCGCGGCTCTCCCAGCCTTCGAGCACGTCGTGCAGCACGCGCTCCGGCTCGCGCTCAAGCGGATCGCCGTAGCCGCCGCCGGCACTGTCGCGTCCACGGAGAACCTCGCCCTTGCGCAGGGTGACCTGGATGACGTTGGGAAGCCGCGTCCCGTCTCCGTTCGCGCCGATCCGCCAGGTCATTCCGGCCGTGCCGTCATGCCCGCCAGCGACGCCTCGCGGCGGCGCGTGCTGCCCGTCGCAGGAGATGACGGCGATGACGTCGTTGCCGGTGGGCGTCAGGTCGATCGTCTGGGCAGGGGCGCCGCGGCGCCGGCCGGCACCGGCGCTGTCGCCCACGATCGAGATCGCGTTCACCCTGAGCGGGTGCTTGAGCTCGTCGACCTCCACGCTGTCGCGATACATCAGCCCCGCGATCACGGGGATGGCGTAGTTCACCCACCCATCCGCCACTGGGCTCGCCGGGCCGCCATTGGTTGACAGCATCATGCGATTGACGAAGGGGGCGCCGCCGCGCCGCGCATCCTTGCCCGAGATCACGGCCATGCCCGCGCCGAGGCCGGTGCCACCTTCGGCAAGCCCGTGCCCGTCGCCGAGCTGCGCGAAGGCGGATTGGGTGATGTTGACGAGGCGCTCGGACACGTTCGTCGTGCCCATCGAGCAGGAGTGGGGGAACCTGGGCGCGGCAACGACGCTTTCCTCGGCGTAGGTGAAGCGAAGCCTGCGGAAGCTGCCGGCGTTGCGCGGGATGTCCTTCTCGAGCGCGTTGAAGATGGCGCCGACTACGGCAGAGGTGGCGGCACCGAGCGAGGTGTTTAGCCCGACATCGACGCAGGGCGGGTTGTCGGAGATATCGACATGGATCGTCGCCTCCTCCGGGTCGATCTCGATCCTGACGGTGAGCTCGAGCCCGCCGGGAAGGATGCCTTCGAGGGGGTCGGAACGGCCCTTGTTCACGAGTGTCGCCTTCGGCAGGCGACGGATGTTGTCGATCATGCGACGTTCGGAATAGTCGAACCAGTCGGAGATGAAGCGCTTCACGGTCGCCGTGCCGTACTTCGCGCAGAATTCCTCGAGGCGCCGCTCGGCCACGCGCGCCGAACCGAGGCCGGCGAGGTAGTCGCCGTACCACTGGTCCGGCACGCGGATGCGCGCGCGACACATGCGCACGATGTCCTCGATGTTCTTGAAGTCGCGCTGGATGCGCACGCCGGGGAAAACCAGCGCGCCCTCGTGGTACACGTCCTTTGCCAGTACGAAGTAGCTCGACGGGATGGAGTTGCCGATATCGGCCATGTGGCACTTCGCCACCGAGGTGAAGAGGTGCTCGCCCTGGTGGAACACCGGCACCATGAACGTATGGTCGGCAGGGTGTGTGTTGCCGCCATAGGGGTCGTTGTCGAGATAGGCATCGCCGCGGCGTATGTCGCCTGCGTGATAGCGGCGCATGTTCGCTGTCTGGATATGGCAGCCGAAGATGTGAACGGGGAGGCCCTCGGCGGGGGCGAGGAGCTGGTCGTCCCCCGTCACGAGGCAGCAGGAGAAGTCCCGCGCCGAGGAGATCACAGCCGAGCGCGCAGCCCGCAGCAGCGTGTTCGTCATCTCCCGCACGATGCCATCGAGCCTGTTGGCCATCACCGACATCAGAATTGGGTCGAGCGTGCCCATCGCGTCCCTCCTCACGGTGCGCAGCGAAGGATGTAGTTGCCTGCCGCAGACAGTGTTGCCGACAGGCCGGGCGGTACCACGATCGTCGTGGTCGGCTCCTCGATGATCGCGGGGCCTGCAATTGTCGCACCTGGGGCGAGGCCTGCGCCCTTGAAGATCGCGGTTTCGAGCCGGCCGGTTTCGCTGAAGAAGCAGGACCGTCGCTCATGCGGCTCGGGACGGTGCGTGGCGGCAGTCCGATCCGGCGGGGGCGGGGGTTCGAACACGGTGATGGCGATCCGCCCTTTCCAGTTCACGAACTCCACGGGGCTGCCCTCGTCGCGCACCGCATAGACGCGCTCGTGCGCCTGGTGGAACGCCTCGGCGAGCACGCCGACGTCCTTCGGCCCGCCGATGCGCGATGCCGGAATGCGGGTGTCGAGCTCCCACACCTGCGAGCGGTAGCGTGCCTCGACCAGGAGCTCGGTGCGCACGAGGGCACCCTGCGCGCCCTCGATGCTGCAGCGGAAGGATTCAAGCTCCCCCTCGATCGCGGCGAGTGCCTCGTTCACGCCGTCGATATCGAAGCCAGTGGTGTCGGTGAAGCGGCTTCGCGTCGCCTCGAACACGATATCGCTCACCTGCATGCCACAGGCCGAAAGCGCCGAGGCGAGCCGTGGCAGGATGACGGTGTCGCAACCGAGCTCGCGCGCGATGGGCATGATGTTGAACCCTGCCGCCCCCCCTCCTGCGACGATCACGCTCTCGCGGGGGTTGAGCCCCTCGTTCACCGTGATCTCGCCGATCGCCTTGATCATCAGCTCGTTTGCGATGGTCATGATCGCTGCGGCCGTCTGGTCTGGCGTCTGGCCGAACTCGGCGGCGAGCCGGCCGATGACGCGGTGCGACGCTGCTGCGTCGAGCGCGAGCCGGCCGCCGTTGAAGAAGTCCGGGTCGATATAGCCGAGCACCATGGCCGCATCGGTCACGGTCGGCGTGTCGCCGCCGCGGCCGTAGCATGCAGGGCCGGGGTTCGAGCCGGCCGACTGGGGGCCGACGCGCAGCAACCCCCCGGCATCGCGCCACGCAATCGATCCGCCGCCCGCGCCGATCGACCGGACATCGACGGTGGAGGTGCCGATGATGTCGCCGAGCCAGCGCGGCCCGAGCCAGGAGTCGCGCGTGTAGACGAGGCCGCCATCGCGCACGAGGCCGACATCGAAGGTCGTTCCGCCTGTGTCGCACACGATCACGTTGCCGCCCATGCCCTCGGCCACGGAGGCGGAGCGGCCGGCGACCGGGGCCATGGCGGGCCCGGACTTCAGGGTGTGGATCGGCCGCGCAACCAGCTCCTCCACATGCTGGCAGCCGCCGGCCGAGGTGGAGACGAGCAGGTCGCCGCGGAAACCGGCCGCGCGGAGGTCGGCCTCCATGCCCGTCAGGTGCGCCTGCATCAGCGGCTTCAGCGAGGCGTCGATCGCCGTGGCCGAGGCGCGCCTGTACTCGCGCAGGATCGGAACGAGCCGGTGGGAGAGCGTGTAGGGAACGCCAGGCAAGTGCTCATCGAGCAGGCTGGCGAGCGCCAGCTCATGCGCGGGGTTTGCGATGGACCACAGAAGCGACACCGCCACGGCCTCGAACCCACGCTCGCTAAGCGCCCCAATCACGCCGCGTGCCTGTGCTATGTCGAGCGGCAGGACGACCTCGCCATCGGCGCCGATCCGTTCGGCAATCTCGAAGGTGCGGCGGCGGGGGATGTAGGGGGCGGGGTAGTCGACCGAATAATCGTGCGGGCCGTGCTTGCCGCCCTCCTTCAGGGTGAGCGTGTCTCGGAAGCCCCGCGTGGTCAGGAATGCGGTACGCGCGGTCCGTTTCGTCACCACCGCGTTGGTCGCCCGCGTGGTTCCGTAGACGAGGGTTGCCGCCTCCGCAAGCAGCGCCTCCGCGGTGATGCCGAGATCGGCTGCGACCACCGCGATCGCTGCCGCCATGCCGTCGAAGATGCGCTCATGGGTTGTCAGTGCCTTTCCGATGTGCATGTGCCCAGCGCGATCGAGCACCACCACGTCGGTGAAGGTTCCACCCGTGTCGACGGAGATGCGGTAGGCCATGGTCCTCCCCGGGATTGCTTCGGCGTTCCTGCCGTGGGCACGATGTTTGCAAGCCTCGTGCCGGAAGCGGGCCGATGAGCCGGGTGGGGAGCGATGGGGGATATCTGCGCTGAGCTTGGCCATTCCGTGCGCCGTGCACGGGCAGCAATCGGCGAGTCCGACGCCATCCAGTCCAAAGCGGTGCTTGCCAGGCTCGACACCGTTGCGCGGCGGAACGACCGCGCCTGAGCGACACAGGGAGAACAGCGAACGATGCCCAAGGAAATCCTCTGCGCCTTCAGCGTGCACTGCGACGCGGTTGCCGGCTGGCTCGGCAGCTATATCGGGGAGGACAGCCCCGGTGACATCAGCCGAGGCGTGTTCGCCGCCGAGGTGGGCATGCCGCGCATCCTGACGCTGTTCGAGCGCTTCGGCATGAAGCAGTCCTTCTTCATCCCGGGCCACACGATCGAGAGCTTCCCCGAGATGACGGATGCAGTGGCGAACGCCGGGCACGAGATTGGGCTGCACGGCTACAGCCACGAGAATCCGCTTGCGCTGACCCGCACCCAGGAGGAGGCGATCTTCGACAAGTGCATCGGCCTGATCGAGAAGCATTGGGGGCGCCGGCCTGTCGGCTACGTCGCGCCCTGGTGGGAGGTCAGCGCGACCTCGATCGAGATCCTGGTCGAGCGCGGCATCCTCTACGACCACTCACTGATGCACCGGGACACGACGCCCTACTACGTGCGCACCGGCGACGGCTGGACGCCCATCGACTACTCGAAGCCGGCAGAGACCTGGATGAAGCCCTTCACCAAGGGGCGAGAGACCGGCCTCGTGGAGATCCCGGCCTCCTGGTACCTCGATGACCTGCCGCCGATGATGTTCATCAAGAAGTTCCCGAACTCGCACGGATACGTCTCACCGCGGGCGCTCGAGGAGATCTGGCGCGACCATTTCGACTTCGTCTATCGCGAGAACGACTACGCGGTGGTGCCGATGACGATCCACCCTGACGTGTCGGGGCGGCCGCAGGTGCTGCTCATGCTTGAGCGGCTCATCTCGCACATGATGGCGCAGCCTGGCGTTCGCTTCGTTACCCTCGAGGAGATGGCGGAGGATTTCCGGAGGCGTTTCCCGAGGAAGGGAGCGAAGCCGCCGAAGGCAGCGAAGCCGGGGAAGGGGAAGCGCGCGCGATGAGGCTCGTTGGCGTCGATGTCGGCGGCACGTTCACCGATCTCATCCTTGCCGATACCGAGACCGGCGCGGTCACCATCCACAAGGTCTCGACGACGCCGGATGATCCGTCGGTCGGCGTGGCCGAGGGGGTGGGCGGGCTCTGCGATCTTGCCGGTGTTCCGCGCCAGTCGGTCGATCATGTCCTGCACGGCACGACGATCGCGACCAATGCCGCGCTCGAGCATCGCGGCGCGGAGTGCGGGCTGATCACCACGCGCGGCTACCGCGACATCCTGCATATCGGCCGGCACCAGCGGCCGCAGCACTACTCGATCAGGCAGGCGATCCCGTGGCAGGCGACGCCGCTCGTGAAGCGGCGGCACCGCCATGTGGTGACGGAGCGGCTCGTGCCTCCGAAGGGCGAGGTTCTCATCCCGCTTGCCGAGGAGGAGGTCCGCCAAGCCGCGCAAGCCCTGCGCGAGGCGGGCATCGTCTCGATCGCCATCGGCTTCCTGTTCTCGTATCTCAACCCGGCGCATGAGAGGCGCGCGCGGGAGCTCGTGCTCGAGGAGCATCCTGATGCGTTCGTGACGATCTCGTCGGACGTCGCGCCCCAGTTCCGCGAGTTCGAACGCTTCACGACCGCCGCGATGAACGCCTTCGTTGGCATCAAGGTGCGCGAGTACGTCGCGCGCCTCGACCGACGACTTGGCGAGACGGGGCTTCGGTCGGACCTGCACATCATGGCCTCGAACGGGGGGGTAGTTACGCCGGCGACGGTGGCAGAACTGCCGGTCTTCACCATGCTGTCCGGCCCTGCGGCGGGTGTTCTCGGCGGGGCCTGGGCGGGCGCGCTTTCCGGGCATCGAAACCTCATCACCTTCGATGTCGGCGGGACCTCGGCCGATATCGGCATCGTCACCGATGGAACCTTCTCCGAGGCAACTGCGCGCGATACCTGGATCGCGGGCTTCCCGCTGCTGGTACCGATGATCGACATTCATACGATCGGCGCGGGGGGCGGCTCGATCGCACGGGTCGATGAGGGCGGGGCGTTCCGAGTTGGCCCGCATTCGGCCGGCGCGCGGCCCGGCCCGGCAGCCTATGGCCGGGGCGGCACCGAACCGACGGTGACGGATGCGCATGTCGTTCTCGGGCGCCTGGTTCCGGCGAACTTCCTCGGCGGCGCCATGTCGCTCGACGTCCCTGCTTCCGAGCAGGTGATCGATGGGCTCGCCGCTCGGCTCGGTCTCGGCCGCGAGGAAGCGGCGCTCGGGGTGCTGACGATCATCAACGCCAGCATGGCGAACGCCATCCGAAGCCGGACCGTGCAGAAGGGGATCGACCCGCGCGGCTATGCGCTCGTTGCGTTCGGTGGGGCTGGCCCGCTGCATGGTGCCGAAGTCGCGCGCGAGCTCGGCATCGGCGAGGTGATCGTCCCGCCTCACCCGGGCATCACCTCGGCGATGGGCCTGCTGACCTCCGACATCAAGGTCGATGCCCTGAGGACGGCGTTCCAGGCTTCGACGGCACTTGACCTTCCGCGCATCGCGGCTGATTTCGCGGCGATGGAGGCCGAGATCGGCGCCCGCTTCGCCGCCGACGGCATCGAACCTGCGGCGACGCGCACGGCCCGCGCGGCCGACATGCGCTACGCCGGTCAGGGCTACGAGCTTCGCGTTCCGTTCGATGGCGGCCCGGTTGATGCTGCGCTGGTTGCCCGAGCGATCGCGCGGTTCCACGCCGCACACCGTGCCGAGTATGGCCATGCCTTCCCGGATGCGACGGTGGAGATCGTCAACCTTCGCGTCACCGGCATCGGCGTGCGCCCGAAGCCCGCGAACCCCTCGCCACGGGGCGGGCAGCCTCTCGCGGCGGCGACGGTTCGGACCGCGGAAGTGGTGTTCGCCGTTGACGGTGCTCCGCAGCGTCTCGCGACGTCCGTCCTTGCACGCGAGGCGCTGCCGCTCGGGGAGCGGATCTCCGGTCCCGCCATCGTGATCCAGACCGACACGACCACTGTGGTGCCGCCCGGCGCGACATTCGTCGCCGATGCGGGCGGCAACCTGATCATCACGCTCTGAGGACACTGCGTATGGACGCGCACGGATCCATCACGGTCGACCCCATCACCACGTCGGTGGTGCAGGGCGCGCTCGAGAACATTGCCGTCGAGGTCGGCTACAAGCTGATGCGCATGTCCTACTCCTCGATCATCCGGGAATCGGAGGATTTCGGCGCGGCCCTAGTAGATGCCGAGGGGCGCGGGCTTGCCGAGAGCGCGCAGTCGACCCCGCTTCAGTCGGGGCCGATCCCTGGCTACGTGAAGCACATGCTGCGCATACTCGCCGCGCGCGGAGACACCGTTCGGCCCGGCGACGTCATCATGCACAATGACCCGTATGGTGGGGCGAGCCATGGCCCGGATGTTGCCTTCATCGTGCCGGTGTTCCACCAAGGCGAGCTCGTCGGCTTCTCCGGCACCACGGCGCATCATCTCGACATCGGCGCGCTCACCCCAGGCTCCTGCGGCATCGTCGACGCGATCGATGCCTATGCGGAAGGGCTGCAGTTCCGCGCCATCAAGGTCTACGACAGGGGCGTGCGGAACGATGCCGTGTGGCAGATCCTGCGCGACAACATCCGTGCCTCGGACCTCGTGGTGGGTGACATGGAGGCGCAGGTGGCGGCGAGCCGCATCGGCGCCGAGCGCATGGCCGCACTGGTCGCGCGTGTCGGCCTGCCCGCGTTCCGCGCCGCCTGCGCCGCGCTGATGGATCATGCAGAGCGGCTGATGCGCCGGGCCATTGCGAAGCTCCCTGAAGGGTCGTGGCGGGCCGAGACGTTCATCGACGGCTATCTCGACGACCCCGACCCGTCGCGCCGCGAGCTTCCTCTGGTCGCGACCGTGACGAAACAGGGCGACGGACTGATCGTCGACCTTACCGGCACCGCCCCGCAGGTGCCGGATCGGCCGATCAACATGCCGCTGACCGGAACGGTCGATGTCGCGATCTGGCTGACCATCCGGTCAGTGCTGCTCGATACGGCGATCGTCGGGCACGTACCGGTGAACGAGGGGCTCACGCGGCCAATCACCATCGTCGCGCCGAAGGGATGCCTCGCGAACCCGATCTACCCTGCACCGACGATCGCCCGATTCTGCCCGGGCAACCAGCTCGCCGATACGGTGATGAAGGCTCTCGCCCAGGCGGTGCCGGGCCAGGTCTCGGCCGGCATCGGCAACCTCAAGGTCATCGCCTTCTCCGGGCTGCAAGGCGAGAAGCACTGGGTGCACATGGAGATCTTCGAGGGCAGCTATGGCGGCCGTGCCGACGCCGACGGGATGGACGCGGTCGATACCCTCTACGCCAACACCCGCAACAACCCGATCGAGGATATCGAGACGCATCTGCCGCTCCGCGTCGAGCGATATGAACTGCGCGAGGGCAAGGTCGGCGCGGGCCGGTTCCGGGGCGGCCTCGGGTCGATCCGGTCCTTCCGGTTCCTGACCGATGGCGGCGCGTCCGTTGAAGGCGAGGGGCATCGGTTCCGGCCATGGGGCTTCGATGGGGGCGAGGATGGCGTGCCGGCCAGGCTCGAGATCCTGCGCGCCGACGGTTCTGCGCAGGCGCTTCCGTCAAAGGTCCCGCATATGGCGGTGAAGGCCGGTGACACCTTCGTGTGCGAGGGCCCTGCCGGTGGCGGCTACGGCTCTCCCGTGGAGCGCGACCCGGCAGCAGTCGCGGCTGACGTGGCCGATGGGCTTATGTCGAGCGATGCCGCACGGGAGACATTCCGTGTCGCGCTTGCACCCGATGGCACGCCCGACGTGGACGGGACGCGGAGGCTGCGCAGCGGCTAGCTGCGCCCCTCTGCTCGTCAGGCCACGCGGCTCTCCGCCGACCAGACGCCGGCCCCGCCGTAGCGGGTGACGGTGCCGTCAGCCGCGATGGCGAGGAGGTGAAGCCACCGGTTCTCGAACAGGGCACGTACCGATGGATGCCGTTGCAGGATCGTGTCGATCGCCTCGTGCGGCGCCATGACAAGGACGGTGAGCCGCAGCGGCTCGTGCACCAGGGCCTCGCCATCGTGCACCGACTGCCACGGCAGGCCGGTGCGCAGCACGCCGCCATTGCCTTCGAGAACGCCGATGCCGCCGGTGACGTTGTGCAGCAGCTTGTTGCCGCCGCCGAACGCGTCCGGAGCGACGACCGATCCGTAGTATTGCAGGCTGATCCAGGTCGCCACGACGACAGGCGCGGTGAGGATCAGCTCGAGCACGCGGAATCCATCATCCGATCGCCAGTCATAGTCATGCAGAAATGCCCGGCCGCCGAGGTCACGCCCCGCCGTGATGCTGCGCGGCGCTGCGATGAACGCGTGGCAGCCGGCGAGGCCCCATTCCGGACGCGTCTCGGCCCAGTCCCTGCCGCGGCGGATCACCGCTTCACCGGACGTTGCGCGCGGCAGGCGGACTGCGCGTTCCGTCCGTGCGAGCGCCGCGGCGCTGGCGAGCCATCCTCTCACCCGCGCAAGCGCCCCGGCGGGTCGGGCGGGAGGATGATCCTCAGCGAACAGCCGAACCTCGTCGGTTGTGGTGTCGTGCAGACCAGCGAGGAAGAGCGTGTCGTCGGGCATCGTGATGCCGCAGCCGGCGAGGCCCTGGCGCACCGCGCGGTCGTTCAGCAGCGCAGCGAGAAGCCGCGCGCTGACATCGCCCTGGTGTCCGCCACAAGCGCCGCACTGGAGCGCGCTCGCATGCGGGTTATTTGCCACCTCCGCGCCGTGGCCGACAAGCAGGACGATCGGCGCGAACCCGCTGGTCAGCGACATGCCGCGCAACACGCCCTCGGCGATCGCGACGCGCTGCTCAATGGGGAGCGCTTCGCCCAGCTGTGGCGGCCGCTCGGCGCGCACGCGGCGGGTAAGCCCGAAGCTATCGCGCAGCAATGTCCAGGCATGCAGCAGCCCGGCCGATTCCACGAACGCGAAGGAGGAGACCGCAGCTTGGCTGAACCGCCCCCATGCGCGCTTCGTCCGGGCAGTGATCCGCGCGCGCTCTGCTGCATCGTCGGCCGGCACTGCCTCGCATGTCCTGAGGCTTGGCCGGAGGAGCACGGGCAGCCGGTTCTCGACGACGTCTGACGCGAACGGCCTGTGCGCCACGGGAAGGCCAAAGAAGCCCGCGAAGCCGTGGGTGCGAATGCCGGGGTCGACCGATTCGAGTGCCCTCCGGAACACCTCCGAGCGGACGTCGATGCAGAAGGCCGCCTGCAAGGCCAGCCGTGCCGTTTCGGCTAGCGGTGGCGCGGTCGTGATCGAAGCGAGCAGCTCCCGCTGCGCCGCACGCTCCGCCGCTGCCTGTAGGATTGCGTCGATGGCGTCATCCGCTGACGGGACCACTGGCTCTGCGTGCGCTGCGATCGCCTCGCGCCAGCGCGCCTCGATCGCCGGCGCATGGCGGGCGTAAAGTGCTTCCTCCCAAACCAGCCGCATGGCGAGCAGCCCGGCCATCGTGCCATCGGTTCCGCCGGCGAGGTCCGCCTCGAATCCCCGCTGCCTGGCGAGCTGTGCCCAGCCGCCGAGCGTCATCAGAAGCCGGTGCAGAAACGTACCGAGCGCCGGACCCGGAACTCCGAGCGTCGCCAGGGCCCTTTCGGTCGCCGCCCCGGCCTCCCCCGGCGCCGAGGCGACATGGGCGCAGAAGCCGGGCAGGCCGAGGATCTCTGGCGTCAGGTCGCGCAGTGCCGCAGCTCGCCATGAGGTGTAGAGCGAGCCGCGCCGCGGCACGGGCCAGAGCGCCTGGCCTGCATCGAACCAGCCGCCCGCGAAGGCGCCGATGCGTTCGGCGATGATGCCGGGCCAGTCGGTTCCCGTTGTTTCGGCCACGAGGTCGGCGACGGTCGGCAGGGCGTCAGGCGTGGGTTCCGGCCTGGCGAGCGCCGCCTTCAGCGCGGCAACACTGGCGGGGCGATGCGTCTGCGGTGCGTCGGCGAAGGCTGCTTCCAGGTCGCTTTCGGTGATCGTGCTGGCGGCGATGCGCCCGGAATACCAGGACCGCGGCATGGTGGCCCGTACGCCACCAACGCGCCGAAGCCGCGCAGCCGCCATGGCAAGGTCCTCCTCCGCCTGGCCGAGGAACGGATTGACCGCGACGGTCGCGGCGAGCGGCCAGGCCGGAGGGATCGCGCGCTGCGCCTGATCCAGCGCGTTGGCGAGCGTCGGTGTGGCGTGCGGGTCGAAGGGCATCGTCAGCCTCCGCAGGCGGCGTTGCGCGTCGACCAGCCGTTCAGGAACCGGTCGGTCAGGGCGTTGACGTAGAGACCGTTGGCGAGATGGACGCGGAGGCCGGCTGCGGCCGGGTGCTGCGCCCAGAGCGGGAAGGTTGCCTGCGCGAAGGCTGCAAGGGCGAAGCTCAGCACCGCAAGCACGATCAGTACCCATTCGAGCGCATCGGGCTCGGGGGGCGGCGGCAGCACGCCGGCGGTGAGCGCCTCGGCCGCGCGCTGCAGAGCGAAGTAGCCGGTGGCCGCGACCGCCGCGGCGGCTGAGGTGCGGAGCGTGAGCGGCCCTGGCGCCGCGTCGGCGAAGCCCTGGGCCAGAAGGTAGGCGACACCGAGGACAAGGATGGCGCCGAGCGCGATCGCGGCTGGCGACTTGCCGTCGAAACTGAATGCGGCGCCGATCAGCCCATACAGGGCGAGCGCAGCGAGGAAGGCCCGCCCGACTGCCCGCACGCTCGGCACCGCGACGGGGCCGGGGCGCGGGATCGCCGCGACCGTCGCTACCGCCCTGCCAGCAGCGAGGAAGGCGTGTGCCTTGTAGAGCGAGTGGGCGATGATGTGCAGCAGCGCGAGCGGGAACAGCGCCAGACCGCATTGCAGGATCATGAAGCCCATCTGCGCGATGGTGGACCAGGCGAGCGCTGTCTTAACCGCCGGCTGCGTCAGCATCACGAGGCCGGCGAACAGCGCGGTGAAGCCGCCGATCATCGCCAGCGCCGCGAGCACCCCGGGGGCAGCCAGAAGCACGTCGGCGAAGCGGATCAGCAGGAAGCCGCCGGCGTTTATCAGCCCGGCATGAAGCAGGGCGGAGACCGGCGTTGGCGTCTCCATCACCTCCGTCAGCCACCCATGCACGGGGAACTGTGCCGATTTGAGCAGCGCAGCAAAGGCAAGCAGTGCGGCCGCGCCGACGGCAGCAACCTGCGCCTCGCCCGCGCGGGCGGTTTCCAGGATCGTGCCGATGTCGGCCGTGCCGAAAGCGAAGCCGAGCAGCAACGCTGCGGCTGCAAGCATCACGTCGCCGGTCCGCGCGAAGATGGCCTTCTTGCGCGCCGCGCGCCGCGCCGCTGTCCGGTGCGCGTAGAAGAGCAGCAGCCGTTGCAGCCCAAACCCGGCAGCGACCCACGCGAGGACGAGGACGACGAGACTGCCCGCCTGCACCAGAAGCAGCGCGGCCGCGAGCGTCAGGCAGAGCCAGCCGGTGAACTCGCCCTGCCGCGCCTCGCCGTCGAGATAGGTCGCCGAGAACCGCACCACGACGCATCCGACGAACGATACAAGCAGAAGCATCGCGACCGACACGGCATCGAGCCGAACCAACGCCAATGGCGCGCCGCCTGGCCCTGCGAGCAGCAGGACCAAGAGGCTTGCCGCCGCGACGGCGACCGCCGCAAGTGCGGCGAGCCCGGCTGCTCGCAGGCTGGCGGTCGGGCGCAGGCCGCGTCCGCGGAAGGCGACGAACGCAGCGGCAGCAAGGGCAAGCGGGGCGAGAAGAGGCAGGAAATGGGTTGGCATCGGCGTCGGGCGCTCCGTCGCGTTGGGACGGACAGCCGCATACCAACCACGTTGATTGCAATAAATGATATTGTTTAGACTAAATCGTTAAGATAAACAGAACAACGTGGCTGACCTTAACTACCACCACCTGCGCTACTTCCGGGCCGTCGCGCATGAGGGGAACCTCACCCGCGCCGCTGACGCGCTGAATCTCGCGCCCTCTGCGCTCTCTGCGCAGATCCGCGCGCTCGAGGATCGGCTCGGCCATGCTCTGTTCGAACGGAGCGGGCGGCGCCTTCTGCTCACCGAAGCCGGACGCATCGCGCTCGCGCATGCGGATGACATTGCCGCAGCGGGAGAAGAACTGCTCGCCACGTTGCGGGAGAAGCGACGGACGCAGCGCATCCTGCGCGTCGGTGCGCTCGCCACTCTGTCGCGCAACTTCCAGCTGGCCTTCCTGCGCCCGGTGCTGGGCCAACTCGATGTCGAGGTGATCCTCCGCTCTGGGGGCATGGCGGAGCTGCTACGCGCGCTGGAAGCGCTCAGCCTCGACGTCGTGCTGACCAGCGAGCCGCCGGGCTCCGCCGCCGGAGGTCCCTTCGTCGCCCATCGCCTCGCGGAAGAACCGGTCAGCCTGATTGGCCGCCCGGCGCTGCTTGCCGGTCACGCAACCTTGGCGACACGGCTTGCAGCCGCTCCACTGATCCTTCCGACGCCGGAGAGCGGCCTGCGTGCCGGGTTCGAGGCCTTGCGCGAGCGGCTCGGCGTCACGCTGCAGATCGCTGCGGAGGTGGACGACATGGCGATGATGCGCCTGCTCGCGCGCGAGGGCATCGGCCTCGCCGTGCTGCCGCCCATCGTCGTGCGCGATGAGCTTGCCTCGGGCGAGCTCGAGGAGGCCGAGCGCCTGCCGGGGCTCGTCCAGCCCTTCCATGCCGTGACGATCGCGCGCCGATTTCCCAATCCGCTGCTGCGCGAGGTGTTGCGCGGCGAGGTCGTGATCCGGCGGGAGTGAGCGGCAGAAACATCGGCCGGCACGACCTTGATGCGTCGGCGGTCGGCACCGCCGGTGGACAAGCGAACGGCGTCGCGCCACGCTGGCCAAACACCTTCGGAGTGCCGCCATGAACGCCATGCCGCCGACCAACTCGCCGATCGTCTCAGCCTTCATTGCGCGGACGCCAGGCAGCGCCGAGAACTACGCGACAGCGCAGCGCCTGTTTCCCGGCGGGGTGACGCATGATTCGCGCTACGTGCGGCCGCATCCGCTCGCGATCGTCCGAGCCGAGGGCGCACGCAAACGG
This sequence comes from Elioraea rosea, assembly GCF_007644105.1. Classification (GTDB taxonomy): domain Bacteria; phylum Pseudomonadota; class Alphaproteobacteria; order Acetobacterales; family Acetobacteraceae; genus Elioraea_A; species Elioraea_A rosea. The sequence goes on along the minus strand of NZ_VFAC01000002.1, from coordinate 53,421 downwards.
GACGTCGACGGCAACGAGTATGTTGACTACGCAGGCGGCCATGGTGCACTGATCCTCGGCCACGCACATCCCGCCGTGATGGCACGCGTCTCCGAGCAGTTGGCGCGCGGCACGCATTATGGTGCCAACCATGCCCTCGAGAACCGCTGGGCCGAACTGATCCAGGAACTGATGCCGAGTGCTGAGATGGTGCGCTTCACCAGCTCAGGCACGGAGGCGACGCTGATGGCCTTGCGCCTCGCCCGTGCGGCGACGGGGCGGGCCAAGCTGCTTCGGCTGCGCGGCCATTTCCATGGCTGGCATGACCATATGGCGTTCGGCGTCACCAATCACTTTGACGGTACGCCTACGCCCGGCGTGCTCGGTGCGCTCGCCGAGAACGTCGTGTTCGTCGACCCGAATGACGACGCGGGGCTGCTCGGGCTGCTCGATGCGGAGGGAAGCGACATCGCGGCGGCGATCCTCGAGCCGACGGGGGCGACCTACGGCCAGATGCCCCTTCGCCCAGCCTTCGTGCGACTGCTTCGTGAGGAAACCGAACGGCGCGGCATCGTTCTGGTATTTGACGAGGTCGTCACGGGCTTCCGGGTCTCGCGGGGCGGGGCGCAGGAGGCGCTCGGCATCCGCCCCGACCTCACGACGCTTGCGAAGATCCTCGCGGGCGGACTGCCAGGCGGCGCGGTCGTCGGCAGGCGCGACCTGCTCGAGTTGCTCGACCCCGAGCGGGCGGCCGCGCGGGGCGTGGAGAAGGTTCCGCATCAGGGCACGTACAACGCAAACCCGCTTTCGGCGGCAGCAGGGATCGCCACGCTCCAGATCATCCGCGACACCGACGCGGTTGCGCGCACCCATGACTATGCCGCGAGGCTGCGTGCCGCGCTGAACGACGTGCTGGTTGAGGAAGGGCTGAACTGGGCGGCTTATGGCGCGCACACGGGCATCCACGTGTTCGTCAACCCGAAGGGTCTCGAGGTCAGCCCAGGCAGCTTCGACCCGCTGTCGATGAACTATGCCGAATTGAAGATTCCGCGCGGCAACCAGACCGTAACGAAGCTGCTTCTCGCCATGCGCACCCGCGGCGTGGATTTCGCGCCCTGGCCCGGGGGACCAGCTTCGGCCGCGCACACGGAGGACGATCTCAGCCGCACCGTCGATGCGTTCCGGGGCGCCATACGCGCGCTGCGCGAGGAGCGGGAGATCGCCTGATCGTCAGCCTGTGACATAGCCGAGCGTCCGATCGCGCTCGGCAGCTTTCGGGTCGCGGCCGGCGGGATGGCCGAAGCCGCCGCCGCCTGACGTCTCGAGCCGGACGATGTCGCCCCTCCGTAGCGCGACGCTATCGCTTTTGGGCGCGATCGGCGTCTCGACGCCGTCACGAACGCGCGTCAGCCGGCCGAGGCTGCCGGGCTTGCCGCCCGCGAGCCCGTAGGGCGGGAACCGGAAGCGATCCATGTTCGCGGTGAACACGCAGGCGCGGCTCTCGACGCGCCACTCGCGCACCAGGCCAAGCCCGCCGCGGAACTGCCCGGCGCCGCCCGAATCCGGCAAGAGGCCATAGCGCGTGATCGAGAGCGGCATCGTCGCTTCGATCATCTCGATCGGGATGTTGGAGTTGTTGTGCATTCCAAACGACCAGGCGTTGACTCCATCCTTCCGCGGATGCGCGCCGGTGCCGCCGATCTCGATCTCGACCAGAACCTCGCGACTTTCGTCCTCGGCGACCGTCTGGAAGGTCGCCACATAGGATCCGCCGTAATACGCCGCAGGGATGCGATCGGCCAGGGCCTGATGCAGGGCACCGAACAGCACGTTGGCGAGGCGGTGCGTGGTGGCGACGCGATGCGCGACGGAGGCGGGCGCACGGCAGTTCACCACGCTGCCGGGTCGCGAGACGATCCGCACCGGCCGGTAGCAGCCGGCATTGGCCATCACCGAGCCATCGGTCGCTGCGATCACGGCATAGTAGACGGCGCAGTGCGACATCGCGGGCGTGCAGTTCACCGGACCCGACTGCTGGTCAGCGCAGCCCGAGAGATCGACGGTGATCTCGTCCCCCGCGATGGTCACCGCCGCGTGCAGGCGAACCGGTTCGCCGCTGATGCCGTCATCGTCGAGGAAGTCCTCGAAGGCATAGGTTCCGTCGGGCATGGCGCGGATGGCCGCGCGCATCGCCGCCTCGCTCATGTCGAGGATGCGCCGGCAGGCCTCGATGAGCGTGTCGGCACCATAGCGCGCGGCGAGGCGATGGATCGCCGCTGCACCTACCTCGAGGCTGGCGAGCTCGCTCTGCAGGTCTCCGAGCATCAGCGCCGGCTTGCGTACGTTCTGACCGATCATCGCCCAGACCGCACGGTTCAGCGTGCCGCCCTCGATCAGCTTGATCGGGGGAATGCGCAGCCCTTCCTGGAAGATCTCCGTGGCCGTCGCCGCGTAGCTTCCGGGCGCGAGGCCGCCCATGTCGATGTGATGGCAGAGCGCGCCGACATACCCGACGCGCCTTCCTTCATGGAAAACTGGCTTGAACACCAGGACGTCGTTGAGGTGCTGCGCGCCGCAGTAGGGATCGTTCGTCGCGATCACATCGTCCGGCCCCCAGGTTTCCGGGTCGACGAACTCGTCCAGAAGCGTGCGCAGCGCCGCGCCCATGGAGTTCAGGTGCTGGGGAATGCGCGCGGACTGCGCGACGTTGTTGCCGTCCGCGTCGAACACGGCGGTCGAATAGTCGAGCAGCTCGCGCACGATCGTGCTGCGGCTCGTGCGCCAGATGGTCACGTCCATCTCGGCTGCCGCAGCGGTCAGCGCGTTGCGGATGACCTCGATCTCGATGGGCCCGAGGGTCTTCACGGCGCTTCTCCGTTGCTGTCACGCGTGGCGATCAGGGCGCCAGCCTCGCCGAGCCGCGCGCTCCAGCCGCGTCCGATCCAGTGTGTGGCGAAGGCTTCCTCGACGATCGCGGGGCCTTCGATGGTGCTCCCAGCCGTCAGCGCGTCGCGGTCCCACACCGGAAGCTCCCGCCAGGCACCGCCCTCGTAGGCGCGGCGTGTGCCCTTGCGCGCGGGGCGAGGTGCCGGAGAGGCGACGCCCGGCTCTGGTTTCTGCAGTCGGCCTATCGCCGTTGCCCGCAACGTGACGATCTCCACCGGTTCGTCTGGGTTGGCGTAGCTGAAGCGCTGGCGATGCGTCGCGTGGAAGTCTGCAGCGAGGCGCGCAAGCGCCGCCTCATCCGGAGCAGCGATCTCGCCCCAGGGGATCAGAAGCTCGAACGCCTGGCCGTGATAGCGCATGTCGGCCGCGATCTCGATCCTCCTGTCGGACGGAGCGACGCCGTCGCGCGCGAGCCGGGCATCGGCCTCCTCTCGCAGGGCAGCGACCGCCTCGGCGATCGCGGCAAGCTGCCCGGATTCGACGCGCAGAAGCCGCGAGCGGGCGAGATCCTGTGCGAGATCGGCGAACAGGATGCCGTAGGCCGAGAGGGTGCCGGGGTCGCGCGGAAACACGACCTCTCTGATGCCGAGCTCTGCCGCCACGTCCGTCGCATGCAGTCCGCCGGCACCGCCGAAGGAAAGGAGCGCGAAATCACGCGGATCGAGCCCCTTCTCGAACAGCGACAATCGGATGGCGGCACCGAGCCCGGCATTCGTGACGGCGAGGATGCCCTCTGCTGCCTGCTCGAGGCCGAGCCCCAGGTGCGCGCCCACGCGGTCGGCGATCGCGGCGCGCGCTGCGGGCATGTCGAGCTGCATCGTGCCGCCCAGGAAGTAGTCGGGATCGATCCGGCCGAGTGCGAGATTGGTGTCGGTCACCGTGGGCTCTTTGCCGCCGCGACCATACGCAACCGGACCTGGCGTAGCGCCCGCGCTGCGTGGGCCGACGGTCAGCCGCCCGCTCGCGTCGACGGAGGCGATGGAGCCGCCGCCCGCGCCGATCGTGCGCATCTCGACCATGGGCAGGCGCACCGGCAGCCTGTCGATCTCGCCCTGGGTGATGATCGATCCGCGGCCGTCACGGATCACGGAGACGTCGAAACTCGTCCCGCCCATGTCGACGGCGACGAGATCGCCCCGCCCGAGCATTCTGGCGATCCGGGCGGCGGCAAGCACGCCCCCCGACGGCCCCGAGAGCAGCAGGCGAGCCGGCTGCTCGGCAGCCACGCGGAGGCTGCACACGCCGCCGTTCGACTGCACCAGGAAGATCGAGGGGCTGAATCCGTCCTCGCCGATGCGCCGTTCCAGCCGGTCGAGATACGCGCGTACCACCGGCACGAGCAGGGCGTTGAGCACGGTCGTCGAGCTGCGCTCGTACTCGCGGATCTCCGGCGACACATCTGCGGAGATCGATACCGGCAGGCCAGGCAGCGCGTCGCCGATGTGCGCTGCGAGCAGCCGCTCGTGTGCCGGATTGGCGTGGCTGTTGAGCAGCGTGACCGCAACGGCCTCGCCATCGAGCGCCGCGATCCGCTCGACAAGCCCCTGCAGCGCGACTTGGTCGAGCGGTGTCTCAACGGACCCGTCGGCGCGCATCCGCTCAAGGACGCCGAGGCGACGGTCGCGCGGGATCAGCGTCGGCAGCGGGTCGGGTGCAAGACCGTAGATGTCGCGCCGAACGTGGCGGTTGATCTCCAGCACATCCTCGAACCCGGCGGTGGTGACGAGCACACCACGGGCAAGGCGCCGTTCCAGCACCGCATTGGTGGCGATGGTGGTGCCGTGAAGGAGCAGGCCGATATCGGCAAGCGTGAACCCGAACCGCTGGGCCGCCTCGCCAAGCCCCTTCATCAGGCCGATGGAGGGATCGGCCGGCGTGGTCGGCGTCTTCCACGCGTGAACCTGGGTGCTTCGCGCGTCGAAGATCTGCAGGTCGGTGAACGTGCCGCCGATATCAACCGCAACGCGGATCGGACGGAAGGCGGGATCGAACGATGACAAGGGCGTTGTCCACGATGACGGTGGGGCTTCAGTCTGCGACGGGAGAGCGGGATTGAAAACCCGCGCTCTTCGATTGGACGCCTTGCCGAAAGCGCCCGAGCAGTGCAACGATCACCGCAACAGGGTTTCTGCCGAGTGCGCTCGGTCAGGCGGGCGTCGCGACCGATGGTCTGGAACGGGAGGCTGGCATGAAGATGCGCAACGTGTTGGGCGCGGCCTTGGCCGTGCTCTGTCTCCAACCCTTCGGCGCTGTGCGCGGGCAGGAGCTGCCGCAGCTCCAGTTCAAGGCGATCGGGCTGAACAGCCCGACCGTCGCCTCAATCGTCGACGAGGTGCCGTTCTGGCGCGAGACCATTCCGCGCGCGTCGAACGGCCGCATAACCGTCGACATCACGCCGCTCGACCAGATGGGCATCGACGACCGCACGATGATGCGCCTTCTGCGCCTCGGCGTGATGGACTTCGCCGGCATGGACATCTCCAAGATGGCCGGTGACGATGCGCGGTTCGAGGGCTGCGACCTTGCAGGCCTCACGCTCGACGCTGACAAGGCGCGGGCAGCCTGCGATGCGTGGCGTCCAATCATCGATCGCCAGATGCAGCGCAACTGGAACGCGAAGCTGCTCGCCTTCGGCGGCAACCCGCCTCAGGTTTTCTGGTGCCGTGACGTGATCAGCGGACTTGACGGCCTTCGCGGCAAGAAAGTTCGCGTCTTCAACAACACCATGCGCGACTTCCTCCAGGGCATCGGCGCAACCGCCGTCAGCATGGCCTTCGCGGAGGTGGTTCCGGCGTTGAACAGTGGCGTTGTCGACTGCGCTGTCACCGGCAGCCTCTCGGGCAACACAGCACGCTGGCCGGAGGTGACGAAGTCGCTCTATCCGATGTCTCTCGGCTGGAGCATCAATGTGCTCGCGGTGAACCTGAACACGTGGAACCGCCTCGACGCACGCGTGCAGCAGTTCTTCCTCGACCAGGTGAAGACCTACGAGGACAAGATGTGGAAGACGTTGAAGGAGGCCGACGCGCAGGCCGACAACTGCAATTTTGGCCGTGGCCAGTGCACGATGGGTCGGACGGCGAACATGACGCTGGTACCGGTGAAGCCGGAGGAGACCGAGACGCACAAGCGCCTGGTCGAGGGCGCGGTGCTCGCGAACTGGGCCCGCCGCTGCGGCGCAGAGTGCACGCGCGAGTGGAACGACACGGTCGGCAAGGCACTTGGCCTGACCGCGCCGGTTCCTTGATCGTCGCCGAGTCCGGTCCGGCCCAGCTGCGCCGGACCGGGCTGCTCTCCCGCCGAAACGTCCCCGACTCGTGGGAGGAGTGATGGGCGCGCTGGCGAAGCTGGCTCGGTCGGGCCTCTGGTTCGGTGGAGTGCTGATCCTTCTCGCCGCAATCCTGATCGGCATCGACGTATTCCTGCGGAAGGTGTTCGTCGTGTCGATCGGCGGAGGGGACGAGCTCGCCGGCTATGCGCTCGCGATCGGCACGGCCTGGGCCCTGGCGGCGACACTGCTCGACCGAGCGCATATCCGAATCGACTCCCTCTACATGCTCTTTCCATCCGCCATTCGGATCCTACTCGACTTGGTCGGGCTCGTGCTGCTTGTCGGGTTCTTCGGCCTCGTGTTCTGGCACGGGCTCGGCGTCTTCGAGCAGTCCTGGACGTCTCACTCGCGCAGCCAGTCCGCGCTGGAGACACCGCTGATCGTGCCGCAGGCCATCTGGCTTCTCGGGCTTGCGATGTTCATCCTTGTCGGCGCGGTGCTCTTCCTTACGGCGCTGGCGCGGTTGCTGCGGGGAGATCGGGCAGGCGTGGCGGAACTGGTTGGGACGCGCTCGGCGGCCGAGGATGTCGCCGAAGAGGTCCGCGCCGCCGAGCGTCGTCGATGATCCAGACCACCATCCTGATCCTGCTCGGACTTCTCGGCGCGGGGATACCCGTTGCCGCGGCTCTTGGCGTGCTCGGCCTCACCCTGGGCGAGATCTATGGGCGCTTCCCTCTTCATCTCGCGATGGGCGAGCTCGCGTGGTCGACCTCGAACTCGTTCCTTCTCGTCGCTGTTCCGTTCTTCGTGCTGCTAGGCGAGATCCTGCTCCGCTCGGGCACTGCGGAGAGGATGTACGCCGCGCTGGTGCAGTGGCTCCCCTGGCTGCCCGGGGGGCTGATGCATTCGAACATCGCCGCCTGCGCGCTGTTCGCCGCCACATCCGGCTCGAGCGTTGCCACCGCGGCGACGATCGGCACGGTTGCGATGGGCGAGGTCGAGCGGCGCGGCTACAGCGAGCGGCTCTTCCTCGGCACGATCGCGGCGGGCGGCACGCTCGGCATTCTCATCCCGCCCTCGATCAACATGATCGTCTATGGCGTGCTGACGGAAACCTCGATCCCATCGCTCTATCTCGCAGGGCTCATTCCCGGCGTCGTCCTCGCTGGCCTGTTCAGCCTGACGGTCATGATCGTCTGCCTCGTGCGGCCTGGGCTCGATGGCGAGCGCATTCCCACGGACTGGGAAGGCCGCTTGCGATCGCTGCCTGACCTTTTGCCGCCGCTGTTCATCTTCATTGCCGTCGTCGGGTCGATCTATGCCGGGCTCGCCACGGCAACGGAATCCGCCGCCTTGGGCGTGATCGCCGCGCTCGTTGTCGCCGCGTGGAAGCGGCGGCTGACATGGGATGTGCTGCGCGAATCGCTCGAAGGCACGATGCGCACGACGGCGATGATCATGGCGATCCTCGTGGCAGCGTACTTCCTGAATTTCGTGATCACCTCGATCGGGTTGACCGGCATGGTCAACCGCTACATCACCGGCCTCGGCCTCGCGCCGTTCGAGCTCCTGCTTGTCGTGATCGGGTTCTATCTCGTTCTCGGCATGTTCATGGAGACGCTGTCGATGATGGTGGCGACCGTGCCGATCATCGTGCCGGTGCTGATCCGCGCTGGGTACGATCCCGTCTGGCTCGGCGTGCTGATCGTGTTGCTGATGGAAACGGCGATGATCACGCCGCCGGTCGGCATCAACCTTTATGTCGTACAAGGCCTGCGCAAGCGTGGGCGGATCGACGACGTGATCATCGGAACTGCCCCATTTGTGCTGACGCTGATCGGCATGATCGCGCTTCTGGTCGTCTGGCCCGACATCGCTCTGTGGCTGCCGCGCACCGCTCGCGGGTAGCGTCAGCGTTCGATCACGATGTTCCCGCCGTCATCGAGACGTGCATGCCAGCCCGGTAGAACGAGGCAGGTTGCGTCGTACTCCTCGATGATCACCGGCCCAACCCGCTGCGTGGCGAGATCGGCCCGCCGCAGGACGGGCGTCTCGATCCAGCCCGCTGTCGGGCCAAAATAGGCACGCCGCGGAGGGATTGTCGCCTCCGAGCGAGCCGGGCTCGTGTGCTCCGGCAGCGCGCCGTTCGCTTTCAGCCCGCGTCCGACGACCTGTATCGACACCAGCTCGACCGGCTCGTCGGTACCGGCGCGGTGGCCGTAGGTCCGCTCGTGTTCGACGCCGAACGCCTCGTCGACGGCGCGAAGTGCCGCGGCGTCGAGCGGCCCGTCGGGTACGGGGACGGTCAGGTCGAAGCTCTGGCCGTGGTAGTGCAGCGCTGCCGCACGCGTCACCTTAGCCGAGGACCCGGAGAACCCCTCCGCCGCAAGCTGCCCAAGTGCCTGTTCGGCGAGGGCGTTCCAGGCTTCATTGAGCTCTGCGAGGTCCACCGTGCGCGTCAGCCGGCGGAAGCTGCGCGCGTAATGGTGCTCGGTGTCGGCGTAGAGAAGGCCGAAGGAAGAGAAGAGCCCCGGCGAAGGCGGCACCACGACACGTCGCATGCCGAGGGACTCCGCCATGCCGCAGGCGAACAAGGGGCCGTTGCCGCCGAAGGCGAACAGCGCAAAGCGGCGCGGATCACGCCCGCGTTCTGTCGAGACGGCACGGATCGCGCGGATCATGTTCGACGCTGCGATCAGATGCGCGCCATGCGCCGCGCGCGCGAGCTCGAGCCCAAGCGGCTGTGCGACCTTCTGCTCGAACACCTCTGCCGCGCGGGCGGCATTCAGCGTCACCGCACCGCCAACGAGGTGGTGCGGATTGATGTAGCCGAGGATGACGTTCGCATCCGTGATCGTCGGTTCGGAGCCGCCCTGGTCGTAGCAGACAGGCCCCGGCACCGCGCCTGCGCTCTCCGGGCCGACCTGGACGCCGCCCGCTGCGTTGACCCGCACCAGCGAGCCGCCACCGGCGCCGACCTCTGCGAGATCGATCGCGGGAACCTTCAGCAGGTATCCCGCCCCGGTCAGCAGGCGTGAGCCGACCATGATGCCTGCGCCAACCGAGTATTCCGCCGCGCGCGCGACATGCCCGGCTTCCACGGTCGCGGCCTTCGCGGTGGTGCCGCCCATGTCGAAGGTGATGACATCGGCCAAGTCCTTCGCACGAGCAAGTGCCTGCGCACCGATCACGCCGCCGGCTGGGCCGGATTCGATGATGTGCATCGGCTTCGCAGCGGCCGCCTCCGACGCCATCAACCCGCCATTGGACTGCATCAGCAGAAGCCGCGCCGTGACGCCCGCGCCGTCGAGGCCCGTGCGCAGCGCACGCAGGTAGCGCGCGACGATCGGCATCACGTAGGCGTTGATCACCGTCGTCGAGGTGCGCTCGTACTCCTTGATCTCCGGTTGAACCTCTGAGGACACGGAGAGCGGCAGATCCGGCGCGAGCCGGCGCACGATCCCGGCAATCGCCTGCTCATGGGCCGGGTTCGCATAGGAGTGCAGCAGGCAGACGGCGATGGCCTCGACGCCTTCCTCGATGAGGGCGCGGACGACCGCCTCTGCCTGCGCAGGATCGAGCGCTCGTTCGATCTGCCCGCGTGCGTCGATGCGCTCGTCCACCACGCGGCGAAGGCGGCGTTCCACGAGCGGCGGCGGCTTCTCCCAGGCCATGTCGTAGAGCCGCGGCATCCGGAGCGTGCGGATTTCCAGGACATCACGGAAGCCCGCGGTGGTGATCAGCCCCGTCCGGGCACCCTTGTGCTCGAGGATCGCGTTGGAGGCAACGGTGGTGCCGTGGCGGATCTCCTCGATATCTCCGGCGCCGATGCCCGTTTCCGCGAAGAGCTGGGTCAAGCCTTCGACGATCGCGCGGGCATAGTCGTCCACGCTCGAGGAGATCTTCTTCGTGTGCACCGTTCCGTCGGAGCCGAGCATGACGATATCCGTGAAGGTACCGCCGATATCGACACCGACGCGCCAGGTCATCGCCATGCGCATCACTCCGCGGCCTGGGGCAATGGATCGTCGCGGAGCACCTTGGGCGGTTCCTGCCAGCCCCTCTGCTTTCGGCGTTCGGCCCGCAGGCGTGCGGTGGCCGCCTCGTCGATCCTCCCGTCCGCGATGACGACGCCGTAGTCGGCAGCAGCCTTCGCGATCGACAGCAGCTCGTTGCGGACGTCGCGCAGAACCAGTGCCGTGTCACGCTCGAGCGGGTCACCCCAGCCGCCGCCGCCGGCGAGCACATGGCGGAACACCTCGCCGCGACGGATGGTCATGGTGACCTTCGAGGGAAGGGGCCGGTTGTCGGTGTCGGGGTTCAGCACATTCGCGGAGGGGGCGCCCGGGCTGCCGCCATAGAGGCCGAAGGGCCGGTGCACCCGCCTGTCGGAGCGGACCTGCAACGTGCCCTCCTCCTCGAGGAAGCGGTAGTCGCGGCGGAATGGCACGCCGCCGCGGAACTTGCCTGCCCCCGCCTTGTCCGGAACGAACTCGTAGGCTAGGAGCTGGATCGGCTGCTCAGCTTCCGTCACCTCGACGGAATGGGACGCCATGTTGGCGAACATGTGGCTGTTCCCATCCAACCCGTCCGCCCAGGGCCGTGCGCCCCAGGCACCACAGGTGAAGTCGACGTAGATGAAGGGCTGGCGGGCTGCATCCCAGCCGCCGATCGAGATGCCCGTGTTGCCCCCGTCGCCTGCCGCGAACACGCGGTCCGGAAGCATCATGGCGAGCGCGCCGAACATGCAGTCGGTCATGCGGAACCCGGTGAGCCCGCGCGCGGCGCAGGCGGCGGGCAGCACGCCGTTGCCGACGGTGCCGGGAGGGCAGATCACCTCGATCGCCCGGAACACGCCCTCGTTGTTCGGGATGCCGGCGGGGAGCACGGAGCGGACGGCGGTGTAGGACGCCGCCTTCGTGAACGAGAGCGTGTTGTTGATCGCGCCCTTCACCTGCGGGTTCGTGCCCGTCCAATCCACGACCATGTGCCCGCCGCGCTTCCTGAGCGTGACGAAGAGCCGGATCGGTTTGCCGACGTCCACGCCGTCATCGTCGATCCAGTCCTCGAAGGACCATTCCCCGTCCGGCAGGTCGGCGAGCGCTGCGCGTGTCAGCCGCTCGGCATAGTCGATGACCTCTTCCATGTAGGTCGACACGGTGGCCGCGCCGTAGCGGCTTACCAGCTCCCGGAACTGTGCCTCGGCGATGTGGCAGGCAGCGAGCTGGGCACGCAGATCGCCGAACAGCCGGACAGGCAGGCGCACGTTGCGCTCGATGATCGACATCAGCGTCTCGTTGCGGACGCCGCGGTCATACAGCTTGAGCGGAGGGATGCGCAGGCCTTCGGCGTAGATCTCGGTCGAGTCGGAGGCATTGGAGCCCGCCACGCGCCCACCGACGTCGGTGTGGTGGCAGACGGTGGCCGCGAAGGCGAGCCGCCGGCCTTCATGATAGAGCGGCTTGAAGACGAAGATGTCCGGCAGGTGCATGCCGCCATCGAAAGGGTCGTTGAGGACGTAGATGTCGCCCTCGTTCATCGCGTCGCCGAAATGGCGCATGATGCTGTCGAGCGCGGTTGGGATCGAGCCGAGATGACCTGGCAGCGTCAGCCCCTGCGCGACGAGACGCCCGTTCGCGTCGGCGAAGGCGGTGGAGTAGTCCATGTTGTCCTTCAGCACGCCCGAATAGGTCGTGCGGAACACCGTCAACGCCATTTCGTCGGCGATCGAGAAGATCGCGTTCCTGAACAGCTCGAACGCGATCGGATCGTGGCTTGCTGTCATGGCGTGCGCGGCCCTCTTGTGCAGTGTCACATCGATTGTCGGCGCTCGGGCCGCTGGCCGCAAGACGGGGGCGGATTGACCAGGCTGCGCTGCGCCAGCAGCATCGGCCGATGATGCCTGATGCGGAAGCCGCGCTGCTGCGGCATGTGCTCGACGCGCCCGAGGCGGCAGTTCCAGCAGCCGCGCGCGAAGCCGCCCGCGTGTTCGTGCTCGACACGCTTGCCGTCGGCATCGCTGGGACCGCCCATGCGGACCAGCCAGGCGTGCTCTCCGCGGTCCGCCGGTGGGGCGATGGTGATGCGGCGAAGGTATGGGGCGAGGCGGTGCGCCTGCCCGCTGCACAGGCGGCGTTCGTCAATGCCTTCCAGGCGCATGTGCTCGAGTTCGACGCGATCCACGAGGCCGCGGTGGCTCACGCCGTGACGCCCACGCTTGCCGCCGCGCTCGCCGAAGCGGAACGGCTCGGCGGGGTGACCGGCGGACGGCTCCTCTCCGCCGTCGTGTTCGGGCTTGACCTCGCCTGCACCATCGGTGCCGCCGCGCGTGGCCAGATGCGGTTCTTCCGGCCCGCGACGGCGGGAATGTTCGGCGCCTACGGGGCGGTGGCGCGGCTGCGCGCTTTCGATCTCGCCACGGGCGCGGGCGGTGCGGGGCTGTTGCTTGGCCAGATCCCCGGAACGATGCAGGCGCATCACGAAGGGGGCATGGCGCTCGCGGTCCAGATGGGCTTCGCTGCCGCTGCCGGCATCCGCGCCGCCGATCTTGCCGAGGCTGGCGCGCGCGGGCCTGCCGCCTGGCTCACCGGCCGCTCCGGTTTTCTGGCAATGACCGAGCCGGAGCACGATCTTGCTCCTGGTCTTGCTGCGCTTGGGCAGCGTTGGCAGGTCGAGGCCCTGTCCCACAAGCCGTTTCCGTCAGGTCGGCTCACCCATCCGGTGATCGATGGTCTGCAGCGCCTCCTCGCGCAGGAGGCGATCGACGCTACGGCGGTGCGCGAAGTACGACTCCACCTGCCGCCGCTTGCGATGCGCCTCGTCGGGCGGCCTCTGCGCGACGACCTGACGCCGAATTACGCGCGGCTCTGCCTGCCCTACGTTGCGGCGACGACACTGCGCTTCGGCACCGTGACCCTCGCTGACTTCAATGCCCCGTGCCTTGCTGATCCCAAGACGCTTGCGCTCGCTGGTCGCGTTCGGCTGATCCAGGACGACAACTCCGACCCGAATGCCATCGTTCCGCAAACCGTCGAAGTGGAGCAAACCTCGACACTGCGCGTGACTGTGTCTGACACGATCGGCAGTCCGGCCAATCCTCTCTCGGTTGCGGCACGAATGGCAAAGGCTGCGGCGTGTCTAGCGGCGGCGCGCACACCGCGCTCCGACCTCTCGCCCCTCGCATGCGCCGTCGAAGCACTCGACCGTGCACCCGATATCGACGCCCTCATCCGCGCTGTGTGATCAAGGCAAGTCGCAACCGAATACACGCATCAGGCCGGCTGCAGCTCCTTGACCAGGCAGGCGAGGCCCGCGTCAGCGTCGGCTGCCTCCGGCCTCCGGCCGCGTGCGAGACGGACAAGGCGAAGCACCGAGCGTCCATCCGCGAGCAGGGCTGCCTTCTCGCGTCGATCGAGCAGCGCGAGCAGGGTCGGCAGCTCATCGACGGCATCGAGCTTGGCAAGGCCTGTCGCAAGGGGAAGATCGATCGCCTGAATCCCTCGTGCGCGCCGCTTCGGCAACATGTGGCAGTGAAGCTCGAGCAGCACCTCGTCTGCTGCGAGCTGTGCAATGGCCTCACCAGGCCCAAGTTGTTCCGCCGCGAGCCGCGCGCGCGCGGCATCGGTGAGTGAAAGCTCGTGCGGCGGGGCGGTTTCCTCGGGGATGAGCATCAGGCGAGCGTTGCGGAGAGCGTACCCTGCCGCGGCGCTGCCCGTGAGCACCACGAGCGGAATCGCCAGGACGAGGCCGAGGATCACCGGCGACATCCAGAGGGCAAGCGCGGGCGCGACCAGGAAGCCCGACGCGAGAACGACCCCGATTACCGTATGCCCCCAGTAGCGACTGGCCGCCTCCCGCCAGCTCACGCGGTCACTGCTGCGGGATTGCGCGCTCCATCCCGCGTCGCGGCCGAGCAGGATGCTGACCACCTGACGCGCCTGGGTCAACATCGTCACCGGTGCAAGCAGGCCGGTGATGACGATCTCAAGCATCACGCCAAGCAGCACGCGGGCCCCACCTCCGGAACGCTGCCGATCATGCGCATTGACCAGGAACGCGATTGCCGCGAGGAGCTTCGGCACGATCAGCATCAGCATCGTGCCGAGGAACATCCACTTCGCGCGGACGGGGTCGACGACCGGCCATTCCGGAAACAGCACGTGGCCACTCGGAAAATAGCTCGGCGTGCTGAGATGGGCCTGGACGGCGAGGATGATGCCGCCAACGAGGAAGGCGAGCCAGAGGGGCGCCGTCAGGTAGGCGCCGATCCCCGTCAGAAGGTGCAGCCGGCTGATCGGGTGGAACCCGGCCGTCGTGAGGAGGGCCGTGTGCTGGATATTGCCCTGACACCAGCGGCGATCGCGGATCGCGCTGTCGATGAGGGTCGGCGGTCCCTCCTCGTAGCTTCCCGCGAGGCCCGGCACCATGTGCACGGCCCAGTCGGCGCGGCGCAGCATGGCCGCCTCGATGAAATCGTGGCTGAGGATGTCGCCGCCGAAGGGTTTGCGGCCGGGCAACCGCGGCAATCCAGCGGCTTCGGCGAAGGCGCGCGTCCGGATGATTGCGTTGTGGCCGTAGTAGTTCCCTTCGGAGCCCTGCCACCAATCGGCACCCGTGGCGACGAGCGCGCCGTGGACGCGGCCAGCGAATTGCTGCAGCCGTGCCAGGACCGTGCGTCCCCCGACGCTGACGGGAAGCGTCTGGATCAGGCCGACGCCTGGCTGCCGGTCCATGGTCGCGGCGAGCGTGATCAGCGCCTCGGCCGTCATGATGCTGTCTGCGTCGAGCACTACGAAGTTCTCGTAGGCGCCGCCATGCCGCGTCACCCATTCGGCGATGTTGCCAACCTTGCGCCCGGCGTTGTCACGCCTGCGCCGGTAGAACAGGTCCGGCCCACCCTGGCCGGTCCGGCTTATCGCCAGGTAATGCGCCTCCTCGGCGACCCAGGCATCGGGGTCGGTCGTGTCGCTCAGCACGAAGATGTCGAAGCTGGCAGCCGCTCCCGCCTTCCTGAGCGATTCGCGCATCGCGGAGATCGCGCCAAACACGGCTGCAGGTTGTTCATTATGGATCGGCATCAGCAAGGCCGTGCGACTCTTGAGGTCCTCAGCGCTGCCTCGTGCCAGGAGGCGTTCCCCGCCGCTGCGCACGAGCACGATGAAGCCGACGACGCCGCTCACGAACGCAAGCGCGATCCAGGCGAAAAGCAGCGCGAACAGGACGAGAAGCGCGATCGCCGGAACGTTCAGCAGGGGGCCATCCAACACCTCGGCCATCTCGTGCGTGCCGAAGAGTGCCAGGCAGGCCGCGGTGCCAAGCACGAGCACGCGGCGCAGCATCAACCCGGGCGGCGCCGAGTCGGGCTTGCGACACAGCGGCTCGGGCGCGGCGTCGAGAAGCTGGATCGGCATCGGCATCGGCGACGGAGGCGGCATGGCGCCGATGCGCGTGCCTGGCCCCGATGCAGCCGAACCTGCCAGAGGCCCACGCGTGCTCATGCGGTCCACCGATACAGCCAGGTTTCGGTGATCGCGGTCTCGCCCGAGAGCACGCGCGCGCCGAGTTCGACCAGATTCGCACCCTCGAGCCGGAGTTCGAAGGCGACACGGAGCCCCCCGGTCACCGCATTGCGATGCACCGCGCCATGATGAAGGCTGCCTCTCGAGGCCCTGACCTCAAGCTTCAGGTCGGTGTCGGAGGCGAGCTCGGCGAGGGCAGGGCCGAGCGCGTCGAGCACGAAGCGGCGCATGCCCGTCCCACTGCCCTGGCCGACGCGTGTGCTGTCGAAGGAGGCGAGCGTGGTGTCGATGGGCGCGCGGGAGCACCAGTGCAACCGGTAGCGCAGGCGCAGCGGCTGGCCCTTCTTCGGAACATCGTCCGGCCGCCAGAACGCGGCGATGTTATCGTGGATCTCGCCGTCGGTCGGGATCTCGACGAGATGCAGCTTGCCTGGGCCCCAGCGATCCAGAGGCTCGACCCACAGGCTCGGCCTGCGATGGTAGAGCGCCTCGAGATCATGGAAGTCGGCGTATTCGCGCCGCCGTTGCATCAGGCCGAAGCCGGACGGCGACTCATCGGCAAACGCGCTGACCTGGAGCGTGCGCGGATTGGTGAGCGGCCGCCACACCCGCTCGCCATTGGCCTTCAGCATCAACAGGCCATCGGAGTCGTGCACGGCTGGGCGATAGTCGTCGATGCGGCCGCGATCGTTCGGCCCGTGCAGGTACATGCTCGTCAACGGAGCGATCCCGACGAGCGGAACATCGCGCCGTGGGAAAATGTGTGCATCGACATCCATCGTTGTGGTTTCGCCGGGGCGAACGACGAAGGTGTACGCGCCCGCAAGGCTCTCGCTGTCGAGCAGCGCGTGTACCGTGGCCTGCCGGGCGCCTTGCGCGGGGCGTTCGAACCAGAAGGCTCGGAAGGCCGGGAACTCCTCGCCCTTCGGATCGGCCGTCGCGATGGCGAGGCCGCGCGCGGAGATGCCGTAGACGTGCCCCCTGCCGAGGGCGCGGAAGTAGCTCGCACCCAGGAAGCTGACCACCTCGTCGAAATGACCGGGGCGGTTGAGCGGCGCGAGGAGCCGCGCGCCAGCGAAGCCGATGTCCTCGCCCTCAGGCGGCGTGGGCGCCTCACCATAGGTGAATTGCTCGCGCCCGAAGGTGAGGGGGCGGGCCACGCCATCGCCCACCTCATGCAAGGCCACGCGCTCGCGGAACAGAAAGCCCCTGTGCGCCGGCTGGAGCTCGAAGCCCAGGTCGCCGCCGCGCCAGAGCGCCTGCGCCCTGTCGAAGCGGATCATCCTGTACTGATCGTAGGACAGGTCGTTCAAGGCGCTCGGAAGGTTCGCGTCGCCGCGCGAGAAGGGCTGGGTGGCAAGGGTCTGCGCTGCCCGCAGCACACCCTCGGGGTTGAATGGCGTACCTTCCTGCGCGACGAGCGTGTTCGAAGAGGCCATGCCTGCTCCCGGCGCGAGCGCCACACCAACCGCCGCTGCTCCTCCAATCATCAGATGCCGTCGTAGCATCGCTCTCCTCCGGCCCCGCCCCAGCCCTAACGACACGACCGCGCCGGAAGTTGCTGCCGGAAGAGCGGGCAGGCCGCTCGAATCGCAGCGAACCGAAGGCTCCTGGCGCCCGGCCGTTGCAGAAGCGGCCTCACGGTGCCCATCGTCGCGGACGGGTGCTAGAAACCCATCCGGCGGAAGAGACGAGAGGAAGACGGGAACCGATGAGTCTTGGGTTGCGCGATGCTCGCCGCGCCGAGCGGAGGCGCAGACGAGCGCGCATTGTCACCTTCTTCGCGATCCTCGGCGGCCTCGTGCTGCTGGGCGCATTCGCCTACGAATCCGGCAGCCGGCTTGCCCAGGTCGAGACCGATGCGCTGAGACGCGATCTCGACCAGCAGCGGCGGACGATCGCGGCGCTCCAGCAGCAACTCGGCCAGACCGAGGCTCTGCGCCAGCAGGCCGAGGCTCGGGTGCGCGAGTGGGAGGCTCGCTATGGCCGAGACGTGCCCACAGGAACGGCGCGCGAGCTCTTCCTGCAGGTGCAGGAACGACTGACGGAGGGCCTGGCACCGGACAGGCTCAAGCTCGTGCTTCGCAACGCGACGAACGGCACGAAATGCGACGCGACCCAGGAGACACGTCGGTTCCTGCTTGCTACGCCGCTGGCGCGAACCGGCCAGACCTCGGTCTCGTTCGCTGGCGCCATCGTCGTGACCGGGGAGGGCCAGTCCGCCCGCGCGCCGGACGGTGCACCGCAGGCCTGGTACGACCCGGCCCTCCCCGTGACCATCGTCGCGATTCAACCGGGCGGCGGCCGGACCGAGACCGCCGGTCAGCTGCCGCTGACCTTCTCGGTCGTCCGCGGTGCCAACGAGCACCGGTTCCTGGTGACGGAGGCTGACCTGCGCGGCTTCGTGAACGTGACCGCGGAGCGCTGCGACTATCCGTAGGTTTCACCAAGCCTGTGACAGGCTGGGCCGCGCTGTCTCTCAGTTGGGCTGCTCAAGCCAGCGATCCGTGTCGGCAAACAGGTCGCCAGCCTCGACGACGCGCCAGAACGTGTAATCGGCCCAATGGAGGATCGTGTTCTCCAGGCTGCGCGTGAGCAGCTCTCCCTCCCCTGAATGGGCGGCGGCCATGTGTGCCACCGCCTCTGGCAGCCCCATCGTCAGGCAGATGTGGATGCCATAGCCGGGATGGCGCAGGGATGGCACGCCAACCTTGCGCGGCGCTGCCTTCCATCTGCGGACGTTCTCGGGATCGAACTCCCACACCTTGCCGATGTCGTGGCAGAGCGACCCTGCGATCAGGATGTCGCGGTCAACCGTGAAGCCGGGAAAGAGCTGCGCGAACTCCTCGGCGATCTTCACCGCCATGCGCGTGACGCTGCGGATGTGGTCCGCCTGCGATCCGCTTCGGAGGGGACGGGAATCGTAATTGCCGGACGGCTTCATGTCGCCGATGCGCGACAGGCTCGAGCTCGCGACCGCGGCGGCCCATGCATCCGTCACGCCGTCGCGCAACGCTGCATCTGCGATCCAGCGGATCTCGGGCATCTCGTCGAGGATGCGTGCACGCATCCCGTCATCGATGGTGATCGTCTTGTTGTTCAGCGTGACCATACGCGCGGCAGGCATGGTGTTTCCTCCGGGGTGATGTGAACTCAGCGTGCCGTCAACGTCCTCGGCAACCAGAGGACGATATCGGGAAACGCAACGATGAGGCCGATCATGAACAGGAGGCTGCCGATGAAGGGCAACACACCGA
Organism: Elioraea rosea; assembly: GCF_007644105.1. Taxonomy (GTDB): domain Bacteria; phylum Pseudomonadota; class Alphaproteobacteria; order Acetobacterales; family Acetobacteraceae; genus Elioraea_A; species Elioraea_A rosea. Next base: position 34,450 of record NZ_VFAC01000002.1, on the reverse strand, counting down.
TGATGACGTCGTTGATCGAGCCGCGTCCCCGCACGCCCTGGACGACGAAGAGATTGACGCCGACAGGAGGGGTGATCATCGCCGTCTCGCACAGGAGAACGACCATGATGCCGAACCAGATGGGATCGTAGCCAGCGCTCACGATCACCGGGGTGATGACGGGCACGGTCACGATCATCATCGGAAGCGGCTCCATGAAGCAGCCGAGCACGATGTAGAACGCGATGATTGCGAAGAGCATCTGTCCAGGCGCGAGACCCAGTTCGGTGATGAAGGCATTGAGGGCGTTGACCAGCCCGATGGCCGACAGAACGAAGTTCAGGAACCAGGCCGCGGCCACGATCAGCATGATCATGCCGGTGGTACGCATCGTGCCGTCGATCGCCTGCAGCAGCATCGAGACCGTGCACTGGCGGTAGCAGGCCGCCAGCACGAGCGCCGCGACAACGCCGAGCGCGGCCGATTCCGTGGCCGTCGCCCACCCCGTGTAGATGCTCCCGAGGACAACGAGAAAGATCGCCAGCGGCGGCAACAAGCCGGGAAGGCTCGCGATCCTGCTGGCCCAGTCGGATGCGGGAGCGGCGCCCGAGAGCGACGGCCTGACCAGGCAGCAGATCAGGATCGTCGTCATGAAGGCGAGGCCGAGCACGATCCCGGGCAGGAATCCGGCCAGATAGAGCTGCGGGACCGATGTCTGCGTCAGCCAGCCATAGATGATAAGATTGATCGATGGCGGAATGAGAATGCCCAGCGTTCCGCCCGCCGCGAGCGAGCCCAGGAACAGCGGTTCGCCATAGCCGAAACGGCGTATCTGGGGCATCGCGACAGTGCCGATCGTCGCCGCCGTCGCGACGGAAGAACCCGATGTGGCGGCGAACGCCATGCAGGACCCGATATTGGCGTGCATCAGCCCGCCCGGCAGCCACGACAGCCAGGCGGCCATCGCGCCGTACAGCCTGTCGGCGATGCCGGAGCGCAGGAGGATCTCTCCGAGCAGGATGAACAGTGGCACGCTGACGAGGAGCGCATTCGTGCTCGCGGACCACGCGATCTCCCCGAGCGCCAGATGGAGTGGGATCGGCGTGAACAGCGAACCGAGCGAGAATCCGAGAAGGGCAAGCGCTGCCGCGACCGGCAAGGAAAGGCCAAGCAGCGCCAGCAGTAACCCGAGGGCAGTGCCGATCACCCGTGCCTCGACCGCGTCAACCGCGCGCTTGCATCGGCCATTGCCTCGGCCAGTTCCTCCTCGATGCCCGCGGGCCCGGCAATCCGCTGGGCGCTCGCAACGTCGCGCCGCACCAAGGCGGCGGCCGTTCGGACCGAAAGCCAGATCGCGACGACCGCGAACCAGGCGACCCCAAGCAACCAGAGCCCCTGCGGGATGACGAGCTGCGTCGCAAGCGTCGTGTTCTCGCGTGCACCGAGCCGGTACGATTCAGCAACCACATCGAAGATGCGCCAGGCAAGAACGAGGCCGAGCAGAGCCAGGCTCGCCATGCTCAGGAAATCGAGGGCCGCGCGCACCGGGCGTGGAACCGTTCGATACAGCACATCGACGCGGATGTGCGCGCGCGCGAGCAGGGCATCGGCGAAGGCGAAGCTCGATCCGATCGCGAGCGCATAGCCGGACAGTTCTGTCGCGACATTCCAGGACGATCCCAGGAGCTTGCGCGCGATGATCTCGCCGCTGATCAGCAGGGCCGAGGCGAGCAGCAGTGCGCCACCCAGGCGCGCGAGCAGGCGCGATGCGCCAACGATCATTGCGCCGCGCCGGGGCTGACTGCTCAGGGCATCCGCGCCTCCACTCCGACCACGGCGCCCACCGTGCTGTTCCATTCGCGAACGCAGGCCGCGCCGCAGCGCCGTGCCCAATCGGTCAGCACCCGATCGCGCAGGAGTGCCTGGGCCCGGGAGCGATCATCTTCCGACACGGCGACGGGAGTCATCGGCGGAGAAGCGACGATGCCGTCGCGGCACTGGCCGCGCGCCGTGTTGCAGGCGATGCCATCCTCGACATCGGCTTTGGCCTGCGCCCACATCCGTGTTTCAAGCGCTGCGAACTCCGCCTCGAGGAAGGCGCGCGTCCGCGGATCGAGCCTTTCCCAGGCGCGCAGGTTCGCGCCGAAGAAGGTCATCGACCAGCCCATGGGAAGCAGGTAGAGGTGGTCGGTCACCTCCCACCACCGTGCGGTGTTGCCGGCAGATGTTCCGGTGACGGCGCAATCCGCCACCCCGCGCTGCATCGCGGGGATCACCTCGGCGAAGGGTAGGTTGACGGTCGATCCACCCGCGGCTTCGACCAGGTCCGACATCGCGCGGTTGAAGGTCCGCACCTTCTTGCCTGAGAGCGATGCCAAGCCCTCGATGCGCCCCTTGCAGTAGAACACCTGGAGCGCGACCGGGCTCATGCTGAGCAGCTTCACGCCGAATTTCTGCGCCATCTGCCGCGCGATCACCGGGCGGTAGGCATCCGTTGCGCGCTGCTGCGCATCGATATCGAGCGTGACGCCCGGAAGGTCGAGCGCATCGAAGTGCGGGTCCTCCCCCGCCATGTAGCTGAGCGTTCCCTCGGAGATGTCGAACATGCCCAGCCGGAGCAGGCGGAGCACCTCAGGCCCGCGGATGCCGAGTTCCTCGATCGACCCGAAGGTGGTGGTGATGGCGCCGTTCGAGCGCTGCGTCAGTTCCTGCGTGAAGAAGGGGCCGTAGACGTAGCGGAACAGGTTCTGGGTGCGGTTGCCGCCTGACACCTTGAGGTTGATCGGTGGCAGGCCCTGTGTGGATGCCTGCTGGGCGGTGGCCTGCTGGGCGATCGGCGGAGCACTGGAAAGCGCCACGGCGAGGCACGTAGCGGTCAGGATACGGCGCATCGGTCGGTCTCCTCCGTTGGCGCGGGCGGTCGGTGCCTCGCACGACACTCGCTGCGATCACGCTACGAACAGGATGATTGGCAATCAATTTTGATTTTCTGGGGGAATAGGATAGAGAATTACAATCAATGCGCGTCACCCTGGCCCAGCTCGCCGCGTTCCTCTGGACCGCCAGGCTCGGTTCCGTTCGGGCTGCCGCACGCCAGCTCAACCTCTCCCAGCCCACGGTGAGCCTGAGGCTGCGTGACCTTCAACTCGCGCTCGGGCGGGTGTTGTTCGAGCGTGAAGGCCGGGGACTGAGGCTGGGGCCGGACGGTGCGGCGCTTCTCGAACATGCGACGCGCATCCTCGGCGAGGTCGCATTGCTCGAGGAGCGCCTCGGCGGACAAGGGCAGGTGGCCGGCCGCGTCCGCATCGGGATGCAGGAGACCTTCGCCATGGTCTGCCTTCCACCCCTGTTGCGTGACCTCTCAGAGACCTATCCGGCACTCCGACCGGAGCTCGTCATCGACACGAGCGCGGATCTTCAGGCGGCGCTGCTCGCGGGCGCAATCGACATCGCGTTCGTGTCCAACCCCACGCCCGATCTGCGGCTCACGATCGTCCCGCTCGGCTTCCAGGAGGCGGTATGGGCGGCCGCCCCCTCCCTCGCTCTCCCCGCGGAGGTGTGCCCGCAGGACCTCCAGCCGCGGCCGATCATCGCGACGCCGCCGGGCTCTCCCATGCATCGGCAGATCATCGATTGGTTCGCCTCGGCAGGCATCGAGCCCGCGCAGCTCGGCGTCTGCAGCAGCGTGTCGGTCATTGCCCATCTGGTGGCGGCCGGCGTGGCCGTCGGGCTCCTGCCGCGGCGAATGATCGCGGCCGACGTGGCCGCGGGACGCCTGGCGGTTCTCGCCTCGGTGCCGCCGCTCGCCGCGCCCCGCGTGGCGGCACTCTACCGCACGGAAACCCGGGCCGATGCCCTGGCGGCGCCCATGGCGATCCTGAAGCGCGTCATCACGGTGCTCGAGGCGGTCGACTATCTGTTGCCGACCGCCCGCGACAGTACCGAGGAGCCGTGAGCGTCCCGCGCCGCAGAGTGACGTTTCGCGCGGCGCGCCGCCAGCCCGCCCTACGTGTTGGGGCGCACGCTCACCAGGGCGGCGACGGCATCGGCCGTGGCCGCCGAAAGCGTCCAGCCGAGATGCCCGTGGCCGGTGTTGTAGAACACCCGTGTGCTCCGGCCGCGCATCACGCGCGGAAGCATATCGGGCATCATCGGGCGAAGCCCTGTCCACGGCACGGCGTGGCGGGTGCTCATGCCGGGGAAATGCGCCCGGAACCAGGCGACCAGCGGCGCGATCCGCTCGGCACGGATGTCGCGATTGTAGCCGTTGAACTCGGCGGTGCCAGCGACGCGGAAGCGGTCCTTGCCGAGGCGGCTGGTGACGATCTTGGCCTTGTCATCGAGCAGGCTCACCCATGGAGCGGCCTGCTGGTCAGCCGGATCGGCGAGGTCGACCGTGATCGAGTACCCCTTGACGGGATAGACGTTGATGCGGTCGCCAAACGACGTGCCGAGCCGGCGCGACATGACGCCGCCGCAGACCACCACCTTGGTAAAGCGGAACGTTTCCGCCGCATGCTCCGTGCCGTCGCGCGTCGGCTCTGTGCAGCGGCCGACCAGCGTCACCCCGCCTTCGTCCGCCTGTGCCGAGACCACGTCGGTCGAGAAACGCATGGCGACGCCGAGCCGCTCGCAGGCAAGCGCGAGCCCGGTGGTGAATTTGTGGATGTCGCCGGTGAAGTCGGAGGGCGTGTAGTAGCCACCGTAGAGCTCGCCCTGCAACGCCGGCTCGATCGAGCGGATCTCGGAGCGTGTGACGGCGCGCCGCTCAACCCCGCCCTTGGCGAGCAGCTCCGTCACGCGCGTTGCCGCATCGAACTCCGCCTTCGTCTTGTAGAAGTGCAGGATTCCACGGTCCTGGGCGTCGAAGTCGATGCCTTCCGCCTCGGCCATCTCGCGCAGATGCTGCCGCGCCTCGATAGCGAGGCGCGCCGTCGTGATCGTGTTCTCCTCGTACTGCGGAATGGCGGCGAGGAACTCTGCCATCCAGGACAGCTTGTGCCAGGAGGGCCTCGGGCTCACGAGCAGCGGTGCGCCGGGGGAGACCATCCACTTCAGGCCCTTCAGCACCGTTGCCCAGCTGTTCCAGACTTCGGCGTTCGAGGCAGAGAGCTGCCCGCCATTGGCGAAGGAGGTCTCCATCGCCGCATAGGGATGCCGCTCGAAGACCGTGACGGCGTGGCCGTTCCGGGCAAGCTTGTAGGCGGTGGTGATGCCGGTGATGCCGGCGCCAATGACGGCGACGGTGTCGCGCTCGGTACGGGACATTCGCATTCTCCTCCCGCGCGCCCTGCGCAGGTTCGAATGCCCCCTCTGTCATTGGCCTGAGAGCTTCGTCGTCGCCCCCTCGCGGGGCGGAGACTTACACCGTCGGCGGGAGCGGCTGCTCCACTTTCCAGAGTTCCAAGTCAGGTGCGGTACGTGAGCCTGAGAGTTTCCGGGGCGGTTGCTCCTTCGGCGCCGCCCCGACCACTGGCCTGGGCGATCTCTCCCGCGGGCGTCTTATGGCGAGGATCGGAAGATTGCGTCAAGCCGATTGCTTGGCACCATTGCGGTGCCTGGTATGCGGCGGAGGGTGTCGTGGGAAGCCCGGCGGCGCTCCCCGAGCGATCGGGGTGCCTGGCCGGAGGCCGATCGCTACGCCGGCACCGACCCGTTCAGGGCTGCAACGTCCGAAGGTAGGCGAGGAAATCGTCGATCTGCGGCGGGTCGAGCCGGAATTCCGGCATGGCGTCGTGCCCCGTCGTGATCCCTTCCGCGAGCGCCTCGGCAAGCTGCTCGACCGGATAGCGCTGGTGCAGCGTACGGAACGGCGGCGCCGCGGCAAGCCGGCTTGCGCCGGTAGGCCCGATCGCGTGGCAGGAGGCGCAGTTGGATTCCGCGAACGCCCTCCCGCGCTCCGGCTGTCCGTCCTGCGCTGCAGCGGGTACGGCAAGGCCGATCAGGACCAATCCGAGGAAGACGTTTGTCATCGCGCTCACTGCCGGGCGACTCGTACCCCCGAACGTACCGCGCCATGGCGAGCGCTGCCATGCAGTTGAACGACTTCCGGGAACCGCGCGGGCAAAACGGCCGGTTTGCGTGAGATTGGGATCGCCTCGCCGAGCAGGGACGGCAGTGTGGTCTGCGTGCCAGCCCATACCAACAGTGCGACTAGCCCGATCACGAGTGGCGCGGCGAGAAGGTCCCCGGCACTCGCCCGCACTCAGCCAGGCCAGGTCGAGACGGGGATTACCCCGGCTGCGTGCCATGCTCCATCACGAGTTGCGGTATCGATATGACGACACCGGATCGCTAAGCCCAGCCTCGCACTCAGCCTGATCGCGTGTCGGATTGCGTCCGAGCAGCAATGGCTTTCGGGGGGCGGGCGAAAGCGCGGCGATAGGCTGCGGGCGTCATCGCGACGTGGCGGCGGAAGAGCTGGCGAAAGAAGGCCGGGTCCTCTTAGCCGACCTCCTCGGCGACCGCGTCCACGGGCAGGTCGCTCATCTCGAGCATCTGCTTCGCTTCCTCCATCCGCAGCGCATGGACGTAGTCGAGCGGGGCGAGGCCGGTCGCGATGCGGAAGCGGCGCTTGAAGGTGCGTTCCGGCAGGCCGGCGCGCGCCGCCATGCCTACGACAGGGCGAGGTGCGCGATAGTTCTCAGCGAGCCATGCCTGGGCTTCGCGAACCGCACGGTCGCCATGCTGCGCTGTTCCGGCCAATGCCGTGAAGGGGAGCTGGCCCGAGACGTGCCATTGGAACAGGTGCACCTTTGCCATCTGGCGCACACGCTCTGGCCCGAAGAAGCGCCCGACGAGGTGGAGCATCAGGTCCTGCCAGGAACTGTACCCGGACGACGTGATGATGCGCTCGTCCGGCCCGCTGGGAACGAGCACGCGGTCCGCGCACACGCGCACCGACGGGTGTCGCTGGCGAAGGCCCGCAGCGAAGGCCCAGTGCGTCGTCGCAACGCCGCCATCGAGCAGCCCTGCCTCGGCAAGGACCACCGCGCCCGAGCAGGCGGTGGCGATCACCGAGCCCGCGGCGTGCCGCGCCCGAAGCCAGTCGAGCGCCACCTTCGGTGGCTCGAGGGGGCGGTCGGGCCGGGCGGAGACGGATGGAACACAGACGAGATCGGCATCGGCACCGGCCGATGCATCGTCGGATAGGGCACGGGTGCCGCCGACGACCACGCCGAACGATACCGGTACATCACCCCCGTCCGGCGAGACGAGGCGGGCATCGATAAGCGGCCCGTCAGCCGGCGGAGTGCCTCCCGTCAGCATCTCGTAGCGTCGGCCGACGCCGGAGAGCACGTCGTACATGCCGTACGTCACGGAGGCGGAGGAAAGCTCCGGCAGAACGAGGATCGCGACGCGCAAGGGCCGCCGCGGGAAGCCCATCGCATCGGGCATGGCACGGAAGCCTTGGTTCTGGCCGTCGCCGCCTGCCGGCCCGGCCCCACGGCAGCGTACACCGATCGGTACGAAGAGCCAATCATCCCGCAGACGGCAGGGGCGGAGGAGGCGACGATGCGCGATGCCCAAGGCCACCCATTGTCCGGTGCGACGGGCGAGGCCGCGTCCGCCTATGAGGAAGGCGCAAGGGCGTTCGTCCTTGTGTATGGCGACGCGCTCGCCCGCTTCGACGCGGCGATCGCTGCTTCGCCCCAGTTCTCGATGGCCTATCTTGCCAAGGCCTGGGCGCTTCTCCTGGCGAACGACCCAGGGACACTCGCTCTCGCCAAGGCAACCGTCGAGGCCGCACGGCCGCTCGAGCGCAACGAGCGCGAGCAGGCGCATTTCGCCGCCCTGAGCCATGCTGTCGGCGGTGCTCGCACGTCCGCGGCTGCGATCCTTGATCGTCATCTGAGGGGCGCGCCGCTTGACCTCGTCGCCCACCAGGCCGCGATGGCACTGGATCTCTGGGCGGGACGACCGGACCTGATGAGTGCCCGGCCAGCGCGGGCGATGCCGTTCTGGTCGAGGAACCAGCCTGGCTATGGAACCATTCTCGCCTATCGTGGCTTCGGCCTGGAGGAGATGGGGGAATACCGGCGGGCGGAGGATGCGTCGCGCGAGGCCGCCGAACTGGAGCCGTGCAGCTTCTGGCCGCACCATACCGTCTCGCACGTCATGGAGGAGACCGCCCGTCCGCGCGACGGGCTTGCTTGGATGGCGGAGCGGGAAGCGTTCTGGGCCTCTCCGGGCCATGTGTTCCAGCTTCACATCTGGTGGCATCGCGCGCTCTTCCACATCGAGCTCGGCAAGTACGATGCCGCGCTCGAACTCTACGACGGACCGGTGCGCGCAACGCAGCGGCCGGTCGGCACGCACCTGACCAACGCGCCCTCCTTGCTCTGGCGGCTCGATGCGCTTGGGTGCGATGTCGGGAACCGTTGGGCCGAGCTGGCAGCGCTGTGGCAGGGTCACGCAGACGGACGATCCCTCGTCTTCACCGACATCCACGCGGCGATGGCGGAACTCGCCACTGGCGACCACTCTGCTGTGGCACGGCGCGTCGAGGCGATGCGCACGACCGCTGGACGCGGGAGCGAGGTCTCCGAGGCGTATGCCCGGGTCGGCCTACCCGCCGTCGAGGGCTTCGCCGCGTTCCGCAGCGAGGCCTATGGCCCCGCCGTCGATCACCTTCTTCGGGCGCAGCGCGAGCTTTGGCGCATGGGTGGAAGCCACGCGCAGCGGGACGTGGTCGCGTGGACATCGATCGAGGCGGCGATCCGCGCGGGCTATCGCGATGTCGCCCTCGCGCTCGCTCATGAGCGCATCGCAGCGCGACCGTCGAGCGTTCCGAATCAACAATGGATGGAGAGAGCCGAGGCGCTGCCCGCATGACTGAGGCAGGTGCACATCGAGCCAAGACCCGGCCATCGGTCGATCGGTGACGGCGCACGCGCGTGCCACTGCCGCCGCGCCATCGCGCGTCCTGACCCGGGCATCCTGCAGATGCGCCTTGAGGCAGGCTCGCTAGCCGAGCGCCGCCATGACGGCATCGGTCGTCGTTACCAGCGCAACGTTCTGCATGGCGTAGTTGATCGAGGCGCGGTGCCAATCCGCATTCATCGTCGAGCACCCATCCTCGGGGATGACCATGACGTATCCCTTGTCGGCACCCGTCCGCGCGGTGTGCTCGATCGACATATTCGTCCAGGCACCCGTTGCGATCACGATGTCGCGTCCCTCCGCCTTCAGGATCGTCTCGAGAGCCGTTCCCTCCCAGGCCGACATGCGCATCTTCTCGACGACATGATCTCCCTGCCGCGGCTCGAGCCCCGGCACCGGTGCGGCCCCCCAGGTGCCTCGTACCATGGCGTTGTTGTCGATCACGCCCTCGAAGAGCGGTGCGTTCAGGGTGAGCCCCTTCGCGCCCGGCGGAACGACGAACCAGACATGGATCACGGGCACGCCGAGCGCGCGGCAGCGATCGGCCAGCCGTGCGATGTTGGCAACCGCGTTCTGCTCGCGGCAATGCCGCGGTGACCCGGACGCTGCAAAGGCGCCGCCCTCCATCACCACGTCGTTCTGCATGTCCTGGATGATGAGCGCGCAACGCCGTGCATCGAGCCGGAGCGGTTCGCCGCTTGCCCGGGGTGCGCGCTGCGACGCCGCACGCATGAACGGCTCGTTGCGTGGGCCGACTTTGACGTCGATCGCATAGACCGAGGTGGCGGCCGTGACGAACAGCGTGCGCCACTCCGCCCCGCCCCAGGCCAGGTTGGCTGCGGGCTCGGGGATTGCCACGCGGCCGAGGTGCCGACCATCGGGCGCGAACACCCACAGCCCGCCCGGGCCGGTGACCCAGACATTGCCCTCCGCATCGCACTTCATCCCGTCGGGAACACCGGGATTCAGGTTCTCGCGGATGCTGGAGGCGAAGATCCGTCCGTTCCGCAGCGCACCGTCCTCGGCCACGTCGAACACGCGGATGTTCGCCTGCTCCGTGTCGTTGACGTAGAGCAGGCGCTCGCAGGGGGAGAAGCAGAGGCCGTTCGGCTGGGTGAACAGGTAGCGCTCGACCATAAGCTGCGGCTCGCCGCCGGGGACATGGTTCGGAGCGAGCCGATAGACGCCCTGGAAGCCGAGCTGGCGTGGCCGCTCGACGCCGTAATGCGGCATCCGCCCGTACCACGGGTCGGAAAAATAGATCGCCCCGCTCGAGTGAACACAGACATCGTTCGGGCTGTTCAGCTCGCGCCCCTCTGAGTGGGATGCGAGGACCTCGCGCCGGCCATCCGGGCGAAAGCGCGCGAGCGAGGATGTCGCATGCTCGCAGGCGAGAAGGTTAAGCTCTGCATCGAAGGAGAGCCCGTTTGCCTTGTTCGAAGGCCGCATCACCTCGCGGATGCCGGTACGGTCCCAGCGGCGGCGCACGTCTCCGGGCATATCGGAAAAGTAGAGCGCCTGCTCGACCGGATGCCACACAGGGCCCTCGGTGAAGGTGAAGCCGCTGCCGATCTGCCGCACCGGGGCGTGCTCGTCGATCAGGCGGAGGAAGCTCGGATCATGCGCGGTATGGGCCATCGTTCGCCTTCCAGGGCTCAGGCGGGAAACCAGTCGCGTCGATAGACGGTCTGCGTGACGGGTCCGGGCACTTCCATTCCGAGGCGCCCCACGATCTGCCCCTGAACCACCTTTGCCGGCTTGTCGTGCACCGGAAGAAGGAAGGCGGAGCCATTGAGAAGCTTCTTGATCGCCGCTTTCTCCGCGCGCTTGGAGCCGGCGTGGTTGCCGGTCACCTGCACTTCCTGGGCGAAATGCAGCCGGAACGGTTCGACGATTTGATCCTGGATGTCGTAGATCACGTCGCCACAGATCGTCGCGCGACCTTCCGCCGTCTCGACGTGCACGTTGAGCGAGCCCTCGGTGTGCGCATTCGCCGCCTCGAGCACCACGCCTGGCATGAGCTCGATCGGCCCCGACAGTTCGAGATCCTCGAACCTCAGCGCCTGCGGCGTATGCAGGCGCTCGACGAGGTGCATCACGTCGGGCTTGGGATACTGCGGATGCATCAGGCCCGACACCGAACATTCCATTTCCCGTCGGTTCACCACCACCGTGGTGTTCATCGGGAAATGGTCGTCCTTGCCGGCATGGTCGATGTGCAGGTGGGTGTGCACGACGAAGCGAACATCGCCCACCTTCACCCCGTGCCGCGCAAGCTGGCGCTCCAGCATGTTCTCGTGCGACTGCAGCCCCCGCATGCCGAGCGAGCCCATGATCGCGTTGTCGCGAAACCCGGTGTCGACAACGATCGGGTATTGGCCGCCGAGGATCAGGAACCCGTAGGTGTACACGCGCCTCGTCCGCCCGCAGTCGCGCCCGAGCACGAGGAAGCTGGATTCGAGTTCGATGTCGCCATAGTCGAGGACCTTGATCTCGAGCGGCATTCGTCTTCCTCCCTCAGAGCCGGTAGACCCGGCGTGCCGTGTCGTTGAAGACCGCCCGCGCGGCGGCCTCGCCGAACGGTGCGACGGCCTCGCGATGCGCCGCGAGAAGGGCGGCGTAGTCAGTCCAGAGCTTCTCGATGGGAAAGTTCGAGCCGAAGTGGCAGCGCTCCGGCCCGAACAGCCTGAGCGTCTCTGCCGTGATCATCGCCACATGTGGCGCATCCAGCCGACGCAGGAACGTGCCGAGACCCGAGAGCTTCGCGACCACGTTCGGCCGCCGCGCAAGCTCCGCCATGCCGCGGCGCCAGAGAGCAACGCCGTCATCGCTGGGGTCCTCGAGCATGCCGGCATGCTGCAAAACGAGTGTCGTCTGAGGCGCCGCATCGGCCAGCATCGCTGCCCCGGCCATCTGCGCGGCAAAGACCTGAAGCTCGAACACGAGGCTGTGGCGGCCAAGCGAGGCGATGTTCTGCTGGAGCACCGGATCGAGGCAGAGATCGTCGCGCGCAGCGAACCGGTACAGCATGTTCTCGTGCCAGTGCAGCTGCTGGCGTATGCCGCGCACGCGGGGGAAGCGGAGAAGCCGGTCGACCGCTGCCATCGCGTCTCGACGTGTCAGGTCGGCGTAGCCGACGATGGCCTGCGGCCAGCCGGTCCGGTCGGCCTCGGCCGAAACCCAGGCGACCTCGTCCTCGGCACGCGGGGTTGGCCAGTTCGCCTGGATGTACACGGCGGCCGTGACGCCCTGGCCGGCGAGATCGAGAAGGTACTCCTCGATCGGATAGTCACGCCGGATGGGTTCGTAGGGCCCGAAAATGCGCGGCTGCATCGGTCCCGAGAGCCAGGGGAGATCGTCGCGCCGCCAGATATGAAAATGGGAATCGACAGTCATCGGCTCCCCGCCCGCCTGCCGAAGCCGAGCACCTCCTCCGCGATCGCAGCCCCGCTGCCTCCATCGCCCAGCCTGTCGAGGAGTGGCAGGATCGCGCGCATTGCGCCCGTCTCGGGCCTGTAGGCCGGATCCGCCGCGAGCGGCGAGAGCCAGAGAAGGCCCCAGGCCAGCCCGCGCAGCCGCGCCATGGCGGAGGACAGCGCCTCCGGCCCGCCGCGCTCGAGCCCATCCGAGACAATGATGACCAGTGCGCCGCGCGCGAACGAAGCGAAACGCGGCACGGAGAGGAACACCGCGAGCGCCTCGCCGAGCCTGGTGCCGCCATCCCAGTCCGCCACCAGGCCGGAGGCGCGGGTGAGAGCGGCAGAGGGTTCGCGATGGGCCAGCGCGCGCGTGATGCGCGTGAGCCTCGTGCCGATCGTGAAGGCCTCGACACGTTCCCCAGCCTGGACGAGCGCGTGGGCGAGGCGAAGCGTGCCGGCCGTCGCCGCCTTCATCGATCCGGAGACATCGATCAGCAGAAGCACGCGGCGCTGGCGCATCCGCCGCTGACGGGTCGGCAGGACGGTGAGTTCGCCGTCGCGGCGGAGCATCTCGCGGAACGCGCGGCGCGGATCGGCGAGACGGCCGGAGCCCGCGCTCAGCCTGCGGCTGCGGCGGCGCGGCAGGGAGGCGGCGGCGCGGCGCCTCAGTCGGCGTGCGGCCTCGTCAGCCTCGATCTCGGATAAGTCGCGGCGGGAAAGACGTTCCGCCTGCGTTGCCTCCGCTCCGGCCTCCTCCGTGTACTCTGCCTCGGGAAGGATCTCGAAGCCGGCCTCGTCGAAGGCAGCGGGGAGATCCTCCACCTCGCCGGGCATGGGTGCTGCGATGTCGCGGCCAAGAAACACGCGGTCGAACACCTCGTCGAATGCCGTGCGCCGATCAGGCGACGGGCCGAACACAGCATGTGCGGCAAGACGCACGTCACGGAGCGATCGTGGCCCGAGGAGGCCGACGGCCGCGATGAAGTCCTGCGTCTGTTCAGGCGCAGCCGGAAAGCCGGCCTCGCGCAGCGCGCGCGGAAACGCGAGGAACGGGGCGAGCGCGCGGGGAGCCGTCATGACGCCACCTCCGATAGCAGTGCATCGAGGCGTGGCCCGAGAAACGCGATATCGTCCTGGTCCTTCAGCGCGACCCCGATCGCGCGGGCGAAGGCGCGCGGCCAGGCCGCCCCCTGCGCGGCAAGCAGGGTCGCTGCCTCGGCCCATTCCACCGTTTCCGCAACACCCGGCGGCTTGGCGAGCGGCTCCGCGCGCAGCCGGTTCACCGCGGCGACGACGCGCTCGGCCGTGTCGCGCGCCACCGTGGAGGCGCGCATCATCACGATATCCGTCTCGAGCGCAGGCTCGGGATAGCCGATCCAGTGATACACGCAGCGCCGGCGAAGCGCCTCGTGCAGCTCGCGCGTGCGGTTCGACGTCAGCACGACCACCGGCGGTTCCGCCGCACGGATCGTGCCGCGCTCTGGGATGGAGATCGTGAAGTCGGAGAGGAACTCCAGCAGGAAGGCCTCGAACTCATGGTCGGCCCTGTCGATCTCGTCGATGAGCAGAAGCCGCTGGCGCGGCGCCTGCAGCGCCAGCAGAAGCGGCCGCGCGATCAGGTATTCGTCTGCATAGAGGTTCACATAGGCATCCCCCGCCTGGCGGATCGCGAGCATCTGGCGAGGGAAGTTCCACTCGTAGAGCGCGTGCGCGGCATCGATGCCCTCGTAGCACTGAAGGCGGATCAGTTCCCGCCCGAGCACCGAGGCGAGCGCCTTGGAGGCCTCGGTCTTGCCCACGCCCGGCGCGCCCTCGAGCAGCAAAGGCTTGCCGAGCGCGAGTGCGAGGTAGGCAGTGGTGGCAAGACCTTCGTCGGCGATGTACTGCGCATCCCGCATCGCGCGCGCCACGGCGCCCGGGTCGCCCAGGCCAGCGATGCTGCGCCTGATCGCCATGCCTCAAAGGCGCCGGCGCGGCTTGGCGCCGCCCTGGGCGCGCAGGCCGCGCAGCACTTTCTCCGGGGTGACCGGAAGGTCGTCGATGCGCACGCCGACGGCATCGTAGATCGCGTTCACCACGGCCGGGAGCACGGGGTTGGCGCACATCTCCCCCGGCCCCTTGCCGCCGAAGGGCCCATCGGGTGCGGGTCGTTCGAGAATCGAGATATGGTGCGGGGCGAGATCGCCCGGCCCAGGCATCAGGTAGCCGGAGAAATCGACCGGGCCGTGCGCGCGATCCGGATAGTAGGGCTCGGTCGTCTCCCAGGCGGCATGGCTCATCCCCATCCACGCGCCGCCGCGAAGCTGCTGCTCCACGAGCTTCGGGTTCAGCGCGCGCCCCACCTCGTAGGCAGATTTCATGTCGGTGACGGAAACCTCCCCCGTCTCGTCATCGACCTCGACCTCCACGATCATCGCTGCGTGCGCGAAGCAGGAGACCGGCGTCATCTCGCCCGTATCGGGGTCGACTTCCGAAAGGGGGATAAGGAAAATTCCCCGTCCAGAGACGGTCTTGCCCTGGCGGAACTGCGCGGCCTGGCAGGCGGCCATCGTAGTGATCGACCGGGATGGTGCGCCGCGCACATGGATGTTGCCCTGACCGTCCGTCACCAGATCCGCCGGATCGACCTCGAGCTCCTCTGCGGCTGCATCGAGCATCACGGCGCGCGCCTCCTGCGCTGCCTGGATCACGGCATTGCCGACGCGGTGCGTGCCGCGCGAGGCGAAGCTCCCCATGCAGTGCGGGCCCGTGTCGCTGTCGGCCGTATCGACGTAGACATCCTCGACGGGGATGCCGAGCGTTTCGGCAGCGATCTGTCGGGTGACCGACTTCATCCCCTGCCCTAGATCGATCGAGGAGAGGGTGACGGTGAACTTGCCATCGGGGTTCGAGTGAACGAGCGCCTGCGAGGGATCGCCTCCGAGGTTCATGCCGATGGGGTAGTTGATCGCAGCGAAGCCGCGGCCGCGGTGCAGCGTCATCACCGCCTCCTGAAGCCGGAGAGGGAGGAGAAGCGGATCGGGCCAGAACGGGGCGGGGCCGATGGCGGCGCGGGGTGCTGCTGCGGTGGCGCTGGCTGCTGTGTCGTCTGCGATGCCGACGGCGCCACGCGGGTCTCTTCGACCCGCGGCCTCGACTGGACTGACGCAGCCTGGGTTGCGGGGCTCGCCCGCGCTGCGACAGGTGCCGGCACCTGATGCTGCGTCGCCGGCCGTTGCCCCGCCTTGCGCGCGTAGCTGCCCGTGTCGAACCCCTCGACGCGGCCTGACTGGTCCAGTGCCGTATGTGCCGGCAGGCGGCCGCGGTCGCCGCCGCCACCCTGGCGCGAGGAGGCCGTGCGGGCGGCGTTGGAGAGTTGAACCCCCGCCTTCTCCGCAACCACCTGGCAGCACTCGATGAGCGCGCAGTTCTTCGCCGACCGACGATGCGCCTTCATGTCGCCGTCGCGATACGCGTTGAGGATGCGGAAGTCGATCGGGTTCATCCCGACGACCTCTGCAACCTTGTCCATGTGCGCCTCAATCGCGAAATCCACGCCCGTGATGCCGAAGCCGCGCATCGCTGTTGCCGGCGTGCGGTTGGTGTAGACGCAGGAGACGTCGGCCGAAACGTTCGGGATCGTATAGGGCCCGGGCAGGTGGCCGACCGCCTTGATGATCGCGTAGGACGAAAGCCGCGTGTACGCGCCCGAATCGAAGTAGCCGACGAATTTCCGCGCAACGATCCTGCCGTCGCGCATCACGCCGTCGCTGATGTACCAGCGCTCCGCCCCCCGCGGTGCGCCGACCTGCATCTCCTCCTCGCGGTCCCACATGTATTTGCAGGGGCGTCCGGTCAGCATCGCGCCGAGGATGGCGAGCGGCTCGTGGATGGAATCGACCTTGCCGCCGAACCCTCCGCCTACCGTTCCGCCGATGAAATGCAGCCTGCTCGAGGGCAGGCGCAGGAGCTTCGACGAGGTGGCGAGCGAGAAGAACAGCGCCTGTGTGGAGGAGTAGCAGACGAAGCGGTCATTCGTCTCCGGCGCGGCGATGGCGCCGCAGGTCTCGATCGGCGCCTGCTCGATCGGCGACATCTGGTAGCGACCTTCGACGACATGATCGGCCGCCCGCAACGCCGCCTCGACATCGCCGTAGCGCAGTTTCTGGTGGTCGTACTTCCCATGGTAGATGAAGCGGTTGCCGGGGTAGATGTCGAGCACCACAGGCGCGCCGGGGCGGATGGCCTCCTCGACGTCGAGCACGTGCGGCAGGACCTCCCACTCCACGCGCACTTTCGCCGCTGCGGCCCGGGCCGTCGCCTCGCTGTCTGCGACCACCGCCGCCACGGGTTCGCCGCGGTAGCGCACGCGGTCGGTCGCGAGCACGGGCTCGTCATCGATGCCGAAATCCAGAAGCGACAGAAGCGTGTTGAGGTTCAGCGGTACGTCACGCCCGATCAGCACGCGGACGACGCCCGGGGTCCGCTCGGCTTCGGACGTATCGATGCGGCGGATACGCGCAGCATGGTGCGGCGACCGGGCGCAGCGCATGTGCAGCAGCCCCTGGAACAGGTGATCGTCATAGAAGGGCGATCGCCCGGTGACGTGGCCGAGGATGTCCTGCCGCCGCGTGGGCTTGCCGATCTCGTTCAGCGTGTCGTCACGCTCATCGGCGAAGAACTCCTTGCGGAACTCGATCATGCCATCGCTCATGCGCGCACGCTCCCGTTCGCGACGGAAAGGATCGCCGCGATGATCGGCTCATAGCCGGTGCAGCGGCAGAGATTGCCCGAGATCGCTTCCTCGACCTCCTCGCGCGTCGGCTTCGGCGTCTGGTCGAGCAGGGCTTTCGCCGCCATCAGCATTCCGGGTGTGCAGTAGCCGCACTGCGCCGCGAAATGCACCATGAACGCTTCCTGCAACGGGTGCAGGGCCGCGCCAGAAAGGCCGGCCGCCGTCTCCACCGCGCGCCCCTCCACCGTCTCGCCGAGGACCAGGCAGGAGAGGTGTGGCGCGCCGTCGATCAGCACCGTGCAGGCGCCGCAACCGCCTTGCGCGCAGCCATACTTGGGCGTCAGGTCACCCACGCCGCGCCGCAACAGGTCAAGCAGGTTCTGGCCAGGATCGGCGAAGGCGGCGCGTTCGGTCCCATTGAGGGTGAAGGTGACCGGCTTCTTTGCCATCAGCCGCGCTCCATGCTCTCGAGGAGCCGGCGGAGATGCACGCCCGACACCTCCCGCCGGTACCAGGACGAGGCCAGGGAGTCGCTCGGCGGATCGATGCCCTGTGCGGCTACGGCGCCGGCGCGCGCGATTGCCGCAGCATCGAGCGCCTGGCCCTCGAGCGCCCGCTCGGCCGCGGAAGCCTGGAGCGGTGCTGCACCCATGGCCCCGAATGCGATGCGAGCGCCACGAATGCGCCCGCCCTCGCGCGGCAAGTGGGCGCCGATTGACACCACCGACGCGCCGCGCGGGTGCACGCGGGAGACCTTGAGGAAGCCGAAGCTACGCGCATCGCGCGGGCGTGGGCATTCGATTGCCGCAACCAGCCCAGTCCTCGCCCTGTCGCGCAGAAGGTCGGCAAGCGGACGGGCACCCGCCTGTCCCGCCATCACCACCCTTGCACCGAGCGCGAGCAGAGCCACGGCGAGGTCGCCATAGGGGTGCGGCGCGAACAGGTTCCCGCCCACCGTTCCCATCGCGCGGATCTGCGGCCCGCCAACCTGGCGCGCCGCGGCGTGGAGAAAGGCCAGCTCACGGTTCTGGAGCAGTTCGACCATCGTCACGCCGGCGCCGATGCGTACGGCATCCCCCACGGGGGCGATCTCGCGCAACGTTCGGTCCGTCGTTCGGATGATCCGCCGTGGCACCTCTCCGGCATTGACGGCGCGCATTAGGAGTGTTCCGCCCGCGAGATAGACGCCGTCTCCCGACGCCATGGCGCGGGCTGCCTCCGCGAGGGTGGCATAGGTTTCCACCGCCGGCGTCATGCCGTGCCCCCCGCCGCCATGTGGGCGCGGATCGCGGCGAAGCCGCCCTCATAGATCTCCCGCCCGACCATGTCGGCAAGCTCCCGTTCGCGCCCGGAAGGCGTATCGAAGCGGCTCTCCCAATGCCAGAACGTCCTGTCTCCATCCGTCACCGGTGCGAGCCGCACATGGGCGACGTAGTTGAGAAGCGGCACCGGCGTCTCCAGGAGGCAGTAGGAGAACGCCGTATCCGCATCTGACAGAGTCAGAAGCATTTCGCGCAGTTCCGAACCATCCTTCAGATGGAAGCGTCGGACGCAACCGACGCGGTCGGATGTCTGGCCGCGCTCGATGATGCTGTCTGCCACCGCGGGGTGCCAGCGGTCATGTCCGTTGAAGTCGCGCAGCACGGCCCACACTGCGTCGATCGGATAGTCGATCACGGTGCTGCGGATCACCTTCGGCATGGCTCAGCCCGACATCTGGCGCTTGAGCGCATCGAACCCGGCCTGGAACACGTTCTGCCCGATCCCCGTGACGAGATCCGCCGCGGCTTCGGGGGCGCACTCGAACTCGGCCGTCCACTCCGCGAAGGTGCGGTCGCCATCGGTGATCGGCGTGAGTCTGATCGTCGCGACATAGTCGGTGATCGGCATCGGCGATTCCAGGATCGAGTACGTGCAGAACATGTCGAAATCGGACAGGCCGAGGAGGCGTTCGCGAATCCGGTCGCCATTCTGCAGGTGGAAGTCGCGTACGCAGCCGACGCGGTCGGGAGGCTCGCCGTTCTCGATCCGGCTGTCGCGGATGCGCGGGTGCCAGCGGGGCAGGGCGTTGAAATCGCGGATCCGCTCCCACACGGTGGCTGCCGGTGCTTCGATGACGGAGGAGACGTAGACGCGCGGCATGGCCTACTTCTTCCCCTCTCCACCCTCGGGCTTCGCGGCGCTCTTGCGCGCCTCCGTGGCGATGCGCTGCATATCCGAGGCCTCGCGCATCAGCCCGCCCTGCTTGGCGAGGTTGCCGCCTTCGATACCGATGTCGGAGAGCAGCCCATCGATCAGGGGGGCCTGCACGCGATAGCGCAGCGCGGAGGTGATCACCTCGTCCGTCGGGCTCCCGACGCGGCCCTCGCCGCCCATGCCGCCGAGCCCATCGAGCTGCATGATCTTGATCTCCTGGATCTTCTCCAGTGGCTTGACGGAGGCTGCGACGATCCCCTCGACATGTTCGAGAAGCTTGCGCCGGAACAGCGAGGAACGGGCAGGGTCGGTCAGGACGTTCTCGGCCTCGTTCAGGAGCCGCTGCGCCTCTGCTTCGACCTCCCGGCGTACCTTCTCCGCTTCAGCGGCGACCTTGATCTCCGCCGCTGCCTTCTCCGCGAGCAGGAGGTCGATCTTCTGCCGGCGCGAGGCCATCTCCGTCTCGCGCACGGTGCGTATCTTCTCCTCCGCCTCCGCTACCCGCGCGCGGGCCTGATCCGCCTCGATGCGTGCGGCGCTCTCCTCGAGAGACTTCCGCGCGAGGGCGATCGCCTTCTCGAGCTGCACCGTCTCGACGATGCGCTCGCGCTCGACCTCGAGGCGTCGCCTCTCGGTCTCGTGCCCGATGCGGATCTCGTCGAGGCCGCGTTCGGAAGCGATGCGTGCGCGCTCGATGTCCTCGCGGCTCTCGATCTCCGCCTCGCGCAGCGCCTGCATCCGCGCGATCTCGAGCTGTTCGAGCGACCGCTTGCGCTCGATGCGAGCCGCCTCGAGGGCTCGGTCTCGCTCCACCTCGGCCGTTTCCACGTCGCGCTGGGCGACGATCTGCGCCTGGCGAACGGAAGCCTCGGCCGCGGTGACCTCGGCGCGCCCCGCGGCCAGCGCGACGATGCGTGCCTGCTCGGCCTCCTCAACCGCCTTGCGCTTGGCGATCTCGGCGGCCTCGAGCTCGCGCTCGCGGGCGATCTCGCGCGAGCGCACGGCCTCCTGCGCCGCCACGCGAGCCTCGTCGAGAGCCTTGTCGCGGGCGATCTCCTGCTCCCGCGTCATCGCGTCGGCAGAGATTCGCGCGGCGGCAAGTGCCTTCTCGCGTGCGATCCGTGCCGCTTCGGTTGCCTGCTGCGCCGCGATCTCAGCCGCCTCGACGGCGCGCGTCCGTTCGATCTCGAGAGAGCGGATCCTTTGATCCTCCGCGATGCGTGTCTCGCTGACGACGGCGGCTTCGGCGATGCGGAGCTTCTCCGTCGCCTCGCGTGCGGCGATCTCCTCGGCGTCGACCGCCCTGCGCTGTGCGATCTCGCGCCGGCGGATCTCCTCCTCCTTGGCGATCCGGGCTTCGGCAATTGCGCGCTCCTGCGCGATCTTCGCCTGCTCGATCGCTTCGCGTGCGGCTATTTCCTCGGCTTCGAGCTGCTTCTCCCGCTCGATCTCGCGGCCGCGCACCTCGCGCTCGGATGCAATGCGTGCCTCGGCGACCGCGCGCTCGTTGGCGATCCGCGCCTTCTCGATGGCTTCGCGTGCGGCGATCTCCTCGGCCTCGATCAGCTTCTGCCGCTCGATCTCGCGCGCACGCACCTCGCGCTCGGAGGCGATGCGCGCCTCGGCGACCGCCCGGTCATTGGCGATCCGCGCTTTCTCGATGGCTTCGCGGGCGCTGATCTGCGCCTCCTCCGCGTCGGTCTCGCGCGCCGCCCGTTCGCGTGCGAGCTCGGCCCGCTGCTGGGCGCGGCGGAACTCGACCTCGCGCTCCTGCGAGAGCCTCGCCTCCTCGCTCTGCCGCTCGATCTCCAGCGCTTCGCGCTCGGCCTCGAGGTTCCGGGTGCGGATCGCGATCATCGCCGTCTGCTCGATGTCGTTGCGGAGCTTCCGCCTCTCCTCGATGTCGCGGATCAGCGCGGTCAGGCCTTCCGCATCGAACCGGTTGGACGGGTTGAAGTACTCGAGCGGCGTCTGGTCGATGTCCATGATCGCCACGCTCTCGAGCTCGAGCCCGTTCTTGGCTAGATCCTCCTGGGCGACGTCGCGCACCCGCGCCACGTACTGCGCGCGTTGCTCGTGCATCTCGCTCATCGTCATCTCGGCCGCGACGGCGCGGAGCGCGCTCTCGAACTTGCCGGCGAGCAGGGCATGCAGGCGCTCGGGCTCGAGCGTGCGGCGGCCAAGCGTGGACCCCGCGGTCGCCACCGCCTCGGGCTCGGGACGCACGCGCACGTAGAACTCCGCCTCCATGTCGATGCGCATCCGGTCCTTGCTGATCAGCGCATCCTGCCGGGTTCGCATCACGCGCAAGGGCAGGGTGTTCATGTTGACGGGGGTGATGTCGTGGATGATCGGCCAGACGAACGCACCGCCGTCGATCACCACCTTCTGGCCGAGGAAGCCGGTGCGTACGAACGCCACCTCCTTCGTCGAGCGACGGTAGAGAAACTGCATCACCCAGTAGACGACGGCGATGACGATGACGGCGACCACGATCCATAGGATCAGCTGGCCGATGAAGGCTCCTGTCACCATGACGCTTCTCTCCTGTCTCCCCGCATCGGTTCAGACCTTGCCGGGCGTGGTGCGCAGTCTCGTGAAGGCGCGCGTCTGTTCCGTCAGCGCGCGCTCGGTCGGCAGCCGTTCCATGGAGGAGGCTCCATAGAATCCGTGGCAGAGCGTGCTTCTCTCCAGCACGTAGTCAGCATCCTCCGGCTCGGCCACCGGCCCGCCATGGACGAGGATGAGGATCTCCGGGTTCACCTTGAGCGCGGCTTCTCCCCAGGCGTCGACCAGCGCCGGGCACTCCGCGAGCGTCAGTGCGGTCTCGGCCCCGATCGTGCCGCCCGTCGTCAACCCAAGATGGCAGACGATGATGTCGGCACCTGCCTTTGCCATCGCCTCCGCCTCGCTTGCGTTGAACACATAAGGCGTCGTCAGCAGATCGCGCGCATGCGCCTTGGCGATCATGTCCACCTCGAGGCCATAGGACATCCCGGTCTCCTCGAGGTTCTGGCGGAACACGCCGTCGATCAGCCCGACGGTCGGAAAGTTCTGCACGCCAGAGAAGCCGAGGCGACGGATCTCATCGAGGAACACCTCCATGCTGCGGAACGGGTCGGTGCCGTTCACTCCGGCAAGCACGGGCGTGTGCCGCACGACCGGAAGCACCTCGGCCGCCATCTCGACGACGATGGCGTTGGCGTCGCCATAGGCCAGCATCCCTGCGAGGGATCCGCGCCCGGCCATGCGATAGCGCCCGGAGTTGTAGATGACGATGAGGTCGATGCCTCCCGCCTCCTCGCACTTGGCAGAAAGCCCGGTACCGGCTCCGCCGCCGACGATCGCCTCGCCGCGGGCGAGCTTGGCACGGAGCCGCGCGAGGATCTGCTGGCGCGGCATCATCGTGGTCTCTCCTTGCGCGCCACGCGGCGCGGGCCCGGGTCTGCGCCATGCAGCGCGCGGAAGGCAGCAACGAGGGCGGCGGCGAACTCGGGCGCATTGATATGGTGTGGAACGCGGATCACCTGGCGCGTGGGGCTCTGGCGCACGGTCTGTTCGACGGCGGTGAACAGTGCCGCTCGTGCCGTGCGGTCATCGAAGGGCTGCCCCGGTGCATCGAGCGCCGAGACGCCGCCCTCGGGCAGGAAGAACCGCACAGGCGCTTCCATCGCGTTCAGCCGCTCGCCAATCCAGCGGCCCATCCGCGCGTTCTCCTCGGCGGTGGTGCGCATCAGCGTCACCTGCGGGTTGTGCTGGTAAAGGAGGCGGCCCGCATACTTCTCCGGCACCGTCTCGGGCGGGCCGAAATTCACCATGTCGAGCGCGCCGACGGAGCCGATATAGGGCACGCGCCGGCGTATGATGGCGCCGAAACGATCCTCGGTGGCGGGAAAGATGCCGCCCATCAGCAGGTCGGCCACCTCGGTGGTCGTGACGTCGATCACCGCGCTGACCTTGCCGCTGTCGATCAGCTTCTCCATAGACTGGCCGCCGATGCCTGTGGCGTGGAAGACGAGGCAGTCATAGCCCTCGCCGAGCAACGCCACCGTCTGTTGCACGCAGGGCGTCGTGACACCGAACATCGAGAGGGCGACTGTGGGGCGCGTGTCCACCTGGCGCGGCGCCGCAAGCCGCGCTGCCACCATGCCCGCCATGGCGTGAGCGGCATTTGACAGGACCTCGCGCGTAATGGCGTTCAGGCCCTGAACGTCGGCCACCGAGTGCATCATCATGATGTCGGAGGGGCCGACATAGCGGCTCACCTCGCCCGAGGCGACGGTCGAGACGATGAGCTTCGGTACGCCGATCGGCAGGGCGCGCATCGCGGGCGCCACCATCGCCGTGCCGCCCGAGCCGCCGGCCGAGATGATGCCGGCAACGCCGTCCTGCCGGGCGATCCAGCGCGAGAACGCCTCCGTCATCGCGGCGACTGAAATGCCCCGGTCCCCGGTGAACACGGCCGAGGCGCCGCGCGGGTGGAAGGCGGCGATGAGGTGGGCGGGAATCTCGGCGCCGGAATGCCGGCCGCTCGTCGAGAGATCGACGAGGCGTACCGCCAAGCCAGCTTCGCGGATGATGTCGCGAAGGAACCGAAGCTCCTCGCCCTTCGTGTCGCAGGTTCCGGCCACGAGGACGACGCGTTCACCCGGCGCAGCGAGGGGGCGGAGCTCGGCCTGAGCGGCAGCGGACGCGGATGCGGGCAGGAGCCCCGTGGTGAGCACGCGCGCGGCACGCTCGATCTGTTCGACGGGCGCGGGCTGGGACCATCGCGTCGGTCTGACGGGGTTCGAGAGATAGACCTTCGTCACGCCCACCGCCGCTGCGGCGCTGGCAGGAGCGGCGGAGGCGCTGGCCACGGGCGACACAAGCTCATCCTCGTGGCCGTGGCGACCGACACCGAGAAGGCGCTGCTGCAGTTCGAGATCCGTCGCGAGCGCCCGCGCGGAGACGATCCGGTTCACCCGTCCGTTCACCATGACCGCGACCTGGTCTGCCGTGGCGCAGGCGACGCCGATGTTCTGCTCGATGAGCAGCACCTCGACGTCCCCCTCATCGGCGAGGCGGTAGATCAGTGCCTCGACCTGTTCGACGATGACCGGCGCGAGACCTTCTGTCGGCTCGTCCATCACCAGGAGGCGCGGGTTCTGGAGCAGTGCGCGGGAGATCGCGAGCATCTGCTGCTCGCCGCCGGAGAGCTGGGCTCCGCCATTGCCGCGCCGTTCCGCGAGACGGGGGAAGGTCGTGTAGATCCGCTCGACGGTCCATGCGCCGCCCGGGCGCGCCACCATGCGGAGGTGCTCGTCGACGGTGAGGGACCGCCACAGCCGCCTGCCCTGGGGAACGTACCCGACGCCGAGCTGGGCAATCTCCGATGTCGAGAGCCCGACGAGCGACTGGCCAGCGAAGCGGATCGTCCCGGACGCAACGGGAACGAGCCCCATGATGGCCTTGCAGAGCGTCGTCTTGCCCATGCCGTTGCGGCCGACGACGGAGAGGATGCCGCCCTCGAGGCTGAGATCGACGCCCTGCAGCGCGTGGCTCGCGCCGTAGAAGACGTTGAGGCCGCGGATCTCGAGCGCGAGCGTGCCGGTTCCCCTAGCCATGGCTGCCCCCGAGATAGAGGGCCTGCACCTCGGCATCGTTCTCGATCTCGGCCGGCGTGCCCTCCTTGAACACACGGCCGTTGTGCATCATCGAAACGCTTTCGGCCACGCGCAGCGCGACATCCATGTCGTGCTCGATGATGATGAAGCCGATGTGGCGCGGCAGGTTTGTCAGGATGTCGACGAGGTCTCGCCGTTCCGTCGGCGAAAGGCCGGCGGCAGGCTCGTCGAAGAGGATGAAGCGCGGCGCGCCGGCGAGGGCGAGCGCGATCTCGAGCTGGCGCTGCTGGCCGTAGGAGAGTTCGGAGACAAGCCTGTCGCGCGCCCGCGTCAGGTGCACCGCCTCGATCAGCTCATCGGCACGCCCCAGAAGCGGATCGCCGCTCCGCGGGCGAAGCAGCGAGAACCGCCAGCGCGAAACGCCGCGGCACGCGAGATAGACGTTGTCGGCCACCGAAAGACCGCTGAAGAGGAGCGAGATCTGATACGTGCGCCTCAGGCCGCGGCGGATACGCTCATGGGCCGGAAAGCGGGTGACATCCTCGCCGAAGAGGCGGATCGTGCCGGAGGTCGGCGGCACATCGCCGGTGATGCAGTTGAACAGCGTCGTCTTGCCCGCCCCGTTTGAGCCGAGCACGGCGCGGCGCTCGCCGGGGCGGATGGTCATCGTCACGTCGGAGATGGCGGAGAGAGCACCGAACATGCGCGTCACGCCGCGCAGTTCGAGGGCATTGCCCGAACTGACGGAGCCGAGGCGCGTCGCAGCATCGCCCAGCTGCTCCATCATCGCGGCAAGCCCGTCAGCGGGTCGGTGCGGTTGCGACGCCGCGCCATCGCGCGCTCCCAGAGGCCGAGCACGCCATCGGGCGAGAAATAGACGACGGCGAGGAACCCGATGCCGACGATCAGTTTGAAGCGGTCCGGTGCGAGGCCGAGCGCCTGCAGGATATCGGGGGCAAAGGAGCTCAGAAGCACGTAGATGAAGGCGCCGATGAACGGCCCCACCGGGTGGCGTAGCCCGCCGACCACAGCGATGACGAGGATGTCGATGACGGCCGGCAGCCCGGCCGTGCCCGGGGCGATCTGCGCGTTCTGCCAGACGAGGAGGATGCCGCCGAAGGAGGCGATCACGGCGGCAAAGCCGTAGGCGAGGATTCTGTGCCAGACGACGTTGTAGCCAAGGGCAGCCATTCTGCGGGCATTGTCGCGCACGCCTTGCAGGGCAAGCCCGAAGGGCGAGCGTGCGACATACACGACTGCCGCGTAGGAGAGCAGCGCGCAGCCCAGAGTGAGGTAGTAGAACGCCACCGGCTGGCGCCAATCGATGCCGAAAAGCTGCGGCGGCACGACCAGGCTGAAGCCGGAGTACCCGTTGAAGATCGTGTAGTTCTGCCGCGTGAAGTAGAAGAACGCCGCCGCGATCGCGAGCGTGATCATGATCGTGTAGATGCCTTCGGTGCGCACCGCGAGCGCGCCGACAAGCGTTCCGAAGAAGGTCGCGATCAGGACTGCCGCGGGGATGTTGATCCACCACGGCAGCCCGAGGCTGACCTGTTCGGTGCCCGAGGGGCCGAGAATGGCGACGAGATAGCCGGCAAGCCCCGCGACCGTCATCTGTATGAGGCTCACCATGCCGCCGTAGCCGGCAAGGAACATCAGTGACAGCGCGATCATCCCGAGGATGAAGGTCCAGCCGAAGACCTGGAACAGGATGAAGTTGTTGGCGAAGGCGGGCATCAGCAGGGCTAGCAGCGCCAGCACCCAAAGTGCCGGCGGCACCCGCGCAAGCCACCCCCCGCTCGCTGACCCGGCGGGAAGCCGCGCTTCTCCTGCCACGGCCATCTAGCGCCTCGCTCCCAAGAGACCCTGCGGCCGGAAGGCAAGCACTGCGGCCATGATGAGGAAGGTGAACACGACCGAATAGGTCGGCGCGTAGACGAGGCCGATCTGCTCTGCGAGGCCGATGATCAGCGCCCCGAGTGCCGCGCCAGGGATCGACCCCATGCCGCCAACGATGACGACAACCAGGCTCGCAAGCAGGAAGCGCGTGTCCTCCCCTGGAGAGATCGACTGGAATGTTCCGCCGACGATCCCCCCTACTCCGGCAAGCCCTGCGCCGAAGGCGAAGACGAGCACGAACACGAGCTGGATCGGCAGGCCGGAGGCTGCGAGCATCTCGCGGTCGTCCACCCCGGCACGGATCAGCATGCCGATCCTGGTGCGGTTGATCACGAGCCACATCGCCACACCCACCACCACCGCCGCGATCAGGATCCAGATCCTGACGCGCGGATAGCGGAGATACACCGCCGCGCCGTCCGACCTTACGGCAGTGATCAGAGGCAGGTCCATCGGGCCGGACAGGAAATCGGGGGTCAGGATCTGGTAGGACTTGCCTCCCCAAATCCACAGCAGCAGGTCTGCGATCACGATCGAGAGCCCGATGGTGACCAGAGTCTGCCGCAGTTCCTCGCCCTCCATGCGGCGGAAGACGACGTACTGCAGTACGACGCCAAGCGCGGCGACGATGATGAACACGACGGGGAAGGCGAGCAGCCAGGAGCCCGTCCTGTCGGCAACCTCGAAGCCGATGTATCCGCCGAGCAGATAGAGCGAGCCGTGCGCGAGGTTGACGTTGCGCATCAGGCCGAAGATGAGGGTGAACCCGCTTGCCACCAGGAAGTAGAGCGCGCCGAGCGTGATGCCGGACAGGATCGCGGCGAGGAAGACGCGCTTCGGCCCCATCACGCCCGTGACCCCTGGCGGCCAGGGCGCGATGATCAGCCACAGCAGCGCTGCGACCAGGAGCCCTGCCAGCAGCACTACGATGGGATTGGCGCGCGCCAGGGCAGCCATCACCGCCCTTCCCAGGGGTGACACGGGCGCGGTGCGCTCTCTGCGTGACGCATGGCCCCGCACAAATTCCTCGGCATTGTCGTCATGCGGAGCGGCATGCGGCGGCGAGCCCGGTGCAACCGCTGGGCTCGCCGCCGGAGTTGCGCCGGGTCAGCGCCCGGCCCTGAGGCGCGCGCAGTCAGGATTGTCGCGCGAGGGCAGGCCGAGCGCGCGGAACTGCTCCGGCGTCAGCCCCAATGTCTGCGTCACGTTGTCGGCGCGCTTGACCATGCGGTTGAACAGCGAGCCGTCTGCCCGTGCCGTCACTTCGTTGACGAACACCGGCCCGATGGCCTGACGGTTCTGGTCGAGCTTGATCTTGCCGAGCGGGGTGTCGAGCTCCATCGTCGCGAGCGCCTGCTGGAAGCGCCGCTGCCCGCCGGAGAGATCACCGCTGACATCGTTCAGCGCCTTGATCGCCGCGAGCGTCGCGATGTGGTAGCCGGTGGCGAAGATGGTCGGGGAGGGGAAGCGCTGTCCTTCGGGGAAGGCGCCGCGATAGGCGGCCACGTAGGCCGTCCACGCGGCATCCGGGTTCTCGTCGGAGATCATGCCGGAGGTCGGCGTGCCGATCAGCAGGTCCTTGGCGCGGCCCCGGGAGGTCAGCACCGTCTGGTCGGCCATGATGGTGCCGCCGATGAAGTTCATCTGCGCGCCCGCCTGCGCGTACTGGTTCAGGAAGTTGATCGCGTCCGTCCCGCCGAGGCCTAGATAGATGGCATCGACGTCGTCCGGAAGCTGCGCGATCACGCCTGCATAATCCGAGGCGCCAAGCGGTACCCAGAAGCGGCGCACGATGTCTCCGCCCGCGCGGCAGAAATCGACTGCGAAGCCGAGGAAGTTCGTATACCCGAACGAATAGTCGGCCGACACGGTGGCGATGCGCCGCCAGCGCTTCTGTTCGACGACGTACTGCCCGAGCCCGACACCCCACTGGGCCCCGTCGGTGTGGAAGCGGAAGAAGTTGGGCGCCGGATCGACCCATGTGGTCTCGAGCGCGCCGGAGCTGCCGTTGATGAAGGTCTTGTCCGGAACGGTCTTGGCATAGTCGCGGATCGCGATGCCTTCCGAGCCGGAGAGAGGGCCGATCACGAAATCGACGCCGTCCTGCTCGATCAGCTTGCGGGCCTGGCGCACGGCGGTATCGGGGCGCGTGTCGGTCGGCGCCACGATGGTCTCGATCCTGCGGCCGCCTGCGGTGTTGTTCACCTGCCGGAGCGCGAGCTCGACCCCCCGCACGCCGTCACGACCGCCTTCGCTGAACGCGCCCTCCAGTGCAACGAGGATGCCGATCTTGATCGTCTCCTGCGCCAGCGCGGCCCCCGGCATGGCAAGCGCGATGGCGGCTGCTGCCGCAAGAAAAGACCTTCTCATCCGATTCTCCCCAGTTTTGCTTAGCCTCGCCGTTGCAGCGAGAGGGCGGCGTGTTCACCGCTCCTTCGCGAAAGCCTAACGAAGTCGCGCCGCTGGTGTAAAGAATTCCCAATCCGCCTCGCTACTTGTGTCGCCGGTGCGTGGCCGCGGACAGGATGGCGGGTACGGGCCGAGCGCTCACGTCAACTGGGGATTGAGTTCACTGATCGGGACGGCGTGGAACCGGGCTCCCATCACGAAGGTCTGCGGTTCGAAGGCTTGGCGCTCTGCGCCCCCAGCGGGCTAGGCTGTCCTCGGACCGGGAGGGAGGTGCGCATGATGGGACGACGCACGCTGTTGGCAGGGGCCGTGGTGATGGCCGTGGGACCTGCCCGCGGGCAGGGCAGGCAGGCGCGGGTGGTCGTAGCCTCCAAGCTCGATACCGAGGGGCAGCTCCTTGGCAACCTGATCCTCCTCTCGCTTGAGCGCGCCGGCGTGCCGACCGAGGCGCGTCTTGCGCTTGGCCCGACGCGCATCGTGCGCGCCGCCATCTTGTCCGGCGAGATCGACCTTTATCCCGAGTACACGGGCAATGCGTCGTTCTTCCACCGCCGGGAGGGCGATGCGGCCTGGCGTGACGGGGAGCGCGCCTTCGCCCTGGCGGCAGAACTCGATCGCGCTCAGGGGATCATCTGGCTCGACCGAGCGAAGGCCAACAATACCTGGGCGATCGCGGTGCGTCGCGACGTGGCCACGCGCGAGAAGCTGGCGACGATGGGAGACTTCTTCGCCGCCGCCGCACGCGGCGCGCTTCGCCTCGCTGCTTCGGCGGAGTTCGTGGAAAGCCCCGCTGCGCTTCCAGCCTTCGAACAGACCTACGGCGCGACCTTCCCGCGCGACCGCATCATCGTTCTTCCCGGTGGCGAGACGGCGGTCACCATGCGTGCGGCGGCTCAAGGCATCTCCGGTGTTGATTCGGCGATGGTGTACGGTACCGATGGCGGCATTGCCGCGCTCGACCTCGTCGTGATGGAGGACGATCGCGGCGCGCAGATCGTCTATGAGCCTGCGCCGATCGTGCGCGCGGCGGTTCTGGACCGCTTCCCCGCGATCCGTTCCGCCTTGGCGCCGGTCTTCGCCTCGCTCGACATGGATGTGCTCCGCCGGCTCAATGCCAAGATCGTTGTCGAGGGGCAGCCTGCACGGGCGGTAGCGCAGGAGCATTTGGCGACGATCCGCGGGTGAGCACGACGGTCCTGCTGCCGGCGGCGGTCGCGTTCGCGGGCATGCTGCTTCCGCTGCCCTGGCTGGTCGTCGCACCAAACCGGCTGCTGCCAGGAACGTCGATCTCGGCACTTGCTACGCTTGGCGCGCTACTGCCGGTTGTTGCACTGCTCACCCTGGCGGCGCTGCCGAGACGCGTTCCGGCGCCTGCGGCAGCCTGTTCGGCCCTTGCCGCCGCGGTGCTCCTGGCGGGGCTGACGGGACAGGCCGCAGCGCAGGCGCTCCAGGGGCTGGCCGCTGCGGCGCGCGCGGGGGTCGGCTTCGGCTTCTGGGCAGCGCTCGTTGGGTCGCTTGGCCTCTGTGCCGCAAGAGGCGCATCGCTTGGAGCGCTGGGCCGGTTGCTCCTCTTGCTGACCGTTGCCGCGTCATTCGCGCTGCTCCTTGCCAGTGGCGCCCTGCATTCGCTTTCCCTTCTCGTCGAGTACCGCGTTCGAGCGGAGGCGGTGCAGGCGGCGATCCTGCAGCACCTCGTGCTGTCGGGCGCTGCGCTGATGGCGGCGCTGCTGCTTGCCGTCCCGCTTGCTTGGGCGGCGTTCCGCCAGCCACGTCTGGCAGCGCCGATCGGGGCAGTGTTCGCGACGGTGCAGGTGGTCCCGGCGCTTGCGCTGTTCGCACTGCTGATCCCCCTTCTTGCGGCGTTGTTGGCGAGCTTTCCCGCATTGCGAGAACTGGGGCTGGCAGCGATCGGGCCGGCACCGGCGGTAATGGCGACCGCCGCCTACCTCGCACTCCCTCTCTTCCGCAGCCTGCTGGGCGGGCTTGCCTCGGCCGATCCCGACGCCGTGGCCGCCGCGCGCGCTATCGGCATGACCGAGGCGCGGCTGACCGCCGAGATTCGTGTCCCCCTCGCCATGCCGGTTTTCGCAGGCGGGCTGCGCGTCGCGGTGGTTCAGTCGATCGGGCTGATGACGCTTGGCGGGCTTGTCGGCGCCGGTGGCCTCGGCGCCCTGGTTTTCGAGGGCCTCGCCCAGTTCGCGACCGACCTCATGCTGCTCGGCGCACTGCCCATCGTTGCGCTCGCATTGGCGGCCGACACCGCGATCGGCGCGGCCGAGCAGCGGGCATGATCGCCTTCGAGAACGTCCATGTCCGGTTTGGCACGGCCGAGGCGCTCTCCGGCATCACCATGATGATCGAGGCCGGTGAACTCTGCGCCCTCGTCGGACCCTCGGGGTCGGGAAAGACGACGCTGCTGCGGCTGGTCAACCGCCTGGTCGCGCCGAGCCGCGGGAGGGTGTTCGTGCGTGGCGAGGATGTCGCGCGGCTCGATCCGGCGAAGCTGCGGCAGTCGATCGGCTACGCGATGCAGTCGGTCGGTCTGTTCCCGCATCGCACCGTCGCCGAGAACATCGCGACGGTGCCGCGCCTGCGCGGCTGGAACGCCCCTCGTATCGCCGCCCGCACGGCGGAGCTGATGGCACTCCTGCATCTCGACCGGAGTCTCGCGGGCCGCCTGCCGCGCGCCCTCTCCGGCGGGCAGGCCCAGCGGGTCGGCCTTGCCCGGGCGCTTGCCGCCGATCCCGACATCCTGCTGATGGACGAACCCTTCGGGGCCGTGGACCCGATCACCCGCCGCGAGCTGCGGACGGAGCTGCGGCGCATCCATCAGGCGACAGGGAAGACGATCGTTCTGGTCACGCATGATCCGGACGAGGCGCTCGAGCTCGGTACGCAGCTCGTGGTCCTGCGCGGGGGTCGGGTCGTCGCAGCCGGCCCGGCTGCTTCGTTGATCGCGCCTGGCGCCGATGCCTTCGCACGGCAGCTTCTGGGAGGCACGCAGCCGGGGCTGCGGCGGTTCGCGCTCCTGCCCGCTGCGGCTTCGGTGGTGCCCGAGGCGCCGCCGCAAGGCGCACCGGAACTGCCGGCGGAGGCCAGCCTCGCCGATGCCCTGTCGCTGATGGCCGAAAGTGGCGCGACGGTGCTCGCCTGCGCTGGCGGTTCGCTGCACGCAGAGGCCGTGCTGCGGCAGGCCTGATGCGCGCCCTGCCGCAATTGCTTCTCGCTCTCCTGCTGACACTGGTTGCGTCGCCGCAGGGTGCCGTCCTGCTTGGCCAGGCGATCGGCGAAACGGCAGCGCCATTTCCTGCCGAACGGCTTCTGTCGCTTGCGCTTGCCCATTCGGGCCTAGCGCTCGCGGGCGCTGGTGCAGCCTCAATGCTGGGCATCGTTCTCGGTATCGCGGTAACTCGGCCGGTGGGGCGCGGGCTGCGGCCGATGGTGGACGCGATCGCCGCCATCTCGCAGGCGGTACCGCCGGTCGTTGTGGTCGCCTTGAGCGTGCCGGCTTTCGGGTTCGGACTATGGCCGACGGCCCTGGCCTTGCTGCTCTATGGAATGATGCCCGTGCTTCGCGCGACGACTGGCGCGCTGGAAGCCGTGTCGCCTGACGCGCGCGCGGCGGCCGAAGCGATGGGGCTGCCGCCGCGCGATGTCCTGCTCGAGGTCGAGCTGCCTTTGGCCTGGCCGGTGATGCAGGATGGCCTTCGCGTCGCGCTGGTGTTGTCGGTGGCGACGGCGGCCGTGGGGGCGCTTGCCGGGGCGTCGACACTTGGCACGCCGATCGTGCTCGGTTTGCAGAATCAGAACGCGGTGCTGATCGTCCAGGGCGCTGCGGCGACCGCTGCGCTGGCCTTTCTGGCGGAGGCGCTGCTGTTGCTGGGCGGGTCTGTCGCGAGGCGCTGAACCTGGGCGCGGTTCGCATGGCCGCCGCATCGGCAAGGTTGGCTTAGGCCAAAGAACCCGAGGTCCTTGTCGCCCCGATATGTCGGGGAAACCGCGTTGTGTTGGGGTATCTGGAGCAGAAGTCGGAAGCCTGGAAGGAATGTCTGTAGGCCGCGGGGGGCGCATCTTCGATGAATTTCACTGCGCCTGTGGGACTATCGTTTTCTACAGTTAGTCGATCGAGTTGCGATTTTCGGAGCGGTGCGAAGAGGGCGGTTATGAGTCGGTCTCAAAGGAGCGTCAGAAGCTGTTGCAGCGCGGGCGCCGGTGGTGCGCGCCAGACCAGGTCCAGCCGAAGCGCCAAATCGAGGTCTGCGACTTCGCGCAGGACGACGCCTTGCGGACGGCGCCAGCGTGCGACCGAATTGACTAGGCTGACGCCGACACCCGCCGATACCAGCGAAAGCATGACGCTGTCGCTCTCGCCCTCCTGGACCACGCGCGGCACGAGGCCAGCGGTGGCGAAGGCCGCCATAGCGCGATCGAAATAGGTCGGCGCGACGGCGCGCGCGAACCAGACAAACGGCTCATCCGCCAGATCGGATGCCCGAAGCGTCGCGCGGCCTGCGGCAAGCCGATGCCCGCGCGGCAAGGCGGCAAGCAGCCGGTCCTCGCGTACTGGTCGCCTTACCAGGCCCGCCGGCAGCGCGCCTTGCCGGTAGAGGAAGCCGGCGTCGAGTTGCCCGGCCTCGATTGCCGCAGTCTGCGAGACGGAGTTCGCCGCTGTCAGCTCCAGCCGCACCGCCGGATGCGCGCGCCGGAAGCGGGCGAGGGCGGTCGGCACCTCGCCGCCCCAGGCAGCGCTATCGAGGAGGCCGAGGCGCAGCGTGCCAGCCTCGCCCAGCCCGACCGCACGTGCATGCTCGGCCGCGCCGCGCGTGGCGGCGAGCACGCGCCGCGCATCCTCAAGGAAGGCGGCGCCAGCGGCCGAGAGCCGCACGCCGCGGCCGATCCGGTCGAAGAGTGCCACGCCGAGCTCCCGTTCCAGGTCGCGAATCTGCCGGGAGAGCGCCGGTTGGGCGAGATTCAGCCGCTGAGCTGCGCGACCGAAGTTCTCCTCCTCCGCGGCGGCGACGAAGTAGCGCAGGTGGCGGAGCTCCATGCGGCCATCCAATTGATATCTTTCAGGTACTGGACCAGGAAAAATACGAGATTGGAAGCATTGGTTGGGTTGAGGCACATCAGCGGCAACGGCAGCGATGACGCCGTCAGCGAGCCAGGAGTGAGAACGATGACGACGAAGGCCCCCCTTCCAGCCCAGCCCAGCCGCCCACTGCCGGGCGAGGGCGTGTCCGCCGTTCGACGCGGCCTGCTCGCCGGGTTCGGCGCCGCGCTCGCTGCAGGCGCGAGCGCCCCGGCGCGGGCGCAGCACGCCGACCGCGTCGGCCGCTTCGCCGGCA